>JBJTNI010000028.1:0-32724 GCA_046073985.1 Flavobacteriales bacterium | reverse complement strand
CATGTGAGTATGACGAAGGAAAGAAAAATGGCGAGTATTTGGAGTATTATCGCAATCCTAAGGGACAAACTAAACAGAAAGGAAATTTTGTCGATAATGAAAAGGACGGAGAATGGACAAAATATTTTGAAAACGGAAAAGTAGAAAGAGCAGAAGTTTTTTCGGCGGGTAAAAAAGATGGAAAACATGAATCGTACTTTGAAAATGGGCAATTAAAATATTCTGTTCTGTATGTAGATGGAGAAAAATCCGGAATAGAGAAATCTTTTTTTGAAGATGGAAAACCAAGAGAAATATCTGAATATAAAAACGGGATGAGGGTAGGCACTTTTAAATCTTACCATGAGAATGGGAAGCTAAAGGAAATAGCTTCATACATAAATGGCCAACAGACGGGGATGAATAAAACTTTTTTTGATAATGGTAAGCTACGTACGGTAGGTAATTATTCCAATGGCAACAGAGCTGGAATTTACAAAGAGTTTGATCAGCAAGGAAAACTTGTATATACCTCAACTTATTAAACAGCCGTTCTCAATCACCAATATCATATGTCATATTTAAATAACTAAATCACATGAATCTAAAATTTTTAATTCTAGCGTTGGTAGTGCCTTCCATTCTACTCTTTTTACCCATTCATACAACATATAATTTGAGTTTGATTGAGTTAGCTTTCATGGATTTTACCGAAGCAATGGGGTCCTATAATTTGCCTTATGATGCTAATTCTCGAGCATTTTTAATAGTTTTCGGTATAATTATTACCGGGCTTTGTTCAAGTAGCTTTTTATTTCTAGATCCGGAGCGTAAACTTTGGAAATGGCTATTTTGGATAATTGTATTACTAGTGAATTTTGCTGCTTGGGGCTCCACAATTTTAAGTAAATCTGCTCTTACCGGTCAAAATATTGAATGGACAACTGCACAGGGATTGCTTATCGTTTCGATTCTTTTACAAGCATTTGCCATTTACAAACACCCGAAGGCATCAAAGTTATTTGGCTTATAGTTAAATTCAAAAAAGGCGCCGAAAGGCGCCTTTTTCATTCAAACTTTCTTCAAGTACAATTGTTACCTTTGTCTATGCAAGAGAAAAAAGGCATTGCCATACTTGGCTCAACTGGTTCAATTGGAACGCAAGCACTAGAAGTGTTGGCAGCTTACCCGGATTATTTTGATTTACAGGTATTAACCGCTGGTAAAAATGCCGATTTACTCATTGAGCAAGCCTTGAAATTCTTACCTAATTCTGTTGTGATAACCGACGAAAGTCAGTATCAAAAGGTAAAAGACGCGCTTTGGTCAGCAGATATACATGTCTATGCGGGTCAAGAAGCACTTTGTCAAGTTGTAGAGTCAACAGAAGTGCATACGGTGCTAACAGCTTTAGTTGGTTATGCAGGTCTTAAGCCGACCATTCATGCCATCAATGCAGGTAAAACCATTGCCTTGGCCAATAAAGAAACATTAGTAGTAGCAGGCGAACTCATTACCAAATTGGCCAAAGAAAAAGGGGTCAATATTTATCCTGTAGATTCTGAACATTCAGCCATTTTTCAGTGTTTGGTCGGAGAATTTCACAATCCAATTGAGAAGATATACCTGACCGCATCTGGAGGCCCTTTCCGAGGGTATAGTTTAGAACAACTTCAGACCGTCACCCTAGAGCAAGCGCTCAAACATCCCAACTGGAGCATGGGTGCAAAAATCACCATAGATTCAGCTAGCTTAATGAATAAAGGATTGGAAGTCATTGAAGCCAAATGGCTTTTTGGTTTGCAACCAGAGCAGATCGATGTCATCGTGCATCCGCAATCTATTGTGCATAGTTTGGTGCAATTTGAAGACGGTAGCATGAAAGCACAAATGGGTCTGCCGGACATGAAGTTGCCAATCCAGTTTGCCTTGACTTATCCAGCACGTTTCAAAACAGATTTTCCACGTTTCAATTTCATGGATTATCCGCAGCTTACTTTCGAGCAACCAGATCGAAAAGTATTTAAAAATTTGGATCTTGCTTATCAGGCCATGAATGCGCAAGGAACAGCAGCTTGTGCGTTAAACGCAGCAAATGAAGAGGCTGTTGCAGCATTTTTAGATCGAAAAATTTCTTTTCTAGAGATTGGCCAACTCAATGAGTATTGTATGCAAAGCATTACCAATATTGGCAATCCGCAGTACGAAGATTTCGTAAATACAGATTTTCAGGCAAGGGCATTTGTACAGAGCGAGCTTTCTAAAAAGTAACCTTAAAAGAAAGCTCTTAATTCCATGCCTCCGGTATGAATAATGCGTTGAGCTTGCATTGATCTTCCGCTGTAATGTAAACTCAATTGCAGGTTTTTTCCAAGTGTTTTTTGAAAATTTAACCCCCAAGTTATGTTAGAACCGGCTCTTAATCCTTCGAGCATTTCATAGGCCACTGCAGATTGTTGATTGCCACTGAAATTAAAATAAATGTATTTGACATTTCCGGTTACACTCGATTGCTCTGATTTGTTGATTTTCCATGAAAATTCAATCGATTTTGCTAAACTTTTTTCAAGGCCATAAATGGGGTTATTTACTTTTTGAGTGAGCCCACCAATGAAATTTAAGCGCAAGCGACTTTCGTCTTGATAGATGAGCTGGGGTTTGAATTCAGATACTGTTAATTCATAATTGCGACCACTTGTATAATCTGCAAACGCAGCATTTTTTCCTGTACTTAGGGTGCTTTCAAGGGCAAAAGCCTCACCTAAATTCAAACGGACATTGAGTTGGTGTTGTTGGTTTAATTTGGCATCTTGACCATTGGCAAGCAGCGTTTTCATTTGATTGTTACTCCAATTATAGGCAGCAGAAAAACGTTGTCCATTTCTGTTAAAATACAGAGAGTTGGAGAGTTGAGCATTAGCAAATAGCAATGAATTATCGGCAATTTGTGTTGCTAAAGGATTGACCCATTGTAGCAGATTGGCTTCACTTAACTTGCGCTGAACCCGAATTTTTGTCTGGTTTGAAAATTTTGCAAGGATCCCTAAAATCCCGGTTCGATTGCGCCAAATTTGTTCAGGGCGCCAAAGCACGCTTTGATTCCATTCATTGGCATAGACAGTAGCGTAATCTGTACTTGGTACAAAAATGCGAATGTATTGCGCTTGGTCTACGTATTGCGCTATTTCAAATTCGTTGAGATCTTTGATGCCATCATTGTTATAATCTATCCATGCATAGACGCCTTGCCCATCGTTCACACGTAAGTATTGAAAACGCCGTTTTTGCTCAAGACCCGAACCTAATTCATAGAACGTATTGATAACCAACGCATTTTTA
Organism: Flavobacteriales bacterium; assembly: GCA_046073985.1. GTDB lineage: Bacteria > Bacteroidota > Bacteroidia > Flavobacteriales_D > Crocinitomicaceae > UBA952. The sequence goes on along the minus strand of JBJTNI010000028.1, from coordinate 29,406 downwards.
AGAAATTTCCCATTGTAATCAAAACGTCCTACAGCGCTGTTTTCGGGGCTTTGATCAATGAGTAGTGAATCAATTATAAAAAGTTGCCGCGTTCCTAGAATAGCCTGAAGTTGATGTTTCGGATGGCTATCCCATTTGAGTTCTAAGCCACTTGTTCTGGCTTTTGCTGCTTCACGAAGCATGCTGTTATCATTACGCCAATCATAGCGTTCGCGGTAGAATACTTTGAGTTCGAGACCTTTTTTAGGTTGGAAACTCAAGTAGCTTTGTGCATCATAGAATTGATAAGATTGCGTACTAAAAACTTGCTGAACTTTAAATACATTCCATTCGTGGTCATCGTTGAAGCCAAGTTGGAATGCACCTAATTGTTTACTGAATTTTGCTCTATGCCGAATAAAACTATTTTGCTGTGCACCTTGTTGACTCTGCATGGCAAATCCATCCCATTTTGCCTGCCAGCCTTTGTGTTTCCATGAACCATCGGTAGCACATTTATAGCCTCTGAAAGCAGTATCTATGGAGAAGTTTTCCAGTTTAATTTGGGTACTTCCTTTTTGACTATTGTTCCATTTTTGGACAAACTCGAGTTGAAGTTGTTGACCTTTCAGGTTTTGACCTCTGATATTCCAATCTCTATCAAACTCAACGGCCCTAAATTGCTCAATGGGGACAAATTGCTTGCCTAGAAAAGTATAATTGATGGCGCTTTCTCTGAGCCGTATGATGCTATCCTTCGTTTTTTCTTGGCTATATTGGATGCCTCCTTTTGATGCGAATCCCAAATTGTTGTTGTCGCTCAATTTAGAATACAAATTGAGGTCATTTTCACTGAGTGTATTTTCGGTAAATACTTTCCATTTGGGCGTCAAGTTATATGAAATACCTGAACTGAGCATTTGTTTTCTTTGGGGAGGTTCTACTTTACGAATGGGAGCATAGTTGCCTTGAGAAATTCCGTTTTCGGGTTTTACCCACTCATAATAGGCTCCTGAGGCATTGATACCGGCAAGGATGTAGTCTCCTTGTTGTGCGCCAACTTGTGTAAATGTACAGCGATAAATAGCCACTTGCGGATTAGCGCTCAATACAAAAACACTGTCGTAGCCAAGTGAATCAATGAGTTGATACATATTGGCATTTTCTAAAAATCCTACATTTTCATAGCCCGGGACAGCTGCCGTATTCAATTGATCTCCTACTTGACTCAGGATGAGCTTTTGCTCGTTGGTCAAAATTTGTTGCAGGGGTTGGTTTTTCAGGTCTTGTTCTTGATAGGCACCAACCCAAACCTGAAGTTTTTTATTGTCGTATCGACTCATGTGCTGCAGCAGGCTACGGCTGTAATTTTGATCGGCATATTGGAACTCTGCCACAATACGAACGTCTTTTGTGATCAGATTGCGCGAAGTAAAAGTAAGCTCTGCCGTATTATAATCAATGATGTAATCGTATTCTTGCCCTCTGGTAAGTAACTTGCCGTCGATGTATATCTTTTCGGTTCCAGATAATACCGTGATATATGGCTCATTATTGGCACCTGTAAGCCTGTAAGGGCCTTGAACTGCTTCTTTCCCTTGAATGATTTGTCTTTGAAATTTACCTTTAGAGAGTCCGGCTGTGGTTTGCGTGTAAAATTGACCATTTTTTACTTTCCATTGATAAGCTCCAGTGAGTCCTTGCCCTCTTTTTTTATAGACCATGAAGTCACTGTAAGTGGGGTTTTGGAGCCAAAAATCACCAGCGATGATTTTCAGTTGCTCATTATGAACTTGTATGAAAACTTGGTCAAATTCTTTGAGCTGATTGGTGCTACCGGATGCTTGTAATGGAATATTGGCATCTGAAAGAGCGGCAGTCAACATTAAATTTGAAGTAAGTTGGCCGCTAAGTTGTAGGTTCAAAGCTGATTGTAGGCCAAGACTTTGGTTGTTTCCAAAACCAATCCCTCTGGATAAGCTGCCGTTCTTCTGAATGCTGTTGCCACCAAAAAGATCTTGTGGGTTGGCAGTGGTTATTTGAAACTTGGCCCGTTCAGCAGCAGCATAGTCTATTGGATTGATTTGTAACGGATACGGTTGCCAGGTTTGCTCGAGCCGAAACGGAAAAACTTGAAACCCGATATAAATGGTGTCTGAAGGCGCAATAAGCCATGAAAAAAGGTTGTTGTTTGTTTCTAGGTGATATTGCTCGGGTGCAATTGGAATGCAATTTTGAAAATGCGCATCTGCATAAAATGCAATAGATGGCAAATAAATAGCTTGGCTATCAAGGAATTGCTTGTTCAAGTTTGGTGCAAGTGCAATATACTTCCGATTGGATTGCGCATGCGCAAAACCATGAACCATCAAGGAACATGCAAAAAAGAAAATGAACCTTTTGAGTATTGGTTTCATGGGCACAGGCCCTTCTTTAACGCAATTTTAGCGTAAGAATTGTTATTCAATGACACTAAAACCAGTGTATGCTTGAATTGCTTTTGGTATGGCAATGCCATTTGCAGTCTGATGGTTTTCAAGCAATGCCGCTAAAATACGAGGCAATGCCAATGCAGAACCGTTTAAGGTATGACAAAGCGTGGTTTTCTTGTCGTCTTTGAAGCGTAATTTCAAGCGATTGGATTGAAATGTATCAAAGCGCGATACCGAACTGACCTCTAACCATTTTTCTTGGGCTGCTGAATAGACCTCAAAATCATAAGTCATGGCAGATGCAAAACCCATATCGCCACCACACAAGCGTAAAATGCGATATGGCAATTCTAGTTTATTTAGTAAGTTAGAAACATGAGCAATCATGTCATCAAGCGCTTTTTGGGTGTTGTCTGGATGTTCTACTCGGACAATTTCAACCTTATCGAATTGATGCAAGCGGTTCAAGCCACGAACATCTTTCCCGTAAGAACCTGCTTCGCGTCTAAAACATGGCGTGTAACCACACATTTTGATTGAAAAATCTGGTCCAGGAAGAATGACATCTCGGTAAATATTGGTCAAAGGAACCTCGGCTGTTGGGATCATGTAAAGATCATCTTCTTTGATGTAGTACATTTGCCCTTCTTTGTCAGGAAGTTGCCCTGTTCCGTAGCCACTTGCTTCATTGACCACATGAGGTGATATGAATTCTTCGTAACCAGCTTCGATAGCCTCATCTAGAAAAAATTGAATCAGGGCGCGTTGCAAACGGGCACCTTTACCGCGGTAAAACGGAAAACCTGCACCAGTAACTTTTACACCTAATTCAAAGTCAATGAGTTTATATTTTTTAGCGAGATCCCAGTGTGCCTGGGCTTCAAAATCGAAAGTTGGAATATGACCTGCTTCGTGAACGGTTTGATTGTCGTTGGCATCTTTGCCTTTTACCACCATCTCATGGGGTACATTTGGCAAGGTATAAAGCAATTTTTGAAGATTTTCTTCAAGCAAATTGACCTCGTCTTTGAGTGCAGCTTCTTTGGTTTTGAGCACAGTAGTTTGTGCTTTTAATTCAGTCGCCTCGGCTTGTTTTCCAGCTTTGAAAAGTTCACCAATCGATTTGGCAATTTGATTCATTTCAGCAGCAAGTGTATCAAGGGCTGTTTTAGCTGTTCTCCATTTTTGGTCTAGGGCTAAAACTTCTTCAAGGGTACTACTTGCATCTATATTTCTTTTGGCTAATCCCGCAATAATTGCGTCCTTTTCTTGTCTGATGCGCTGAATTTCTAACATAATCACTGAATTGTTGAACAAAAGTAAGCAATTGAGCTTAAAAACTAAGGATGTTGTCCATAGTAAGCTGTTGATTAATCCTAGAAAACAGCCAAAATTAGCGTTGAGAATTACTTTATTTTTGAAAGATGAGTTTCAATGAAGTAAGAATCATTAATCAAGGGCATCATGAAATGCCTGCTTACCAAACCCCAGGTGCTTCCGGAATGGATGTCCGGGCCGTTTTGTCTGATCCCATTAGTTTGGCCCCCATGCAGCGTGCCTTGATAAAAACTGGTTTGTTTTTAGAAATGGATCCAGCAATTGAGTGCCAAGTTCGTCCTCGAAGTGGTTTGGCGCTAAAAAAAGGCCTGACTGTCCTTAACACACCCGGAACCATTGACGCAGATTACCGTGGTGAAGTTGGCGTCATTCTTGTCAATTTATCCTCTGAAACCGTTACCATTGAAGATGGAGAGCGCATTGCTCAGTTGGTTTTTTGCAAGGTTGAAAAAGTAAATTTAATTCCAGTTACTGAACTCGGAACCTCTGAACGCGGCGAAGGCGGCTTTGGAAGTACGGGTCTAAAATAATTCAAATGAAAGTAGTTGTCCCGATGGCGGGTCGCGGTAGCAGACTCAGACCACACACCTTAACCATACCTAAACCACTTGTGCCAGTGGGTGGCATTCCTATTGTTCACCGTTTGGTGGCTGACATTGCCCGAGTTTGTGCCGAACCGATAGATGAAATTGCATTTGTGGTTGGTGAATTTGGAGAAGCAGTTGAAAAAGAGTTGCTAGCCGTTGCCGAGCGCTTAGGAGCAAAGGGCTCCATTCATTACCAGCTTCAACCTCTAGGAACTGCTCATGCTGTTTTATGTGCCGCTGAAAAATTGGAAGGCCCTGTTGTGGTTGCGTTTGCCGACACGCTTTTCAAGGCCGATTTTAAAATTTCTCAAGAAGATGAAGGGATTTTATGGGTGAAACAAATTGAAGACCCGAGTGCATTTGGTGTTGTAAAGCTCAACGATCAAGGCCATATCATCGATTTTGTCGAGAAACCACAAACTTTTGTTTCTGACTTAGCCATGATTGGGATTTATTATTTCAAAGATGGCGCCCGTTTGCGTGCCGAACTCGAGTACCTCATTGAGCATCAAGTTATTAAAAGTGGAGAGTACCAGTTGCCAGACGCTTTGCGCAGACTCACTGAGGCGGGTGTTGCTTTCAAGCCTGGCACCGTTGATGAATGGCTCGATTGCGGTAATAAAGAGGTAACTGTCGAAACAAACCAACGCGTGCTTGAACATGACCAAGAGGCTGGGCGCTTGCAGCAGTACGCTGATGAAATAACTGAAAGTGTTGTCATACAGCCATGCTATATTGGCCCTGGTGTTCAAATCATTCGCTCTGTTGTGGGCCCACATGTTTCAATTGGTGCCGGAACGACAATAACAGATGCTGTTGTCAGTAATAGTATTGTCGGTGAAAAAACCCAAATCAAAAAAGCGTTAATAAGTGGTGCCATGATTGGTTCTAATGCGCAATATACGGGTCGTTTCAAAGACCTCAGCCTTGGAGATTTTAGCAGCGTTCATGAATAGACTTTCTGTAATTTTTGTTTTACTCATAGTTGTTGCTTGCAAGGCGCCACAAGCCCCTGTAGTAACTGATACCGCCTACATCAAACAATTTCATACCGGTGTCAGAGCCATGCTCAATGAGCAACACGAAGAAGCACTTGCGGCATTCAAAATTTGTTTGCAACAAAACCCGAAAGATGCCGCTTTGCATTTCGCTATGTTTGAGACCTACTTGAAACAAGAAAAATATGCAGAGGCTGTATACCATACAGAGCAAGCTGCGGCCCTTGATCCCAAAAACCTGCACTACAAACGCGAATTAGCTTTCATGTATAGTCAGATGGGAAAGTTCACCGAGGCCGCCGAAGTTTTTGAAGCATTGTTGAAAGTCGACCCAATGAATCTGGATTATTATAGCGGTGGTTTACAAGCTTATCAGCAACTTCAAAAACCTGCCAAATCATTGGCCTTGATTCAAAAAATGGAACAAGCGATGGGTGCAAATCCAAATACAGTCCTTGAAAAATTCAAGTTGTATGGTCAAATGGGCAAAGAAAAGGAAGCGCTACTGCTTTTAGAAACAGCAAGAAACGATTTTCCTCAAGAACCTAGTATATTAGCCAACTTGGTCGATTATTATTTCAAGACCCAGAATTACAAAAAAGGATTTGAAATCCTCAAAGATTTAGTAGTTGCAGACCCAAGCAATGGCGTGGCCTCATTAATGTATGGCGAAATGTTGTACCGCTCTGGTGATCGCATGCAGGGAAAAAAATACATGCATGCTGGCATCTTGGCTGAAGGCCCAAGTTTGGATCAAAAAATGAACATTTTGATCATGTTACTCAATGAGCAACAAACCCCAGACACTAGTCTTGAGCCTTTGGTCAACTACATGACCGAAACTTTTCCGAACGAAGCCAAATCCCATTCTATTGCTGGCGATTATTATTACAAAGCAGGATCCTTGCCAAAAGCAATTGCTGCCTATCAACAAACAGTAAAAATAGATCCTAATTTATATCCAGTCTGGAATCAGATTTTACTATTGGAATTTGAAGTCCAAAAATGGTCTTCCTTGGAAAAAGATGCCAAAGAAGCAGCACTTATTTTTCCTAATCAGCCTTTACCCTATTTCTTCATAGCACTAGCAGCCAATCGGGCATTAAATTTTCAGTTAGCGTTAGAAAACCTAGATTTATGTGCCAACGTGCTAGTTAATGATCCGGGTCTTTTAGCTGAGGTTTGGGTTCAGCGCGGCACTGCAATGTTGGGGCTTGGTCAGACCACCGAAGGCCTGGGATATTTTAAAAATGCGCTTGATCAGAGTAAATCTAATCCGGCGGTTGAGCTACAATACATTCACCAACTTTTATTGCATCAAATAGAATTGAATAGTGCAATGGCCCGAATTCAAGAATTAAGACAACAAGCCCCTACCAACGATTTGTATAAACAGGAGGAAGCATTCGCTTATTTTCAGAGTGAAAATTTCCAACAAGGACTGCAACTTTTGCAAACCATTAACAATACAAATCTACTGCACTCTTCTAGCTACCTCGAATTGCTCGGTGATTTTCAATTTAAAATTGGTGCCAAAAATGAAGCATTACAAAGTTGGCAACGCGCAAAAGAATTTGGAGATGGAAGCATCCGATTGAACGAAAAAATAGAAACGAAAAACTATGTTAAAGCACTTTAAATTGATCTTATTTTCGTTCTTGTTGCTTCTGACAGCTGCGTGTAAGTCAGGGGAAACAATGACGCAAAATACTGCATTAACTAAACTTCCCAAATTAAAAGATAAAGAACTCATCGACAGAGTAGACAGCTTGTCTCAGCTTGAGCCAAATACTTTTTATTCGAAATTGAATGTCACTTATCAAGAGGGAGACAAAGAGGTTTCACTCAAAACATCTTTGAAAATTGTTGCTGATAGTGCGGTTAACGCCATTATTACTTATGCGAAAATACCGGTTGTTACGGCAATGGTAACCAAAGACTCTGTAAGCGTTGTCAATAAGCGAGACCGCTGTTATTCGGTTACCTCATTGGATTATCTTAAAGAAATGTTTGGTGTCGACTTTAGCTATGAAAACTTGGAAGAAATCATATTGGGAAAACCCCTAGATTATCATCCTGATCAAAAGTATTTTGTCGATAACGACCCCTTTCATTACAGTATTTCCACGCACAAAAAACGCGACCGCAAAAAACCCGAGAGAAAGCAACGCGCTGATCTCATGATACAATACCAACTAACACCAGATGCCCTACACCTCAAACAGACTCGCATTTTAAGCATAGAGGATTCAACTGAAGTAATCGTTGAATATGTCGAAAGGCAAGCTATAGCAGCGTTTGATATTCCACTTCAAGTCAAAATCACCATACAAACGCCAAAAAAATCTATGATTTTAGTGCTGTTCTATGATAAGGTTGAAGTGAATGAACCCCAAGAGTTAATCATCGTCATACCAGAAAGTTATGAAAAATGTGATTAGAATATTTTTGCTTTTGTTGTTGTCTTCGACAGCCTTTGCACAGCAAGACCAACAGCAACTTAAAAAAGAACAACAGAAGTTGGAGAAGCGTATTTCCAATACAAAAAAGTTGCTCACGAAGGTCAAAAACAATAGTCAGGCATCGCTCAACGAAATCAGACTCATCGAAAACCAGATCAAGACACGCGAAGCTTTGGTGCATTTATTTGACAACCAAGTTCGTAGTGCCGAAATTAAAATGGTTCAAAAAAAGATGGAGGTCAAAAGACTCAAGACCCGCTTACAACAACTTAAACAGCAGTATCGCAAAATGTTTTTGTATGCATACAAGCACCGTGGCAACTATAACAAAGCGATGTTTTTGTTGTCATCTAATGACTACAATGAAGCGCTCAGACGCAATCGCTACTTAAAAAAGGTTGCTGCCATACAGCAAAAGCAAGTGGCCTTGATCAAGCAACATCAGGATCTTATTTCAAAAGAAATCAATCAAATTGAGGATGAAAAGCAGATCAAAGAATTGGCTTTAGAGGAGAAAAAACAAGAAAGGGCAGCCATCGAAAAGGATAAATTCAAGAAAGAAAAGTCTTACGAGAAATTTAAAAAAGAAGAACAGGCGCTCATAGCCCAATTGAAGGAGGACGAAAAGAAAAAAATCCAACTGAAAAAGCAAATTGATGCAGCAATCAGAGCAGACATTGCCAGAGAGAAGGCCAGAGAGGCAGCGCGTCAGGCCGAATTGGCAAAGGCCAATGCTGCTAAACCTAAACCGGCAGATCAAACTTCAACAAACAATGCCAATCAGACAGCTACAGCTCCAAAGTCAGGTGGATCCAAACCGACCACCGCAGCAACGCCAGCTCCAAAAGTAGTTGCTACTCCGGTTTCTACAGAGGGCGCTGCTATCGGTAGAAGTTTTGAAGCCAACCGCGGGCGCTTGCCTTGGCCTGTAGATAACGGTAGTGTTACCGAACGTTTTGGACGCAATTACCACCCAACTTTGAGTGGCGTAGAATGGAACAACAATGGTATTGATATTACCTGTAATCGTGGCTCGAGGGTGCGTGCTGTCTTCGAAGGAGAGGTGACAACAGTTTTCTCGGTACCCGGAGCAGGAAAGGTGGTCATTATTAAACATGGCGCTTACCGCACCGTATATGGGAATTTAGCCGAAACTTATGTGAGTGTTGGCAGTAAGGTGAATACAAAACAAGCAATCGGATCTTTACTCAACGATGGAGGCGTTTCAATTTGTCATTTTGAAGTACACCAAGTTGTCGGAGTGAACCCCGTTACTCTTAATCCTTCGCTTTGGATTGGCCGCTAACAGGACCAACTTCTGTGTCATAAACCAGCCACATCGCACAAATTGCCCAGATGGGTACAGCAGCTTTGTCCGTATCGAGGTAGTTATTCAAGAACGCATGAATAAAATAAGTGCTCAACGCCATAATGGTACTCAAAACAAAAATGCGATCTTCTTTATATGCAGGGGAGATGCGATGGTATAATTGAATGCCAGTATAAAAAATACAAAACACGAGCCCCAAAAAGGTCAGAAGCCCAATACTACCCGTTTCAGCCAAGGCACCAAGATATTCGCTATGTGCATTTCCCATATCACCAAAATTTGTAGAAATGATGGTGAGGTTTTCAGGTCTTTGAAATGGAGCGTATTCAAAAGCATAAGTACCCGGACCATAACCAATGATTGGTCGTTTTTTGAACATTTCTATGGCGCAACTCCATCGATTGATCCGTTCGAGATTTGAGGCATCTGTCGAAATATTGGCAGCGCTTTGTAGCCGTTCGTCAAAAGCTTCTGTTGTATGCTCGTATTTGTTTCGTTCTAATTCCATTTGGATGTTATCCCATCTATATAGCACAACCAACAGAGCCAATACACCAATTCCGGCAATGGGTTTCCAAGAAATTTTGTAATACAGAATTACAGCGATGCCGATACTCCCGATAACACTGAGCCAAGCAGCTCTGGTATAAGATAAAATAAGACCAATGAGTATGATTGTAATCAAGCTAAGCAACGTGAGTTGAAGTAAGGGATGGTGTTTTTTGTAGAGATATAATCCAACAGCCAAAGGTAAAATCAAAGCCACAATGGCACCGTAAATGGTATGGTCTTTGAAAAATGGAGACATGACCCAGTGCCCTTCTTTTTCTCCAAAACCATACATGGAATGATGCACTAAAGTGTAGAGTATGACCACAACACTAGCCACAATAAAAAGCCATATAAAAGCAAATCTATTTTGACGTTTTTGAAAGAAGTAGCTGCCAAAAAATAGAATTGGAATAACAAACCACAATCTGGCCAAGATGAATTTTAAGGAAACAATCGGATGGGTACTCGCAATTGCTGAAACCAAAAGCCATGAAATGTAGATAATCACTGCCCAAATCAGTGGTTGCTTCCAAATATGAGAAGGCAAAAAGGCGCGTTTGATTTGAAGTGCGCTGAGCCACAGCATGAGCCCAAATAATAACGGTTCTGTTGGTACAAAAAGGCCAAAAGATTGGGTGTATTCCTCAATGTTGATGGAAAGGGGTGTTAGAAATGCCAAACTCAAAAAGAGTTTTTCAGTTTCGAACAAAGCAAAGTAAATCCCTAAAAAACCAAGTGGAAATAATGTCAAAACAGCAAGGTCTTGCCAGATCAACAAAGCACTTATGGCTAAGAAACCAAGCAGAGAAACGGCAACAAGGAGCGTTTTGGTTTTCACCATTTAGGCATTCAGTTTGAGCTCTGCAATGCGTTGTCTGATCAATAGGAAGAACAATCCAAATAAGAATCCGCCAACCGTGGCCACTAATACAATGATCATGCGTTTTGGTTTTTCTTTACGGTCAGCTACCACAGCGCGTTCTACCACAAATTTGTGGGTAAAGTTGGCATTGGCATCAGATTCAGCTTGTTCGTATGAAACACGGAAATCTTCAATTTTGACAATTTTTTCGTTGCGTTGGTATTCTAGTCCGTCGTAAATTGACCCGTATTTGTTATTGAGTTCAATTTTTTTACGGATTTCTTCTTTTTCAGCCGGGCTTTTGGAGTCGACTAGCGCTTGGTAAAGGGTGGCACGCGCATCATTAGGCAAAACTCCTAATGCAGCAAGAGACTCAAGTTTACTCAGGATTGAGTCGCGTTCTTTTTCCATTTGTTGCTTTTTACGCAAGTTGATTTGAAAAGCAGGCAAGGTGCGTTCGCGGATCATTTCATTTTTAATGGTGTCAATGAGGTCTACGATATCATTTGCCATATTAGCGGCGCGCTGCGGGCTTTCATCTAATACATCTATTTGTATTGAGCCATAGCGCGTACGAGCATAGGAAAAGTGCTCGTTATAAGCCTTGTTGAGTTTGTAATTTTTGTTGGGATCGGTCTTCTCGATGTCATAAGCTGCAAACAAATCATATTTCTTGACAATACGGTCTCTGATGCGCGAGGAAGATAAAATCTGTACGAGTTGTTCTGCTTGTTCTTCTTCGCCAAAGTCCATAGCTGCTGCTTTTACGTTGCGTTGTTCAGAAAAGGAAACGTTACTTGATGCTGCAGGAAAAACGATGGCAGTAGAAAGAAAAAGAGGTGTTATTAAAAAAGAAACAATAATGGAGATAACAGCTGCAGCACCAGTAAATAAAACGAGAGATTTTCGGTTATTCCAAAGGAATAGTAGTAGTGCGTTGCGCTGTTCGGTTAGGTTTTGATTTTCCATAATGCGTAGTGAGTCCTCAAATTTTTTTCAAAGCTATGACATTAACTGCGAAATTCCATATTTATTTCATGGCATCGCGATTTTGCAATAGTTTGAGTAGTTCTTTTATATCAATGAAACGCAAAAGTGCCATGATACAAAAACTTGCAATAACGTCGAGGATGATTAATGTGCCTCTACCCAGCGAGTAACCAATTGGGCTAAATGCAACAATTAAATACCAGCCGGAAAGCAAAATGAAAAGCATTGCAAATTGCAATAGGAGTCTGCCAGAAATTCGAATATTAAATAGTTTGTAGCAATAGAAACGTTGAATAGCAGCCATTAATAATTGTGTGAGAGCGGCTACTAAAGCGGTTATTGTCGAACCAAATAAAGCAAACTCACGAAGCAGCCAAATATTTAGACTAATATTGAGCACCACACCGATAGCCGAAATTTTATTGAGTAGCTTTAGCGACCCATTGGCAGTGAGCAGCGACCCGTAAATCAAATTGCTCGCCAAACCGAAAAAAGCAAAACTCAGAAGCAATAAAATATCACTTAGCCAAACTCTATTTTGGGGATAAATAATATCAAGAAAAAAACTACCGTGAAAAAACACGAATACAATAAAAACAATGCTTGCCCCAAGCAATAATTTACTGGCTTGTTGGGTCAGCACCTGAATATCATTATGAGATGCGCGGTGCAATGATCTTGCAAACATGGGCAAAAGGAGTCCGGCAAATACCATTGCAAACATGTAAAGTGCATCAATAAGTCGAAAGGCTTGGGCATAATAACTGGCATGCTCGATCCCAGCTAACCAGCCAAGTAAAATGGCATCACTTCTTGTATAAAGCATCATTAGTACAATGAGCAGTGCATATGGGAAAGCTGTTGTTACGAGTGTTTTTATCAATTGCCAATTAGGAAGTTGAAGTGGTGGTTGAATGCTTTTGAAAAGCATCAATCCGGCCCATAAAAATGTGAGCAAGTAGCCAGCAAACTGCAAGCTAGCATACATTTGAATATCAACAAGCTTGAATCCATCAGGGTATATGTAAAGAATATAACCCATTGAGAAAATCAACAACAAACGATCGAGGACACTAAAAAAGGCATCCAAACGAAACCAATGCATCCCGGCAAAGAAACTTCTGAAATAGGCGATATTGGCAATTAAAAATTGATTCAGGCCTAATAGTAAGATCAATTTATAGTCGTTCCAGCTTAGTTTTAAAAAAAGATGAATGCAGGATAGCCCCCCAACATAAAATAACATCAAGCCGAACCTAAAAATGAAAATGCTACTGAACTGCTGCTTTGCTGCATCAATGTTTTGAGCGGCAAGCTTGGTGCTGAGGTTATTGACTCCGAAATCAAATAAAATTGAGAGTATTAAACTCAGATTGAAAATCGCAAAATATAAACCATATTGAGGGCCTACTTCATTTTGAACGGCAGCATCTATGATAAAGATGGCCGCAGGTTTCACCAATAGGTTGAGACCCAAAGAAAAAAATAGGTTGGCATAAAAACTGCGTTCTTTCATGAGCTGATCGGCAGGTCAGCTTCAAAGATAGGACTTTATCTAGGATTAGCGCAGCAAGTTCACGTGGCCGGTGATGAGTTTGCGCTCATCGAGGTCTGGATTTTTGTAGACAATGCGGTATTGGTACAGGCCAATTGGTGCATCAATGGCATCAGGGCCGTAGGTGCCGTCCCAGCCAACCTGAGCGTTATGACTTTCAAAAATGACCTCACCCCAACGATTATAAATAGTGAGTTCATAGTTGGCAGGGTCATAGCCAGAGAAAAATACCGGACAGAAAATTTGGTTATTGAGATCGCCATCAGGAGTAAAGGTATTTGGTATGTAAACCAATTCATTGTATTGGTATCCAATACTCACAGTAGTTGCGTCAGCACATTGTAGGTCGGTGAGTGCGGTTAAGGTAATTGTATAACCGTTCATGGTATTTTGGAATACATGTGATGGCTCAAAATCATAGGCAAATTGCCCATCTCCGAAATCCCAAACATAGTTTGTAGCACCAAGTGAAAGGTTGCTAAACATGACATACTGTGCTTCTTGAGTAAATACTGAAAGAGGCGATTCAAAAGAAGCAACTGGGAGGTCTTCTACATAAATGTAGTTGGTTTCGGTATGGATGTCATAACATCCGAGTGCAGTGGTGGCAGCTAGTGTTACGTCAAATGTACCTCCGGCAGGGAAGGTAATTGTTGGCGCCGCTCCTGAAGCACCAAGCGCATTGCTAGTACTCCAGCTATATGTAGCATTGTTTTGATCATCGGCGGTAAATTGTACGCTTAATGGTGCACAACCTTCAATTGGGGTAGCACTGAATGTTACTATTGGTAATGGATTGACAACAATTGTACTCGTTACAGGCAAACTTGGGCAGTTATTTAAGGTATAAATAACACTCAAAGTAGTGTCTTGTAGAGGCGTCAATGTTTGAATGGCACCACCGGTAATTTGGTTTGGACCCCAAGCATAGGTTCCTCCGAGTAGATCAGGTGTTGCGGTAATGGTTACTGGGTCTGTTTCACAAATGGTTGCACTATTTAAAGTAACTACAGGTATAGGATGAACAGTAACTTGCGCATTTGCTGCTGGGCTTATACAGTTATTCAAAGTATAAGTAACAGTGTAGTTGGTTGTTGTACCAGGCCATACGGTATTTGTATCGTTAGCTACGCCATTTGACCACAAAAAGGATCCGCCAGGTAAATTAGCTGTGGCTATTAAATTGATGGTATCACCAAAACAAATCACTGCATTTGAAGTTGAGGCCACAGGAATTGGATTTACTAAAACTGTCATTTGGACGGTGTCCTGACAACTTAATAAATCGTAAATAACGGTGTAAGTAGTTGTGGTTGCTGGTGTAACTGTAACCGCACTGCTTGAAGCGGAAATGGGTGTCCATGAATAAGAACCACCTGGTAAATCGACATTGGTTGTTAGGGTGGTTGAGCCTCCGAAACAAATGGTATCGTTCGAACCGGTTATAATTGGATATGGCTTGACAACAATTGTGCCCGATACACTTGGGCTAACACAGCCGTTTGCACTTGTAAAAACGACACTATAGTTGCTAGTGCTAGCAGGCGCTGCCGATAAACTGGCAGTAGTTGCGCCGGTACTCCATAGGTAAGTACCACCTGCGCTTACGTTATTTACGTATATGGTTCCAGTTGAACCAATACAAACAGAGTCTGTGGTTACAGTTGGTTGCGGTGTTTGTTCTACGGTTACAGTAACGGTGTTGGTGCCAGTACAACCATTTGCGGTGTATTCAACTGTATATGTTGTAGTGGTTGTTGGTGAAACACTGACACTTGGGCCTGTCCCTATTGATGTTCCGTTCAAAAGCCAATTGTAGGTGCCGCCTGTAACAGCTGAACTAGCCGTTAGGGTAGTTGAGCCACCAGTACAAATAGTTGCAGGAGTTGCAGAAACTGCGGGGCCCGGATTCACTGTTACTGTTGTGGTGGCGTTGACTGTTCCACAGTTTGGAACAGTTAAGGTGACGGTGTAGGTACCGGCCGCTAAAATTGTTGGACTAGGTATTGTTGGATTTTGGATAGTTGACGTAAAGTTATTTGGGCCGGTCCAGCTATAACTGTAGTTAGTTCCGGTTGGGTTTGGAACAGCACCAAAAGATAAACTTTGTCCGCTACAAATTGGACTTGTATTGCTAGCGGTAAGTGTCGGTGTTGTACAACAATTGATATACATACTAATGCGGCCAATATTGTAATTGACTTCTGACCAAATATTGGCCATGGCCGCACCTGTGCCCGCAGGACAAGATTGCATGCCGCTGCGCTGCAAAGTAGTATTGAAACCATTGATACTTGTCACAAAATTTGCGGGCCCATAACTATTGACACAATTGGCGCCACGGGCTCCGTAAACACCAATAATTTCTCCGGCAGCAACCGGAATATTACAAGCCACAACTTGCGTAGCAGGTGCATTGGTTATTGTAAAGAGTTGTATAAAATTGTTGGTTGTACCGGCAAAGGCTGGTGGAGGACCTGCTGTAAATTTTACTACTCGAATAGTTTGCGTCCCGGTAGGGTTAGCATCTGGTGGGATGTACAAACCGCAAATGGTAAAACTTGTGGGTGCAGTAAAATGATAACCGCGGATCATGCTCGTAAAAGTTGTCACTTGGGTCCCAACACTAATTGGGGTTCCTTGTGAAAAAATTGTAGCGTGTAATCCTAAAAAAATGAAAAGTTGTAGTAGTAGTTTTTTAACCATTAGCGCACTAGGTTTATGTGTCCTTCTATGACTTTTCTGTCGTCACGTGAAGGCACTTTTATTGTAATTCGGTAAATATACGTACCATTTTGGCATTGGTTGCCATTGGGTCCGTATGTTCCATCCCAACCAACGGCTGGGTTCTTTGATTCAAACAGCAATTCGCCCCATCGATTATAGACTTCGAACAAATAATTGTTGGGATCAATTCCGTAAGTAAAAATTGGTTTAAAAGTCTGATTATATTGATCGCCATCTGGTGTAAAGGTATTGGGAATATAGTAAACTAATCCTGGGTCAAATTCTATAAGATAACTTGTAGTATCCGTACAACCTAAGTTAGTTGCTGCTACTAGTGTCACATTAATTGCTTCATTTTCTCCGTTGCTGAACATATGGAAAGGAGCAAAATCTGTGGAATTACTCCCATCTCCAAAATCCCAAAAATAGCTTTGAGCGCCACTTGAATTATTCCAAAATGATAAGCCCTGATTAGGTTCGGTAAATAAATCTGATGATGGTTCAAATGCGGCAATTGGGTAGGCGTCAATAATGATTGGTGTAGCTGATGCAGTTGTACTTGTACATCCGTTGAATGATGTTGTTAATGAAATAAGGTATGATCCAGCGACATTATAAGTATAGGATAATGTATCACTTGTCCCTATATTCAGCGCATTGCTGTCCCATGAGTAAGCATCATAGTTACTAAAGTCAGGCGTAAAAGTAACTTCAACAGGCAAGCATCCTCCGGTGGTGGACGCACTAAACGTACTTATTGGCAAAGGAATTACAGTTATTGTCGAAAAGACGGTGTCACTGTAACAGCCATTGAGTACATTATAAACAGCAATAGATGTATCCTGGCTTGGAACAAAAGAAAAAGTATTATTTCCTGAACTGGCAGTTGGCCCCCAATAGTAAGTTCCTGCAGGGGTAGCGCTCGCGGTAAGTGTTGCAATGCTGCCTGCACAAACGGTTTGGCTATTTACACTAATTGTTGGAACAGGAAGAACAGTTATTGTGGCTGTTACAGGAATAGAACTACAACCATCTAAAGTATAAACGACGGTATAGTTTGTAGTCGCTACTGGACTAAGGGTTTGGATTGGGTTGGTACTACCATTAGACCAAAGGAAACTGCCAGTTGCTAAATTGGCAGTGGCAGATATAGTGCCGCTTTGTCCTGCGCAAATGCTGGCGTTTTGAGTGTTAACTACAGGAACTGGTTTGACAATAATACTTGCAAATGCGGTGTCTGTGCAACCAGCAACATTATATATTACTTGGTATGAGTTGGTGAAGCTCGGTGAAATACTAAGCGTAGCCAAATTGTTCAGTAATGGTAACCAACTGTAGGTACCATTAGGTATGCTTACTTGGGTAGTGATGGTGCCTACACTACCAGCACATATGGTGTCATTTTGAGCTGTAATAACTGGATATGGATTGACGACGATAGTCATTGTGACTGTATTGGCACAAGAACCAACTATTGGCGTAAAGGTATAAGTTGTGGTAGCAAAGAAATTTGCAGCAGGGCTCCAAGATCCATTAACCCCGTTGGTGGAATTTGACGGCAAGACAAAGCTACCTCCTGCACAAATTGGTGCAATTTGGTTAAAGACAGGGGTAGTGTTTGCTTGAAAAGTGATGGTTATGGATTCAGTATCAGTACAGCCATTTGCTCCAGTGGCTGTAACGGTATACGTTCCAGCCGCTGTTACAGTCAGATTACTGGAACTACCCAAAACAGTTGTTCCGTTGGACCAACTATAACTTACCCCACCACTGGCAGAGAGTAGAATTGCCGTTGTATTGCAGTTGAGGGTATTAGAACCTGTGGTATTCTGAATTACAGCAATTGGAGGCGCAATATTTTGTGTGATGCTAATGACTTCTGTGTCGATACAACCATTTGTTCCGGTTACGGCAAGCGTGTAGGTACCTGGAGTAGTAATATTGGTGCTTGTTGATGTAGAGATAGTCGAGGTGCCGTTTGACCAAGAATAAGTACCACCTCCGGCACCGTTCAAGGTAATTGATGGCGTGCTACACGTCAATACCTGTGTATTAGGAGTGGTAGTGATAACAGCCGTAGGAACCGAGATGTCTTGCGTTATAGTGATGCTTGTTGTGGCAGCACAACCATTCTGGTCTAGGATCCCCAATGTATAAGTACCTGGTGCGGATACATTTAGCGATGAACCCGTGGAAATAGGAATTACACCGTTGGCCCATGCAAATGTACCACTTCCAACAGCTGTCAGGGCAATAGCAGTTTGCGTACAAGTTAAAACAGTAGTGTTTGCGGCGTTTGTAATACTTAAAGTAGGCAAAGGGTTGACTGCAACAGTCAGGGTTGCAGTTAATGCACAAAGCCCGACAGATGGTGTAAATGTATAGGTTGTGGTTTGTAAACTATTTGGCGCAGGAGACCACGTTCCTGTGATATTATTAATCGATGAAGTAGGTAATGTAGGAAATGTGCTTCCGGCGCAAATGGCTGAAATAGGGGAAAAATTAGGAGCAACATTTGGATTGACAACAAGCACACCGTTTAAATTTGTCGAGCCGTTCCAGATTCCTCCACCAGTAGCGCTGTAACCACCATAAACTGTACAACCATTATAAGTGTAACTAAATGCGTAATAGTAGGTGCCTGGTGTTAAATTGCTTAATGTAGCTTGGTATTCATCATTATTAGGATTGAGCAATGAAAGCGTGTTAAATGTTGCGCTGCTCCAGGCAGAGGTAGGCCAAGTTGCAGGGTTTGTATCTATTGTACTGACAGCATATTGAACAGTTATGCCTGCAGCTTGTCCGGTAGGTTCTGTAAGCCCAGCTTCAAATACTTGTCCATAAATGTTGACACTTTGACCTTCACAGATGTTGCTATTCCCAGGTGCTTGGACATTGACAAAGTCAAGACCATTTATTTGAGTAGCATTGATTGTGCTTATTGAGCTACACCCACCCACCGTATACTGAATACTATAGGTTGTAGTGGCTGCTGGGCTTGCTGTAATTGTACTTGTTGTTTGCCCCCCTGGAGTCCATAGGAAAGACCCACCACTGGGTGTGCCAGTTGCATTTAAAGTAACTGAAGAGCCCGCACAAAAAGTTTGAGAAGCACTGGTAATTGTTGGTGTCGGATTGACTGTAACAATCACTTGATCTTGGCTTGTACAATTGCCCTGTGTAGCGGTTAATGTGTAGGTGGTAGTTGTGGCAGGTGTTGCAATAGGATTGAGGACATTTGTTCCACTGAGGCCTGTAGCAGGGCTCCAGGTATATGTGAGTGGTGCGGTACTTCCGGAACCTGTTCCAATGGAGGCGGAACCTGCTAATTGTACAGAGCCACCAGAGCAAAAATTGACATCAATGCCAGCATTGACAATTGGATTGGTGCAAGTAGTGGTTGGGCAAGTGGTAAAGTAAGAAACTGTGGCAGCTCCAAATAATGGATTACAAAAAAATTGGGAGAGTTGAATACTATAAGCGCCTGTTGTAGGGCAGAGCCAAATGGCATTTGTTTGTAAAAAACCACATTGGTCATCCCAGCCTTGAACAAGTGCACCTGCTGAGTTATAAATTCTAAGATAGGTGTCTACGCTACTGAGCCCACAGGTTGCAAAAGTATAAGTACAGCCCGCAGTAGCGCTGAAAGTAAAAACAGGGGCAGTACCAGCCGGAAAGTTAGCGGTGTACTGAATTGTTGTTGTAGGCGTAATTGCAGTAAAACTAGTAGGCGGGGTACAGTATTGTGCCCTAAGTGGAGCACAAATTAGACTAAAAAATAAGATAAACGTGAGCCAATAGCGCATGAGTTTAATTCAGTTCAGGTTTAGTGAGCCTAAAGATAACAAATCACAAACGGAATTTGTGCTTTAGCGTTGCCATAAGAGCAAAAAAAAGGCTTCCGAAGAAGCCCTTTTTTAATATTCGAATGTTTCCATGAACTTGGTGGTAAAGTTACCAGCATTGAAGTCCGGACTTTCCATTAATTTTTGATGAAATGGAATGGTGGTTTTAACGCCTCCAATAACATATTCACTCAGTGCTCGTTTCATTTTTAATATGGCTTCTTCTCTTGTCTGAGCAACCACAATTAATTTTGAAATCATTGAGTCGTAGTGTGGCGGAATTGAATAACCTGCGTAAACATGTGCATCAATTCTTACGCCGTGGCCGCCTGGACAATGGTAATCAGTGATTTTTCCTGGGCTAGGTCGAAAATCGGCATATGGATCTTCTGCGTTGATGCGACACTGAATGGCGTGCATAGTAGGGTAGTAATTCTTCCCTGAAATTTTTTCACCTGCCGCAATTTTAATTTGCTCCTTGATGAGGTCAAAGTTGATGACCTCTTCGGTAATGGTGTGTTCTACTTGAATACGCGTATTCATTTCCATGAAATAGAAATCACGGTTTTTGTCTACAAGAAACTCAACAGTTCCAACACCTTCATATTTAACTGCCTTCGCAGCTTTAATTGCTGCCTCACCCATGCGCTCACGCAGTTCGTCGGTCATGAATGGCGAAGGAGTTTCTTCGACGAGCTTTTGATGACGACGTTGAATTGAGCAATCGCGTTCTGATAGATGGCAAGCGTTACCGTATTGGTCACCAGCAATTTGGATTTCAATGTGGCGAGGTTCTTCAATGAATTTTTCCATGTAGATGCCGTCGTTTCCGAATGCAGCACCTGCCTCTTGGCGCGCTGAATCCCAGGCAGCTTCCATTTCATCTGGTGTCCAGACAATTCGCATCCCTTTACCACCACCACCGGCTGTCGCCTTCAGGATGACAGGATATTTGATTACTTCGGCTGTGGCAAATGCATCAGCGAGGTCCTTAAGTAGGCCTTTTGAACCAGGAATACAAGGGACGCCCGCAGCAATCATCGTAGCTTTCGCAGTAGCTTTGTCACCCATACCGGCAATTTGTTCAGGTAGCGCACCGATAAATTTGATGCCGTGCTCTTGACAAACTTTTGAGAATTTTTCGTTTTCAGAAAGAAATCCGTAACCAGGGTGAATGGCGTCAGCGTTTGTAATTTCAGCTGCAGCAATGATGTTAGGAATGCTCAGGTATGACTGTGCACTCACAGGAGGTCCAATACATACGGCTTCATCAGCAAAGCGAACTGGCAAACTGTCTTTATCGGCGGTAGAATAAACGGCTACCGTTTTGATGCCCATTTCTTTGCAAGTACGAATAACACGCAAAGCGATTTCACCGCGATTGGCGATCAAAATTTTCTTAAACATAGTGCTGTTTTTTAAGCTGGGTCAACCAAAAATAATGGTTGATCGTAATCTACTGGACTTGCGTTATCAACAAGTACTTTGACAATTTTACCCGAAACTTCTGATTCAATTTCATTGAATGTTTTCATGGCTTCAATGATACAAAGTTTCATACCAGATTGAATGGTGTCACCAACATTTACAAAAGGATCTTTATCTGGCCCTGGTGTTCTGTAAAATGTTCCAATCATTGGGGATTTCACAGTAATATATTTACTGTCGTCAGTCGCAGCTGGTGTTTCTGAGCTTGTACTCGCTGCAGGGGCAGCAACCGGAGCAGCAGCAACAGGTGCAGGTGCAGCCATCATTGGAGCCGCTTGTACTAAAACTTGTTCAGATTGACTCCCTTTGATAGAAATACGAAATCCTTCGCGCTCGATTTCTACTTTACCAAGCCCTGATTTCGATACTAATTTGATGAGGTCTTTGATCTCTTCTAGGTTCATAGCAATATTTTTTTCAAAGTTAATTTAATTATGAATTGTAGGCCCATTTCAAGTAAATGGCACCCCAAGTAAATCCTCCACCGAATGCTGAAAGTACTAAAACATCTCCTTTTTTGAGTTGACTTTCGTAATCCCAAAGACAAAGCGGCAAAGTACCAGCTGTGGTATTACCATATTTTTGAATGTTGATCATGACCTTTTCTTTGGTAAGGCCCATTCTGTTTGCAGTAGCGTCAATGATACGCAAATTGGCTTGGTGTGGAACCAACCAACTGACGTCATCACTAGTGAGGTTATTGCGCTCCATGATTTCTGCAGAAACATCTGCCATATTGGTGACGGCAAATTTGAAAACGGCTTGCCCTTCTTGTTTTACATAGTGCAACCTATTTTCGACTGTTTCAATGGATGCTGGTTGTGCCGAACCACCAGCTGGTTGCTGTAAATATTGTTTCCCTGAACCATCGCTTTTCAAAATAAAATCGATGACGCCGTTTCCTTCTTCATTAGGTTCGAGCAATACTGCTCCGGCACCATCTCCGAAAATGACACAAGTAGTACGATCTTGGTAGTCAATAATTGAAGTCATTTTATCTACTCCTATGACAAGAACTTTTTTGTGTTTACCACTTTCAATGAATTGAGCCCCTGTGGAAAGAGCGTAAAGAAAACCAGAACAGGCAGCATTTACGTCGTAACTCCAGGCGTTTTTCATGCCCACTTTGTCACATACGATATTGGCAGTACTTGGAAATGGATGATCAGGAGTAACGGTACCCACAATGACAAGCTCGATGTCGAGTGGGTCAATTCCTTTTTTTTCGAGTAAAGTTTTCACAGCCGCAGCAGCCATATCAGAACTAGCGCCATCTTTCATGATGCGACGTTCTTTGATTCCTGTACGACTCGTAATCCACTCATCAGAGGTATCGACAAGTTTAGCGAGATCCTCGTTGGATAGAATGTGTTCAGGAACGTATCCTTGAACTGCGGTAATGGCAGCGGTAATTTTGCCCATGGTTTAGTTAAATGCTTCGTTAATTTTTACAGCGAGGTCTGATACTACGACCTCGTGTGCGTGCAGCAACATATTTTTAACTGCAATATCATTTGAAATTCCATGACCAATAATGGCATTTCCTTTCACGCCTAGTACAGGAGTTCCCCCGTAATTCTCGTAATTAAAACGATCAAAATATTCGTCTTTAATGCCGCGCTTTTTCATGAGTGTGAAAATTCCTTCTGCTTCCTTGAGCACGATATTTCCGGTAAATCCATCACAAACAATGACATCCGCAACGCCAGTAAAGATATCACGACCTTCAATGTTACCAATGAAGTTGATTTCATCTGACTCTGCGAGTAATTTATAAGCTGCAATAGACAATAGGTTTCCTTTAGAATCTTCTTCTCCGATATTGAGCAATGCGATTTTAGGAGAAGGAATATTCAGGACCGTTGCTGCATAAACAGAGCCAAGAACAGCAAACTGATAGAGGACATCTGATTTGCAGTCGGCATTGGATCCGACATCTAGCAAAACAGATTTTCCGTTGTTAATAGTTGGCAAAGTAGATGTTATACACGGGCGAATAACACCTGGAATGGTATTGAGTTTGTACATTGAACCCACCAACATGGCGCCTGTGTTACCATTACTTGCAAAGACATCTAAAAGACCTTTAGCAAGCATCTCAAAACCAATGGCAATGGAGCTGTTTGGTTTTTTGGGTAGCGCACGTGTGGGGTGATCATGATAAGTAATGACCTCAGGTGCGTGTACAATTTCAAATAAGTCTGGTGATTTGCCTCGGGCAGCTAATTCTTTCTGAATTATGAGTTCGTCACCAAGCAAAACAATAGTGACATCATTAGCCAATTCTTCTTTGGCTAATAATGCACCATCAATTGTCGCTTGCGGAGCGAAATCGCCACCGGAGACATCAAGCCCAATCTTCATGGGAGAAAATTAGAACTTATTGTACCTCCTCGATGGAGTCTGTAGCTTTCTCAGCTACAACTTTCCCTCTGTAGTAGAGTTTTCCTTCATGCCAATGTGCATGATGAAAAAGGTGCGGCTGACCTGTTGTTGGGCAAGTTGCTACTTGATTAGCTGTAGCTTTCTTGTGCGTTCTACGTTTGTCACGACGTGTGGTCGATATTCTTCGTTTAGGATGCGCCATTTTTCTTTAATTTATACTTTTTAATTTAAATTCTTTAATGCGGACCACCGTGGGTCTATGTCGTCGTCGTTGTCTTTGTTTGGATCTGGCGCTGCTTGTTGGTATTTCGCAATAAGGGCAACCATCTCTTCGTTGCATTCTCCGTCATCGTGAACCATCCTTGCTGGCAAGGAAAGCGTGATGAGCTCATATATGGGCTGCGTGAGGTCTATTTCGTAGCTCTCGGGTGCGATGACAATCAGGTTTTCGTCTTCGGATTCTTCGTGTCCGAAAGTATAATAGATGGTGAATTCTCCATCAATTTCTTGATTGATCGGTTCGCCGCAGCGGTCACAGTCAGAAAAGATGAAACCGTCGATACCTAGATTAGCGATCAGCATGGTTTCTTTCTTTTCAAGCTCAAGATAGGCAATTAAACGGCCATCTTCTATGAGTGAGTAAGGCAAAGATTCAAAGAACGACTTGTCAATGTCAAATTCAAATTCGTGTATCCCGAGCTTGAGTCCGACAAACGGTATGGCATAGGGATTTTTCATGTTGAAAGTTTCACTAACAAAAACGAAGGGCAAAATTAAGGAATTTATTTTGATTAATAAAATCCAAAAACATGCTCTTGGTTAAACTGCTGTTATTCCTGCTCTTTTCTGCCTTTTTCATCTTTTGAAAATGGCAATGGATTGGCAGATATTTCTTTATATACTTTTCTATTTCGGTAAGCGTCTACGGCCAAGTATATCGCACTGCGCATACTTTGTTCGTCGGCAAGTTGCTTCCCTGCAATATCAAAGGCTGTGCCGTGGTCAGGGCTGGTTCTGACAATGGGCAAGCCCGCCGTAAAATTGACACCATCTTCAAAACAAAGTGCTTTAAATGCGGCAAGTCCTTGGTCGTGGTACATTGCTAAAACACCATCGTATTGTTGTCTGGCATGAGAACCAAAAAAGCCATCTGCGGCATAAGGCCCAAAAGCTAAAATGCCATTTTGTCTAGCTTGTTGAATGGCTGGCGCAATTATTTGCTGCTCTTCTTCTCCAATTTTGCCGTTTTCGCCCGCATGTGGATTGAGTCCGAAAACAGCAATTTTTGGCTTAACCAAGCAGAAATCTTTTTTCAAGCTTTGTTCGAAAGCTTCTATTTTTTGAACGATGAGCTCTTTGCTCAATTTGTTCGAAATTTCTTTGACGGGTATGTGTGTGGTAACCAGTGCTACACGCAATGAACCTGACACAAGAATCATGAGAGCTTCTTTGGCACCAGACATCTCGGCAAGATACTCAGTGTGGCCAGGAAATTCGAAACCTGCTTTGGCAACATTTTCTTTTGAGAATGGTGCGGTCACTATGACGTCAATTTTGCCACTCGCTAAATCTTTGGTGGCAGCCTCCAAAGATAACAATGCATATTTGCCACCATTGGCATTGGATTGTCCTGGTTCAACTTCAATGTCATCTTGCCAAACATTCACAACATTGATTTTTTTCGCAGAAATTTCGTCAGCGGATTTGCAAGTTTGGTAATTGAAATCTTGAAGGTTTAGGTGTTTTTTGTAAAACGACACCACTTTATTTGACCCGTATATTACGGGAATCACGTCCGTAAGGATTCGGTTGTCTTTGAGCGCCTTGACTAAAACTTCAGGACCAATCCCGTTGATATCGCCAATAGTTAGCCCAACCTTAATGAGCGTTTTATGAGCAACCTCTTTTTCTTTGTTATTAGTAACTTGTGGTTCTTTATCCATTAGTTGTGTAGGCTTTTAATAAAGTGATAAAGCAAACGAACACCAGCACCTGTGCCACCTTCACCTTTGTAGTTTTCTGGTGCATCGAGCCACGCTGGCCCAGCAATATCCATGTGGATGTATGGTGCTTTCACAAAATGCTCCAAAAATTTACCTGCGGATATCATGCCTGCGTTGGGCCCGCCAATATTTTTAAGATCGGCAATTTTCGATTTCATGTGCTTTTTGTAGTCGTCCCAGAATGGGAAGCGCACCACGCGCTCGTGTACAGTGTTGCCACTTGCTTCTAATCGCTCAAAAACCTCATCTTTGGCATTACCCATAATGATACTAGCCTCTGTGCCGATTGCCCTCAGAGCAGCACCTGTAAGTGTGGCTGCATCTATGACCAATTCAGGGTTGTATTTGTTTGAATAAGCCAATGCATCTGCTAAAATCATGCGACCTTCAGCATCTGTATTGAGTACTTCAACGGTAGTGCCGTCAAACATGGTAATGACATCACCTGGCGCATAAGCATTGCCACCCGGACGATTGTCTGTTGCGGGCAAAAGAGCAATTAAATGAACAGGCAATTTTTCTAAAGCAGCTAAATAAATGACCGCAGCCATTGTAGCCGCACCTGCCATATCGCCTTTCATGGTGTCCATGCTGCCCGGAGTTGGCTTCAAGCTGAGGCCGCCGGTGTCATAAACAACTCCTTTTCCGACCAATACAACAGGTTGCTTGTTTTTAGCATTTTTGGGCTTGTATTCGGCAACCGTAAATGTCGGAGGATCAATAGAGCCTTTATTGACAGCTAATAGCCCCCCCATTTTTAGTGTTTCAATTTGAGTTTCTTCAAGTACTTGAACTTGAAAACCAGCCTCAGCACCAAGTTCAACCACTGCTTGCGCGAGCTGCTCAGCATTGAGATGAGAAACGGGTGTATTGACTAGATCACGTGTTTTGAAAACTGCTTTTGCAATATTGGTAAGTTCTTGAATCTTGTTTTTATCAAGTGTTTTGGGCACAACAACTTCAGCAAAAATTCCGGATTTTGGCTTGCTGAAATGAGCTAAAAATCTGTAGTTGGCAAGCATAAGACCTTCAACAAAAGCAAAGAGATCTTCAGCGGATCCATTTTCAATTTTTAGGCTAACTACTTCATCGTGCAGGTATTTTTCAACTTTGTCAGCCAAAATTCGGAGCGCCTCAGCCTCTTGACCCGATTTAATTTCAAATTCAAAGTGCGACTTTGTTTTACTGTAATCGAAGTCTTTGTTGGCTTCAGAATTTTCTACAAATCGAAGCAAAGCGGGCTGCTTGTGTTTGGATTGATGTGTAAGTAAGAGCATCGTTGTTTTTTTACAAAGTTAACAAGAAAGCGACTGCTAAATCGGTAAATCTTTGCGATGTTGTTCTAGAAATTTATCAATCAAACGAGGCAAAGGAAGTTCAGAGATTTCTTGGAGTGAATAATGTATTTTTTCTTCCTTTTTTTCTTGCATTGGGGCTAAAACAAAAAAAGCTTCAATTTTTTGATGTGTGAGCACATGTTTGAATTTAGGAGATTTCCAGAGGCCTTCAAAGTCGAGCAAATAAGCGAGTTGCGCATTTTCCGTAGGCAACTCTTGAAGCGGAAATTGATACAAACCTTCCCAAATATCCCCGGCATTTCTTCGCTCAAATGCCAATCGATTTTGCGCGTCTATTTCGAGATGGTATACAAAGTAGCGTTTGCGAACCTTGATCTTTTTTTCTTTGACTGGCAAAAGCTGAACCTTGTCTTCGGCACGTGCAACGCAAGAAAACTGCAAAGGGCAGTCCGGACATTTTGGCGCAACTGGTTTGCAATGAAGCGCACCAAACTCCATAATGGCCTGATTGTGCAGCGCAGGCAGTTTTTTGTTGAGTACTTCTGCCGCAATTTTTTCGAAAGTTTTTTTGCCAACCGTAGAGTTGATCGCGAGACTTATTCCAAAATAACGACTCAAGACCCTAAAAACATTGCCATCCACAACAGCGTGCGGTAAGTCATAGGCAAACGAAGCAATTGCAGCTGCAGTATAAGGGCCAATTCCCTTTAATTGAAGCAAGCCCTCGTATGAATCCGGAAATTTACCAGCAAATTCATGCGCGATAATTTGGGCTGTTCTATGTAGGTTTCGACCTCGGCTATAATACCCCAATCCTTGCCAAAGATTCAAGACTTCTAGTTCTGTGGCACTTGCTAAGCATTCGACTGTCGGAAATGCATGTACAAATTTTAAGAAATAAGGCAGGCCTTGATCGACTCTCGTTTGTTGTAAAATTATCTCGCTAAGCCATATTTGATAAGGGTCTTTGGTGTGTCTCCAAGGAAGGTCACGCTTGTGATTTTCATACCATTTGATCAATTCCTGACCGAGTACTTGCATAATATTTGAGAAAAATTCGTGGAAAATTACGGATATAATGTTTCTGTGAAGTATTTTTGCGCCGCAATTAATCACCTAATCAATTAACCAAAGAGATATGACAAAAGCGGATATCGTTGCAAATATTGCAGAAGAAACCGGATTGGAAAGAGCAGAAGCACTTCGTGCAGTAGAGGCTTTTATGAACAACATCAAAGCTTCTATGGCTGACGGAAAGAATGTGTACTTACGTGGATTTGGAAGTTTCGTAGTGAAAGAACGCGCTCAAAAAACAGGTCGTAATATCTCAAAGAACACGACGATCATTATCCCGGCGCACAACATCCCTTCTTTCAAACCTTCTAAAACTTTCGTTGACGAAGTAAAGAACAAGGTTAAGGTGAAATAAGATTTCTTTTTTACTGAAATTTGTATTACCTTTGCACTCCCTTTGCGGGGGTGCATTTTTTTTGTAACAAAGTACTAAACATATAATATACTCATTATGCCAAGCGGTAAAAAAAGAAAAAGACACAAGATGGCGACGCACAAGCGTAAAAAAAGACTTAGAAAAAATCGCCACAAGAAGAAAAAATAATTTCTTCTTTCATATGTAAACGCATAGAGAGCTCATTGATTTTTCTTTGAGCTTTCATTGTTTCATCCTGTAAATAATTTCAAGTGAATTTAGAACTCGTTGTAGACGCACGTTCAAACGGCGTCTGGATAGCATTGCTGCGCGACGGGAAGTTAATAGAGTTGCACGAAGATCGCGGCAACACTGACTTCTCTGTAGGCGACATCTATTTAGGACGGGTACGACGCGTAGCAAACGGACTCAACGCTGCTTTTGTAGATGTTGGTTATGACAAAGATGCTTTCTTGCACTACCATGACCTTGGCCCTCAATACGTTTCTTTCTCCAAATATGTGAAAGATAGTGTTGCCGGAAAACAAAATGTAGCTGACCTTCAATATTTTAAGCTAGAAAAAGAAATCTCAAAAGAAGGTAAAGTATCGAACATACTTTCTTCATCTCAGGCTATCCTGGTTCAGGTGGCCAAAGAACCGATTTCTCAAAAAGGACCTCGCTTAAGCTCTGAAGTAACCCTTGCTGGACGTTACCTCGTACTCGTACCTTTCTCAGATAAAATTTCTGTGAGTCAAAAAATCAAAGATCCTGCTGAAAAGGAACGTTTGAAAGAACTCATGGACCGCATCAAACCGAAAAATTTTGGTGTCATTATTCGAACGGTTGCAGAAAAAAAATCAACCGCTGACCTCGAAACAGATCTTTCGAATCTGCTCGAAAAATGGCGCACCCTCCATGCCAATCTCAAAGGGGCTCAACCCCCAAGACGCGTGCTCGGAGAACTCAACACAACCAATTCCATTCTGCGCGATTTGTTGAATGGTAATTTTACCAATATTCATGTCAACGACGAAACAATGGCAATCCAAATGAAGGATTACATTGCTGAAATAGCACCGGGGCGTGAAAAAATTGTCCGTAACTACGATAACAGGGTTGCTATTTTTGAACGTTTCGGCATCA
>JBJTNI010000027.1:0-148764 GCA_046073985.1 Flavobacteriales bacterium | reverse complement strand
GGCAACCAATGTGTTTCGGGTTGATAGTTTGGTATTGATGGTACTTTTTCAAACGGATAAACAAGGACCAAAGAATGTTGAGATTCATTGCCATTGATATCGCGCAACATGAGCTGAATTTGAATGCTATCGTTGGCTCCTAGTTCAAAAGCGCCGCTACCTTCGTAAGCATAAATTGTGAGTGGGTCAAACTTAGGCTTGAATAATTTTTGGAATTTTCTTTTTGAGGCGCGTGCAAATGCTGCATCATGATGGCTATTGATATACCTCGAATCATCAAAATCTATTTCGTCGAATTCAAAAGCAAAACGCTCGTTTTGATCGCTGAAAGCTTCAGCTGAAAACAAGCCGTAACTGCGTCCTCCTGCAGCAAAATAATCCGTCACTTCTAGTGCAAGACCTATTTTTGATCCTTGACTTAAAAACCCTGAAGGTAAAACCGCCCTGTGCTGTTTTTGGGTCAGCGGTACATTGATCGCCTTATTCGGTATCAGGTATCCCGCTTCATCTATGGCATAGACCCTAAGCCCTTGCAAAACCGGAGCCGCTTGGTCCGAAACACTAAAACCATGTAAAAATGGATTGAGCGCGTGTTCGGTTTGTGTATCGCGGAGTTCGAAGTGCAAATGAGGACCAGTTGATCCACCAGAATTTCCTGAAAACGCTATTTGTTCGCCTCGTTGAACTACCAGAAAATCAGCAGGAAGAATGATATCGATTTCATTTTGCTGACGCACCCGAGCACTATCAAGATATACTTGTTGGATGCGCTCTGCAAAACGCGTGCAATGGGCATAAACCGTAGTGAATCCGTTCGGATGCTGTACATAAAGCACCCAACCATACCCTACAGAAGAAACCCGTATGCGCGATACAAAACCAGCATCGCAAGCATAAATAGGTAAATTGATTTTTCCGCCAGTTCTGACGTCAATTCCCATATGGAAATGATTTGGGCGTAAATCGCCAAAACCAGCGCTTAACTCTACCGGAGCATCCATAGGAAGGGCCCAATTTCCTTGTACTGTCAAGAATTGTGCAAAGTATAGGTTCGAAAATAGGAAATATAAAAACAAGAGCTGGTAGCGCATGTACAAAGCTAATGAAGAAAAAAAATAAAATCCTTGGCTGATTTTGTAGGATGTAAACGAATGCTTGTTAACTTTGTGAAAAGTCACCGCTTAACATGACTGAAAATCTAAATAGCCTCATTTCTGATATCCGTAGCCGCAGCTTAGAAATTGCTGGGCGCTTGCATACTGAACGTGCACAACACGAAGTACTGCAAGGAGAAATCAACCGCATCAACGAACAACTCAAAGCAGAGCAAGCGTTAGTGATGCAACTTCAACAAGAGGTTGACCGATTGACAGACGCATTGGCGGAGGCTCAAAACAAAGTTGTGGAAATCCCAGTGGTGGCCAAAGGTCGCAATGCTGAGGAAATTAACGCACTCGTGAGAGAAATTGAATTCTGCATAGAAAAGCTTAAACAAGCCTAATGAGTAAAGTTGCCCTTAAAATCAATATCGCCGGCCGGTCCTACCCTTTAAACGTTCCGGAATCCGAAGCGCCTGCCGTAACCAAAGCAGCTGCCGATATCAACAAAGCAATTGACTTACTTAGAAAAAACTATGCCGTCAATGATAACCAAGACTTGTTAGCAATGTCTGCCCTTCAATTGCTTACCAAAGCACAGGCAGAAGCCAAACCAAGTGTTCAAGAACCTGACTATTCAGCACTTGAAGCTGCACTTGAAGCGCTCAGACAAGACTTGGAAAACATTCAATAATTCTACACTGTGTGTCCACAACTACAAACTAGAGTAGTATGGATATATTATGGTTACTAATAGGAGCACTTGGTGGAGGTGGCGCAACATTCGTCCTCCAAAAAAGTGTGCTCAAAAAAGATGCAGAACGCATTATAAAAGAGGCTGAATCAAAAGCCGAGACCATTCAAAAAGAACGTGCGCTTCAAGCCAAAGAACGCTTTTTGAAACAAAAAGAAGAACACGAAGAAGCGATCAAAGAACGCGAGCGCCGCATGCAATCTAACGAAGATCGTTTCCGCACCAAAGAAAAAACACTCAATCAGAAATTAGAAGAAATCGGTCGCAAAGAGAAAGAACTCGAAACCACCCAAACCGATTACCAAGCAAAAGCAGCGCACCTCGAAACACGCATGCAAGAACTCGACAAAATGCATCAAAAACAAATTGCCGAGCTATCTAAAATTGCCCAACTTGCGCCAGAAGATGCCAAACAGCACCTGATGCAAGCACTCACTGATGAAGCCCGCACTGCTGCAATGGCCACCATCAAAGAAATCACCGAAGAAGCCAAACTCAACGCCAACAAAGAAGCGCGCAAAATCGTTATCCAAAGTATCCAACGCGTTGCTACGGAGCAAGCGATCGAAAATGCAGTTTCAGTTTTCAACATCGAATCAGACGAAGTCAAAGGGCGCATCATTGGCCGCGAGGGGCGCAATATCCGTGCGCTAGAAGCAGCCACAGGTGTTGAAATCATTGTAGACGACACCCCTGAAGCAATTATTCTTTCTTGTTTTGACCCTGTTCGCCGAGAAATCGCGCGTCTCAGTTTGCACCAACTTGTCTCAGATGGGCGTATTCACCCAGCGCGTATTGAGGAAGTTGTCGCAAAAACAAGAAAACAACTGGACGAAGAAATCGCCGAGACTGGCCGCCGCACATGTATCGACCTCGGAATTCACGGTTTGCACCCTGAGCTCATGCGCATGGTTGGCCGCATGAAATTCCGTTCGTCTTACGGTCAAAACCTTTTGCAACACTCTCGCGAAGTTGCCAACCTTTGTGCCATCATGGCTGCTGAGCTTGGCCTCAACGTGAAACTCGCCAAAAGAGCAGGTTTACTGCACGATATCGGTAAAGTTCCTGACGAAGAACCAGAATTACCACACGCTATTCTCGGTATGAAAATCGCCGAAAAATATGGCGAAAAAGGAGATGTACTCAACGCCATTGGTGCCCACCACGATGAAATCGAAATGACAACCCTCATTTCTCCAATTGTTCAGGTTTGTGATGCCATTTCCGGTGCACGCCCTGGTGCAAGACGCGAAATTGTGGAAGCATACATCAAACGCATCAAAGAACTCGAAAACCTTGCGCTCTCTTATGACGGAGTAGGCAGCGCCTATGCCATCCAAGCAGGCCGAGAATTGCGCGTTTTAGTCGAAGCTGAAAAAGTTTCCGATCAAAGAGCCGAAGAACTTTCATTTACGATCTCACAGAAAATTCAAACCGAAATGACCTACCCAGGTCAAGTCAAAGTAACGGTCATTCGCGAAAAACGCGCAGTGAGTTACGCCAAATAATACGCATGCGTCAGGACCAACTGCCCCTACTCATTTCAGGGCCATGTTCGGCCGAAACGCAAGAGCAACTCTTAGCGACAGCGGAGGCCCTTGTTGGGCTTCCGCTGTCTTATTTTAGAGCCGGCATCTGGAAGCCAAGAACACAGCCAGGTGCATTCGAAGGCGTTGGTGAAAACGGCCTCAAATGGCTCCAAGAAGTCAAAAAAACCTACGGCTTTAAAATTTGCACTGAAGTTGCAACCGCCGAACACGTCGATTTAGCCCTAAAATACGACCTCGATATGGTCTGGATTGGTGCACGTTCAACCGTGAATCCTTTTACTGTACAAGAGCTAGCGGAAGCCTTGCAGGGTAAAAACATTCCCGTAATGGTTAAAAATCCGGTAAACCCGGATCTCAAACTTTGGTTGGGCGCAATAGAAAGACTCGAAAGACATCAAATTCAAGTAATTGGCGCTATTCACCGAGGCTTTTCGGTGTACGAAAAAACAAATTACCGCAACAACCCACATTGGCAAATTGCCATTGACCTCAAACAAGAAAGACCTGACCTGAACCTCCTCATGGATCCTTCTCATATTGGCGGCAGGGCTAATCTTATTCAGCCACTTGCACAACAAGCGCTCGACTTGAAATATGATGGGCTCATGATTGAGAGTCATATCGACCCTTCCGTAGCCTTAACAGATGCCAAACAGCAAATTACACCACAACAGCTCAAAGAAATCTACAAAGCACTAGAGCCCAGAAACGAAGCAGCAATGCAAGCCAATGCACTTGCAGATTTCAGAAAGCAACTCAGTCTCATCGACGAATCTTTGATCAGTTTGTTGCAAAAACGAATGGCAATTTCAAAAGAAATAGGGATACACAAACGACAACACAACCAGCACATTCTGCAGGCACAACGTTGGGAAGAGACCTTAAAATCTAATTTACAAAAAGCGATAGATAGCGGTTTATCCGAAGAATTTGCCAAACAAATGATCAAAATGCTACACGAAGAATCGTTGCGCATTCAAATGGCCGTCGGTAGTCAAAACAATCATGATCATACGCGCAAGTAAATACCAAGGCCTTATCGAAGCACCTGGCTCAAAAAGCCATGCGCAACGGCTGCTTTTAATTGCTGCTTTGTCAAAAAAAAAATCCTCAATTGCTCAATTTGACCAAAGTGCCGATAACCTTTCCATGGTGTCGGCCCTGAGTCAGTTTGGGCATCAAATTTATATCGATGGCACAACGGTTCATGTTGAGCCAAAGCTATCCAAAACCGCCCATGCTACAATACAAATCGGGGAGAGTGGTTTTGGTCTACGGACTTTAGCATTTGTAGGTCACTGTTTTGCGACTTCCTATACCATCAACGGCACTGGTTCCTTGCTGACACGATCGCATTGGGCCACTATCCAAACACTCGAAGCCTTAGGGCTAGAAGTACAGCACAATGATGGGAAATTACCTTTTCAAATTGCTGGAACCATCAAATATTTTAAGCTAGCCTCAGAAGGCTCATCAGGTTCACAACATGTTTCGGGCCTATTCATGTTGGCTTCTCAAATCAAAGGTTCATGGGAAATTCACATTGACAACCTCAAAAGTGCCCCTTACTTTCACTGGACCCTCGCAGCGCTGGTCAAAGCAGGTTTTGTTTATGAATGTAAGGGTCAAACATATTATTTTGAGGGCGCACAAGCACTGCAACTTCAAAATGCAACGGTTGAAGGAGACTGGAGCAGTATGGCAGCGCATTTCGTGGCTGCAGCCATTGCTGGTACTGTGGAAGTGAAAGGTTTGTTAGCAAATAGCTTACAAGCTGATCGCGCTTTATTGGGGATACTTTCTGACTTTGGTGCTACTATCGAATGGAATGATCAAACAGTAGTGCTTAAAAAAGCACAAAGCAAAAAAGGATTTACAACGGATATCAATGATTACCCAGATTTATTTCCTGTTTTAGTTATTTTAGCATGTGCCGCAATAGGCGTTTCGAGTATTCAAGGAATACAGCGGCTTCAAAACAAAGAGTCTGACCGGCTTGCAGCGATGTGCAGCGCACTAGAGGCATGGCAAATAAAATACGAAATCAAGCAAGATCAAATTTGCATTTGGGGTAATGGTGAATTGCCTTATGCAGCACTAAATAGCCACAATGATCACAGGATTGCCATGGCTATTTGTATTGCGAGCCTTTTAAGTGCAGACGGCCAATCCATCGACGAAATGCACTGCCTCAAGAAATCGTATCCGAATTTCTATTTAGATTTTCTAGCGCTGAGTAAAGGATAATAGATTCAATAACTGAATGTTATCTCTTGTTAATTACTTTGCATGATATACTGTTCGAAGGTGAGCTCAAGTTTGGCTAAACGCGCTTTGATATCCTTCTTTTTAGCGGCAGGCACTTTAGGCTCTTTTAAGAGCATATTGTAGTATTTTCTAACCATTGCTGTATCGCGTGGTTCGGAAATATCGTAAGAACTGCCTAAACTCTCAATGACCAAAATTCTGTTTTTATAATTTGGAAAACGCTCTAAAAGCGTGTCGGCATAAGCTCTTGCTTCACGGGGTGCCACCATGCTTTCGTAAATCATGTGCGTTTTAAAAATATAATTTGCACTTGCAGTATCGTTTGGATAAGCTTGAAAAAATGCCTTGTATCGATTAACCAGTTCTATTTGAGCCAAGCTTGTGATCTCTTTGGCCTTTTCAGGGTCCATTTGCAACTTGCTCAGGGAGTCTTCATAGGTTTGAATCGCTTCTTTTAAGGTTTCTTTTTTTCCTTTTTCAGTAGCATTAGAGCCGCAAGATGTTAGAAATACACCTGTTAAAAACAATAAAACTAAGCCTAGTTTTGAATTGAAAAATGTACCCATGTTTTTCATATTAAACGCTGTTTTTTGTGTCCAGGAAAACTCATTTTGTAATCGACATTAATGGCGCCAATCGTGATATTACCCAAGCGCTTGGTCAATAATTTTTTCTTGAGTGGGCTCAGGTGATCTGTGAACAAAATCCCTTCAATGTGGTCGTATTCATGCTGAATGATGCGCGCTGCGTATCCGTCATAAGTTTCTTCATGAAATTCCCAATTTTCGTCGTAATAAGTAATGACCAATTTTTCATGACGCGTTACGTTTTCGCGAATGCCAGGGATAGACAAACAACCTTCTTGAAAAGCCCATTTTTCACCTGTTTCTTCTTCAATGATAGGATTGATGAATACTTTTTTAAACTGTTCAATACCGGCTGCCTTCGGATCGGGTTCATCACCTTCTTCATCCGCAAACGGGCTTCCATCCACTATAAATAAACGAATACTTTTGCCAATTTGAGGAGCAGCAAGACCTACTCCTTTGGCATGATACATCGTTTCAAACATATCGGAAATGAGTTTTTGTAAGTCTGGGTACTGTTCGTCAATTTCAACAGCTTCTTTCTTTAAAACTGGGTCTCCGTAAGCTACAACAGGTAAAATCATGCTACAAATTTAGTAAGGATTAGCTTTGACTCAGAAAATCTTGCAAAATGAGTGCCGCTGCCACTTGATCAATGAGCGATTTATCTTGTTTTTTCTTCTTGTTGCCCGACAACGCAATGGCTTGGCTTGCCATTTTAGAAGAATAACGCTCGTCAAACAATTGGATAGGTAATGCAGGGTATTTTTTTTCGAGCGCACCTTTCAGTAAACGAACATTTTCCGTGATGTGTGAATCTGAGCCGTCGAGTCTTGTGGGGTATCCGATGACTATTTCTGCAATTTGTCTTTTAGGAATTTCGAGTGACAACCAAGTTTCTAAACTCTCTGAAGGAATGGTTTGTAAAGGGCTGGCGATGATCCGATTGGCATCGCTAATTGCCAAACCACAACGCTTGATACCAAAATCTATACATAATACTACCGACACAGCTCAAATTTACGGAGTATTTGTAATTTCGTAATTGTATGCGCAAAAGATTTTGTTTTATTGGACTTTTCATGATGGTTCTATTATTTGCTTGTCAAGAGAATGACAAACAGATTAATGAACCTATTATTGACCATCTTGGCAATCAATTTACGCAATCTTTTGACGGGCTTGAAGCCTTTTTGAACTACCAGGAAAAAATTGAAAATAAAAAAGATCTATTAAAACTGAGTTCATTGCTTTACACCGAAAAAAACGGCAATACATATCAGTCAGTGGCTTTTCTTGAAAAAAACAGCGACATCGCTAAAGCTCAACTCATCGCTACAAATACTGAGAAAGGACAGCAAATACAATACACGTTTTACTTTCTCAAAGGTGTATTGAGTATGGCAGAAGTAAATTTTAATCAGGTTTCGAAGAATTTCATTTACCGCATATTCTTCAATGCCGAACAAAGCCCTATTGCCACTTACATCCACCGTATAGTCGATGCCGAACAAGCAACCGAAATTCATAATGTGCCTTGTAAAAACCAACCATGGCTCAATCAGAAAATTGAAAAATCTATCAAACAACTTTCTGACATGCAGAACCAAGAGGGCGACTTCAGCTTATATTTCACGGGGTTCAATGAAGCCTACAACAAACAATTCATTGAATTTGGCAATGAAAACTTCAGCACCAACCTCGCTTTCATCCCCCAAGAAGAACTCGTTCAAAGAATCAAAAAATCACCTCAATCCTACCACTCAACCCTATTCCAAATCCAGTTCGAGGAAATCACCGAAGCGTCCGGTTTCAGTTATCAATTACTCACTGACATCCAAGAGAAATAGGAGATAATTCAAATTGTGCTCCTCAGAATGCAACAAATCAGGGGGTTTCTTCGTCTTAACTAATTGTACTTACCTTTTTTCATGAAAAAACTATTACTTCTCTTCCTTCTTCTTTCTAGCTCTCCACTATTTTTTGGACAAAATGTCAAAGTTTCTGGGCGCTTAGTGGATACCAGCGGAACAGCCGCCATTAAAGAAGCCAGCATCATGGCCATTCGTCTTCGAGACTCCGTTTTGCTCAGCTATACACGCAGCAATCAGAACGGAGAATTTGTTTTGCAAGGTCTGCCAATTGATTCGTTTCAGGTGGTCATCGAACATCGCAACTGGACGCCTCGTAGCATTTACATCATGGCCTCTAAACAAAAAACGGTATTTGAACTTCCCGATATTCGCTTGTTTCCTAAGATACAAGAAGTCAAAGAAATTGTGGTTACCAAAAATCGCAATGCGATGTATTTCAATGGTGATACACTAGTTTTTGTCGCTGATTCCTTTAAAGTCGCTGAAAATGCAGTAGTGGAAGACCTACTTAAGAAGTTGCCTGGTATCAAAGTTGAAGATGACGGCTCTTTGACCTCGCAAGGAAAAGAAATTAGTAAAGTACTTGTAGATGGCGATGAGTTTTTTGGATCTGACCCAACAATTGCCACTAAAAACTTGGCCGCCAAAGGCGTAGAATCAGTACAGGTTTATGAAAAGAAAAATGAAGACGCAGCTGCTGGTGAAGACGATAAAATCCAAGTATTGGATCTGAAACTCAAAGACGAAGCTAAAAAAGGATATTTCGGAAAGGCATCAGTTGCCTCGGATTTTAACCAGGGATCCGCGGATAAAGCGTTTTATGAGAGCGAAGTAATGTTTAACAAATTCAACAAGACCCAAAAAATTTCTGCATTTATGTTGGCTTCCAATACACCTAAGTCAAGTCTTGGGTTTGGTGACATGAATAAATTTGGACTAGACAACGAACTCAACGATTCTGGCCTTAATTTCTGGGACCGCGATTCCAGAGGAAATAAGTCTGGTATTCCTCAAACGCTTAAAACTGGTATCTACTATAATGACCGCCTTTCTAAAAAGGTGAAGTTGGGTCTTAATTACGCTTATTACCAAAGCGAACTTCAAGCAAATTCGAGCAGTCAGTCACAGTATTTTTTAGCCGATAGCTCTTACTACACCAAAGATTCTTCCAATAACCGTACGCTTTCTACTTCGCATCGCCTGAACATGACACTAACCGTGGACATCGATTCGTTAACCAAACTAGAACTCAGACCTAATTTACACATCGACGGCGGCGACCAAAACAATACTTCAATTAATGATTTTAGAAACAACAGCTTTAATTCTTATTTGCTAACCAATGTCAATAACAGCTATGTTTCGACTGGTATGAGCAGCCGTTCTGAAGCCTTGTTGAGAAGAAAATTCGCCAAAGCAGACCGAGAACTTGAAGCAAAATACATCCTCAATTACAACGACAACTCCTCAGATGGTAGCTTAAAAACCAGTACTACCAATTTGTTTTTAGACACCATAATAGATCAACGAAAGGTCAATAAGAACAATAGTAAAACGCATTACACAACCCTCACCTATTCAGAACCACTCAACAAAAGTTGGATGCTCATCACTGAGTACTTTCTTGAACTAGGTTCTTCGGGTCAAAATCGTTACACCTACAATCAAGATTTACTCAGCAATCAATTTACGGTTGTCGACAGTCTTTTCACCAACGATTTTGTCAATCAACGTTTCCAACAGCGCGGTACCGTTTTGCTCAATTATGTCTACAAAAACCATCAATTTAAAGGTGGGCTTGGCTATCGCAACATTCAAATTGAAAACTCGAATAAATTTAACGGCGCAGTGATCAATCAGGATGTATCTAATTTCTTGCCGACTTTTTCTTATCAATTCAAGCCAAGTATGGCTAAAAGACTCAATATCCGCTACAACACTTACTCGGCGCCGCCAAGTGCCAATGATTTGCAACCTGTAAGGGACAACACCAACCCTAACAGAATTCAAGAAGGCAATCCAGACCTACTTCCCAATTATCAACACCAAATTAACTTCAATGGCAACGTTTGGCAAGCCATGACAGGCCGTTATTTTTGGTCAGGTGGTACAGCAACCCTAACTCAAAATGACTTTGCACAAAGCACAAGTTATGACGCCCTAGGAAGAACCGTTTCAAAGACAGTGAATGTTGATGGCAATATGTTCGCAACAGTTTATGCCGGTGGTGGATACCCTATTTTGAACCGTAAAATCACGTTCGAACCAAGTATGAACGCTTCTTTTATAAAGTCAAATAATTTCATCAATGATGTTCAAAATACAACCAAAACTTCTACTATTAGCGGTGCATTTTCCATTCAATTAAGTTTAGATAGCCTAGAATTGAGTGTTGGAACCGATTACACCTATGTGAACCCTGTCACCACCTTAAATAGCTTTTCTAATCAGCCCTACTCGACCCAAAACTATTTCTTCAATGGGGACTGGCGATTACCAGCACATTTTCGTTTCAAATGGGATTTAAATTACACGCTCAACAGAGGTCGGGCAGCTTCCTTTAACCGTGACTTCTTTATCGTAGATCTAGAATTACAAAAAGCATTCTTGAAGACTGAAAACCTCATCGTTGGACTATCAATTAATGACTTACTGAACCAAAATATCAACCTACAAAGAACCGTATCCGGTAACATGATTACCGATAATTACACGCGAATTATTTCTCGCTATTTTCTCGTAAGACTTACTTATAAATTCAATAACAACAAGACCCGTGAAGAAGATTTTCGTATGTGGCATTAGTGCCTTGTTGCTCCATTTAACAACTTGGGCACAAACAGAATACATCCACGCTGGCAAAATCACTTTTGAGCGCCGCACTAACCTTGAAAAGCGCTTCACTGATCAGCGCATGAAACGCTTTGTAACCGAAGAAAACAAAATTCGAATTGAATCTTTTCAACTCAATTTCAACGATACAGCGTCATTTTTTCAATTTGCAGAAGCAAATCAGCCAGAGGAAATGGCTTGGCTCACTACCAAAAATGCTTATGCTCAAAATCTTAAAAATAGCCAACAACTCATGATGCTCGCTGTTTTTGGGCAAAACGTATATGTACAAGATAGCCTACCAGAACGCACCTGGAAAATTACAGATAGTAAAAGGTCTATTTGCGGCTATGAATGTCGTAAAGCGATTTACCAAAAAAACGACAGTACCAGACTCTATGCTTGGTACACCCCTATGTTGGTGCCAGCGGTTGGGCCTGAGGGTTTCTGCGGCTTGCCAGGCACCATTCTGGGCTTAGCCACAGAGGATGGTGGCATTGTCTACTTTGCTAAAAAGATTGAACTCATCGCACCAAAAAAGGAAGAACTGCTATTGAATCCGGGGAAAAACAAAGTATTTACCATTCAAGAGTTAAGGGCAAAAATTGAAAAAGAATATGGTTCAACACCATGGGGGAAGCGCCTTTTTGACGATATTTTCCGTTGGTTGTAAAAAACCTTTTTACCTCTTTTCTGTTCTTTTTGAATGAAAACACTTGCTACCTACACTGAGCTCATTGAAAACGCACTTCGCGATTTTAACTTACCTCAACAGCCTGCAAATCTTTATGATCCCCTCCACTATTTTTTAAAACTTGGAGGCAAAAGAATGCGCCCGATATTAACGCTATTGGCTGCGGAGGCGTTTGGTAAAACCGCTAAAGACGGACTTCAAGCGGCACTCGCGGTTGAACTATTTCATAATTTCTCATTGATTCATGACGATATCATGGATGCAGCACCATTGCGCAGAGGGCAGCAAACCATCCATGAAAAATGGAATACAAACATTGCTATTCTATCTGGTGACGTCCTGCTCGTGAAAGCCTATGAGTGCCTGGCAAACTATGAACCTACTGACTTCAAAAAGCTTTTTACTGTATTTAATCAAACAGCAGTTGAAGTTTGTGAAGGACAGCAATACGACATGGATTTTGAGCAACGCGATGATGTCACTGAAGCAGCGTACATCGAGATGATCCGTCTCAAAACATCGGTTTTACTCGGGTGTGCATTGGAACTTGGTGCCATCATAGCTGGAGCTGACGAGGCAGCTGCACGACAAATTTATCGCTTTGGTGAACAACTCGGCTTGGCTTTTCAAATCCAAGATGACCTCCTCGATTTATATGGTACAGAAGCACAAGTAGGCAAGCAAATTGGAGGCGATGTATTGGCCAACAAAAAAACCTTGCTATCGATTGCGGCCAAAAGCCTTGCGAATCCTGCCCAACAGCAAGAACTTGCCCAAATTGCAGCTCTGCAAGATGCCACTGACAAAATTGCCCGTACGCAACAGATTTATCAAGATTTAGGTGCCAAATCTTTTTGCGAAACGAAAATGAATGCTTTTCATAAAGAGGCACTTACGGCGCTAGAACAAATAGAAAGTCAGCATTCCAAGGCTGCTTTTTATGACTTAGCAGAATTTTTATTGAATCGGGCTCATTGAAAGGCTTTTTGTAGCATTTTCGTTATATTTGTGAGAATCTAAATTAACAACAATGAAAAAACTGTACTTTTCTTTTCTTGCCTTGGCGGCAGCTGGTACTTTTCATGCACAAGTGAAAAGCATCAACGCACCGCGTCTAGACAAAAAAGCTTCTTATGAAGTAGGATCTAGCGTGGCTCACAAACCTTCTGTAGACGCAAAAGCAACTACAATCTGGTCTGATAACTTTTCAACTGCCTCTAACTGGGCAATTGCTAGTACCGGATCAAACCCTGAACAATGGCATATCATTAATACGCCTACTTCTATTCCAGTTTCTGCCTTGAGCCCTTTTGCATCGCCAACTGCAGCAAACGGTTTCTTGTTTGTAAACTCTGATGCGAACAATACTGGCGACCAAGATGGTACACCAATTATCACTACTGCAACAACTGTAAACGCAATTGACTGTTCTGCACACAGTGTTGTTAAAGTAAAATATCACCACAACTTCCGTTGGTGGCATGACACCCGTGGTATCCGTGTATCAGGAGACAACGGTGCAACCTGGACAGAATTTTTAATTTCTGACGAAACAGATTATTTTACCCCTAACCAAAACTCTGGCAACCCTGAAGTTACAGTTATCGATGTATCTTCTATCGCCGCTGGTCAGTCTCAAGTAAAAATTCAATTTTACTACAACGACAACGACTACTGGGGATGGTATTGGGCAGTTGACGACGTAGAACTTTACGTTCCTGAAGCAAACGACGTGAAATTAAATGGTGTTCTTTGGGGTTCAACAGGTGCTTGGGCTGAGCGTTTGGCCTACCACCAAGTTCCACAATCTCAAGTAACTGAAGTTGAATTCTCTGGTTTAGTAGAAAACATTGGTGCCCAAAACCAAACTGACGCAGTTTTCACTGCTACAACTGGTGCTTACACTGGCACATCAGCTGCTACACCAATCGCAGTTGGTCAAATCGACACCCTTGATTGTGCTACATCATTCACGCCAGGAGCTTCAATCGCAAACCATGCTTTGTCTGCAAACGTTGCACTTGGTGCTACAGACGGTGACCCAAGCAACAACGCATTAAATAACTTTGCAACAATTGCTGTAAACCAATACGTTTATGCTCGTGACAACGGAACAGCTTTAAACGGTTCTTTCAACGGCGGAATGGGCTTCGAGGTAGGTAACATTTTTGATATCTTCTCTAACGTTTCTATCGGTGGTGGTTCTGTATACATCAACGGTGCTGCTGAGCCAGGTGCTGAGATCTACCTTAAATTGTATTCTATCGACCCTGCAACCGGCGACTTCCTTTACGTTGATGAAACAGGTCCTTACGTACTTCAAAATGCTGACCTCGACGCTGAAGTAACACTTTCTTTCTTAGGTGGTAGCTACCCATTAAATGCAGGTGAGGCTTATTTACTTGTTGCGGGATCTAACGGTGACGGTGGTGCAACTAACGACTTAGTTGTTGGTACTGCTGGTCCAGCTCCTGTTCAAACATGTTACTACTATGACATGACTGACCTTACTTGGTACTACACAACTTCTCAGCCAATGGTTCGCATGAACTTCGATCCAGCATTAGGAGTAAAAGAAGAAGTAGCAAGCTTTGGTCTTGAAGTAGCTCCAAACCCAGCTGCTGATGCAACAAACGTAACTTTCACAGTTAAAAACACAACAGATGCAATCATCAACGTGATTGACATGGCTGGTAAAGTTGTTGCTACACAAACATTGTCAGGTATCAACGGAACACAAAACGTTGCAATCAACACAAGTGCTTTGAACAACGGTATGTATACAGTTAGTGTTGCTGCTAACGGTACAATCGTTACTAAAAAATTAGCAATC
Source organism: Flavobacteriales bacterium (assembly GCA_046073985.1). Classification (GTDB taxonomy): domain Bacteria; phylum Bacteroidota; class Bacteroidia; order Flavobacteriales_D; family Crocinitomicaceae; genus UBA952. Next base: position 134,275 of record JBJTNI010000027.1, on the reverse strand, counting down.
CGCAAATAAGCGAATTGATCAAGCTAAAGATGAAAAGGGAGCCCTCGAGCTCCCTTTTTTATTGAAATAATTACCGCAAGCTAAAGGCCAATACCGCATCTAAAAAAGCATCAGGTGCTTCTGCATGAACCCAATGTCCTGCATTGGCTATCGACACCAACTGCATATCCGGATATTGTGTTTCTATTGATTGGATATCGTCGTCTAAAATATAGTTAGACAATAGGCCACGAATAAATAAAGTAGGTGTAAAAGATTCGAATGCTGGCAAGGCTTTCAATATTTCGGTCATACTTGCTTCAAGAACCGGAAAATTGACTCTCCAGGCCAACTTACCCTTATCTTCCCAATAAAGATTTTTGAGTAAAAATTGTCTAACTCCTTCAGAATCAATGAAAGTTTTCAAAATGGATTCGGCTTGGCTTCTGGCCGCTAATTGACTCAAGTCAATGGCATGAAATGCAGCTAATATGTGCTCGTGATGCGGGGCATAAGCTTTGATCCCCATATCGACAACAATCAATTTTTCAATTGTATTCGGATTTTTTCCATCGAAATGCATGGCTAACTTACCACCCATGGAATGTCCCAGTAAAATGGGTTTGTTGATTTGAAGATCAGAAAACAACTCTTGGAGGTCTTGAACCATCAAATCATAACTGAAATCATCGGACCACTCTGAATGACCGTGGTTTCTGAGATCAACTAATGTCACTTGAAAATATTCAGCTAATTTTTTAGCATGGCTCTGCCAGTTGTCAGAGAAGCCAAATAGCCCATGCAAGATCACTAGAGGCTTGCCCTCGCCAAGTTGTTTGTATGCGAGCTTCATCGGATAGATTGTGCAGCACCAAGCGTTCTGACAGAAAATTGCCGATCATTGATGGAAGACAGCAATTGAACCATTTGCTCAGGAGCAATTTGTTTGCGGTCGTAATGCACTTTGACAATTTGTTCTTCCAAACTGTCCAGGTAGTTTACCTCTACACGCTCTACCGCACAGGTTTCTTTCAGCGCTTTGCGGATACTACCGCCACAGCCCATCTGACAAACCATTCCTTTTACGCCAAGTTCTATTGTAGTATTTGCTTGAACCGATTGACAAACTTTTGGTTGTTTTGTTTGAGTTGTTGGCTCATTTTTAGCATTACAAGACCAGATTAATAAGCCTAAAAAGAAAGGAAAAACGTATTTCATACTACAAAATTAACCTAGTTCTTGAATAAGTTCAAGTGAATGTGTAGATTTGTTCAAACTTGAAAACATGAAAAAACTATTTTTTATTGCAATAGGAGCGCTTTTTATTGGCGCCGGTACGCTTAGCTCTTGTAGCAAATACGCAGAAGGTCCCAAATTGGCGCTTTCTTCTAAAACTTCGCGCCTTGCAGGTACTTGGGTACTTTCCGCAAAAACACTAAACGGAGTAAATGCCGTAGAAAACGGATACACAGAAACGCTGATCATTGAGAAAGACGGTACGTTTAGAGACACCGCTAAAATCAATCTATTTAATTTCACTTACGTAGGTGGCGTGACTGGAGTTTGGAGTTTTTCTGAAGATAAAATGCAAGTTGTTTTCAACTCAACAGGAACAAACACCGCTTTTACAATCAACGGAAATAACACCTGGAATATCATCAAATTGGCAAAAGACGAAATCAAATTTGAAAAGATTGGTAGCAACAACAGCGTCACTGCCATGACTTACGTTCCTCAAAACTAATAAAACATGAAGCGTTTACTTTTCACTTTTTCATTGGTTACCCTAGGCTTAAGTGCCTGTTCGAAATTTTCTGAGGGCCCAAATTTTTCTTTGCAAACTAAGAAAGCAAGACTTTGCAACGATTGGAAACTCGCTGATTACGTACTCAACGGCAATAACATTTTTGATGCAACTATCACTTCAAAAATGAGTATCGACAAAGACGGTACGTACTCAACATCGAACTACAGCAATCAGCTCGGTCAAATTCAAGGGACTTACAGCCATGGAACCTGGAAATTTGGAGGGGATTCAACCATTCTGTACATGTACGAGGATACCACAACTATCAATCCTGTTCATGAATATACTGTCAAAGAATTACGCAGCAAACGTATGGTTTTGGAAGAAGAAGTTTTTCAAACCGGTTCATTGCACCGCGTTACTTTTATCCAACAGTAATTAAACACAATTCTCATAAAAAAAGCCTTTCAAACGAAAGGCTTTTTTTATATCGTATTTGTTTGCTAAACGAATTTTGGATCGGTTTCCATGATGTGGCCACACGATTTACAGGTTCTAAGTTGCTCAGAGCCATAGAATTCTTTGAAACGTGGCAGGAAATCTTTTTCAATGTTTTCAAGATGAAAACGATAGGTATGCAAATGATGGTTGCATTTTTCACAGAACCACATCAGGCCATCTTGTAGATTGCTTCCGGTTCTGACACGTTCAATAACCAAACCTACTGTATTTTCTCCTCTGGATGGAGAGTGTGGCGTGTTGGCTGGCAACAAAAACATTTCACCTTCTTTGACAATGATGTCTTTGGCCTGACCATCTTGTTGGATGCGCACATTGATGTCTCCCTCAATTTGGTAAAAAAGCTCTTCACTTTCATTGTAGTGGTAATCTTTGCGGGCATTGGGGCCAGCCACAACCATAACGATGAAGTCACCAGCTTCTTTGTACAAGTTTTTGTTAGAAACAGGTGGCTTGAGGAGGTCTCGATTTTCATCGATCCATTTGTGAAGATTGAAAGGTGCCAACATAAGCGAAGATATTAGGCGTTTAGAATACCTCTTGAAATAACAATTTTTTGTACTTCAGAGGTTCCTTCATAAATCTGGGTAATTTTTGCATCGCGCATCATGCGTTCAACGTGGTATTCTTTTACAAAACCATAACCTCCATGGATTTGAACAGCTTCAACTGTTTGTTCCATGGCTACTTTTGAAGCATATAACTTGGCCATTGCACCAGATTGATCGTAGTTACGGCCTGCATCTTTGTCTTGAGCTGCTTTGTAAACCAACAAACGAGCTGCTTCAATTTCAGTTGCCATATCGGCCAATTTGAAAGAAATAGCTTGGTGCTTGTAAATTTCTTTTCCGAAGGCCTGACGCTCTTTGGAATAGGCAGTGGCAAGTTCAAATGCACCTGCAGCAATTCCTAGTGCTTGTGATGCAATTCCAATGCGACCACCAGAAAGCGTCTTCATGGCAAATTTGAATCCGAAGCCATCTTCACCAATACGGTTTTCCTTTGGAACCTTGACATCATTGAATAAAAGCGTGTGTGTATCGCTTCCACGGATACCCATTTTATCTTCTTTGGCGCCCACTACAAAACCATCCATGCCGCGTTCAACGATCAAAGCGTTGATGCCCTTATGGCCTAGTTCAGGATTGGTTTGAGCAATGACAAGATAAATAGAGGCAGACGAACCGTTTGTGATCCAGTTTTTGGTACCGTTTAACAAGTAGTGGTCACCCATGTCGATGGCAGTGGTGCGTTGTGAGGTTGCATCCGAACCAGCTTCTGGTTCTGACAAACAAAAAGCACCAATTTTTTCTCCTTTGGCTAACGGAACAAGGTATTTTTGTTTTTGTTCTTCTGTACCATAATTTTCTAGGCCCCAACAAACCAATGAGTTATTGACCGACATACATACAGAAGCAGAGGCGTCAACTTTTGAAATTTCTTCCATGGCTAAAACGTATGAAAGTGTATCCATTCCGCTTCCACCATATTTTGGATCTACCATCATGCCCATGAAACCGAGCTCACCAAGTTGCTTGATTTCTTCAGCTGGGAATTTTTGTAGGTTATCTCTTTCTATCACGCCGGGTTTCAGGACGTTTTGCGCAAAATCGCGGGCTGCTTCCTTAACGGCTAGATGTTCTTCAGTGAGTTCAAAATTCATGTTGACTGATTTATAATTTTAATTTTGACAAAAATAAACGAATTCCCCTATTCTTGAAAGCAAAAGACCCGAATAAAATGCAGCTGCTTGGTCTGATGTCAGGAACCTCTCTTGACGGCCTTGATATCGCCTTGGTTGAGTTTGAATTTGAAGCGCATCAATATCCTGATTTTCATATTGTTAATGCTTTTACTTTCAACTATCCAGCACCGTTGCTCAAAGCTTTAAAAATTGCCACTACCCTTCCAGGAGAACAACTTTTTAAACTGAACCACGACCTCGGATTATATTATGCTGAATGCATCCATTCATTTTGCGTCAAATTCAATATTGACGCCGATAAGATTACAGCCATTGCAAGCCACGGTCAAACTATTTTTCATCAACCTGAGCTCGGATTTACGACCCAAATAGGCTGTGGCGTTACGCTCAACTACCACACAAAAATTCCAGTCATTAACGATTTTCGGACCTTAGATGTCGTTGCAGGAGGTCAAGGTGCACCATTAGTGCCTATTGGCGATGCTTTGCTTTTTGCTGGGCAGGCCGATGGCTTTCTCAACTTAGGTGGTTTTGCCAATATTTCTACACAAATCAATGGAACCCACCAAGCCTATGACATAGCACCAGCAAATTTACCACTCAACTTGTGGATGCGAGAAATCGGTAAAGAATATGACGAAAATGGAATTGTAGCCAGAAACGGAAAAGTACAACAACAGATAGTCATGCAAGTCTTGAAATTAAATTACTTTACACAAGAGGGCCCTAAATCTTTAGGAACCGAATGGATGCACACCCATTATCTTACTCATTTTGAAGGGCTTGATTTGGCTGACAAACTCCGGACTCATGTAGAAATTCTCAGTATTTTGACTGCCCAAGAATGTCAAAAATTAGGGCTTCAAAAGGTGATGGTCACTGGTGGCGGAGCTTTCAATTCATTGCTCATAGAAGTGCTGCGACAAAAATTTACAGGAATGTTAGTTGTTCCGGATGAAAAGATCGTTGCGTTTAAAGAAGCGCTCATTTTTGCTTTCTTGGGCGCCCGCTTCATCCAGAACCAAACCACAACAATCGCAAGTGTTACCGGTGCAAGAGAGCAATTGTGCACTGGAACCCTACATGATTACCAAAGAAAACTCCTCAAACTATAAATATTGGTAATTTTGCCTTGCCAAATAACATCAAATCAATCTCATGAAAGAACTACTCTCCAAATTTGAAAATAAAAGACCTGAAATCGTATTTGAATGGAAAGACTCCGAAACAGAAGCAGAAGGCTGGGTGGTCATTAATTCACTACGCGGTGGTGCCGCAGGTGGCGGAACCCGCATGCGTGTCGGGCTTGATAAAAGAGAGGTAGAATCTTTAGCAAAAACCATGGAGGTTAAATTTACCGTGGCAGGCCCCGCAATTGGCGGTGCTAAATCTGGTATCAATTTCGACCCCAAGGATCCGCGTAAAAAAGAAGTGCTCAAGCGCTGGTTTGCGGCGGTTTCTCCTCTACTCAAAACCTATTACGGAACGGGTGGAGACCTCAATGTCGACGAAATTCATGAAGTGATTCCAATGACCGAAGACTGCGGGGTATGGCACCCACAAGAGGGTGTTTTTAATGGGCACTTTAAACCAAATGACACTCAGAAAATTAACCGAATTGGCCAATTACAGCGTGGCGTTTCTAAAGTGCTGGTCAATGAAAATTATAGCCCAAAAGTCGAGAATAATTATGTGGTAGCTGACATGATCACTGGATATGGTGTCGCCTCTTCTATTCAGCATTATTACCAACTTTGGGGTGGTGAGCTCAAAGGTAAGCGCGTTTTGGTACAAGGTTGGGGAAATGTCGGTTCTGCAGCAGCTTATTACTTGGCACAAAATGGTGCAAGCATTGTTGGAATCATTGACCGTGTTGGCGGTATAATTGCCACAGAAGGGCTCTCTTTTGAAGAAGTACAACAACTCTTCATTCACAAAAATGGCAACGAACTTTCAGCACCAAATATGCTCAGTTATGAGGCAGTCAATCAATCATTTTGGAGTACTCCGGCAGACATATTCATCCCTTGTGCCGGAAGCCGCATGATCACTGAAACGCAATTAGACCAACTGATTGCAGCGGGTGTAAGCGTCATTTCATCAGGTGCTAATGTACCATTTGCAGATCAAGAAATTTTCTTTGGACCAATTGCCGAAAAGGCAGATGCCAATCTCGCTTTAATCCCTGATTTCATTGCCAATTGTGGTATGGCTCGGGTTTTTGCGTATCTCATGAGTACCGATTTATCAAGTTTAGAAGATGAGCTCATTTTTGAAGATGCCAGCCAAACTATCCTCAAAGCCTTGCAGCAAACTCACAAAATTCATCCTGGCAAAACAGGCATTGCTAAAGCAGCATTTGAAATTGCCTTGAAGCAACTCGTTTAAGTATATGCAAGTAACTCTACTCCTTGTCCTTATTTTTATTGTTGGCTATACAGCCATCACACTAGAGCACACCTTAAAAATTGATAAGCTAATTCCTGCATTATTGATGATGGCGCTTTCGTGGGCGCTCATTTCGATGGTTATACCTGTTCAGGAATATACCAGCGAAATACTGCTACATCATTTTGGCAAAACCTCTGAAATATTGATTTTTCTCATGGGAGCCATGGCTATCGTCGAAATGATCGATTATTTTGACGGTTTCAATAGTGTTCAGCGGCTCATTAACGTCAAAACAAATTATGGCTTATTGTGGGTCATTTCAATTCTTGCTTTTATGCTATCTGCAATCATTGATAACCTCACCGCAACAATTGTACTCATTTCTATTCTCAGGAAATTAGTACAAAACAAAGAATTGAGGTTATGGATGGTGGGGTTTGCTGTCATGAGCGCTAATGCCGGTGGGGCTTGGTCTCCTATCGGAGATGTCACCACTACAATGCTATGGATCGGCGCAAAAGTAAGTGCGGTCAAACTCATCGAACATTTATTGATCCCTTCGTTGCTCACCATGGTTGTTCCATTGCTCATTGCCAAACGCATTCCTATCTTTAATGGCGCTTTTGAAGCGCAAACCATTCAGAAAACAAAAAAGAATGCCGGATTTGTACTTCTTACGGGCTTATTTTTAATCGTTCTAGTACCCATCTTTAAATCTGTAACACATTTGCCACCCTACATGGGGATGCTCTTTTCACTTGCTGTTTTTGCGCTCATTGGCGAAATTTTAAGCAAGCGCCATCTCAACCTGAGTTCTTTGGATGAAAAAAGTAAAGATGGCCATGTTGGCCCAACCTTAAAATCACTGAGTAAAATTGAAATGCCTTCCATTTTATTTTTTCTAGGGATTTTAATGACAGTCGCTGGTCTTGAATCAATGGGTATCATTGAAAAGTTCGGAGAAGATGTATTGGCAACTGGCATTTCAAAGGAATTATATATTTCTTTACTCGGTGTTGCTTCTGCAATTGTAGATAACGTACCGCTTGTAGCCGCCTCAATGGGAATGTTCAAAGATGGGCTCGATGCCAACACCTGGCACATGATCGCTTATGCAGCAGGAACCGGAGGCTCAATTCTCGTCATCGGATCTGCTGCCGGAGTAGTCGCTATGGGGATGGAACAAATTGGCTTTGGCTGGTATCTCAAACGCATCGCACCTTTAGCCCTAATTGGCTATCTCTCTGGTCTACTTGCATTTATTTTTCTTTGAGAAAATTCTTGAACACAGAACAACAATATTTGGATTGTGTAGCGTGGCTTTTCGCTAAATTCCCGGCCTACCAACAACTTGGAGCAAGTGCCTACAAACCCGGGTTAGAACGTGTTCATTTATTGTTGGAAAAATTAGACATTGAACCACAAAAAATTCCGAGCATTCATATTGCAGGCACCAATGGTAAGGGAAGTACGGCTGCATATTGCGCAAGTATCTTAACTGAAAAAAAATACAAGGTTGGGCTTTTTACCTCGCCACATATTTTTGATTTTTCCGAACGCATTCGCATCAATGGACAAGCCATTTCTCGTGAATTTGTAATTCAATTTTGCCAAACAATACAAGTCAAATTACCAGATCTTGACGCCAGTTTTTTTGAATTGACTTTTGCCATGGCACTGGCCTACTTTGAAGCACACTTCTGTGATTTTATGGTTATTGAAACAGGTTTAGGCGGCCGTCTGGATGCTACCAATATTATTGAACCTCGCTTGTCGCTTATCACCAACATTTCATTGGATCACCAAGAATTTCTCGGAGATACTTTACCACAAATTGCCGCTGAAAAAGCCGGCATCATCAAACCAAATACACCTGTTGTAATCGGAGAAAAAAATAAAGTTACCTCCCCTATTTTTGAACAAATTGCACAAAATCAAGGTGCGCCGATTTACTTCACAGAGGCATATGCTATCGATGAACAATTATTGAACGGGGTGAAAGGTTACCCTAAACAAAACTTAAAAAATGCTTTGGTGGGCCTTACCCTTTTAGGAGAAAAATTTACGACACAACTCATTGAGATTGCTCTGGAAAATCTTTCAAAGAATACGGGGCATTTTGGGCGTCTACAGTTGGTGCAAATGCAACCCAAGGTTCTTGTCGATGTATCGCATAATGTAGCTGGTATTGAGGCTACACTTTCAATGATTGAAGAGCAATTAAGCGGAAAACTATATATCATTTATGGTGCTGCGAAAGATAAAAATTCAGCAGAAATCTTGTCGCTCTTTCCCGAGCATGCAAAAATAGCCGCCTGTACTTTTCAAAACCCAAGAAGCAAGACTCTTAATGACTGGAAAAACCTAGGAATCAGCACCATTTTTGACGATATCAATGTTGCCAAAGCTAGTATACTAGAGCAAATGCAAGCAGCAGACCTATTATGGATTACCGGAAGCTTTTTTTTAATTGCAGACCTCAAACAAGAATAAAATTTTTAGAGTATCTTTGCCTCAATGGAAAAGCAAGTCATCCTCAATGCAACCCAGCTAGAACTTACGCTCAAACGGCTTGCTCATGAACTTGTTGAAACCCATCACGATTTCCAAAATTCAGTCCTTATAGGGCTTCAGCCCAGAGGCATTCACGTTGCTGCCCGCATCAAAGCGCAACTCGAACAAATTTTAGGGCATTCCATTCAAGCTGGCTCACTAGACATCACGTTTCACCGAGACGATTTTCGCCGCCGCGAAACTCCTCTGCTACCTAGTGTCACCAACATTGACTTTTCTGTTGAAAACAAACGCATTATTCTACTCGACGACGTGCTCTTTACTGGCCGAACCATCCGGGCAGGCCTAGATGCCTTGCTTACATTTGGTCGTCCGTCACAAGTACAATTACTTGCGCTCATCGACCGCCGTTACAGCCGAGACCTCCCTATTCAAGCCGATTACGTCGGTAAAACCGTAGATACGCTTGCGTCCGAACGAGTAGCTGTCGAATGGAAAGAAACCGAAGGTGCAGATTGCGTCTTATTATTTACAAAAGAAGGAAATGAAACAGCTCAGCGTTGATCATCTTACAGGCATCATTGACCTCAGTCGTCAAGATATCGAACTCATCCTCGATACAGCATCCCGTTTCAAAGAAGTGATCAACAGGCCCATTAAAAAGGTGCCTTCCCTGCGCGACATCACCATCGCCAACGTGTTTTTTGAGAACTCCACCCGTACACGCTTGTCATTTGAATTAGCAGAGAAAAGACTTTCTGCCGATGTTGTCAATTTCAGTGCGGCAGGCTCTTCAGTCAAAAAAGGCGAAACACTTGTTGATACCGTCAATAATATTTTGGCGATGAAAGTAGATATGGTAGTCATGCGTCATCCGAATCCGGGTGCAGCTAAATTCCTATCTCAAAAAATCAAAGCAAGAGTGGTCAATGCCGGAGACGGCACTCACGAGCACCCTACCCAAGCGCTGCTTGACGCCTTCTCTATCCGAGAAAAATTAGGTTCAGTTGAAGGTAAAAAAGTAGTTATCGTAGGAGATATCTTGCACTCAAGAGTTGCCCTGAGCAATATTTATTGTCTTCAGAAATTAGGTGCCGAGGTCATGGTTTGTGGCCCAAGTACACTCATCCCAAAATATATTTCAGAGCTTGGTGTTCAAGTTTCGCACAACCTACGCGAGGCCCTAGAGTGGTGCGATGTCGCCAATATACTACGCATCCAGCTCGAGCGTCAGGACATCAAATTCTTCCCTTCCTTGCGCGAATACGCTGCGCTTTTTGGACTCAACAAAGAACTGCTTGACAGCCTTTCGAAAGAAATTATTGTCATGCACCCAGGTCCGATTAACCGCGGCGTCGAGATCACTAGCGATGTCGCTGATTCAAAGCAAAGTATCATTCTCGATCAAGTTGAAAACGGTGTGGCTGTTCGCATGGCCGTGATTTATTTACTTGCCGCCAAAATCGAAAGATAATTTTTCTACTTTTGACTAAATCATTGTCAATGAATTTTTCGGTAGACCCTCAAGGAGAAATAGTTATTGTGACCTGTGAAGTTGAAAAACTAGATGCCAATAATGCGCCTGAATTAAAAGCTCATTTTCTGCAACTCAATAAAATAGGAACCAACTTCATCGTTCTTGACCTCAGTAAAACCAAATACTGTGATTCTTCTGGGCTTTCTGCTGTGCTCATTGCCAACCGACTCTGCAAGGACACCAACGGCGCTTTTGCACTTAGTGGCTTACAACCAAACGTCCGTAAATTGGTTGAAATTGCTCAACTCGACAAAGTTCTTTCCATAGGACTCTCTAAAAATGAAGCCCTAGACTTACTGGCCAAGTGAGTTTCGAAGTTCATATTCTTGGTTCAGGTGCAGCCTTACCTACAGCACAGCGCAGTGCAAGTGCCCAATACGTCAATTGCAATGAAAGGCACATTCTTATTGATTGTGCAGAAGGCACCCAACAACAACTCCGCAAATTTGGTCTGAAACTTCAGAAAATCCAACTGATACTCATATCTCATCTGCATGGCGATCATTTTTTTGGCCTTCCTGGACTACTTTCCACGATGCACTTGTTGGGGCGCGACAAACGCCTCGATATTTTTGGCCCTCCTGGGCTTGAAAATCTGATTAAAAATATGCTAGAGGCCGGTGGTCATCCGATCCAATTTAACCTCGTATTTCACGAATTGGAACCGGGGCCTTGCAACCTTATATTTGAAGACCGACTCATCCAAATAGAGGCTTTCGCATTAAAGCACCGCATTCCAACGTTAGGCTACAAGATATCTGAGAAGCCCAAATTACTCAATCTTGATAAAGCTGCAATTGCAAAAGATGCTTTGCTTATCGAAGACCTACCCAAACTAAAAGCAGGTCAAAATATAGAGCGTGATGGCCGCATTTATCTTTTCGAAGATTACACCCTGCCTGCTTTACCAAGCTATAGCTATGCCTATTGTTCTGATACTAAACCAGCTGCGGCTTACCTTGAAGCAATTAAAGATTGTGATTTACTCTACCACGAGGCTACCTTTACGGAACAACATAAAGAACGCGCCAAAACTACTTATCATTCAACGGCGCTACAAGCAGCAAAACAAGCACTTGAGGCACAGTGTAAGTACTTGATTTTAGGGCATTTTTCATCGAGATACGAAGATGCTGCACTGCACTTAGAGGAAGCCAGACAACTTCATAAAAACGTTGTAGCTGCTTCTGATGGGCTACGTATTGTGTTAGGCGCTTGGCAGCATTATTTTTGAGCCCGCCTGTAAAAAACCAATGCAATGATTGCAAAAAGCATGTTGGGCAACCAGACTGCCACAAAGGCCGAAAAACCGACATTTGTTGCTGCTACAGTAAGCATTTTCATGGCAAAAATGTAAACAAAGACAAACGCTAAACCAATCGCGATGTCCAGACCTATGCCCCCACGTTTCTTTTGAGACGCTACAGAAACCCCAATTATTGTGAGGATATACGTTGCAAAAGGAAAGGCTGTTCTGGTGTGCAATTCAATTTCAAATTCCGGAACCAACTTGGAACCTTTTATTTTTTCTCTTTCAATTGCAGCGGTCAACTCAGAGTAGGTCAAAGCTTGTGCAGCGTTGTCTCTTTGAGCCATTTCGTCAATGCGGTAACTAAAGGTAGTGTCTTTTGTTTGCCCATGTACTAAAAGTCCTTTCGGAAAACGATAGTCTTTTTCGTAATAATCGGTGAGCTTCCATTGATCAGTGCCTGGCTTATTTTGTGCAAATCGTGCCCTTAAAAAGTAAATTGGCTTTTGATCCTTGGACCACTTTTGTATAGTAAGATCGTGAATGCGTTGATCTTGCCCAGAATAATTAGAGAAATAAACCAACTCATTCCCAGGATATTCGGCCTGATAATTATCTACGGTTAAAACATCGCGGTAATATTTTTCTTCAAAAGCCAAGCGCACTTTGTTTGTTCTGGGCACAATAAAATGGTTCAAAATGAGAGACAAAAATGTCAATATGGTGGCACCAATGAAATAAGGTCTTAGGAATCTGGATACCGGCCTACCGGAAAACCAAATGGGAATAATTTCTGTATCTTGAGCCATTTTAGCCGTGAACCAAATCACCGATAAAAAAATAATCATGGAGGAAAACGTATTGCCATAATACAGCACAAACGTCACATAATACTTGAAAAATATTTCGTTGATGGGTGCTTTATTCGATATAAACTCGCTCAGCTTTTCTGAAATATCGAATACGACGGATAACAACATGATCAGGCCGAGCATGAAAAAGAACGTGCCTAAAAATTTTTTGATGATATAGCGGTCTATCCGTTTGAGCATGTTAGAGTCGTTGACCAAGTTTTTGAACGACTTGATTTTTCCAAGTTACAAACTCGCCACTTGCAATTTTTTCGCGTGCGACACGCATCAGCTCCAAATAAAATGCCAAATTATGAATGGTTGCTATCTGTACTCCAAGGTATTCACCAGTTTTGATCAGGTGACGCAAATAAGCTTTGGTGTAGACTTGGTCTACCCAAACTTTGCTACTCGGATCAATGGCCGAAAAGTCTTTAGCCCATTTTTCATTTTTGATATTGATGGTGCCTTCCCATGTATACAATAGGCCGTGTCTTGCATTGCGACTTGGCATCACACAATCAAACATATCGACACCTAATGCGATACACTCCAATAAGTTGATCGGTGTGCCGACACCCATAAGGTAGCGCGGTTTGTCTTTGGGTAAAATGCCACAGACTAAATCGGTCATTTCATAAAGATCTTCGTCGGGCTCCCCTACGGATAGGCCGCCGATGGCATTACCGACGGCGTCAAATCCGGCAATAGCGTGGGCAGAAGCTTCTCTTAAATCTTTGTAAGTACTGCCTTGCACTATCGGGAACAAAGCTTGTTCATAACCATATTTTGGTGCTGTCGCATCCATTGCATCAAAACAGCGCTGCAACCATCGATGAGTGAGGTGCATAGAACGTTTTGCATAAGCGTAATCACAAGGATACGGCGTACATTCGTCAAAGGCCATTATGATATCGGCACCGATACTGCGCTGAATTTCTATGGCGCGCTCGGGTGTAAAGAAATGATAACTACCGTCGATATGAGACTGAAACTTGACACCTTCTTCTTGAATTTTTCTGGAGCCAGAGAGCGAATAAACCTGATAACCTCCGCTGTCTGTTAAAATAGGGCGCTCCCAACCTATAAATTGGTGTAAACCACCTGCCGCTTCAAGAACTTCTGTACCTGGGCGCAAAAACAAATGGTAGGTATTGCCCAAAATAATTTGAGCATTGATGTCGTCGCGCAATTCTTGTTGATGCACACCTTTAACAGAACCGACCGTGCCAACGGGCATAAAGATGGGCGTTTCTATCGTGCCGTGTGCTGTATGAAGCCTCCCTAAACGAGCTTTCGAGTGCGGATCTTGATGTAAAAGGTCAAAGTGCATAAAAATGTTGAAAAATACCTGAAGCAAAGATACGTGTATTTGATTTGACTGAACATCTTTGTAGTCTACAGATGGAACTCATACCAAATTTTAAACCAGATTACTGGACGCTATTGTTTGTACTACTATGTCTTTTGGCACTAGTACAACTTTATTACACCTTTCAATATTACGCGCGCTGGACTTTTTTTAAAAAGAAAAATAGCCCGCTTCAAGGGCATTTTCCGCCTGTTTCTGTGATCATTGCCGCGCGTAATGAATCTGACAACCTCTATGAAAACTTGCCGCATATACTGTGTCAAGATTACCCTGATTTTGAAGTTATTGTAGTCAACAACCAAAGTATTGACGACAGCAACTGGATCTTAATCGCATTTGCCAGACAATTTCCGCGACTAAAAGTTGTTGAACTGAGCAAGAGTCCGCACCTCAGACCTGGTAAAAAATTACCAATTACACTTGCCATCAAAGCTGCTAAACACGAACATTTTGTGCTCACTGATGCAGATTGCAAACCGGCGTCGAGTTCTTGGTTAAAAGAAATGATGTCTGCCCAAGATGCACAACACGAGCTCGTCATTGGATACAGTCCTTTTTCCAAAGAAAAAGGGTTTTTGAACAGGTTGGTTCGTTATGACAACACCTGGCTTGCGGCCTCGTCTCATGCTTACGCACTTGGCAACTTACCCTACAGAGCCAATGGACGAAACATTGCCTATAGCAAACAGATTTTTCAAAAAACAAACGGTTTTAAAAACCATTATGCCATCATTCCCGGTGATGACGATCTGTTCTTAAATGATGCCGTGCGCTTTACCAAACCTGCATTATGCACCGAAACCAATGCTTTTGTACATGCTCATGCTCCAAAAACCTGGAGTGCCTGGTTGCGTCAGAAGGCCAAACACCATGCTACAGCGGCGCGTTACAGCTTTATTAAAAGACTATTGTTAGGAATCTATCCGGCAAGTGTGGTTTTACTATGGATATCTTTTGTTGCTTTGCTGTTCAATAAAGACTTCCTTCCGATAAGTGGCGGAGTCTTTTTGAGTACACTGGTCATTAAATGGTGGTTGCAGGGTCGTGGATTGAGCAAACTTGGTGAGAAAAAACTCGGTTTATTCTTCCCTTTTTGGGACCTCTTGCACAGCATTCTAATGCCCGTCATTTATTACATATCCGAAAGGCAAAAGTATTACCGATGGTAGAAAACGAGCATTTATCAGAAAAAGCCAAACAAGATCTTCATCTGGTGACGGCAGCCAGAAGCGGAAGTCAAAGTGCCTATGCCGAGCTCATGGATCGCTACCGCGATTCGATTTATTTCATGATGCTCAAAATGGTTAAAAATCAAGACGACGCCGACGACCTTACCATTGAAGCATTCGGAAAAGCTTTTGCTCGTCTTGACCAATATTCGCCAAGTTTTGCTTTCAGTACTTGGTTGTTCAAAATTGCTTCCAATAACTGTATTGATTTCATTCGTAAAAAACGCATTGAAGTCACTTCGATTGACCGTGGCATTACTACCAATGACGGTGAGCGCATGCGCATCGATGCCAAATCGCAAACACTGAATCCGGAAGAAAGTATCATTCATGGCCAAAGATTAGTGCACATGCGTTTGTTAGTGAGTAAACTCAAGCCTAAATACCGAGAACTCGTAGAAAAACGCTACTTCGAAGAAAAAAGTTACGAGGAAATTGCCGAAGAAATGGACCTTCCATTAGGAACCGTAAAAGCGCAACTCTTCAGAGCCCGAGATTTTCTTGCTGCCATGATGCAACAAACCAAAGACAGTATTTAATGGAGCTAATTGAGCGCTATTTCCCAAATCTGACCGAGCAACAAAAAAATCAGTTTGCGCAATTACCCGAGCTATACGCATACTGGAATGCCCAAATCAACGTCATCTCCAGAAAAGATACGGATCATTTCATGGAAAGGCACGTTTTGCATTCATTGGCAATTGCCAAAATTCAAGCGTTCATTCCGGGTAGCTCAGTTTTAGATATTGGAACCGGTGGTGGCTTCCCGGGTATACCACTGGCAATTTTATTTCCAGATGTGTCATTTCATTTGGTTGATTCTATTGGAAAAAAAATAAAAGTTGTCCAGGAAGTTGCGCAAAGCC
This sequence comes from Flavobacteriales bacterium, assembly GCA_046073985.1. Lineage (GTDB taxonomy): Bacteria > Bacteroidota > Bacteroidia > Flavobacteriales_D > Crocinitomicaceae > UBA952. The sequence continues at coordinate 118,316 of JBJTNI010000027.1, read as the reverse complement.
TTGGCCTTAAAAACGTGACCACCACCCATTGTAGAGCCGAACAAATTAAAGATCGCTATGACTTTATTGTGAGCCGTGCGGTAACCCAGATGCCCGTATTCTTAACCTGGATCAAAGGCAAAAGCAAACCAAAGAACCTACACGAACACAAAAACGGCATTCTTTACTTGAAAGGTGGTGATTTAACAGAAGAGCTCTCGGGACTCAAGTATCCGACCAAATGCTATCCGATTGCTGAATTTTACCAAGAAGCATTTTTTGAGACCAAGCAAGTGGTCTATGTACAATTGGTTCCTTAGCGGAAGTAACCGAACCTAAAGTTGATAAAGGAGCGCTACGGCGTAGGCTTTGATGGCGCGTTTCTCGCCAAATGAATCCACTTTTTCATGGGTAGTTGCCTTAATGCTGATGTCCTGGGTTTCTATAGACAAAATAGAGGCAATGACGGACTGCATTTGCGCAATATGTGGATTCACTTTTGGTGCTTCTAGAATAACTGTTGCATCAATATTGATAATGCCATACCCCTTATCTTGAATCAGGGCAAAGACGCGCTCGAGCAAAATTTTGGAATCTATTCCTTTGTATTGCGGGTCTTGGTCTGAAAAATGAAAACCAATATCCCTGAGTGCCAATGCACCTAATAGTGCGTCACAAATGGCGTGCAATAAAACATCTGCATCAGAATGGCCAACTGCGCCGTAGGGTGCATCGAGCTGGATGCCGCCAATCCATAGTGGATAGCCTTCAGCTAGTTGGTGAACATCAACTCCATAACCAATTCTGATGTTTGGCTTCATGTTAATTTCCTCCAAGATTCAGGCGCAAGGTGAAACGCAAAGTATTGGCAAGCGGACTCTGGCGTCCGTTCAATGAGGCTAAATATGAAAAATCAATAGCGAACATATTGTACTTCAAAGAGGCGCCTAAATTCAAGAACTGACGATTACCTTTGCTTTTATTTTCATAAAAAACACCACCTCTGAGTGCCAAGACATCGCTGTACCACCATTCTACTCCACCTGCAATATTGATTTCTGCAAGTTCTTCTTTGAGTCTAGTACCTTTTACGACTTCATAGCTGCCATCGGCCAATTGAATGTAATCGCCGTTTTCGTCTTTGGCCAATACACCAGGTGCATCATAGAATGACTGTAAAATTGATTTTACCACACCTACATCACCGCTCATGCCGGCAAGCATCACGTATTCGCCATTTTGAACTTGATAAAACGCTGGCGTAGGTACTAACAACCTTTGCAAGTCTAATGAGAATGTCACTTTGTTGTATTCGTCAAATTCGGCCAAGAAACTGTTTCCAATTTTAAGGTTCATTGGAATGAAATCACGTCTTGATAATTCAGAGTATGCAACTTTATTTCCGATATTGTTAACGGTGAGTCCAAAAGTATAGACACCATCTGTGTTGCCCAGCTTTGCGTCGTCGTTGTAGTAACTAAAAGATAAGTCGGATGCACCAACGACTCCGGGTTTTGTGTTCACTCCGGCAACTGTTAAACCACCGGTCAAATTTGAGTAGGCAAACTTTCCATTGACGCCGATGCTGAATTTTTCTGCCAACTTGAAAGCATAGGCTCCGGTGAGTTCGAATTCAGAAGGTTTGTCTTCGCGGAGCTCATCGCCATTGATATCTGTAAAAGTGATTTCACCCAAACTGAAATAACGCAAGGAACCACCAATGGTATGCACTTTGTTAATCTGCTTATAGCCTGCTAAATAAGATAAATGAATGTCATTGGTAAGTTGGCGCAACCACGGAGTGTATGATAAACTGACTTCAGATTTTTGTTTGGCAAAACTCAAAATGGAAGTATTCCAGTAAATCGATGTTGAACTAGCACTCAGGGCCGTACCGGCGTCTCCCATTCCTCCTGCTCTTGAATCAGGGGTAATGGCCATAAAAGGCAAGGAAGTGGTTAATGTATTGAGCTGAAGGTCGTTGTCCGTAACGCCTGATCCGCCTGTTGGCTGTGCCCAAGCGTTTGAAGTGGCCAGAAATAAACCACAAGCAATTTTAAAATACAGGGAAAAGATTCTTTTCATAGGGAGGGTAAAGATATGAAATTTCTATTTCAACAAAACAAGTTTTTCGGTCTGCTCAGCAAAGGCACCATCAGGGGTTTGGATACTTAATCGATACAAGTATGTACCCCTCGCAAGTTCATCGCCAAAATCATCGCGACCATCCCAAAAAATTCCTGCTACACGGAAACCAGCAGTAGGTACTTCTTGTTGGATGGTTTTCACTAAACGTCCGGCTACGGTAAATATTTGAACTTGAACTGATAAACTTGAACAAGATTGGTTGTGTTCGAACATAAATTCCGTGCGCGTAGTGAACGGATTAGGGTAATTGAGCACGTGATCTAGCGCAGGAGTTTCTTTTTGTTGCACAACAAACTCAATCTGTGCGAGGTTTGAATTGTTATTAACGTCCCAAACTTTGAGTTCTAGGGTATGTTTTCCAGGCGCTAAATCTTTGAACTGGTAGCGCACTTCACCTGATTGGTACGAATTTAAATTTGCAGTATAGAAATCATTGAGCACATAAGGCTTTGCTGTCTGGCCATCGAGTATGGCCACAATGTCATGACCAATACCATTGCCAACTGTATTTACCCCGTTGTCGTCTTGAATTTTTGCAAGCAGGACTGGATTCTCATCGGTAATGGAGCCATTTACAAAACCAACCTCGTTCATGAACAGCGTAATTTCCGGACCCTGGTTGTCTTGTACTCCGTTCGGATCAATACCACCCACAAAAAAACTTGTATCAAATCCTTGCGCATCAATAACACCGTTATGACCATAATAACTGATTTTGCCATGGTCGACATTCAGTGCAATGTCTTTTGGTACTATAAACTCAAAGTCAAAGTAACCGTTTACGATACTTGCTTGACCTCTGTAAATTTTATTGGTTTGCTGTTCAAATTGTATTTGAGGTGACTCTTCATCTTGGGCCAAGGTATTTTGAAGTTTAGGCTTATCAAAAATTGTTGGGGTTAAAGTTCCATTCCAAGAGCTGAGGATATTGCCGTTGTAGTCCTCAATATGCCCCTTGACTCTCGCTTTGGACAAGGCTTTGAGTGTATCCATTTGCTGAGCAGCACTCAGACCGTTAATGCTATCTGTTACAATTCTGTACCGTGGTAAAGCTAGACGCAAAGCAGGATCCCCAATCAATGTAAAACTTCGTTTGTTTGAATTACTCGAAGAAGCTGCATTTTTTGTACGGCGAGATAACTCCCCAAACTCATAAGCTTGGCCATCAGGATAACGGTTAAATATTCTTTCCATCAACTCGATACCAATTGTTGTATTGACACCGAAATAAACCGATCGCGTGGTGGTTAGCATAGCAATAGCCCCACCCGTCGGATTCAAAAACACCCACTCGCCTGCCGAAACGCGTTCTGGGTCATCAAAACGTGTGAACTCACAAGTTGCTGAGACAAATAGGTGCAGCGCATGAATGTTATTCCAAGCATTGACTTGATCGATTGTAACGATGCGCTCATCTGCCAAACCAACTTCGCCACCATGCCCGATATAATTGGCAACCAAAACGCCGCGTTGAATGTTGGCATCAATAGCATCCATCATAGCAGGGAAACGCTCACCACCGGCAGTCACCACCTTTGGAAATGCATCCATGTAGAGTTTATTGAAGTTCATTTCCGGACTATAACCGTGTCCAATAGTGTATTGTGGCTCGGCATCCGTATCTACAAATTGTCCCCATTCTCGATTATCGGCCATGAGTATGTACTGTAAACGCCAATCGCCAAAGGTTTTGTCGGTTTGTGTGCCCATACAACAAGAATTTCCTACCGGATAAAAATCAGATCCGTTTTTCATATAATGCTCAATTTTGTCAACCATTTGCTTGGCTTGTAAATTCGTACTGACAATTAAACGCCCCACACCGATATCCATTATATCAGATGCGCCAATGGCTTCATTATCATCTAGCATCCCAAAAAAGTCATCTACAACCATCGCTTCGATCATGTTCTCACTCGAAGGCAATTGATAGGTTACAATAAAGTTGTTATTATTCGCCAATCTGTTTTTAGGGTCATAGGTTCCGTCTCCGAATAACAGCAAGTATTTTGGTTTCGTTGCTGGGTCTGTGGCAAGAGCACGGTCATAAAACATTTTTGCAAAACGACGAATAGCAGCTGGATCTTGCATTCCGGAACTAAACTCGTTATAAATGGCTTGCGGTGCTACAACATGAACGGTGAGGCCATTTGCTCTGTGCAACTCAGCCAAACGATTGGCTTGTGCCGTAAAATCAGGATGCGCAACCATCAGGTAATCTGCTTGTGGCAATCCGTGTAAATCTTGAAAAGCAACTGTTGCAACAAATTCAGGTGTGAAGTAGGCAGCACCAGTCGCAGCTACAAACTCTTTGTATCCGACCTCAGTTTTGAAATTCAAGGTTGCGTTCGCAAATTGTTTTGGCATGAGAACCGGAGAATGTTTATCTGAAATATCCCAAACAAATGCGTTCTGATTGACACCGCTAATTTGATAAGCAGCTACTCCTGTTGACATAGACCAACTACTCGCTCTAAAATTGATTTGGTTGCCCGCCATCACCAAATTTCTTTTGGCATGTAATTGAATACGGTCTAGGTTGGTAACAATATTAGGATTCAAGCGATCGATTTCGATGGTCAGGTTCAAATTCGTTGAAGGTGTAGAATCATTGCACTGTAAAATACCTCTTTGAAAATTGGAACTTGAAAATGGCATGGGCATTTGGCCAATAACAGCAGAGCCTTTTTTCAATTTAAAGATATTGCCCGTAGACCTCGAATTCGAAGCGTAGCTCACTTGAAACTTCACAGGCTCATTGACTATATTTGGTACACTAAAATTGAAATTCTGAGATAAATTCACATCGAATTCTTCTCCGTACCAACGCTGACCACCTTTCACTAAATTGACTAAATCGTTTTCGTAGGCGTCTCGGTACATGTAATTTGTTATAACAGTATCAGCTGGTGTATCAATAGCACCCGCCTGACTGATTCTCAATGGAGCTATATCAGAACCTACGTAAATGAAATAATAGGAAACGTCTGAATAAGGGTGTCTGATTTGATTGAATAAGCCACCCGAAACTACATCCCAGCGATGCGGGCCCCAACCATAAAAGAGGACATAATCGTTGTCATTGAACTGGCCATCGCCTTCTCCGATTATTTGAATGGCATTTTGAGCTAAATCATCTGTGAACGGTACCGAATTGAGTTCAGCAATCACACCCTCTCCATTTCCGAATATATGTATGTGTTGCGGATTCAATTGAGCAGTATTGATGCCACAAGAAGTCAGAAAAGATTTGTCTAATTTGTAGATTCCGTCACGTGTTACTCCAATTTTATACCATTTTCCGGAAGTGCTGCCTAAGACAGAATGCGCCGCATAATCTTTGTTGGTAAAAGTTGCTTGGTTTGTAACCGAAACCTCAAAGGATATTAAGCGCTCTAATTGACCATTCAATGATCGAATCCCTATGCCATAAATGGATAAAAGTGGTTTGCCGGCCTCACTTACAATTTTTGCTTCAATTTCAAAATCAGCGTTGAACCGAACATCTAATTTTTCATATTGTTGCTGCTCAGACTCACTTAATTTCTCGGTCTGAATATTCAGTATTTCTACCGAACCATTTTTACTTTTGTGTGCTTGCTGAATTGCAAAGAAAGGTTTATTCAAGTCAAGAGAATATCCTTTGATTGTTTTCACTATTGTTTGAACAGAACCATAAACTGCGGTAGCGCTATCTGTCCACTCTAATGTGATTTTTTGAATTTGTGCCTGGGTTGCCTCGAACCTAGAAAAACAGAGTAAGAAAATTAAAAGTTTAAAATAATTCATGAAACTTAGAGTTTTAAGCGCTAGAAAAACGTCAATATATTTATTTTATTTGAATAAATATTCGATATTTGTAACCTTTGAAACCTAAATCTCGTTTAGATTGTTCGTGCTAAAACCAACTTTCGTGAAAATAGTTAAACCTATTCTTGCCCTACAGTTCTGCTTCATTACCCTGGTAATGAGTAACATAACTTTAGCTCAAGATCCTACATTTACTCAGTTCTACGCCAATCCTACCTACTTAAATCCTGCCTTAGCTGGATCTTCAGGTTGCCCTAGAGTATCTCTTAATTACCGCAATGAATGGCCTCAACTTACCGGAAACTACGTGACATACGCAGCTGCCTATGACACTTACGCCAAGAATATTTCTGGCGGATTCGGGCTTTTAGCAATGCACGACATGCAAGGTGCAGGTACTATCCAAACATCCATGATTGGTGGTATTTACTCTTACAATCTCAAAGTAAATCGCAAATTCTCCTTAATGTTTGGTGCACGCGCTGCATATTATCAAAAATTTTTAGACTGGGATAAACTCACTTTCGGCGATATGATTGATCCGCGTCGCGGTTTTATCTACCAAACCGGTGACGTTCCACGCGGCAATGGGCGTCGTGGTTTTTTTGATGTGAGTGCGGGTTTTGTTGGTTTTACAAAGAACTTTTATTTCGGTGGAGCTGTGCATCACTTGAACCGCCCAGATGAATCCATGATCCTTGGTGAATCCAAACTACCAATGCGTTTTACAGGGCACATGGGAGCCAATATCAAAATTGGTCAGCGTGGACGCTATTCAAGTTCTACCTACATTTCTCCAAATATCATTTACCAATACCAAAATGGTTTTCAGGAGCTCAATATCGGCGCTTATTTGAAATATGAAAACTTTACGTTGGGTGCATGGTACCGCAATCGAGACGCCTTTGTCATGACTGTTGGTATCAACACAGACAAATTCAAAATTGGTTACAGTTATGACCTTACGGTGTCTCAGCTAGGAAACGGAACATCTGGTGGTTCTCATGAAGTTTCCATGGGAATCAATTTGAAATGTAAAAAGAAACCAAAAAACTTTAGAAAAACGTCTTGTCCGTCGTTCTAAACGTAACCAAATTAATAATTGAACTTTAAGCAATAAATTCAAGCATATGAAGCGAATGATTCAAAACATATTCGGAATAGCACTAGCCGCCACGTTAGTGCTTTCTTCATGTACAAAAGAAACCTCTTCTGCCACAGGCTGGGAATTCAACAATTTCAAGAATGGTGGTTTCGAAAAATTTGACGCCAAGGAACAAGAAGCTGGTCCTGGTTTGGTGATGATTGAAGGCGGTACTTTTACCATGGGAAGAACCGAGCAAGATGTCATGTCTGACTGGAATGCGCGCGCATCTCGTGTTTCTGTAGCTTCTTTCTACATGGACCGTACCGAAGTAACCAACTTCAACTGGTTAGAATACATGTACTGGATGCGCAGGGTATACAATAAAACCTACCCACACGTTTACAAAAAGTGCCTTCCTGACACCCTTGCCTGGAGAGCAGCGCTAGGTTACCGTGAAAAATACGTCAATTATTACTTGCGTCATCCATCTTACCGCGACTACCCTGTTGTTGGTGTTTCTTGGTTACAAGCCAATGATTTTTGTAAATGGCGTACAGACCGTGTCAATGAAGCCATTTTGGTTCGTGAAGGTATTCTTAGTTGGCACTTTGCCGACGAAGGTGATGTAGGTGCAGCTCTTGTTGAAGACAAAGCCAACAAATACACTTCTGTTCCTGAAAATATGTTCTCTACTGAGAACTATCTGAACGGGAACTACAACGTCGAAACCGATGATAAAGGCTACACACTAACAAAAGACGGAACTAAACTCTCTAAAACGCCAAAAGTAACCAAAGAAGAATCTGCTCAATATGGCAGAAAACCAGGTTCTAAAGTTCCTAGAGATCCTTATCAACTCGAACAATATGACCCAATTTATGCCGATAAAGAAAATGGCCGCTTAGGTACACGACCTGTTCGCATGGAAGATGGTATTTTATTACCTGCCTACCGTCTCCCTACTGAAGCTGAATGGGAATTTGCTGCCTTAGGTCTAATCGGAAACCTTGACGAAGGAACAGAAAACATCAATGACCGACGTATCTATCCATGGGATGGCCACTACGTACGTCATGATGAAGAACAATACGCTGGTGCTATTCAAGCCAACTTCATGAGAGGTAAAGGAGATATGATGGGTGTTGCCGGACGTTTGAATGATGGAGCTGATATCACCGATAAAGTAACATCTTTCTGGCCTAACGACAACGGTCTTTACCACATGGCAGGCAACGTTTCTGAATGGGTAATGGATGTTTACCGTCCAATGACTTCAGAAGTTGCTGAAGAATTCATGCCATTCCGTGGTAACAAGTACCAAACCCAATTAATGGTTCCTGATGGTTTGCATGACCGTCCTGTTAAAGCCAACGAAAACATCTATGATGTACATGGCATGAAAGAATTTGTGAACGAGTTTGCTCGTGTGAAATACTTGGCCTATGCCAACAAATCATATAACGATTCTCAAAATGGTTCACAAAATGGTTACACGGGCAACATTCCAGATCAAAAGAAAATTGACGCTGAAATTCTTGCCAACGCTGAAAGTCACTACAAATTAGTGAATAACCTCATGAATCAGTATGCTTCTAAAGTGAAGCCTGCAGATAAAAAGAGTGTCACAGACGAAATCGCAAAACTGAACAAAGCAATCACCGATAAAGATTACAAAAATCTTGCTGGCATTGCAGAGGGCGTAACTAAAGCTCTTGAAGAAGCTGGAAGTTCAAATACAGACCTCCAAACGGTTTTCACCGAATTACAAAAACAGAAACCAGAGCCAGCTCAAAACAGTGCAGCTCCTAAAGGTGTTAACGACGCTGCCATGAGCTCTAGAATCATGTCCAGACAAGACCCTAGAGCATACCAGTTCAATAAGCCTTCGGATTACTACATTTCTAATAACAGAAGATACAGCAATCAAGAGAAAAAACAATTTGCTTTTCTTGATACGATCAATCTTTTCTTAGATACTGCAATTACATTGTACAACCAAGGTAAAACAGTTGCTGCATCTGCTTACGTAGAAAGAGTATTCTTTAACTCTAAATTACCAAGTCAATTCAAAGATGACTACGGTAATGGGCAACCGCTTGAAATGGTTACTATCATGAACGACGCCTACCAAAGAGAGGCCAGTCAAGACATGGACCCTGCTAGCTTTGGTTATTTTGTGAAGCCTACTCCAGACGACGAATTGACAAAAACGGCATTGTTCGAAGCGATTTCAATTAACTATAACTTCGCTGCATACTTTGCTGATCCAGAGTTAACTACATGGGTTCAAACACTTAGAAATGGTCTAAGCGAGTTTGTTACCACTACAAAAGGTAGCCAGCGTTGGAGAGATGTCACTGTTGAAGAAAACGTAGGTCGCATCAATTACCGCAAAGATGATTACATTGACTATCTTGACGGCGATATCGAATCTTCTATCTATTATGACAATAATAAAAGAAAAGAAGAAATCAACAACGGTATTCGCGATCCAAAATTGGTAATGTATCAAAGTGAGCACGAAAACTACAACCTTAACAACGACCAAATCATCGCAGGTAAAGCCGGATGGCCAACAACGCTTATCTCGGACAAGAGCCGCGTTTACAAAGGTGGTTCTTGGGCAGATCGCGCTTACTGGTTATCAGCAGGTAATCGCCGCTTCCTCGATGAAGATAAAGCTTCTGCAACTATCGGATTCCGCTGTGCAATGGACAGAGTCGGAAGCTCAAGAAGACCAGACCTCAAAGAATAATTCACTTGAATCCTACAAAAGCCCGCTTAGTCGGGCTTTTTTTTTGCAATTTTGTCGCATGAACAATTGGCTCTCGATTTTAGATTCTTGTAGCGGGGTTTGTACAGACACCCGCCAAATTACCAAAGATTGTCTATACATTTCGTTAAAAGGAGCCCATTTCAATGGCAATGCTTTTGCGCAACAAGCAATTCAAAATGGTGCCAAATATGCAATTGTAGATGAGCAAGAATTTGCCAACGGTCAAAACGTTTTATACGTAGAGGATGGTTTGGCGTTTTTACAACAATTGGCATTAGCACATCGACAAAGATTTGAAATTCCTGTCATCGGAATTACAGGAAGCAATGGCAAAACAAGCACTAAAGAACTCGTGAAATGCGTTCTTGAAAGGAAGTTTAAGGTGCTTTGTACAGAAGGTAACCTCAATAATCACATCGGAGTTCCGCTTACCCTACTCCGCTTGCATCAGCAACACGAAATTGCGATTATAGAAATGGGAGCCAACAAACCCCTAGACATTGATGAGCTCTGCAAAATAGCATTACCAACCCTTGGCATCATCACCAATATTGGCAAAGCACATTTAGAAGGATTTATCAATTTTGATGGGGTACTCAGGACAAAATCTGAGTTATACGAGCACGTAAAAGCAATAAATGGTCAATTATTTGTCAATGCTGACGATGCCATCTTGCTCGAGGCAGCAAGTAGACGGCAAATTAAGTTGAACGGCTACGGAGAACATAACGGAGAACTCCGAGGAGAACTGGCGTTTCTTGACCCTTATGTTCATTTCAGATGGACATATCAAGATTATAGTTCACCCATCATTGACACCCAAATGGTCGGTAAATATAATTTTTACAATTTTTTAGCTGCCCTGCGCATTGGGGTATATTTCGAAATTGAGCCAGACTTACTCAATGCAGCAGTAGCTCAATATATTCCTACAAATAAACGTTCGCAAGTTGAAAAAACGAATACAAATACAGTAATTGTTGATTGCTACAATGCCAATCCGTCTAGTATGGCAAGTGCCCTTGGTTCTTTCATTGAGATGCAGCACGACCAAAAACTCATCATTATCGGGGATATGCTTGAACTCGGAACGGATGGGCCGCAAGAACACCAAAAAATACTTGACTTCATCAGCGCCCATCAGCTAAAAGCTTATACTGTAGGGCCTATTTTTAAAAGCATCAACCCCGCGGGGTTTCTAAATACGGAAGCTTTGAAGTCTTTCTTTGCTGAGCACCCGATTAAAGATCACCTAATTCTTTTAAAAGGATCTAGGGGTATCGCTTTAGAAAGCGTCTTAGAGAAATTATGAGTTAGTAAGGTTCTTTTACACGAATATAAACTCATAAAAAATCGTTGTCTGGTTAAGAACCGTATTGCATCAAAAATGCCTTCAAAAACGGATCTAGTTCTCCGTTCATCACTGCATCGACATCGCCGGTTTCTGTACCTGTTCTGACATCTTTCACCAATTTATAAGGATGCATTACGTAGTTGCGAATCTGGCTTCCCCATTCTATTTTCTTTTTGCCTGCTTCAATTTCATTGCGTTTTTCCATGCGTTCGCGCAACTCCAATTCATAGAGTTGGGATCGCAGCAATTGAAGTGCCTTTTCTTTATTGGCTAACTGAGACCTCGATTCAGAGTTTTCAATGATGATTCCGGAAGGCGCGTGTCTGAGGCGCACAGCGGTTTCTACCTTATTTACATTCTGACCTCCTGCCCCACCTGAACGGAAGGTTTCCCAAGAGATATCAGCCGGATTAATATTGATTTCTATTTGATCATCGACGAGCGGATAGACATAAACGGAAACAAAACTGGTGTGTCTTTTTGCATTTGAATCAAAAGGTGAAATTCGAACCAATCGATGAACACCATTTTCCCCTTTCAGATAACCAAATGCAAATTCTCCTTCAAACTCTAGCGTCACTGTCTTAACACCAGCAACATCGCCTTCTTGGAAGTTGAGTTCTGTAATTTTATAGCCGCGCTTTTGCCCCCACATTAAATACATCCGCATGAGCATACTAGCCCAGTCGCAACTTTCGGTTCCACCGGCACCTGCCGTAATCTGAAGCACTGCTGATAATCCATCTTCTTCATTTGAGAGCATGTTTTTGAGTTCAAGCTCTTCGATTTCAGCAAGTAATACTTTGTGTTGGGCATCTAATTCAGCATCTTCGGCCATTCCTTCACGTACAAACTCCATTAAAATTTCAAGGTCTGCTACAGCTGAAGCAGTTTGATCGAAGGTCTCTACCCAATATTTAAGACCACGGATTTGCTTCATTTTTTCTTCCGCTTTTTTGGGGTCATCCCAAAAGGAAGGGTCTTGAGTTTTGAGCTCTTCCTCTTTGAGTTGCAAACGCTTTTCTTCAATTTTTAAGAAAGCTTGTATGGTGGAGAGTCTTTTTTGAAGCTCTTTGTATTGTTCTGCGGTCATGTTGCAAAGTTAAGCATCAAAATGCTTACATTTGCAACAAATCAATGAACATGAATATTCCAGCTGAACTAAAGTACACCAAAGACCACGAATGGGTTAAATTAGAAGGTGATGTAGCAACAATTGGCATTACTGAGTTTGCTCAGAGCGAATTAGGCGACATCGTATATGTTGAAATCGAAACTGTTGGCGAAACACTAGCCCAAGAAGAAGTTTTTGGAAGTGTAGAGGCTGTTAAAACTGTTTCTGACTTGTTTTTACCAATGAGTGGTGAAATCATTGAGTTCAACGAAGCGCTTGAAGCCAATCCAGAGCTTGTGAATTCAGATCCATATGGTGCAGGTTGGATGGTTAAAGTTCGTGTATCAGACGCCTCCCAATTTGAAGGCCTCCTCGATTCAGCGGCATACGCCAACGAAATTCACTAAGTTGAGCAAACTTTTCCAATATTAAAAACCGCTCTTGTAGCGGTTTTTTTATGGCCACAAATGTAGTTTTGATTCTAGCTGTTGCTCTAGTGGATCGGGAAGTAAATGAAATAAGTCAAGACCTATCAAAGATTCCAATGAGTCAATAGAAATGGCATAATTCAAAAGTGCTGTTTCAGATTTTTGATTAGGCATGTAAAAAGCAATCCCTTTTCTTTCTTTAATTGATATAAGTGCCTTGAAATAGTATTTTGGAACACTTACCTTATTTGGGCCAATAAATGACAAGTCATCGCTCAAAACAGGGCCTGTAACGATGTAAATAGAATCATATTGTTGTGCCCAATCGCGTACTTGCTCCTCTAAGCGTTTCCAAATTCCACGATTGAATCCTGGCAATTGCGGACTCATGTTTGAAAAATAAAAAGACTCTTGCATGACGTTTTCAGACCAACTCATGTCAGCCGCAGGCGCCAAGTGCCCTCTGTCGTAGCCACTTTTAGCGTAATCTAAATTCGCCGCAGTACCTGTAAGTACGATGGGGTCTTCGGAAAAACGATTGCTGCGCTCTACGCCATCTCCTAAATGAGCTCTTGCAAGCAAATAGGCCACCCAATTGGCTTGTTCGTGTGTTTCGTTGTAGGAAAAAGTATAAGCCGTATGCGAATAAATTGTTTCTCCGGGTTTTGAAGCCGGACAAGCCAAACATTCTTGTTGTTTGTATGAAGGGCTTTGGAAAGCCAAAAACAACATAAAAAAAACCGGAAATACCCAAAGGATTTCCGGTTTGTAAAATGGATTGAAAATGCGCTTAGGCATCAATTTTTGCATACTTGGCATTTCTTTCAATAAACTCGCGTCGAGGCGGAACGTCGTCACCCATGAGCATAGAGAAAATTTGGTCGCATTCTGCGGCGTTTTCAATGGTAACCTGACGCAGTGTGCGGCTTTCAGGATTCATTGTGGTTTCCCATAGTTGCTCGGCGTTCATTTCTCCAAGACCCTTATAGCGTTGTACGTTCACCGAAGATTCACTGCCGCCGCCTTTCAATTCTTGAATAAGGCGATCACGCATGTCTTCGTTCCAAGCATAAACAGATTTTGTTCCTTTTTTCACTTGGTAAAGTGGTGGAGTAGCGATGTAAATGTATCCTTTCTCAATGAGTTCTTTCATGTAACGGAAGAAGAAAGTAAGGATGAGCGTCTCGATGTGGGAACCATCGACGTCGGCATCACACATGATGATGATTTTGTGGTAACGCAGTTTCTCGAGGTTCAAGGCTTTGGAGTCTTCTTCTGTACCGATACGGACACCGAGTGCGGTATAGATATTCTTGATTTCTTCGTTCTCAAAGATCTTGTGTTGCATGGCTTTTTCAACGTTCAAGATTTTTCCACGCAATGGCATGATGGCTTGAAAATGACGATCACGTCCTTGTTTGGCGGTACCGCCCGCTGAATCTCCCTCGACAAAGTAAACCTCACAAGCAGCAGGATCTTTTTCTGAACAATCGGCAAGTTTACCAGGAAGTCCGGAACCAGTAAGTACGTTTTTGCGCTGCACCATCTCGCGGGCTTTGCGAGCAGCGTGGCGTGCACGTGCTGCCAAGATGACTTTTTCGACGATTAATTTGGCTTCTGAAGGGTGTTCTTCAAGGTAAGCTGATAACATTTCTGATACTGCCTGACTCACAGGAGCAGTAACTTCGCGGTTACCGAGCTTTGTTTTGGTTTGCCCCTCAAATTGAGGTTCTTGAACCTTAACAGAAACCACAGCTGTAAGACCTTCACGAAAGTCGTCGCCATCGATTTCTATTTTTTCTTTAGCGAGTATTCCGGAATCTGTGGCGTATTTTTTAAGGGTGTTGGTCAAACCGCGTCTGAAACCAGAAAGGTGGGTTCCTCCTTCGTGGGTGTTGATGTTGTTGACGTATGCTTGAATATTTTCGGTGTAGGAAGTGTTGTAGGTCAAGGCGACTTCAACAGGAATTCCTTCGCGTTCACCTTCGAAATAAATGACATCAGAGATGAGCGCTTCACGATTGCGATCTAGGTACGAAGCAAATTCTTTGAGACCACCCTCTGAATGATACGTAGTGGATAAAGGCGCATTGTTGTCGTCGAGCTGACGCTTGTCGGTGAGCGTAATGGTGATTCCTTTGTTCAGGAAAGCCAATTCACGCATACGTGCTGCTAGTGTATCGAAATTGTATTCTGTAGACTCGAAAATAGTGTGGTCTGGCTTGAAAGTTTGGATGGTTCCAGTTTTATCCGAAACTCCGATTTCACGAACCGCATAAAGCGGCTTACCAATCGAGTACTCTTGTTCAAAGATTTTGCCTTCGCGATGAACTTCTGTACGCATGTGGATTGACAAGGCGTTCACACATGAAACACCCACACCATGCAAACCACCAGAAACTTTGTAAGTGTCTTTGTCGAATTTACCACCTGCGTGTAAAACGGTCATTACCACTTCTAAAGCAGACTTCTTTTCTTTGGTGTGCATTGCTGTTGGAATACCACGACCGTTATCTGTTACGGTAATGGAGTTGTCTTCATTGATAAAGACATTGATGGTATTACAGTAACCAGCTAAAGCCTCATCGATGGAGTTATCGACAACCTCATAAACGAGGTGGTGTAATCCTTTGACACCAACATCGCCAATATACATGGCAGGGCGCTTGCGCACTGCTTCTAAACCTTCTAATACTTGAATATTATCCGCCGAATAATTATCTCTTCTTTCGTCTTCAGCCATTTTGCTTTGGTTTGATTTATTTCATTAAACTCGTGTTAACAAAAATAAAAAAAAGCCCCTCGTAAAAGGGGCTTCAATGCTGTTGAAAAGGCTGAACTTATCAACAAAATTTCAACGATTTGACCTACTTTTCTATCCAAGCAATAATACTTGGATCATTGGGTAAAATTCGCGGTGAAACAACCCTCACTAAATGGCCTTTTTCGTCGATTAGGTATTTTTGAAAATTCCATTCAACCTTGTTGTCCTCAAGACCATTTTTGGCTTTTTGCGTTAAAAATTGATAGACAGGATGCATGTCTTTGCCCTTGACAGAGATTTTGGACATCATCGGGAAACTCACACCATAGTTTTGTAAGCAAAATTGAGCGATTTCTTTGTCTGAGCCTGGCTCCTGACTCATGAAATCATTAGCGGGAAAACCAATGATAATGAAGTTTTTATTTTTATACTGATCATAGACTGCCTCTAATTGCTCGTATTGTGGTGTAAGGCCACATTTAGAAGCCGTATTGACAACCATGATTTTCTTACCTTTTAAAGTAGCGAAATCAAAGGTTTTACCATTGATATCTTTGACTTTGAATTGATAAATAGTTTGTGTTTCGGATTGTATCATACTCATAAAAAAGATACTTGAAAAAATAAGGGCTAATTTCATGCGTTAAGTTTTTTGAATAACAATTCAATGCAAAGTAAGTTCTAGATGGAACAAAATTAGTTGCTTTACGAATAAGTACTCGATGTTACGCCTACTCGCTTTTTTTCTTCTTCTGACCACTCATACCGCATTCTCTCAAAAAATGACTGGGTTTTGGCAGGGCATGCTCTTCATTCCAAATGAGTTAAATACAGACAAATCTATTCCTGTTTATCTGGATATTTTTGTAACGAATGGCTTGGTTGATGGTCAGATTCGGATTGAAAACAAGCAAAGCATAAGTATTTACCCAATTGTAGGCAAGTATGCAAACAACACGATGGAACTCACTACCCTAAAGGCAACTTGGTTCTACAACCCCGAATTTGCTTTGACTCCCTACAATTATCAATTGCGCTACAGCCCTCAAACTGGTTATTTGGAAGGTCCATCTGATAAAGATGGGTACCGATTGATCGCCTTTCAAAGCAAAGGTGAAATTACCAAAGAGAAAAGCCCTTATTTACCCAAAGAATGGCTAATTAGATTTGAGCAAGAACTCAAGGATGGCATTTCTGCCCCTATCATTCGCAAACAAGAGTTGCTCCAATTTGAATTCCATTCCATTTATTTTGACCGCGATCAAGCCGTAATAAAGCCAGAATACGAAGCGTATCTCAAAGAGCTGATTCGAATGGTGAAAAGCCATTCAGATCTTCGGATCGCTATTACAGGGCACACAGATGCTGATGGTAGTAACCAATATAATTTAGAGCTTTCGGCGCGCAGAGCCAAGGCATTACTCAGTTTTTTTGAGCAAAATGGCTTAGCCAAGGATAGAGTTGTCATTGAATTCAAAGGCGAGACTGCTCCTGTAGAAGACAACCGCAGCGAAAGCGGTAAGCAAAAAAATAGACGCGTAGATTTTCGCTTTATTTAATTACAATTCTGAGAGCTTGGCCTCGAGTAAAGCTATCTTGTGAAGTGCGTCAGCTTCCTTGTTGCGTTCGTTTGTCACTACTTGCTCTGGAGCGCCGGCCATGAATTTTTCATTGGACAGCTTTGCTTGAACACTTTTCAAGAAACCTTGGGTATAAATGAGCTCTTCTTGGATTTTTTGTTTTTCAGCATCAACGTCAATAGCCTCACCGAAAGGAACAAAGAATTCAATACCGTCTACAATAAAACTATTTGCCTGAGCAACTTTCTCTTGAACGTAAGAGAGGACTGACAAATTACCCATCTTGACAATAACACTATCAGATTCATTTGCTTGTGCGGCATCTGTTTTAATGTAGAGCTCTAGTTTGACTTTGTTGGCAATATTGTTTTGCTTGCGGATATTTCGGATATTGGCAATGACCTTTTCATTATAGGCAAAACGCTTCAAAGGTGCTTCTTGAACAGGCTGAACCTGCGGCCATGCAGCAATTACGATATCGTCATTTGCCTCACGGGCTTGAAGTGAATGATAGAGTTCCTCTGCTACGAAAGGCGTGAAAGGATGCAACACTTTAAGTATTTGCTCAAAGAAAACAAGCGTTTGATTGAGCGTTGCACGATCGATTGGTTGCTCATAGCCAGGCTTGATCATTTCGAGATACCATGAACAGAAGTCGTCCCAGACTAACTTGTAACTGGCCATTAGGGCCTCAGAAATTCGGAATTTATCAAATTGATCGTTGATTTCGGCCAAAACCTGACTGAACCTATTTTCAAACCATTCAATAGCGACTTTACTTGCGCTCGGCTGTTCGATATCGCGAACCTCCCAAGATGAAACCAAGCGATAGGCGTTCCAGATTTTATTGGTGAAATTTCTACCTTGCTCGCACTGTGAGCTATCAAAAGGAAGGTCGTTTCCGGCTGGAGACGAAATGAGGATACCGACTCTAACGCCGTCGGCTCCGTATTTTTCAATCAATTCAATTGGATCTGGGGAATTACCCAAGGACTTGGACATTTTGCGACCCAATTTATCGCGCACAATTCCAGTGTAATAGACATTTTTAAATGGAAGATCTCCGAGGTATTCATAGCCTGCAATGATCATGCGCGCCACCCAGAAGAACATGATTTCTGGGGCTGTTACGAGGTCATTGGTTGGGTAGTAATAGCTGATTTCAGGATTGTTGGGTTGAGTCAGGCCATTGAAAACGGAAATTGGCCACAACCAACTAGAAAACCAGGTATCCAAAACATCTTCATCTTGGCGCAATTCTGCAGCTGAAATGGTTCGGCCTGCTTTTGCTGAAGCTAATTGCAAAGCTTCTTCTTGAGTGGCTGCAACAACGAAGTCTGCGGGTAAGTTGCTGTAATACCAAGCCGGAATGCGGTGTCCCCACCAAAGTTGTCTGGAAATACACCAATCTTTGACGTTTTCCATCCAGTGGCGATAGGTGTTTTTGAATTTTTCTGGATGAAACTGAATGTTGCCATTCATGACGTTGTCAAGCGCTGGTTGTGCCAATTCTTTCATAGACACAAACCATTGCAATGATAACTTAGGCTCAATGACTGCGTTGGTTCTTTCTGAAAAACCAACTTTATTGATGATGTCTTCGGTTTTAACGAGGTAGCCTTTGTCGTGGAGTTCTTTCTCGATTTCTCGACGCACTTCAAAGCGATCTTTGCCTGTGTAATGCGCGCCGTTTTCATTGAGTGTGCCGTTGTCATTGAATAAATCAATGCTTGGCAGGTTATGTTTTTGACCTAACTCGTAGTCATTGGTATCGTGGGCAGGTGTTACTTTCAAACATCCTGTACCGAATTCTTTATCGACATATTCGTCGGCAATAACAGGGATTTCTCGGTTGATAATCGGAACTAAAACTGTTTTACCAATCAGTTTTTGATAACGTTCGTCTTCAGGATGAACGCAAATGGCGGTGTCGCCGAGTATTGTCTCAGGTCGGGTTGTGGCAATAGTCAGGAACTGATCTTGTTCGCCCACAATTTTATAGCGGACATAAAACAACTTAGAGTTGACTTCTTTGTAATTAACTTCTTCATCGGAAAGCGCCGTTAGTGCTTCTGGATCCCAGTTAACCATGCGGACACCACGGTAAATTTTGCCTTTTTGATAAAGGTCAATAAACACCTGAATGACCGATTGTGAATATTCAGGGTCCATGGTAAAATGCGTGCGCTCCCAATCGCAAGAGGCGCCTAATCTTTTGAGTTGTTCTAAGATGATACCACCGTGCTTTTCTTTCCATTCGAAAGCATGCGCCAAAAATTCGTCACGGGTGAGGTCTGATTTAGAGATGCCTTCAGCCTTGAGTTTCTGAACTACTTTGGCTTCAGTAGCAATTGAAGCGTGGTCTGTGCCAGGAACCCAACAAGCGTTTTTACCGAGCATGCGTGCCCTGCGCACCAAAACATCTTGAATGGTGTTGTTGAGCATGTGACCCATGTGCAAGACACCGGTAACATTGGGCGGAGGAATTACTACTGTGTATGGTTCGCGGTGATCTGGGGTAGAGTGAAAATATCCTTTATCAATCCAGTGCTGATACCATTTTTCTTGTGCTAGTTGCGGCTCGTAGTTCTTTGCAATCTCCATGACTCTGCTTGTAAAAGTGCAAAGATAGCAAATATCTAGGCGCTAGCGCAAGCAGATTTAGTTGATGACAGGAGAGTCAGATGGAGATAATACAGTTCCTTTAATGGTAAGTACAATTGGGTCACCTACGTTTGAGAAAACTGTAATTGTTTTGGTGAAACCGCCAACGCGTTTGGTGTCATAGTGCACTTTGATAACCCCTTTTTTCCCCTTTCTGATAGGTGCTTCAGGTTTTTCGGCTGCAGTACAACCACAACTTGTTTGCACATTCGTAATTACGGCTGCTTTTTTAGAGGTGTTTTTGAATTCAAAAACAAATAGATCTTCAGAGCCGTAAGGAATATTTTGTCTTTCAATTTCCAAGACAGTAAAGCGAAGCGGTGGTTGCGCGTCTTTTTTTACGTTGGGTTCTGTTTGCGCAAATAAGGCTGAACTTAAAACTAAGAAAAAAGATAGTTGTAGAAATTTCATGGTTGATATGTTTTCGATTTAAATAAATAACCTGACTACAATAATAAACATTGTCTGAGGCGAGGAGCTAAAATTAACACATTTTTAGCAAGTACTTTGCAATAGTTCAGACAAGCCTGCATAACACTCATTAAGGCGCGCTTTCCATTCGTTGGCAGTAAGCCAAAATACAGCATCGATACCTTCCTTTGTTTGAGCCACCACTTCAGGAGAACCTATATGTGACAATTCAAACCAATGGTTCAATTTGAAATAAGACTTTCCTTTCATTTGATAAACATGATATGTATGCCCCAATTTGCGTTGAAATTCAAAACGACCTGTCAAACCCGTCTCTTCCTGAACTTCTCGAATCGCTGCTTCAAGTTCAAGCTCACCTTTTTCAATTTTACCCTTTGGTAAATCGAGGTGTTCAAAGCGATCAATCCATAAATACTGATCTTGACCATGTTGTTGCACCAGGGCTCCGGCAGTCTGAACATATTTAAAGTTTGTGAAAAATGCTTGCATGGCATTTAGTGGGTCTTTAGAAATCAAACAAAAATTTCCGTGCAACTGTAACAAATGCGCCAGTATGTCATAAGATGCAAGTGCTTTAAGTTCTGAGGCCTTGAATTGTTTAACAGCAGGTAAATCTTGCGAATCATTTTCTGTAAACAACACCCAATTATTTTCGAGGAAAACTTTGTATTTTTGCGGCATGAAAGTGAATAAAGATCTGAGCTTAAAGGTAGCTGAATTGCTATTAAAAACAAAAGCAGTACGCTTACAACCAGAAAATCCGTTTACTTGGGCTTCGGGTTGGAAATCTCCAATTTATTGTGACAACCGCATCACACTTAGTTTTCCTGAGGTACGCACTTTCATTCGCCAAGGTTATGCACAAACAATTCTTGAGCATTTTGGCAAACCAGATGTCATTGCTGGCGTAGCAACAGGCGGTATTGCGCAAGGCGCACTCATTGCACAAGAACTTGGGTTGCCATTTATCTATGTGCGCAGCAGTGCCAAAGGCCACGGCATGGAAAACCTCATCGAAGGGGCCTATGAGTCTGGGCAAAGAGTTGTTGTTATCGAAGATTTGATCTCAACGGGCGGAAGCAGTCTCAAAGCTGTCGAAGCGTTGCGTCAAGGAGGGCTTGATGTCAAAGGATTAGTTGCCATCTTCACTTATGGTTTTAGCCTCGCTGACCAACAATTTGAAGCAGCAAAATGCCCGTATATCACACTCACAGATTACGGCACACTCATTGATGTTGCCACCAAAACTTCTTACGTTAACGAGGCAAACAACGCTACACTACAAGCTTGGCGCAACAACCCTAGTACCTGGATGCAAGAATAACTCATGGTTCAAATCAAAAGCCAGGTATTTTCATTTGCTACACCACCCGAAAAAGTGGCTGCTTATCTCGAAGATTGTTCAAATTACGCACATTTATTGCCCAAAGATCAAGTATCTGAGTTCAACGCTTCTGAGCACGGTTTTAGTTTTAAAGCTGCCGGAAATTTCGTGCTCGGCCTAGAAAAACAGCTGTCAAATAAGCAAGAAATTAAATTTATTGGAGTTCAGAAAAATCCTTTTCCATTTGAGCTGAAAATTCACTTGCAAGAACTCAATGCGCAAACTTCTGGCTTTATTGAAATCAATGCGGACATCAATATGATGCTGCGTATGTTGCTTGAAAAACCACTTCAAAAATTACTTCAAGAGATGGCTTACAATCTGGAAAAGGCACTTTAAGTAACGTTGTCAATGGTTATTCGTTCAATTTTAACTTGATTTCTTGTAAGTCAAAATAATGCAATTGTCCATCCTTTTCTAGTTTCAATTTTCCGTGCTCATCTACTCCAAGAATGGTCGCCTTCCAAAGTTGGTTTTGTTGATCTTCAAACAGTTGAACGGCACATTTGCCCCACAATTCAGACTCAAATTCGGCCTTTAATAAGCCGAAGTCGCCGTATAACAAATGAATTTGACCATTGTACAACTCCAAGAACTCGTTTAAAACTGTTCTTGGCTTGAAGTGCATTTGTGTCAGTTCGAAGATAGAGGTCGTATTCTTTAAGTCCGGAGCTGTATTTACATTTATACCACTACCCACAATGCTCCAAGAAATTGTATTTCCTTGAATTTGTTGCTCTATTAAAATGCCCCCGAGTTTGCTTTTGCCAACGTAAATATCATTTGGCCATTTGATCTTTGCCTCGATGGCAAAGCGTTGTAAACATTTAATCCATATGATGGCTGTGTACCAGCTGATTCTGATTTGCTGATCAAGGGAGATGTCCTGTGGCTGAAAAACCAGCGAAAACAACAAATTTTCGTTACTGACAGACTGCCATGAATTACCTCTCTGACCACGGCCGTTGGTCTGAAAGTCTGCCATAATTACCGAACCATTTTGTATCTTTCCTTCAGAAATAAGTTTGGCAGCATAATTGTTCGTAGAGTCTACTACCGATAAATGATGTATTTCTGATCCTAATTTGGTCATGTTTGAAGTCTGTCGGTTCAAATTTATCAGTTAGTTTTGTACTAGAAATACTTACATGGCAAAAAAGAAAAAATCAAGTCCTTCAGAGCTCCTTTTGGATGCAATTGTTGAAGGGATGCAAAATAACAAAGCTCAAGACATCACCATCCTAGACCTCAGAGACTTAGACAGCGCCGTTTGCGACTTCTTCGTGTTGTGTAGTGGTGAGTCCAGCACCCAAGTAGACGGTATCTCCAATGCAATTCAGCGCCATACTCGCAAAGAATTGAAAGAAAAACCTTGGCGTCAAGAAGGAAAATCTAATTCAGAATGGATTTTATTGGACTATATCGATGTAGTGTGTCACATTTTTTACAAGGACGCACGTTCTTTCTATGACATCGAAGACCTTTGGGCCGACGCCAAAAGAACAGATATTCCAAATTTATTATAAGACCTCTCCACATGTCAGAAGAAAAAAGAAAAAGCCCGCTATCCGTCTATTGGATTTACGTTGCGTTTGTCATTTTGCTTGTCAGTACCCATTTGTACGTCAATAGCGAGACCAGCACCACAATTAAGTACAAAGAAACTTTACTTGAATTGGTAGAAGCCAAAGGTGTCAAGAATATCAAAATTGTTAATCAAAGTGCTGCCAGATTTCAGTTGCGCAAGGAAGGTGTTCAGTACATTAACACCCACAAAAAGCTTGACTTCCCGAACATGCGCAAAGTCATCAATAACAAAAAAGCAGACATCAATCGCCTCGTATTTGAACTCGAGAACATTGGTAATCATGCCAACTTTGAAAAAGCTCTCGATGACCGCAAATACAACGACTACGAAAATATCATTGAAACCAACTGGATTGCTCAAATCCTAGGCTATCTCTTGCCATTTGGGATCATCGTCTTGATCTGGATGTTCGTCATGCGACGCATGTCTGGAGGTGGCGGTGCCGGCGGTGGCGGAGGTCAAATATTCAATATTGGTAAATCCAGAGCGCAGGTCTATGAAAAAGGCAAAAGCACAAACATCACCTTCAAAGACGTAGCCGGCCTCGAAGGCGCAAAAGAAGAAATCGTAGAAATTGTAGAATTCCTGAAAAACCCTAAAAAATATACTGAACTGGGTGCCAAAATTCCAAAAGGCGCCCTCCTTGTGGGCCCTCCAGGAACAGGTAAAACCCTTTTGGCAAAAGCAGTAGCAGGTGAAGCCAAGGTGCCATTCTTCTCGTTGTCTGGTTCAGACTTCGTAGAAATGTTCGTGGGCGTTGGTGCTTCACGCGTTCGTGACCTCTTCCGTCAGGCAAAAGAAAAGTCACCTTCGATTATTTTTATCGATGAAATTGATGCAATAGGTAGAGCCCGTGGTAAAAACAACGGATTCAATACCAATGACGAGCGTGAAAACACCCTCAATCAATTGCTAACCGAAATGGACGGCTTTGGTACAAACTCTGGCGTCATCATTTTGGCAGCTACTAACCGCGCAGATGTCCTCGACAGCGCTCTGATGCGCGCAGGACGCTTTGATCGCCAGATTTACGTAGACATGCCGGACCTCAACGAGCGCAAAGAGATTTTTGGTGTCCACCTCAAGCCAATCAAATTATCGACCGAAATTGACGTCGACTTCCTAGCCAAACAAACGCCAGGATTTTCCGGTGCCGATATCGCAAATTTATGTAACGAAGCTGCCCTTATTGCTGCCAGACACAACAAAAAACATGTTGAAAAACAAGATTTTCTCGATGCAGTAGACCGCATTATTGGTGGTCTTGAAAAGAAAAATAAAATCATCACACCAGAAGAGAAGAAAACAATTGCTTTTCACGAGGCTGGTCACGCATCTGTTTCATGGCTCTTGCAATATGCCAATCCGTTAGTTAAAGTCACTATTGTACCAAGAGGGCAATCCTTAGGAGCGGCGTGGTACCTGCCTGAAGAGCGCAGTATTACCACAACTGAACAACTGCAAGATGATATGTGCGCCACGCTCGGAGGACGCGCAGCAGAACAACTTATTTTCAATAAAATTTCAACAGGCGCACTCAGTGACCTCGAACGGGTTACTAAACAAGCTTACGCCATGATTTCAATTTATGGCCTCAACGAGCGCGTCGGAAATATTTCTTACTACGACTCGCAGGGGCGCGATGCCTTTACCAAACCTTACTCCGATGACACCGCTAAAATCATCGATGAAGAAGTAAGTAAACTCATTGAAGGTCAGTACCAACGTGCGATTCAATTACTCAGTGAAAACAAAGAAAAACTTGAGCAATTGGCAGAGCGCCTCTTGACTTCTGAAGTAATTTTCAAAGAAGATCTTGAAGCAATCTTTGGTAAGCGCCAGTGGGATCCAATTATTGAAGAAGCTACGCCTCTTGCCGATACTGCTCCTACCGAGATTGCTCCTGCCGAGATTGCTCCTGAAGAAACAAATCCTGAAGAAACAAATTCTGAAGAAAACGCATCATAAATATGCTAGGAAACCTGGGGCAAAGAATCATTACTGGCAGCATCTTTGGGGTGGTTGTCATCGGCTCTATGCTCTGGAATCCTTATGTTTTTGCCCTTGTATTTTCCTTTTTCATGGTTGTTGGTCTTTGGGAATTTTACAGATTTTTCAAAAACCATTCAATTGTTGAGGTTCCGAAAGAAATAGGCCTTTTCATTGGCATATTTATCTATGTGCTATTAGTCGGAATCAGCTTTGAGTGGTACTCTGTCATCTCCCTGACCCTGATATTTCCCTTGTTTTTCACCCTCATACTCAATGAGCTCTGGGCCAAACACGAGCATCCTTTGCTCAATATTTCAGTGTTGGTGTTTGGCATCATTTATGTCGTTGTACCATTTTATCTGAGCATTGATCTTCACGTCCGAGACACCTCTACCCTGCCCAAAGTTTTAGGCATGTTTTTATTGATCTGGACCAACGATTCTTTTGCCTATTTTACAGGGCGAAAATTTGGTAAGCACAAGCTTTTTGAACGCATTTCACCTAAAAAAACATGGGAAGGCACATTTGGCGGCTTGCTCTTTACCGTTTTATTAGGCGTAGTTATTGGCACATACATCAATCGAGGCGAGATTTTATTTTGGACCATCTCAGCACTCATCATTGCGCCATGTGCCATTTTCGGAGACTTACTTGAATCATTGTTCAAGCGCAGTTTAGGTATCAAAGATAGCGGCACCATTTTACCGGGCCATGGTGGTGTCTTAGATCGATTTGATGCTGCTCTATTTGCAATTCCGTTTTTTTATTGTTGGTCCATTATTTATCTTTATTGGCGATGATGACATTCCACCGCGAAGGACGCTCTATTATGTTTGGTTCAATTGCACTCTTCATTGTATTGAGTGCAATCAATTTTTATTTTCTGAAAGATGTCGTTTTCGGACTCTTTCTTTTTCTAGAACTGGGCTTTATCGTATTACTCTATCTTGTCTTACAATTTTTTCGCATCCCAAAAAGAACTTGCACCGGAGGTTCTCTCGATATCATGTGCCCTGCAGATGGTAAAGTAGTCGTCATTGAAGAAGTGGAAGAAACCGAATATTTCAAAGACCGTCGCCTACAGGTATCTATCTTTATGTCGCCTTTGAATGTACATGCCAATTACTACCCTATTGGCGGTGAGGTTACTTACACGAAGTATCACCCCGGATTATTCTTAGTAGCTTGGCACCCAAAAAGCAGTACTGACAACGAACGCAGCACCTGTGTTGTAAAGCACCAAAACGGACAAGAAATCTTATTCAGACAAATTGCTGGCGCCATGGCCAGAAGAATATGTTACTATGCCCAAACTGGAGATCCTGCCCAGCAAGGTGCGGAATTTGGTTTCATCAAATTTGGTTCACGCGTTGATTTATTTTTGCCTTTAGGCACAAAAATTGATGTAACACTTAATCAGAAAGTAAAAGCCAAACTAACCAAATTGGGAAGTTTGAATTAATTTGTAATTTTATAAAAAAAACACCATGAAAAAAGTATTTGTAGCAATCGCCCTTACTACGTTTGTAGGTTCAATGGCAACTACAGCTTATGCAGCTGTAAACGGTATGGAAATCGTTAAAAAAGACGACGACAAACGCAAGAAAAAGAAAAAAAGCGGAAGCTGCTGCTCTTCTTCTAGCACCACTCAAAAACAAGGATGTTCTTCATCTAGTACTACACAAAAATCTTGCTGCTCTTCAGGAAAGCACTAAGTATTCGATACTAAGCATAAAAAAAGCCGGCGTCAGCCGGCTTTTTTTATGCTTTAAGCTGAGTAAATCTGCTTGTATGCTTCTTGGTATTTTTCAAGGATTTTTTTGCGTTTGAATTTTAGCGTTGGAGTGAGTTCGCCACCCTCAATAGTGAATTCATTGGGCAATAATCTAAATTGTTTCAATTGCTCCCATGAACCATATTCTTTATTGATTTCGCTCAATTCTCTTTCAATGCGTTTAACAACGATTTCTTGGGTCATTATTGCTTCGTTTGAAAGGGTATCAAAATTGGCCTCATGACGCTTTGCCCATTCTTTAACAAAAGCATAATTTGGCACAATCAATACAGCTGGGAACTTCTCGCCTTCACCAATGACCATGGCTTGTTCAATGAAACGAGATTGCTTGAGTCTATTCTCCATGGCCTGAGGCACGATGTATTTTCCGCCAGAGGTTTTGAAAATCTCCTTTTTACGATCTGTAATTCGCAAAAAATTACCTTCTTGGAATTCTCCGATGTCTCCGGTACAAAACCAACCGTCTGCATCAAATACTTCATTGGTCGCAACTTCGTTTTTATAATATCCCATCATGACATTAGGGCCCTTGACTAA
Source organism: Flavobacteriales bacterium (assembly GCA_046073985.1). Classification (GTDB taxonomy): domain Bacteria; phylum Bacteroidota; class Bacteroidia; order Flavobacteriales_D; family Crocinitomicaceae; genus UBA952. The sequence goes on along the minus strand of JBJTNI010000027.1, from coordinate 90,884 downwards.
AATTTCACCGTCTGGAGCAATTTTAACTTGAACTTTATCAACTAAGGGGCCCACCGATCCTATTCGAATACCCGTATTGAAATTATTGACAGAAATAACTGGGGATGTTTCGGTGAGGCCGTAGCCCTCCAGAATGGGAATGTCTGCTGCTAAAAATATGCGAGCCAATCTTGGTTGTAAAGCGGCAGAACCCGATGCAATAGCTTTGACGTTGCCGCCGAGTGCTTCTTGCCATTTAGAAAAAATAAGTTTGCGCGCAATTGCCAATTTCATCTTGTAAAATGCGGATTTTCCAACAACATCGTATTGCTCTGCAAGGTCAACTGCCCAGTAAAAAAGTGCTTTTTTGACACCTGAGAGCTCCTCTCCTTTTGCCATGATTTTATCGAATACTTTTTCAATCAGTCGTGGAACAGCAGAAAAGACATCTGGCTTTACTTCACGAATGTTATCTCCGATGGTATCCATTGATTCGGCAAAATGAATGGAACAACCTATATACATGTAGAGATAATGCAGCATGCGCTCGTAAATATGGCAAACTGGTAAAAAACTCAAGACTTTTGAATTTTTATCGGCCGGAATAGGGTCAATACATGAGGCTACAGTTGATAAAATATTGGCATGAGAAAGCATGACGCCTTTAGGGTTGCCAGTTGTGCCTGAGGTATATATGATAGTTGCTAAATCAGCGTTTTTAACGTCTTTCATGCGTTCTTCAACTACAGCTACGTCAATGCTTCCTTTGAGCGCTTCAATCTCTGACCAGTGTTTGCAATTAGGCAATTGATCAAAAGACATTAGGTGCTTCAAGGAAGGTACTTCTGACTTGACTTCATTGATTTTATCGACTAATTCTTGATTGGAAACCACACATAATTCTACCCCTGCATCGTTGAGGATAAATCGGTAATCAGACGCAGAGATATTCGGATAAAGTGGCACTAAGATGGCCCCAACTTGTTGTACGGCAATGTCTAAAATATTCCACTCTACTCGATTGGAACTAACTACAGCCACTCGGTCTCCGGCTTCGATTCCAAGTGCTATAAGCCCTCTTGAGACTTGCATTGCTGCATCTAGAAAATCTACTGTTGACATCGGGACCCAAATACCGGCCGTTTTGGTAACAAACATGTTGGCATTAGGGTAATTCTTTAACTGATGTCTTGGGACATCAAACAAGCGATCTATAGTAAGCATAATGTTGGTTTAGCTTCGAAAAATAGTAATATTGTTTCAATTAGAAGAACAAAACAATAAAAAGACTGATCAATAGAAGGCTGATCAAATTCAAAACAAAGCCTATTCGAACCATTTGTTTGATTTTCAAATAACCCGAACCAAAGACGATTGCATTAGGAGGTGTACCTACAGGCATCATGAATGCCAAGCTGGCCCCGAGTGTTAGGGCCATAGCCAACGGGAAAAGTGGGGTTTGTGTTTGTTGAGCAAATACGCCTATAATCGGTATGAACACCGTAACCATAGCTAGGTTTGACAACACCTCTGAAATAAAAATAGCTAATGTGGTCAATAGGATAATTAAAAGTACCGGATTGATGCCATCAGCAAAATTGAAATGTGCTGACAAGCTTTCAAGGATGCCATTTTTTTCAAGCATGGCTGCCAAAGCGAGTCCTCCACCGAATAATAAAAGTATGCCCCAAGGAAGTTTTTCTGTATCGGACCATTTCAGTAAAGTTTGTTTTGTTTCTCCACTAGGCCATAAAAAAAGTGCTAATGCACCCAAAATTGCTGCATTTTCATCTCGGTATGCAATACCAGTCCAATTTGACAATGGCTCTCTAAATATCCAGAGTACTGCAACCACAGAAAAAATCCAAAGTACCCGTTTCTGTGGCTTTGTCCAGGGCAAAGTATGAAAATGTAAGTCGTGAACATCTTTTCGTTCTGGTCCAAGCAAGTAATGAAAATAGAAATACATCAGTAGCAACAGCAACAAAGCAAGCGGAAGCCCGATCTTCATCCAATCAAAAAAGCTGACTTGTACATGAAAGTTCTCTGACAAAATAGAGGCCATTTGGGTATTTGGTGGAGATCCAATGAGCGTTCCTACACCTCCGATATTCGCAGCATAGGCCACCGAGAGCATGAGCAGCGCACTGAATCTGGATTCGCGGTGAGCAACTGGCATAGCTTCTATAACCGCTACAGCCATTGGTAGCATCATGAGAGCAGTAGCCGTATTGGAAATCCACATGGAAATTAGGCCTGTACTCAATATAAATCCGAGTAAAATCTTGGATTTTTGATCGCCGACAATAGCGATGATACGACGTGCTATTTGTTCATGTACACCCCATTTCTCAAGACCTAAGGCAAGTACAAAACCACCAAAAAACAAAAAGATATTGGCATCGCCGTAGCAAGTAGCGAGTTCTTTGGGTGAGAGTAAGCCCAATGGTGCGCCCAAAAGTATGGGCAAAAGCGCTGTGAGGTAAACAGGTATCCACTCTGTGATCCAGAGTAGGATCATGAGTGCTGCTAGAGAAAGGGCTAAAGTAAAGGTATCTATGCCAAGCATAGATGACATTTATTTGTTAAGGCCGTTGAGGGCGTCTACAAAGTAAACTGCTTTGGCTTCTACTTCTGTGGCAATAGCTCTGAATTCAGCTTTTCCTTTGGCTTTGTTGATTTTTGACAACATGGCATCTTGAAAATCAGCAGCTTCATCGATGAGTTTTGCAGAATTTTCAGATTTTGCAGGTGAAGTCATTTCGAAAAAGAAGCATTCTTCTACGACATCGAATACCATTTCGTTGATATTTCTCTTAAGGATACGTTTGTTGGCCATAACTTGATTTTTGGTAAATGTACGCTTTTTCAAGCTATTTTTGCACATGTTATATCCCCTTCTGACCATTACGAAAGGCAAAGAGCAGTCAATTTACAGAAAGCATCCATGGGTGTTTTCAGGAGCCATTGCCGATCAAACTGACGAACTGCAAGACGGCGACATCGTTTGTTTGACCACAAAAAAACAGCAAGTGCTCGGCGTTGGGCATTATCAGCATGCTACTATCGCGGTCAGAATGCTCAGTTTCGATTACGAAACAATTGATCAAGCTTTTTACGAAAACCGCCTTAAAAACGCTTTTGAACTGCGACTAAAAATTGGTTTGCTCCGCAACGACAATAATATATTTCGACTATGCCACGGTGAAGGAGATCAATTACCAGGTTTAATCATTGATTACTATGCAGGTGTAGCAGTCATTCAATGCCATTCCATTGGGATGTTCAAACAAGTAGCGCTAATTGCTGCTGCGTTAGTAGCCGTAATGGGCGAGCATCTGGTAGCTGTCTATTCTAAATCGTCAGATACCTTGCCAAAACGCCAAGAAGTTCAGGATAGCTATCTTTTTGGTGAGGCCTCTGTTCCGCATTTAGCCATTGAAAATGGTGTCAAGTATCATATCGACTGGATCAATGGGCAAAAGACAGGATTCTTCATTGACCAACGAGAAAATCGCGCCTTACTGGGTAAATATGCAAATGGTAAAAAAGTACTCAACACTTTTTGTTATTCAGGTGGTTTTAGCTTACAAGCCTTGCATCACAACGCTAGTTTGGTGCATTCTCTAGATAGCTCTAAAAAAGCCATTGGCCTCACTGACGACAACGTTGCGCTTAATGGATTCCAAGACCACCACGCATCTATCGTCGATGATGCCATGGATTACATGAAGGAACTCCCCGAGGACTACGATATCATTGTGCTCGATCCACCTGCATTTGCAAAACACCGAGACAAAAGACATCAGGCCATACAAGGATACAAAAGGCTCAATGCCCACGCCATTCGACAGATCAAACCTGGCGGATTTATTTTCACCTTTTCGTGCTCGCAGGTTGTAGATACACAATTATTTACCAATACAGTTATTGCTGCAGCAATAGAAGCCGGAAGGTCATGTCGCATCCTCGAGCAATTACATCAGCCCGCAGACCACCCTATTCAAGCATTTCATCCAGAAGGTGCCTATTTAAAAGGTTTAGTAATTCAAATCGATTAATGCTTGCACTGAACTACCGTACGATTTTAGGAGTTGCGTTACCCATGATGGTAACCGGATTTATTCAGTCAATCGTACTCTTGACCGATGCATCTTTGATTGCCAGGTATTCAACTGCTGCTTTTGACGCAGTAGGCAATGCAGGGTTGTTGTACGTGACGCTATACATGTGTTTGGCAGGAATGGCAGATGGCGCTCAAATCATTATTGCACGACGAATTGGGCAAGATAGACCCGACCTCATCGGGCAAGTTTTTGGCACCACAGTATGGGTTTTGATGGGCTTAGCCATGCTACTTTTTATGGTTTTATATTGGGTGATGCCTGATTTAGTGTATACCTATTCTGCCCAAAAAGAAATCGCGCACCTGCAAGGAATTTATATTGAACAACGCAGTTTTTCTTTGTTTTTTGCCATGATAACCTTGGCCATTCAATCTTTCTTTTTAGCCGAAGGGAAATCTTGGGTTGTTTTAGTGACTTCACTTTTAACGGCAAGTTCTAATGCCCTTTTGGCGTATTTGCTCATTTTCGGAAAATGGGGTTTACCCGAATTAGGTATCCAAGGAGCAGCCATGGCTTCGATGATAGCCGACGGCATTGGCATGCTGAGTATGCTCGGGTTTCTTTGGTTCTCAAAAGAAAGAAAAAACTACCAATTGTTGTCTTATTTCAAACTACACCTGGGCTCACTCAAGGAATTACTCAAAGTTGGAAGCCCATTGTTGTTACAAGGATTTTCAGCCTTAGCCACATGGACGCTCTTTTTTACTTGGCTCGAACAAAAAGGAACCTTTGACCTAACCGTTTCTCAAAACATTCGCTCCATTTATTTCTTGGCCTTTGTGCCGATTTGGGGTTTTGCCGGCACCACAAAAACCTATATTTCTCAATACTTAGGTGCCAAAAAGTATGATCAAATCCCGCTGATTCAAAGGCGCATACAACTGCTGACAATTAGCTTTATGTTGCTCACATTTCACGGCGCAGTACTCTATCCGGAGGCCATGATTCGGATGGTGAATCCGGCAGAAGCTTACGTATCCAAGAGCGCTGATATACTGCGCCTCATTGCGGTTTCAATTTTAGTTTTTGGGTTTATTTCCGTATATTTTCAAACCATTCATGGCAGTGGAAATACCATTCACTCGATGCTCATTGAATTCTTCACAGTGGGTGTTTACGCCATTTTTTGTTATTTATTTATCAAAGTTTGGAACTTAGATATTTTTTGGATTTGGACCGTTGAATACATCTATTTTGGTTTACTCGGGCTTATTTCTATTTTGTATTTAAAAAACTTCGCTTGGCAAAAGAAACAGGTATGAAAAAATCACTTCGCATAGTTTTCATGGGTACACCAGGATTTGCTGTTCGCATTTTAGCTGAGTTACACCAAAGTCATCACAGTGTGGTTGGTGTAGTTACTGTAGCTGACAAGCCAGCTGGCAGAGGGCAACTCATGCATCAAAGTGCTGTAAAGCAATATGCCCTCGAGCAGCAACTACCCTTGGTGCAGCCCGAAAAATTACGTGATGAGGTTTTCATTGAACAACTGAAAGAATGGAAAGCTGACGTATTTGTGGTGGTTGCCTTTCGCATGCTTCCGGATGTTGTATGGCAACTTCCGCCTTTAGGCACCTTTAATTTACATGCTAGTTTATTACCTGCCTACCGAGGGGCGGCTCCGATCAATTGGGCACTCATTAATGGCGAAACAAAAACGGGTGTGACCACCTTTCTGATCAATGAACAAATCGATGCGGGGGCTATTTTGAAACAAGCTGAAGTCGAGATTAGTCCGGAAATGAATGTAGGCGAATTACACGACCAATTGCAAGAATTGGGCGCAACACTTACCTTAGAAACTTGTGACGACTTAGCTGCAGGTCATATTCAAGCACTTTCTCAAACACCAATCGAAGGAAAACGCGCACTTGCTCCTAAACTCTTCAAGGAGAATACGGTCATCGATTGGCAACTGCAAACAACAGCAATTCACAACCTCATTAGAGGTTTGAATCCGTATCCTGGAGCTTGGTGTAAATTATGGTCAAGTACCAAAAAGGAATGGATTCAGTTCAAGATTTTTGAGTCCGAACCAACACCGCTACAATGTGATCGAAAAACGGGTCCTCAAGCTCATAAAGCTGGTATTTTATTTCCTTGTGGCAACGGTAATTTGTTAATTCATTCCTTACAAATGGAAGGTAAAAAACGAATGGATGCCAAGTCTTTTATGGCAGGAAATGACCTGAGCCAATTTTCCTATTCAGCGCAATAAGGCAGTCCCTACTGAGGAATATTGACAGAAATTCCGAAGCGAAGTGGATATTGACCAACAGTGGCACCTGTTTTGAATGTACTCATCAATGCATAATTGACAAAAACGCCAAACGCACCATAGCCCGCCCTGACAGTTGCGTCTAACATCCATGGATTCATATTAAACTTAGAACGGGTTATCCACTCGAATTTGTCTCCGTTTTCAAATTTTCCTGTTTGGCGATAATGGCTATATAACCTTACTCCTGTGAGTATACCGGCATTGACATAAAATGAATTACCGAAAGTTTCGCCGGTAGCAACTTCTAAAATGAGAGGTACGGTCAAGTAAATTCCGGTAAGCGTGCTGCGTCTGTAATTTTGAGTGGAATCGTACACCGCACTGGTGAATAAAGAGTCATGTTGGAGGGTGTAATTAGGCTTGAATTCATGACTTATGAAACTGAGTCCGTAACCCGAAACCACACCAAAATGATCAGAGAACAACCTGATTTTATGTGCAAATAAATTCAAGTTAAATACTGTACTCTTGAGCGGGACATTTTGCCATTCAGGATTGGATGCAAAATTAGGGTCAAAGCTCAGAAAAGCATTGGTATTGATTTGAGTTCCTATTTCAGAACCTGCCCAGTGTGGACCTTTCTTGACTTCAATATGGTCTGCAGGGAACTCATATTCATCAGATTCTAGATTTAAATCAAAAAGAAGTGTCAGGCGATTCGTGGATACTACCGGCTCATCCAATTCATTGGTGGCAGGTAGCCAGTTGGGCATATTTCTAACGATAGTAAGCGCGGCTGAATCGAGTAAAGCGTTGTAGCCCATTTCAATGAGCGGATTGATGATCTCACCCTTCGTGTTGACCTCAAAAACAACAAAAACTTGCTCGCCAAACGGAAAAATCTCATTGGTATCGGTATAAATAAATGCTTCGATTTCACTGGTTAAATAGGCCTGAAGAGAATCTGGGCCTCCAGGAAACTTCGCAGCACTTGGCCCTGCAGGTTCAACTGCCACATCTTCCAGAACGACTTCTAAAGGTGGCTCCACTTGTTCAATAACCTCTTGAGCAGGTACTTCTGTAGGTTTTTCAATAACTTGTGCCGATGCAGTGAGGACCGTAAAAGCAAAACCGAGTAGCAACGAAAATTTCATAAATTATTTTTTGCTAAAGATACGAGTTTTAAAAGGCCATGCTCATCCTGAGTAAGAAATGACGTCCTGCTTGTGGGTAATAAAAGTTTTCGGTTGTGGTTTGCCCGCCATATTGATAACTAAATGTGTAGCCATTATTGGCGTATTGAGCCGAAAAAATATTATTGACCAACAAACCGAGTTCAAATGTTTCGGCGAAAGTTTGCTTTACTTTCCAGCTCATGATGAAATTAGTGAAAGAAAACGGGTCTATACTTCGTTTGAGGTCGGAGGTGTTGTCTAGGTACTGACGCGAAACATATTTGGTTTGAAGTGCCAATTGAAGCGCTTTAAATGGTGTATATTGAAGGCCGAGTGTTTGAATAAAGTTTGGTGAAAAAGCCAAATCTGTAGTGCCGTGATTGATTTGAACTTGCGTGTAATAAGGGGCCTCATCAAGGTAAACATCGACGTATTCTACAAAATTGAGGATTTTATTTTGACTCAATGAAGTAGCACTTTGTAAACGGATTTGACGGGAAACTGCATATTGCAATTCGAGCTCTAGACCAGCTCTGTAGCTTTGATCAACATTTGTTCTAGTGTAACCACCTACGTCATTGATTTGCCCGGTCAAAACCAATTGTTGGTCGTAATACATCAAATAAAGATTGGATTGAGCAAATAGACGTTCATTTTGGAAGCGGTATCCGAGTTCAGTGTTGTACATTCTTTCGGGTAACGGGCGGTTTGTAGGAGTGCTTTCTCGGAAATCTCGACGGACTGGCTCTCTGTTGGCAAGCCCAATTGATCCAAAAATTTGCTGCTGACCAAATGATTTAGATATGGCCATTTTAGGATTGAAAAAGTTATAATTGACCGTTTGGGTCACATCTGTAAGCACTCCGCTAACTTGATCTACTCCTAAAAAACGATAATTAATGCCGCGATACTGCAAATCCAAGGTGAGATCGAAGCCATTTTTTTGGTAATTCGTCTTGAGAAAAGTACTGGCCTCTTGTTTGAGTGCATCGTTATCGTAATAGCGCTCATAAATTTGACTATTCGAAGCGAATTGCGCCCAAATGACTTCGCCAAAATGCTGACCATCGTAACGATTGACTGCACCCCCAAGCGTAAATTTCAAATATTGATTTTTCTGAAAATTGAGACCATAAACCATCCCAATAAAATGATTGTCCAACCATCTTCTTCTGATCAAGTCTGTATTTAAAACGGTATCACCACCTATGTACACTGGCGCTAATCCGTAATCAGATAAGGCGTCTTCATTGCGATATTCTTCATAATATCCTCTCCCGTATGTGTAATGGGCGGCTAAATTCAAATCTAAGCGACTCGAAAATTTATGGATAAAATGCAACTGGTAATTGTCCTGCTTGTAATGATCAACTTGATTGGCATAGGTGTAATAATTGTAGGTACGCCCTGAATTGATGAGGTTGGAAGTTTCTTCAGCATTTAAACCATTTCTGCTCGCGTATGCAAGCATACCTAAAGAATCGCCTCTGTAACGGCTTTCAGGTGTACCATACCATGCTTGATACGTGCGCTCTGAACCATTGAGCACAACAGCTTTCCAAATAGATTTTTTTGCAAGATAAGTTGCAGTTAGCGCCAAAGAAGTTAAATCACTAGTGGCGCGATCAAGATAGCCATCAGATTGTATTTGAGATAGTCTTGCATCAAGTGTTAAACAATTTTTCAGTAAACCCGTCCCTGCTTGTAATGTGCCTTTGAGTGTTCCAAAAGTACCCGCGGCTAAATCTGTACGGGCATATGGTTTTGCCTTGAGATCACTTGTTTTGATATTGACACTTGCTCCAAAAGCAGCTGCACCGTTTGTCGAAGAGCCAACCCCTCTTTGAATTTGAATATGCTCTACTGAACCCACAAGGTCAGGCATATTGACCCAATAAACGTCATGTGATTCAGGATCGTTTACTGGAACACCATTGATGGTTACATTGATGCGACTGGCGTCAACGCCTCTTATGCGTAAACCACTGTACCCTACTCCGGCACCGGCGTCACTGGTAGTAACCACCGATGGTGTAAATTCTAGCAGAGTAGGCATGTCTTGGCCAAAATTTTTAAAGCCCAAAACCTCTTTGGATAAGGTTGTATTACTCGGATTGTCTTTGGCTCTTAGTCTAGAAACGACAATGCCTTCAATTGTTTGAATTTTTTTGATGGTGTCGGCTGCAATTTTCTCGGTTTGCTGTGCCAAGCTTGCCGAAGCAAACAAAAAAGCTGGTAATAAAAGTCTTGTTTTCATTTCGTAAAAATTAAACAAGAACAAGGGGCTAATTCTTGGTGATCTTAAAAAATTAGCTCGTCATCTTCCCTTCGCTGGCATTATCCAAATCAGGTTCAATGGGTATGATCTCAGCCTTGCGGCACCCCTTAGAGACGCTGCAAAAATAATCGAAATCAAGTTCAAAAAGTGCAATTTTCTAAAATTTTCTTGATTTGATCAAAGTCAATGAATTTAAAATCAATACGTATCTTCGAAGTATGGAACAGTTAACTAAACGAACCGCTTTATACGCCGGAATTGCTTCTTTTTCAGGATTTCTTTTCGGATTTGATACAGTAGTCATTTCTGGTGCAGATAAAATATTACAGGACCTTTGGCAAACCTCGGATTTATTTCATGGAGGAATTGTCATGTCGATGGCTTTGTGGGGAACCGTGCTTGGAGCCATTTTTGGGCACATTCCTACCAATATTTTAGGGCGTAAAAAAAGCCTCATTTCAATTGGAATATTATTTACGCTTTCGGCCGCAGGAACAGCATTAGCACAGGGTCCTTGGTTTTTTGCAATTGCTCGTTTCCTAGGCGGCATTGGAATTGGTGTATCCACGATTGCAGCGCCAAGTTATATTTCTGAAATTTCGCCTGCTCGTTTTCGAGGACGCCTGGTAGGCTTGTACCAATTCAATATCGTCTTTGGGATTGTCATTGCATTTTTGTCAAACTTTTTACTGAAAGATGTAGGGCCAAATGCTTGGAGATACATGCTCGGAGTACAAATTGTACCATCAGTTATATTTGCCTTAGCAGGCCTAATTCTTCCTGAAAGTGTGCGTTGGGAAACTGCCAAACACAGCATTTCAAATGAACGTATTTATGACACTTCTTATCGAAAAGTATTGTGGCTGAGCTTTTTTGTAGCTTTTTTCAATCAACTTTCAGGCATTAACGCGTTTCTCTATTACGCACCACGCATATTTGATCTCGCCGGATTGAATGAAAAAGCTGCCCATTTAAGTTCTGTTGGCGTTGGCTTGGTCAACTTATGCTTTACCTTTTTAGGTGTTGCACTAGTCGATAAAGTTGGAAGAAAAAAACTAATGTACATTGGTGGGGTTGGCTACATATGCTCACTTGGACTTGTTACGGCTAGCTTTCATTGGCAGTGGAATGAAGAATTAGTGCCCTATTTCTTTTTCTTATTTATTGCCGCTCATGCAATAGGGCAAGGGACGGTCATATGGGTTTTTATTTCAGAACTTTTTCCGGACCACTTAAGAGCTGCTGGTCAGGGATTTGGTTCTACAATTCATTGGATATTAGCAGCACTCATTCCTGCACTTATTCCTTATTTATTTGAGCAAATTGGGGCTGATATTGTTTTTGCCATATTTTGTTTAGCGATGTGCGCACAACTGATTTGGATTTATTGGTTTATGCCAGAGACCAGAGGGAAAAGTATAGAAGAAATCACAGCAGAATTGACGCGCTCATGATCAAGCACATTATTTGTTTTGGAGAAGTTCTTTGGGATATGCTTCCAAGTGGAAAAGTAGCCGGAGGCGCACCAATGAACGTAGCTTTTCGCTTAAAAGAATTTAAACAAGATGTTCGACTCTTTACGGCCATCGGAAAGGATGCATTCGGTAAAGAATTACTGAATTTACTGAAGGACATGAAACTATCCAAAGACGTACATGTATCAGATCACCTTCCAACAGGTACTGTTGCCGTCGAACTAGACGCAGCCGGAAATGCTTCCTACACTATTGTGGAGGGCGTGGCCTGGGATGAAATTCCAGCACAGAATATTTCGACAAAACCATTTCAATTGATTTTTGGCAGTTTAGCACTCAGATCAGACTTGAATCGAGCAACAATTATCAAATTGATTGATCAAGCACAAGAAGTTGTTTTTGACATCAATTTACGTGCACCCTTTTACGATTGGGAACTCATCAATCAATTCATTTTGAAAGCACATTTGGTTAAAATGAATGACAATGAATTTGATTGGATTTGCGAACAGTTGAACGTAAATGAAAAAAATTGTCAAGCAAGATTAAGCAAGTTGAATGATTACTACCCAAACAAAACATGGTGTGTTACAAAAGGTGAAAAAGGTGCTGAATACTTTGAAAATGGAATACACTACCAACAAACTGGTTTTGCTACAAAAGTGATAGATACCATTGGAGCTGGCGATGCTTTTTTAGCGGCATTGCTTCATCAAAGACAACTTCAATCTAATCCGCAAGATTGTTTGAAATTTGCTTGTAAAATAGGTTCAATGGTTGCTGGACAAAAGGGAGCAAGCCAAGCATTGGATCTTAACCTCGTTGGTTATTGAGCAAATAGTTTTTCAACAATTTGTGCAATCTGAACAGCATTTGTGGCGGCTCCTTTGCGCAAGTTGTCAGCTACTATCCAAAGGTTGAGCGTATTTTCTTGGCTTTCGTCTCTGCGAATTCTGCCTACAAAAACAGCATCTTTACCTTCAGCAAATCGTGGCATCGGGTAGGCAAATTCTTCAAGGTTATCTTGCACTATTATGCCAGGAGTTTGTGCTAATATTTTTTTTACTTCTATAAGGTCAAAATCTTGTTCAAATTCAATGTTGACTGCCTCAGAATGCCCACCAACAACAGGTACACGCACTGCCGTTGCTGTAACTTTGATACTTGGGTCAAGTATTTTTTTGGTTTCGTTGGTTAGCTTCATTTCTTCTTTGGTGTATCCATTTTCAGTGAATACATCGCATTGTGGAATACAATTTTTGTCAATAGGATATTTGTATGCCATTTCACCACTGATGCCATTGCGCTCATTTTCTAATTGCTGAACCGCTTTGACACCTGTTCCTGTTATCGATTGATAAGTTGAAACGACCACTCTTTTGACTCCGTATCTTGCATGAAGTGGTGCAAGTGTCAGTACAAGTTGGATAGTACTACAATTGGGGTTTGCAATGATGAGGTCTTGTTTGGTGAGTTGTTGTCCGTTGATTTCCGGAACGATGAGTTTTTTTGTTGGATCCATTCTCCAGGCAGAAGAATTGTCAATGACAACGGTTCCAACCGCAGCAAAACGAGGCGCCCACTCCAAAGAGGTGTCGCCGCCCGCAGAAAAAATAGCAATATCAGGGCGAGCAGCAACTGCTGTTTGCAGACCAATCACTTCATATTCTTGATTGTCAAACGTTAGTTTTTTACCAACGCTGTTTTCGGAGGCGACCATCAGTAATTCGGAATAAGGGAATTTTTGCTCAGATAAAACTTGCAACATTACTGATCCGACCATTCCTGTTGCACCTACGACAGCTACTTTCATTTGTTTTTTTTGACAAAATTAATCTTTGTTTGCAATGCTACGTCCTTATCTTTTGCTTTTCGTTATTTTCGTCCGAACCATCCATTTTTCTCAAAATCAGGTCCACGACGATTTTCATGACCAAAACCTCAATCAGGGAATTCTTTGGCAGGGCGATACCAGTCATTTTTACATCAATATTGCGCGCCAATTACAACTCAATCAAACCCTTGCGGATACCTCATTGATATGGACACAACTCCCCAACTTTGCACTCGACACATTGAGCATACAATTTTGGTACAGAGAAAATTTTAGCCCTTCAAGTTTGAATTTTGGGCGCTTTTACTTTCAGGCACAGTCAGCTGATTTTCAAAATAGCACCGATTGTTTTTATTTACAATTTGGCGAAAGCAGCTCAACAGATGCCATCAAACTCTATCAAAGGCAAAATGGCACAGATAGTTTATTGGCATCGGGACCATTAGGACAAATTGCCAATGCTTTTGCCGCAGATTTAAAATTGATCATCACTGCAAATTCTATTGCGCTTTTTGCCCAATTTTCAAATTCAACAACACTAGAACTTCAATTCCAAGCCAATGTCTCAAATCAAAATTGGCAACCATATGCTGGTTTTGAAATGCACTATACAGCTGCTAATGCTGCAGCTTTTTACATCGATGATTTTTATTTTGGAATACCCTTAGACCCTCTTTCCTCGGCGGTTATTATTACAGAAATCATGGCAAACCCCGATACATTGTATGGTCTTCCGGCAACAGAATATTTAGAGATTTACAACAATAGCCCCAACTTGATCCAATTAAGAGGTCTTAAAATTCAAGACGGCAACGGTATTTGCACTTTGCCGTCGTTTTGGCTCGAGGCGCAATCTTATGTGGTTTTGGTCGGGACTAACAAAAGTATAGGCTTTGGAATTGCCAATATTGTAGAAGTTGCTGCATTTCCGGGCCTCAATAATTCAGGAGAACCCATTTCACTCAAAAATCATAACAGTGAAATGCTAGATCAAGTCGTTTATCAAGCCTCTTGGTATGGAAGTAGTCAATATTCAACGGATGCTATTAGTTTGGAAAGAAAATCTCTGTCAGACCCTTGCTCGAATCAAGATAACTGGGGTGCATGCACCGCTGCTGCTGGAGGAACACCCGGAGCAACAAATGCAATTTTTGACCCGCATTCAGACACAATTGCTCCTACTCTATTACAAATCTGTGTGTTAGATGCTCATTATGTCGCTTTCAACTTTTCTGAGCCTATGGATAGTCTGTCATTGGCGAATAGCTCCATTTCAATTTTACCCGGTATCGGCCCATACGAACGGCAAATTCTCAATTATCAAAATTGTTTGAATGGTGCGCAAATGCTGCTCTATTTCTACGACACGATCTTACCGAGTTATCCCTATTTTTATCAAATAGATTTTGCTACAGACTGTTGGAATAATACACAAGAACTAGTCGGGGATTTCGTTCGATACGAAAAACCACAAAAAGGTGATTTACTCATCAATGAAATCTTGTTTGATCCGCCAAACGAGGGCCACGATTTTGTTGAATTATTGAACCAAAGTGAGAAATACTTGGATCTCTCTGATTGTGGATTGCACAATCTACAAGATTCTATTTTCTTGAATCAAGAAAAAATTGAGCCCAAACAATTCTTGGCACTGTGTCCTGACACGCTTTTTCTGCTCGCAAATTATCCACTCACTGCAAGTTCACATTTGAAACAAATCGACCTGCCTTATTTCTACAACGATTCAGGTACTTGTGTACTTTTCAATGATCACCAAACACTAGACTCCCTACATTATTTGTCGCGATGGCATTTTTCATTATTGCCAGATCCTGAAGGTTTTAGCTTAGAAAGAATCAGCTCTAGTGCCACTACACAAGATCCTGAAAATTGGTTTTCAGCGGCACAAACTGTAGGTGGCGCTACCCCTGGTTGTCAAAATTCTCAACACAGTCAGGTTACTTTTGAAGGTGAGATTCATTTAACACACCCCGACATGAGCCCTGACCTAGATGCCTACCACGATCAACTCGAAATTGTCTACCAAATGAAAGATCCGGGTTTGATAGCCTGTGTCGGTATTTACACATTAAATGGACAACTCCTTCAAAACGTATTATTTAACGAAAGTATCGCAACACAAGGGGTCTGTTACTGGGATGGCAGCACTACTTTCGGGACATTAGTGCCTGCAGGAATTTATGTCATGTATTTTCGAGCTTTTTCCACAAAACCCGGTGCATTTTTTGAAAAAAAAATTCTGTTCAGCGTGTGTTATAAAGCTTAAATTTGAACATGCCAAGTGCGTTCAGTGCCATCTCATTTTCACCAGGTTCCAAAAATTGGATTGCCAAGTTTTTTGAACTATACGAGCAGGGCGTTTTCGAATTAGACGACGAACTGATCCATATCCAAACTGAAAACCTCACCCACTTTATCTCGCATCAGACAGGTCTCATTTATGGTACTCCTAAGAACTTTATTTTTTCTAATGCCCTGAACAAACAGCAAATGAATACCGATGAGCAGCTCAAATTACTGCTTTTTGAAACGCATTTGTTTACCTATTTAAGAAAAACACAACAACCCATTAATAAGGCACAATTCATTGCTTTTCTGACTGAATTTTATGCCAACCCATCAGGCCTGAATTTTTTGGATCGCATTCAACTGAAATTGATCCAAAGCCCCGAAAGAAAACTAGAACTTATTCTACAATCTAGGGTCAAAATAAAAACATCCTTCTTCGGTATCAATTTTTGGCTCAACCACCTTTCTAATGCGTTTATATTTTTGGACGTCATCCTATTTAGATCATTTCTTGACGGAAAAAAAGAAGCATTTCATCAGGCATATCAGGCTGCGGCCATTTCTGTTCTAAACGGTTTACTCTTTGCTGGTTTCTCCGATCAAAAAATGGAGAAGCAAGAGCAAAAGATTTTCAAGCACTTTTTGATTTCAGCTGCTTTACCAAATAAAATAAGACGCATATTTTCAGACCGTCTCCAAATTGGAATTCCGCTCAAACTTCTCAAGCAAGAACTTGTTCAAGATCCATTATTGCAGCAAATAACCTATGAATATGGGCATTTTTTAATTCAAGGAACACACGAAATTAGTCAACAAGAACGGCTCAAATTACACGAGCTTGGCCGTGTGCTGCAAATGACCGAGCAGCAAATGCTGGCTTCTGAAGAGCTCTGTAGTGCCTTTATTGCACAAAGTACAGCCGATCAACTTTTGGTTTATAAGCAGTCAACTGAATCTAGTTTTGCCTACAAAGAAACAAGTAAACGATGGCTCAAAATCATAGGACGCAACCGAGATCGACTGATATCTGAAATCAAAGAGAGCAAAGAGCTCATGGCGCTACTTCAGAAGTCTACCAAACAAGAACTCAGTAGCCAAGAAAAAGAACAAGTCAAAGAGCAGGTCTACGATATCCTAAAATCCATGCCCTCGTTGGCTTTGTTTTTATTGCCTGGTGGCACACTCATCCTTCCGATTGTCATGAAACTCGTGCCGGAACTTATACCTTCTGCTTTTAAAATCAACGAAGTAGAGAAAAAACAACCCGAAAATGAAATGTAAAATCCATATTTACCTGCTCAATGATCTGTACTCACAAGAGCTAGCTGATCGTGAATTTGGAGGCAAAGAATCCGCAGATAACCTCCGCTATGAGTGGGAAGACGAACTTGAAATACAAGGAGAAGTCACTGCCATTCAAGAGATCCCGGATGGGATTTACACCTTGGCGGGTTATGATGAAAACGACGAATTGTTTTCATATGACATTCCTAAGATGCATCTTTTTGAAATTTCAACAGCTGCACACCCAAATACATTTGTCGGGGCATCTGTCAGTATTGTCGATCATTGCACACTCAACAAAAACGAGCAAGGACATGAAATTTGCATTTATTTAAAAGACTACGAGCCAATGGCTAACCCAGTACCCGGTATTTTTATTGCCTCTAAATCATTCCCCAAAGCACTCATCCGATGATCGAGCTTCAAAAAATTGTACTTTCCTACGACAAAGACATCTTGAAAGGAATCAATCTGCAAGTAAAACGCGGTGAAATTCTTGGTTTGGTAGGAAAGAGTGGTGCCGGTAAATCTTCGTTACTTAAAATTTGTGCAGGATTACAAGATTGCTCGGAAGGATTCATAGTGATTGACGGAAAAAAACAACTGCCTGCCAGACAACTTTTAGTACCCGGATACGCCAACATTGCTATTGTCAATCAAGACTTCAAGCTAGATCCATTTCATACCGTTGCCGAAAATATCAAAGAAGCCATTTTACATTGGCCTATTGCTAAACGAGATAAACGCGTCCAAAAGTTGCTCCAACTTTTTGGTTTGAAAGATATTAGTCAAACAAAGGCACACCTCATCTCTGGAGGGGAGCAACAACGTGTTGCCATCGCAAGAGCCATTGCAGATCAACCTCAAT
Source organism: Flavobacteriales bacterium (assembly GCA_046073985.1). GTDB lineage: Bacteria > Bacteroidota > Bacteroidia > Flavobacteriales_D > Crocinitomicaceae > UBA952. Next base: position 73,333 of record JBJTNI010000027.1, on the reverse strand, counting down.
ATCTTTTACTCGACGAACCTTTTGGGCATCTGGATGCCAATCTAAGGCAACGACTGAGCGCTTATCTCATGGACCTTCGCGATGCAGAAAATACAGGGATTGTGTTGGTTTCTCACGAAGGGCAAGATGTGCTTGGATTGTGCGATCATATTTGCATTTTACAAAATGGCAAACTGTCCAAAAAATACCTACCCGAAACATTGTACTATCGCTATGCCGCCCCAGAAAAAGCCAGGCTCTTTGGACCATTGAATACCATACATTGGCAAGAAAACCTGCTGCATTTTAGACCAGACGAATACCAAATTTGTCAAGCAGGTATTCCTTTGCAATTTGAAAGAGCTGTATTTGTGGGCGGATTATACCACAACTACTTCAGAACTGAACGCAAAGAAAGGGTCTTGCTTTACGCATTTGAACCCCTCACTCAACTGAACGCTATTGAAATCAAAAGGAAATAAACGTCCACTCCAGATAGAATTACTGGCATTCTGGCAGGCACTCAAAGAATATGTCCAACAAGGCGCATTTCATCATGGTGCTGCATTGGCCTATTATACCCTGTTTGCTTTTATTCCGATACTTTACCTTACTACCTCAATCTATGGTCGCATGATCGGTGCAAAAAATATGAGGATTATAGTGACGGACTTGCTGCACGATGGCTTAGGCCTCACAGACACAGAATCTATATTACACCTCGTAGATTCTATATCAATAGAAAAACCTAGCTTTTTTCTGGAGCTGGTAAGTATCGGCATTTTGCTCTATACATGTTCCGCATTTATGCTTTCTTTGAAGCGAAGTCTCAACGAATTTTTCAACGTAACTAAAAAAAATAGGCACGAGACCAATCTTTTCATGGAAATTATTGGGTTTAGATTTCTGAGCGTTATACTCTTGGCTGTATTGGCATTGGTCATCATCCTATTTTACTTTGCTCAAGTATTTGTTTTTTCGGCGCTCAATAGCTGGATACATTGGCACAACGGTTTCATAGACTTCTCATTTACTCTTTTGCAAACAGGTTTGACAATAGCTTCTAACATTTTGATATTTAGTCTGATATTCAAATACATGCACGATGCAAAAGTAAGTTGGAGGATAGCCTTGAAAGGTGCAATCGTCACTTCCATTTTACTTTATTTTAGTCAATGGATACTCAGTTATTACCTGCAACATTATTTCATGTTGGGACAGCTCGGTGTGGCAAATTCCATTTTTATGATGTTGGCTTGGGTGCACTATTCGGCCCAGATCATCTTTTTAGGCGCCAAGTTTACCTACCATGTAGGCAAAGCCAGCGGTGAACGCATCTCTTATTGAAAGTAAGATTAAAGGAAAGAAGGTGGTTTGCGGAATTCTAATTTCGCATCTCGGAAAATACTCGATGTATTGCGAATTGTCAGCAAGAAACTTTTATTGCCTCCTACCGGAACGTAGTAAAATGAAAGCGCCCAACAGTGCATATTTCTATTCAACGAAAAATATGCGTTGGTCAGTCTTTGGTCTTGTAAATTAAAATTCAAATTACCCGATAAATTCCAACGTTTGGTAAAACTGATGTCGCCGCTGAAAACTAAAGTCTGTACAAAACTCCATGGATCTGGATTTTCCAAGCTGATATCTTGATTGGCTTGAATGCCATAGACATGAGATAAATTGACTTTCCAAGGTATGTCATAAAAAATGGCCCGTTCCGGATGCAGCGCATAAAAATTAAAATCGGCATTCCAGTCTTGTTCATTGAATAAAGTGGTGTGATCCTGTAACTTTTTACGGTCTTTGCGCGGCGCAATGACCATTGTTGTGGTGAGATTAGTAGTAGTTAGCCTACCCAATTGCTGACCTGTTTGCCAAGCATAGTCTTTGATTGTTTGCCCGTTGGCATTCCAGCCGTATGGGCTCCAATTTGCATTGGAAACAAAATTGATCCAGTTAGCCGGGCTTATTCTGAGATTCAAAGATAAATTGGATAGCTTCATGGTATCCTTGGTGAAGTCATAGTTACCCGTAACAGAAAATTGGTCAATGAGTCGGATTTTCTTGAAGCCTGTAACAGTATCTTGAGCAGATTTAAACTTGATCTCTGCGGTATTATTGATACCAAAAGTGAGCAATGATGCCTCTCTTGTTGAACCAACGCCATATATACTTCTTTCAAATGGTGAATACGTGATAAGACTTTGATTTGGTCCGGCATTTACAGTAAGCAAAGGATTCCAACCTGGTGTATAGCGGTAGCCAATATTTGGTGTCATGAGATGGCGCAAACGCGTTTGTTTCTTACCAGCAAATTTGTAGTATGCATACAAAACTGTAGTTGCACTCAAGTTAAAATTCAACTCATGAGACATTGATGGTTTCTGAATAGTATCGATTTTCGTGTTGTTTGTAAGTGGGTTATAGCTTTTCTCAATTTGCTGAAAATTGATCTTATTGCCATAACTTAAGTTTGGATTGATTTTGAGCGCATTCTTGAAAAGACCGGTACTTGTTTGAATGGTCAGACTCTGACTCAAGCCATTCATCATGGTTTGATTTATCGCAGCAAAGTTGGCCGTACTCATTAAAGAATCGGCAAATTGGGCGCGGTTCTGACCCTCAAAATTGTAGGTAAGCCCAATCCTTTGAATGGTTTTCTTCCAGTTTTTGTCAGCCGTCTCAAAGGTGTTTTTGAATGGAAAAATGCGGGTGACATTGACATTCATGACGGGGCTGAGCAATGAAACCGTTTTGGACTTCGAGTTTTGTCGCAATGACATCTTGAGGCCCGTATTGATTGGTTTTCCTGGGAAATTTCGGGCTAAATTGATATCTGAGTTAAAGCTATTATTGAAATATTCTGGGTTGATCGGATCTAACGAATTCTTGGAATTGTTGTCGGAAATAAAATTTACATTCGATGAAAAATCCCAAAACGGATTTGATTTTGGAGCTTTTCTATGGGACCATACTATGGTGACTTTATTTTGCTTGGTATTGGTCGGAAAACCGCTATTGAATTGCTGAAAACCGAGTGAAAGACGGCCATTGTAGCCATAGCGTTTGGCGTAATCGAGGTCATTGCGCAAGCCCCATGATCCTCGGCTATAAAGATTGGCATACACCGATGTTTGAAAGCGCTCGTTGATCGGAAAATACCAACCCAAATTTTGAAAGCCAAAACCATATGCTGACAACGGAACAAATTCAGGAAACAAAAGCCCCGAAGTACGCTCTTTTTGATTAGTTGGGATAAAAGCGAATGGTAAACCCAACGGAGTAGGAATACCCGACACATACAAGTTCATTGGGCCTGTTACAATTCTTTCATTTGGCACCAAAACTCCTTTGCTCAATTGAAAATGGTAATGGGGCTCTGCTAAATCACAGGTCGTTAAAATACCTTGTTTTAAATGTAATTCATCATTGGCTTGGCGCTTGGCTGTGCCCATTTGAAAATAAAATTCATCTTGCTTCATTGCCAAAGCCTTAATATACGCTTTTTCAGTGCGGTAATTGAATTTCAATGATTCGCATGTGATGGTTTGGCTGCCTTCAGTAAGTTCAGGAAACTCTTGAGGCTTCCCAATAGAATCGAGGCGATACTTGGCCTCTATTTGACTCGAATCGAGGTCAATCAAAATATAACCAGATTTGATCGCATAGCCCTCAGTTTGTATTTCTGCCGCACCATAAAGGTAAATCCGACGGTTCTTCACGTCGTGAACAATCTTTTCGCTTGCCTTGTATGTAACTATTTCATTGAGACTTTCGCCATTGACAAAAAGGGTATCTTGAGCTGTAACGAAACCCAACGGACACATTATTAACAATGTGACGAAGAAAAGTTGTGCGATACGAAGTCTTTGACTCAAGAGGGGCTACTTAGATTTGTAATATGCAAGAAAAACACACAAAGCTACCAATTTTCAATGGCTTGCAAAAGAACGCACTCAGACTGTTTTTATTGGTTGGGCTGAACTTCTTTTTCCAGCAACTCGCACATGCACAAGCCGGCAAGATCAAAACAGTGGTTATCGATGCCGGACACGGTGGGCACGACCCCGGTTGTCATGGGGCCAGCAATAATGAAAAAGAAGTCTGTTTGTCTATGGCACTTAAACTCGGTGCCCTCATCAAAGACCGTTATCCTGATGTGAAGGTCATCTATACCCGCACCACCGATGTCTTTGTTGAACTTGCAGAGCGTGCCAACATAGCAAATCGAAACAATGCCGACTTATTCATCTGTATTCATGCCAATGCCGGAAGTACAACAGCCTATGGTTCTGAAACTTACGTACTCGGATTACACCGCACTGACGCACAACAAAAGGTTGCCGAGCGCGAAAATGCGAGTATCTCTTTGGAAGACGACAAAGGCGCCAAATACAGATCATACGACCTAACCCCTGACGGGATCATCGCACTGCAGTTCCAATTGGCAGTTTTTCACAGACAATCCATCCTTTTTGCAGAAATGATCCAAAAAGAATTCAAGCGAATTGGTCGTTATGACCGTGGTGTCAAGCAAGCAGGATTCCTCGTTCTCTACAAAACTACGATGCCGAGCGTCCTGATCGAAACGGCTTTTTTGCCGAATCCAACTGAAGAAAAATTAATTGGATCTGCCGAAGGGCAGCAAAAAATGGCACAAGCAATGTTTCAGGCTTTTGTTAATTTTAAGAACGCCACCGAAGGTAAGTCTGCCACCACAGGAACCACTGAAAGCAAACCCACAGAACCTAAACCAATTGAAACGAAACCTATTGAATCAAAACCAACAGAGACAAAACCTATTGAAAACAAACCATCAGAAAACAAGGATACCAGCAGTAATTCTACGGACCAAAAAACAAATTCTTCAAAAACAGATGGTTTGATTTTTCGGGTGCAAATTGAAACCTCCACTCAAGTATTACCCAAAAATTCTAGTCGCTTTAAAGGCTTGGATGTATTTGAATATCAAGACAATACACTTTACAAATACTGCACTGGTGTCTTTCCAAATGACCTACAAGGAGCTAAAAATTATAAAAATGAGCTCATTGAAAAGGGTTTTGAGCATGCTTTTGTTGTTGCTTTCCTAAATGGAGAGCGCATCAGTATTGAAAAAGCGATTAAATTAGCAGAAAAATAAAAGCTTGAAATTTACCAAAGAAATAAAGGCAGCGCTCATTGCTATTTTTGCCATTGTTGTCCTGATAGCAGGTGTCAATTTCCTCAAAGGAAATAGTTTCTTTGGCGGAGACGACGTCTATACAGCTTATTTCCCAAATTCTGGTCAGTTAATGGTTTCCTCTAATGTTACGCTAAATGGCGTTGAAATTGGAAAAGTCCTTAGCATAGAATCTAACCCTAAAGGCGATTCACTGCACCGTGTCAAGCTCACTTTCAACATCCATAACACTGACATCAGGCTTCCAAAAGGTACCATCGTAGAAATTGGTTCACTCGATTTCTTTAGTAAGGCTTTAATTGTTCAATTGCCACTTGCAGGGAATGGTCAGTATTATCCCATTGGTGCCACAATTCCAGGACGCTTATCTGTAGATATGGTTTCTCAGGTAAAAGCATACGCGGATCCAATTTCTCAAAAGCTTCAAACCATGATGCTTTCCATCGACAACATGGTAGAATCGCTTTCTTCTTTTTGGGATACCACTGCCACCTCTGAACTCGAAGGCAGTTTGAAAGAAGTCAAAATGACAATTAAAAAATTGGGTCGAGTAGCTGACGAACTACAGGGTTTTGTGGCTTCAGAAAGAGCTCAATTCAGTAAAATTATGTCCAACGTTGAGTCCATTACCCTTAACCTCAAGCGCAGCAACGATCAAATAACAGGCATCATTGGAAATACACGTAAAATCACCGACGACCTCGTTACTGCTGATTTCAAAGGAACCATTCTCGATGCCCAAACCACTCTTAAAAAGTTCAATATGGTGCTCGCAGAAGTAGAGGCTGGTCAAGGAACTTTAGGTAAACTCATACACGATGAAAAACTCTACACTGAATTAGTTGGCACCAACAACGACCTCCAAAATTTAGTCACTGACCTTCAGGCCCACCCAGAGCGTTATGTTCATTTATCGCTCATTGGCGGAAAATCTAAAGGACTACAACTTTCAAAGAAAAACGAAGACAAGCTTCAAAAAATGCTCGACAGCTTGCCTGAATAATCGAACATCATGCAACAAATAATCTTTGGCGTTCTTACGCTCTTTAGTTTTGGTTTCTTTGCGCTCAACCTCCGCAAAATTGCCCAAAACATCCATATGGGTCAGCCCCTCAACCGATCAGACAACAAAGCAGCGCGCTGGCGTACCATGTTATTAGTTGCCTTGGGTCAAAAAAAGATGTTTACCCGCCCTATTCCCGCACTGCTTCACTTAGCGCTTTACGCAGCATTCGTGATCACCCAAATAGAGCTCATTGAAATTCTTGTCGACGGCCTTTCAGGTTCTCACAGGTATTTTCAAACAAGTCTTGGCGGATTTTACACCTTCATGATCAGTTTTATTGAGGTGTTATCTGTGCTTGCATTTATCGGAACGCTTGCCTTTTTAGCCCGCCGTAATTTGCTCAAATTACCTCGACTCAGCATGAAAGAGCTTGCCGGATGGCCTACCCAAGATGCCAACCTCATCCTCATCATGGAAATTATCCTGATTGCCTGTATTTTTACCATGAATGGCGCCGATGAAGTTTTAGTGTCTTATGGCGGAAATTCAAATGGATTTGCCATCAGCTCTTGGTTGGGTCCTATTTTATTTGACGGACAAAGCAATCACACCCTGCATTTACTAGAGCAAATTGGTTGGTGGGGCCACATCATCATGGTCTATACCTTCATGAATTACCTACCCTATTCCAAGCACTTGCATATTTTCATGGCCTTCCCGAATACTTTTTATTCGAAATTAGAGCCAAAAGGACAATTCACCAATATGCAAAGCGTCACTAACGAGGTCAAACTCATGCTTGACCCCAACGCTGACCCCTATGCAGCAGCACCTTCAGACGCCACTCCTGCCCGCTTTGGTGCCAAAGATGTCACCGACCTCACTTGGAAAAACCTCATGGACGCTTACAGTTGTACAGAATGTGGCCGCTGCACTTCTGCTTGCCCTGCCAACACCACTGGCAAACTGCTATCTCCGCGCAAAATCATGATGGATACCCGAGACCGCATGGTTGAACTCGGCGATTACAAACGCAAAAACGGCCCTGATGCCGAAGATGGAAAAAGCTTACTTGGCTCTTATATCAGCGAAGAAGAACTTTGGGCTTGTACAAGTTGTAATGCCTGTGTGCAAGAATGCCCAGTCAACATAGATCCACTTTCGATCATCATCGATTTACGTCGCTTTCTTGTCATGGAAGAATCAAAAGTGCCTTCTGAACTAACAGGAATGCTTACAAATATTGAAAACAACGGCGCACCTTGGCAGTTTGCTGCCACAGAGCGCTTAAATTGGGCTAACGAAGATTAAGTAAAGTCAAGCAAATGAGTCTACAAGTACGTACAATGGCCGACATGATGGCCTCAGGAGAAGCGCCAGAAATTTTATTTTGGGTCGGTTGTGCCGGTTCATTTGATGACCGCGCAAAAAAAATTACAAAAGCAGTGGTCAAGATCCTGAACCACTGTAAAGTAAACTTTGCAGTACTCGGTGCTGAAGAAAGCTGCACCGGTGACCCAGCTAAAAGGGCTGGAAACGAATTTACTTTCCAAATGCAAGCCTTGATGAACATCGAATTACTCAATGGCTATGAAGTCAAAAAAATCGTTACTGCTTGTCCGCATTGTTTCAATACCCTGAAAAATGAGTATCCTGAACTAGGTGGCACCTATGAAGTCATTCATCATACCCAACTTATTCAAGACCTCATCAACACAGGCAAACTTACACTTGCCGACAACGGCACCTTTAAAGGCAAAAAAATTACATTCCACGATCCTTGTTACTTGGGTCGGGCCAACGATGTTTACGAAGCCCCTCGTGCCCTCATAGAAAAACTCGATGCTGCGCTTGTAGAAATGAAGCGTTGCAAAACCAATGGGTTATGTTGTGGTGCCGGAGGTGCACAAATGTTTAAGGAAGCTGAAAAAGGCAACAAAGAAATCAATATTGAACGCACCGAGGATGCCCTCGAAACAACTGCTGGCATCATTGCTACAGGTTGTCCATTTTGCAATACCATGATGACAGACGGCATTAAGCATTTCGAAAAAGAAGAAGACGTTAAAGTACTAGATATCGCTGAACTTATCGCAAATGCCGCAGACTTATAATATTGCTGAATCCTTTGACTCTAATTGTAGGGTTTGGGTCTTTGTTGCTGAGCGCAAACTTTCTGAAACAGAAAGTGCTTGGGCTCAAGAACAACTGCTAGCTTTTACCGCAACTTGGCAAACTCACGGACAAGCCATGAACGCCACTGGTTTTGTTTTTGAAAATGCTGCGCTTGTTTTGGTTGCCAACGAAGAAGGTGTAAAAGCGTCTGGCTGTTCCATGGATAAAATCAATCACCGCATCAAAGCCTTGTCCGAAGAATTGGGCATCAATTTATTCAATCGCATGAGTACTTTGGTTTTGGAACAAGATCAATGGCAGCTGGCTCATTTTGATCCATCAGAAACTCGCCGAAGCATTAACGCTGCTACTCAGCGTTTGGGTGACCTTTTGAATTGACGCTTCGCCAAGCCGAATATGTCCATTTGAGCCACAAAAAGGCCAAAATAGGAAACACAATTACTACAAGCTTATTGAAATGCCAAGCCGCTTCAAAATCTAGATGAATGAGGTGTTGGATGGCACGTGTAATGCCACAAGCAAGGCATTCTTTATGCAATAATAAAACCGACAAACATAAAGATTGCCCAGTATCAAAAAAAGAGGCGGGCAAAGACTCCAAAACCATTGGGAGTGCGATGAGCCCGCCAAATTTGATGTATTGCCGTATTTTATCTGTATCGGCCAAGGATGATAAGCGCATGAATGATCCCAGGGAAACCACAAAGGACGCACCAGAGTAAATTGTAAATGATTATTTCAGTATCCCAGTCAGTAACAAGACCTACTACAATAGGAGGAAAAATAAAACACAAAATAAACAACAAAAGATAAGGCACGTCATCTGTGCTGTTGTCGGTAGCTTTTTGTAAATGATGGGTTAGTTTTTTCGCTTGTTGTTTCATTACTTTGGCACCTTGAACTGAGGCTTTTGAACCAGTTTCTTTGACAAAATAATTCTTGACAACACCTTGCATTTCTTTTACTTCTTTTGATGTTTGTAGCGGCATTAATGTGGTCTGTTCGTTATTTTGCGCAACATTTTCAACAGCTAAAGTTGGTAGCGCTTGTTCTTTGGTAGCGCCGGATAGGTTTTTCGATGCGATTTGACTAGCAGATTTGTTTTCAGTTGCTTGCGCTAATTCTGATGATGGATCTATTTGATTTTTTACTTTCAATGAGGTGTGCCACTGAATGTTATATCCATTTCTGTAAATTCGTTTTTCAACTGTACATGCTGCCATTAAGAAGACAGCAATGAAAGAAAGAAGTGTAATTTTTTTCATGCGTTGTTTGTTTTAAAGGTGTTAATCAAAGATAATGAAATCTGATTGCGCTTGCCAATATCGTACCAAAATTGATATTCACTCTTACAATCAAAATCAATACCCCCCTATTCCACTTGCAACTTGCTCAATAGGGTGCCAAGTAGTTTTGATTTCCTGAAAATCAGTTATGAATTGTAAACCTTGGTTTTGAGGTTCTGAAAAATCTAAGTTATAGAGTTGGGATCGTTTGAGATTATCAATTGCCGCTTCTTGAGCGCTTTTTGATAATTCCTCTTGGATTGTAGCCAAACTCAACGCATTGACATCCATGTGCCCAGCCAAAGTTGGCAATATTTCAGCCACTGCACCCGTGAGGATATTCACGACCCCAGCCGGTACATCTGACGTAGCGAGTACTTCGGCAAAGGAAATTGCACACAAAGGCAGGGCCTGATTGGCAATTACAACAATTGAATTACCTCCAACCAAAATGGGTAATACTTGAGAAACGAGCCCTATGAGTGCTGTTTCTTGACAAGCTACCGCACCGACAACACCCATTGGTTCCGGTACTGAAAAATTGAAATGTGCACTTGCTACGGGGTTCACGCTTGAGCTCAGTGCCTGGTATTTATCAGCCCAACCTGCATAATAAACGATGCGGTCAATACAATGTTGAAGCTCGGTGTTTGCCGCTGCAGCTGAGTACCCAAGAGAAATCATTTCTTCGATGAATTGTGCTTTTCTACCCTCTAAGATTTCTGCAATGCGATAAATGACCTGGCTGCGGTTAAACGCCGTTTTTGCTGCCCAACTTGCCTGCGCTTTTCGAGCCGCCTGAACAGCATTTCGGATGTCTTTTTTTGAGCCCAAACATGCATTTGCAACAGGCTGACCAGTTGCTGATTGGACCAAATATGTTCGGCCACTTTCAGTTCTCGGAAATTGTCCGCCGATGAATAATTTATATGTTTTTAGAATTTCCATCACTTTGTCAATTGAAGATACGCACTAAGGCCATGAATTCCTCCTTCGCGGCCAAAGCCACTTTCTTTGTAGCCTCCAAACGGAGATGCAGGGTCAAATTTATTATAGGTATTGGCCCAAATCACGCCTGCTTGCAATTGGCTACTGAGGCCAAAAATTCTGGCTCCTTTATCTGTCCAGATGCCGGCTGCCAACCCATATGGTGAGTTATTTGCTTTTTGCAGCACTTCATCTATGGTACGGAACGTTTGAATGGTGAGTACCGGACCAAAAATCTCTTCCTGAGCTATGCGGGCACTTTGTGCAACATCTGTAAAAATAGTTGGTGGACAATAATATCCTTTACTAGGCAATTGGCAATTTGGCTGAAATAATTCTGCGCCCTCTTCAAGGCCAATTTGGATGTATTTTTCTATTGTTTCTAGTTGTTTCTTAGAATTGATTGCGCCTATATCTGTGTTTTTATCGAGTGGGTTGCCCACATAGATACTTTGTAACCTGAACTTTAATTTATCGATGACTTTAGTGGCTATCGATTCTTGGACATACAACCTCGAACCTGCACAACAGACATGACCTTGATTAAAGAAAATGGCGTTGATCACACCTTCTACAGCTTGATCAAGTGGAGCATCTTCTAAAATGATATGAGCAGATTTTCCACCAAGTTCTAAGGTTAATTTTTTAGAGGTTCCGATACAAGCTTTTTGGATTTGTTTGCCAACTGCCGTGCTACCCGTAAAAGCAATTTTATTGATATCCGGATGTGCAACAAGTGCCGCACCTGTATCTCCGTGGCCCGTTACAATATTTAACACCCCGGCTGGCAAGCCCGCTTCTTGGCAAATTTCAGCAAACTTAAGTGCTGTTAGAGAGGTGGTTTCTGCAGGCTTCAAAACTACTGTATTTCCACATGCTAAAGCCGGTGCAATTTTCCATGCCAACATTAAGAGCGGAAAATTCCAAGGTGTAATTTGAGCTGCAACACCCAAAGAGTTGACCTGCTGACCATGAAATGCCTCTTGAAGTTTATCTGCCCATCCCGCGTAATAAAAGAAATGATTACAAGCTAACGGGATGTCAATGTCTCTTGATTCTTTAATGGGCTTACCTCCATCAAGTGTCTCAAGCACAGCCAATTCTCTTGATTTTTCTTGCATCAAGCGCGCAATGCGAAACAGGTATTTACCGCGATCGGAGCCACTGAGTTTTGACCAAACATTTTCATAAGCTGTTCGTGCTGCTTTGACAGCTAAATCGACATCTGCAGCTGCAGCCCATGCAATATTAGACAAATGGCTTTCATCCGCAGGATTCACAGATTCAAAGTACCTATTGTTAAGGGGTGCCCTCCATTCTCCATCGATGAAAAGCTCGTATTGTTGTTTTAGCTGAACCACAGCCGTTGACTCCAGAGATGGTTCAAGATTCCAGTTCGTTTGGCTCATAATTAGTCAATTGAAAAATAAGATGCCGACTGATATTTACCAGTCAATTGTTTTTGATATTGCATGAGTAAGTCATTGGCCAAACTACTTGCGCCAAAACGATACCATTCGTTGCTGAGCCATGCTTCTCCGAGTACTTCTTTAACCATCAGCAGGTGTTGTAGCGCAATTTTAGCTGACGAAATACCTCCGGCAGGTTTCATGCCAATCATTTGTCCGGTGCGGTCATAATGATCTTTGATGGCACTTAACATTGTCAAAACCACTGGGAAGGTAGCAGCAGGCTGTATTTTTCCTGTTGATGTTTTAATGAAATCAGCACCTGCGGCAATTGCAATATCGGAAATGCGACGCACTTGGTCTAAAGAATCGAGTTCTCCGGTTTCAAAAATCACCTTGAGACGTGCTGTTTGACACAATTCTTTAATTGCGGCAATCTCATCGAAGACGTATTCATACTCGCCTGCCAAAAAATGACCACGCGAAATAACCATATCAATTTCATCTGCTCCGCCGTCAAGGGCATATTGCGTGTCTATCTTCTTAACTTCGAAAGGCGCTTGTCCGGAGGGGAAAGCAGTAGAAACGGAAGCGACTTTAATACCAGTATTTTCAAGTGCTTTCTTTGCAACACTAACCATTGTTGGATACACACAAACTGCTGCAACTGTCGGGAGCTCTGGGTTGGCTATGTGTAGGTGTTTGGCCTTGAAACAAAGTTGTCTGACCTTTGCAGGTGTATCTTTTCCTTCGAGGGTAGTGAGGTCAATCATGGATAACGCCAAGCGCAAGCCGTGTAGCTTGGCTGTTCCTTTGAGACTTCTAGATTGTATTTTTGCAACGCGTTCCAACGAACCAATCTGGTCGATAGGCGGCGCTAAAGCTAAGATTTCTTGGAGCTTGAGGTGGTTATTGGGCTGCATTGACCCAAAGTTAACAAAACTTGGCTTTGAACGAATTAATCTTCGTCGGTGTCGTCGTCGTCGTCAGCCTTGTCGTTATCGTAATCATCATCTTCGTCGTCATCGTCATCGCCGAGGTCGTCGTCTTTGAGGTCGTCAACTTTATCGAAGTCATCTTCGAAGTCGTCGTCGTCATCGTTAACTACTGCTTTAGCCTTAGGCGTAATTTTGTTGATTTTAACTAAATAAATGACTTCATCGGTTTCCCATACCAATGCATCAAGTACCTCTCCTGTAGGGGTTTTGATGGTTGTTAAATGATTGATGTATCCATCAGGAAAGTCCTTGAGGATTTGTTTTTTCTGCTCAATTGTGAGCTTGTCGTAGCTGATGATTGCTCTTCTTTTTGACATAGGAAAGACAAGTATTTACGGCAAAATTATATTTTTTGAGATTCTAGCAAACACCTAAATTAAAATTCTTAAAAATTTTATTTTGCAATTCGGTAATATTCCGGATTAAGTGCTTAAAAGCCAGGTTAGGACAACGTATTTTAAATACCTTTGTCAAAATACATTTTTGAGTATGTCCAAAACAAAAAGCGCATTTTTCTGTCAAAATTGTGGTTATGAAGCCCCTAAATGGCTCGGTAAGTGCCCAGGTTGCAAAGAATGGAACACTTTTGTGGAGGAGCGAACCGAAAAAATGCCAAAGCACGTTGTTAGTTTTTCTAAATCTAGTCAAGCCCAACAGGCAGTACTCATTCAAGAAGTACAAAAAAGTGAAGAAAGCCGTATTCCACTCCAAGATTTCGAACTCAACAGAGTTTTAGGCGGTGGCATTGTACCGGGCTCTATCAACCTCCTAGGCGGTGACCCCGGAATTGGTAAATCTACATTATTACTGCAGTTAGCCATCAAAGAACAGCTGAAAGTTTTGTATGTCTCAGGAGAAGAAAGCGAGCAACAAATACGCATGCGAGCAGAGCGTCTTGGGCTCAATAACCAACAGTGCTTTCTTTTGACAGAAACGAACCTACAACAAGTTTTGGTCCAGGCAGAAGCCATTCAACCTCAATTGCTCATCATAGACTCCATTCAGACGCTTTACACAGATAGCGTCGAAAGTTCTCCAGGTTCTGTGGTTCAAGTGCGCGAATGTACCGCCAACTTGTTGCGTTTTGCAAAACAAACCGATATTCCAATATTCCTAATTGGGCATATTACCAAAGATGGCACCATCGCTGGGCCAAAAGTCCTGGAGCACATGGTAGATGCAGTGCTTCAGTTCGAAGGTGATCGCCATCATATTTACAGACTTTTACGCAGCATCAAAAATCGTTTTGGTTCGACCAACGAACTCGGAATTTACAGCATGCAAGGTGATGGCTTACATCCCGTTGCGAATCCTTCTGAAGTACTTGTTTCTATTGGTTCGGATGCCTTAAGTGGAGTTGCAGTAGCTTCTATGGTAGATGGCATTCGTCCGCTACTTATCGAAGTTCAAGCATTAGTATCTTCAGCAGCCTACGGTACACCTCAAAGATCCTCTACTGGTTTTGATGTCAAACGACTCAACATGCTGCTTGCCGTACTCGAAAAACGCTGCGGTTTCAGATTGGCGGCAAAAGATGTTTTCTTGAATATTGCGGGTGGCATCAAAGTAGACGACCCCGCCATTGACCTCGCTGTTGCAATGGCCATTCTCTCATCAAATGCCGATCTAGCTATCGACAAAACGATTTCTTTCGCAGCTGAAATTGGCCTTAGCGGAGAACTGAGGCCAGTTAATAGACTTGAACAACGTTTATCTGAATTAGAAAAACTCGGTTATAAAAAAATCATCATTTCAAAATATTCCAAAGGAATAAAAGGAAATAAATACAAAATCGAGATCATTCCATGTACGAAAATTGAAGAAGTCGTGCGTGCTGTATTTGCTTAATTATGCCTAGACTCATCCTCGTCCCTACGCCAATCGGCAACCTCGAAGACATCACACTCAGGGCCTTGCGTATCCTCAAAGAAACGACGCTTATTTTTGCCGAAGACACCCGTGTCACCAACAAATTGTTGCAGCATTTTGAGCTCAAGAAAAAAGTATTGGCATTTCATGCTCATAACGAGCACCGCTTCTTGGAAAAAACCATTGATTTGATCATGCAAAATGAAACTTGCGTGCTCGTTTCCGATGCCGGAACTCCAGGTATCTCAGATCCGGGTTTCTTGCTTGTGAGGGCTTGTGTGCAGGCTGGAATTGAGGTCGAATGCTTACCAGGGCCAACCGCTTTTGTTCCGGCATTAGTTGCCTCTGGCTTCCCTTGCGACAAATTTGTATTCGAAGGGTTTTTGCCACATAAAAAAGGAAGACAAACTAAAATACAAGCATTTGCTCAAGAAAACAGAACCATTGTTTTGTATGAGTCACCGCACCGCATCTCCAAAACACTCAGTCAAATGTGCGAATGGCTTGAGCCCTCAAGAGAAGCATGTGTAGTCCGAGAAATCAGTAAAAAATTTGAGACCTACCACAGAGGCACCATCGAAAGTTTAAAGCAATATTTTGAGCAACACGATGCCAAAGGTGAAATCGTTTTACTACTGAAAGGAAGCGCCGAATAATTGCTGCTTTTTAGCTATTTTTGAAGGTGCAATTTCAGCAAATCATAGGACAATCTGCGCTCAAGCAAGATTTCATTCGAGAAATACAATCGGGAAAAATAGCCCATGCTCAACTCTTTCATGGCCCTGCTGGCCATGGAGGTTTGCCACTTGCGCTCGCTTTTGCCCAGTACCTTTTTTGTCAAAACCCAAGCCCGACCGATAGCTGCGGCGCTTGTCCATCTTGTCAAAAAGTAAAATTACACCAGCACCCGGACCTCCATTTTGTTTTTCCAGTGGTGTTGTCTCTCGGAAAATCTTCGGATGTATTTCTTGAAGACTGGCGGGCCCAACTCAATGGCAAACCTTATTTTGATCTGTTCGAATGGACCGAACGCATCGATAACAAAATGCGAAAGCCGATCATCGCAACCGAAGAAAGCAAAGAGATCATTAAAAAACTGAACCTGAAATCTTACGAGGGTGGTTACAAGTTGATGATCATTTGGCAACCCGAAGAAATGAACGCCGATTGCGCCAACAAACTGCTCAAAATTCTCGAGGAACCGCCTGCCAAAACCATATTTCTGTTGGTCAGCGACGACGCTAATAAGCTCATGATTACCATACAATCAAGAACGCAGCTCGTTCGGATCCCCAAAATAGCAGACGAAGCAATCAGTGCCTATTTACAACAGCAACGGGGGCTCAATGCAACTCAAGCCGATTCTATTGCCTCTTTCGCTGAAGGTTCATTACTGGCAGCATATCAGTTTTTAGAAGCCGACGAAAACCAAGACCAACAACGAGCGCATTTCATTCAACTCATGCGAGTTTGTTACAAAAAAGACGTAATAGCCATGATGGATTGGGCCGATAACATTGCAGCGCTCGGTAAAGAAAGACAAAAACTATTTCTACAGTACACCTTGCACATGTTGCGTCAGAGTTTGCTCACCAATTATATGGGCAACATACTCACTAAAGTTTCTACTGAAGAAGCTGCATTCTTAGAGAAATTTGCGCCATTTATTAGCGGAAATAACATCCGCGAATTTATGGAAACAATCGATGACGCTTATTACCACCTTGATCGCAATGCAAATGCCAGAATTTTATTTACGCAGTTGTGTTTTCAGACCATGCGCTACATCCATCAGGCATAATTTATTATCTTTACGACAAAAAAAATCTCATGGGTTGTGCGTCTTGTAGTAGTGGTGGAGGATCACCAAAAGGTTGTAAGAACAATGGTACTTGCAGCTCTGGCGGATGCAACAAACTAGAGGTATTTGATTGGCTTGCTCATGTCAGTTTGCCGGCAGGCCAAACACCCTACGAACTTGTCGAGGTCCGCTTTAAAAATTCGCGCAAGGCTTTTTATCGCAATGCCAATCAACTCAGTTTACAAGTTGGCGATATCGTTGCTGTAGACACCGCTCCCGGCCATGACATCGGAGTTGTTTCAGCACTCGGTGAACTCGCTCGTATACAAGTACAAAAAAAAGCACCCAACCTCAAAGTTTCAGAGTGTAAAAAAATATTTCAAATTGCCAATCAAGAGCAAATTGACAAATGGATTCAAGGTCGTGGCCTAGAGCGAGACCTCCTCACCCAATCTAGAACACTCGCTCTCAACCTCAAACTCGACATGAAAATCTCCGATGTCGAATACCAAGGTGACCTCTCGAAGGCGACATTTTATTACACGGCAGAAAGCCGCATCGATTTTCGACAGCTCATTAAAGACATGGCTGAGCGCTTCAAAGTGCGCATTGAAATGCGTCAAATAGGATCTCGTCAAGAAGCTTCTCGTCTTGGCGGAATAGGTTCTTGTGGCCGAGAACTTTGTTGTAGCACCTGGCTCACTGACTTCAGATCGGTCTCCACTTCCGCTGCACGTTACCAACAATTGTCTTTGAATCCTCAAAAATTAGCTGGTCAATGCGGAAAATTAAAATGCTGCCTTAATTACGAACTTGACATGTACCTTGATGCCATCAAGTCTATGCCAAAAATAGATGGCAAACTTCAAACTGAAAAAGGAGATGCCATTCACATGAAAACCGATGTGTTCAAGCGCATTATCTGGTACGCCTATAAGGGTGAAACTGGCATGGTTGCATTGAGCCCTGAACGCGTGGCTGAGATTAAAAAACTCAACAAAGATGGCGTTAAGCCAAAAGACTTGGCTGATTTTGCACAAGTCAAAGAAAAAGTGGAAGAAATCGGCTATCAAAATGTGGTGGGCCAAGATAGCCTTACTCGTTTTGAAAAATCCTTCTCAAATAATAAAAAGAGAAGACCAAACCGTAAACCGCGCAAACCAAATCCAGGAGGGCAAAAAAATGAAAAAGCTCAGTAGTTTTATCGTACTATTTATTGTAGTTGCAGCTTGTTCCAATGACGCCATTTACAATAAATCGTACAAATTCCAAGATGAAGTCTGGCAGCAAAACGTGAAGCCCAAATTTGAAATTGATATCCAAGACACCTCTGTAGCCTACGACTTCGTTTTTACTTTGCGCAGCACCACCGACTACGCTTACAACAATCTTTGGGTTTTTCTCTCTAGCACCCCTCCCACCGGAAAAACCGTCCGAGAGCCTTACGAAATCAAAATGGCATTCCCTGACGGGAACTGGATCGGCAAAAAATCAGGTACGATCGTAGAACATGAATTAATTTTTCCGAAAAGAAAATTACCGTTCAAAGGCAAATATCATTTCGTGTTAGAACAAGCTATCACTCAAAAAGTAGTTGACGAAGTACTTGACATCAGTCTTGAAGTCAGAAAAAGCGAAGAACAATAATATGCCTCGTTTCAGATTACTTACTTCTGAAGAATTGCAAGAACTCGAGCCTGAATTCAAGCAGTTTCTGATCATCAATGAGCTCTATGATCAAGAATGGCGAGAACTCGCCGACAAAGACCCTCAAAAAGCACAGCGTTTTCTTGCTTTATTTGCCGATATTGTTTTAGAAAAAACCTACCAAAAAGCACAAGCATTGGTGCAAATCGGGCATGATTTTATCGCCTTGTTTCTACTCCAAGAACATCAGTGGCAATTGCTCCAATTTAAATTTGAATCGGGCATTGTACCAACTGAGCTCAATACAGATCAATTATTTGGCTTCTTGCAAGAGCAGATTGGTAAAGCCAAAATCAGCAAAGGAAGTAAAGCTGCTCCTGCAAATAAACCAGAAATTGTCCATCAAATGATTCAAAACGGTGCGCAAATTTTAGGGCAAACTCAAGCTCAACAAATGCAAGAATTATTTGATTTAATCGTGGCTTAAACATCTTTTTTTGAAGGCTTAAGCATCTTTTTTTGGTCAATTCCGTTTATACCTCTAAATTTGAGATATTATCACCTAAACAAAACTACATGAAACTAGCGCGTCTTGCCTTTTTAGCTTCACTTTTACTTCTTATCGGATCTGCTTGTATTGAACACGAAGTCATTCCTGCTCCAAGCAATAAAGTTGACCTCAACGCAAGTTTTGCAGCAACAATCAACGGCACCCAAGTTGAGTTCACACAAAATGTCAACAAATATTTAGGTTTTGCTCTTGACACCCAAGTTGTCAACACCGCTCCGCTTTTATCGCGTCAAATTTTCATGTCAGGGATGTCATCAATCAGTAGTTTGCAAAGTCTGACACTTACTTTTGGAAGCCTTGAATGGGATGCAACGGGTAACGCTGCCCCTACCCTGCCTATGTTCAATGACTTTCACATGACTAACTCAGCCACACCAATTCCATTTAAAGACATGGCTTCATTGGTAGGCAACAGCGCTGATGGTGTTCAGGTTACTTACACAGACAACACCGGTAAAATCTGGATTTCAAGAGAAAACCAGCCAATGGGTCAAATCGCCAACTTTACTATGCTAAAACAAGCTTCAGATGCTAGCGGTGATTACTCTTTATTCGAAGTTACCTTTAGCTGTGAAGTTTGGTACGTAGATTCTCAGACCGGTGTCGAAGAATCTCTTTCAATTTCTAATGCGAAATTCAGAGGTTGGTTCAAGCGCTAACCAATGTTGAACTAAAACGCCTACATGAGTGAAGCACTCAAAATAGCAATCATAGGCGACTACAACTTCACCTACAATTCGCACCACGCGACAAATCTTTCCTTGGACCACGCTGCCGAGTTTTTAGAGATTGATCTCAACTATTATTGGATCAAAGTCAATGAGGCACTTCAACAAAAAAAACACTTCTTTGAGCAATATGATGGTATTTGGGTAGCCCCTGGGCCCTATCTGAATCCCTTTTTTCTTTCTGGTGTATTCAAGCAATTATTTGAAATCAAAGTGCCTGTTTTCCTAACAGGAGAATGCTTTAAATTATTTATTGATCAACTCATTGCTGCCAATAATCTCAATCCTTTTGGCGAAAAATTAATCTCAGAGAATCTCATAGCGAGTTCGCATTTTGAAAGAATTGAAGTTTTCCCTAGGACAGCATCCGTTGAACGACTCTACGAGAATTGTAGCCCCATCGAGCTCAGCGCCACCAGATTCAGTATGTATCCGCAATTACTAGAGCAACTTGTGGGGCAGTTTATCGATATAGAAGCGGTTAATCAGTTCGAGGACCCTGAGATTATTTCTTTGCGCAAACACCCGTTTTTCTTGGCTACAAGTTTTTGTCCACAGATTTCCTCGACCCGTGACTTACCCCATCCGTTGGTCTACACATTTATTAAAATGGCAGCCGGAGAACGCTTATTACAGATCCAAGAATAGATCTAATTGAACATAATAAATAAATGACCTAACGGGCAAATTAAAAATTTGACCAAGCAATTGGGCGTATGCCGAAATTTGCTCTAGGTCTTTGTCTTTGCGCTTTCCTGTTTTAAAATCAATAACCAAAACTTCGTTGGCTTTGAGCCAAACCTTGTCTGGTTGCCTGAGTTCATTAATACCTGCAATAATGCGCTGTTCGTTGTATTGTTCAACGACGCCTTCAAACAATTGATGTGCTTGAACATGTGTCCAGAAATTTTGTGCCCCGATCCGGATATCTGTAACTTGATCTTTTGCGATACTACCTTCGTCAAGTGCTTCATTGATGGCCAGTTCTAGATGATCAGGACCAGTGCACAAAGCCATTGTGCGGTGAAAAGCCAAGCCAAAAAGTTGATCTTTGGCAGCTACTTCTAGGCCATGTTGCCTAAAAGCCAAAGACGGATACCAAAGTTGGTCTTTGAGAGAAACGGGGTGATAAAACAAGGTGGTTTCATCGGTATCTGGTGTTTGGCCTTTCTGCGGCTCACCAATGGTTAAAACGTGTTCCTCTGGCCAGGTCAGTGGTAATGATTCAAGCGCAGCGTGCAAACGCGCACCAAAACCATTTTTTTTGTGGTGATTGAAAATGTAGAGTCGCAATTCTGGACGTGTCAGGGCAACATAGAGCAAATTGAGCTTGTCCAAAAATATGGCAGCAAGTTCCTTTTCTTTGAAGGCTTTATATTCGGGGATTGTAGCACTTGGATAGGAATAGGTGAGGTCCGGACCAACTGGAATTAGAAATTTCGAATACGAACGAATATCAATACTAAAATCAAGACTTGGTATCAAAACAACCGGAAATTCCAAACCTTTTGCTTTGTGAATGGTCATGATGCGAATGGCTTCGGTTGACTCTGGCATTTGTAAGGCCAGTTTGTCTTTGCTTTGCTCCATGTATTCAAGAAAAGGGAGTAGTTCAGCATTTCTATTGAGTTGATACTGAAAAGCGATGTCAAAAAAGTGGTGTAAATAAGGGTCTTGGGTGTCGTCGAGGCTCAAAACTAGAGCTACTTTTTGTAATAAATCATAGAGGTGTTCAAAAGGCATGAACAAGGCAGCTTCTGAGCCAAAATGATCGTTATAAAATTTGTTTTCATTGAAAAAACGGTACTTTTTCCCATCTTTTTCAACTTGTTCAAAATAAGAAAGGTACTTGGCAACATCAAAATTACCCATGAACTGAAGATACGCCTCGGCAAAACGTTTTCCTAATGTAGGATTTGATGGACGCGCACGCTTTTTTAAATAAAGCAAGAAAATTTGAACTGCAGGATGGTTGTAAATCAGCAAAGAATCTTGGGAAACTACCTGATGACCAGCATTGTTTAAAGCTATGGCTAGGTCGTTTCCTTGCTTGTTTGTTTCCGTAAGGATACAGATATCACAAGGCCTGAATTGATCTTGCAGGACAGCCTCAATAGACGCTAAAATCTTGCCGTGCAGCAATTCGGTTGGGAGGTCATTGACCAATGATTCGATACGGATATAACCGCTTTTGTTGGCTTGAGGCGTTTGCCGTAAATCAGCGTAAAAAGGTGCTTGATCTGTGGGCAACGATTTGGCTAAGGCTGCAAAAAGTACGTTATTGAACTCAACGATTTGCTCGGCCGATCGGTAGTTGTCATCGAGACTTTTCTTTTGACCACTGATTTCAAAGCGTTGGCTCATTTGAGCCATATGCGCATCTCCTTCCGGATTGTAGAGACTTGGTAGGGCAACAAATTGTTCAGCCAAACCATTATTAAAACGGTAAATACTTTGCTTGGCGTCACCTACAATTAGATTGGGTCTTTCATAGGAAATTGCCTCAAGTACTAAAGGAATGAGGTTGATCCATTGCAGGCGTGAGGTATCTTGAAATTCATCTAGTAAAAAGTGCTCGTAACGAATTCCGAGCCGTTCGTAAATGTATGGTGCTTGCTCACCTCGGACCAACTGACTGATGAGCTGATTGAATTCAGAAATTCTAATTTGTTGCTGCGCAGCCATCAGATCCTTTGTTTGCTGTGCAACGTACTGTAAGAGTGCTAAGTTGAAAAAGTTTTTGCGCCGTACTTCAAGCACGGCATGTGCCGCTGTAGCCGTTTCATAAGCCGTGGAAAGGTCGATAAGAGCCGCATTGATGTTATCCGGTAGGTTCCATTTATTCTCCTGAAGTGCAGTAAGCATTGTGGGGCTGTAAAAAGGGCCCGTTTTTTTGCCAAGACACCAATTAGGGTCGGTGTTGAGCGCTTCAAAACGCTTGATGTCGGTTTTGTTTTTGAAATGCGTTGAAATATAAGGTGCTAAAGGGGTATAAACTGACTTACACAAGGCTAAGAATTCAGTTTTGACTTGGGCAGCCGCGTCTTTGATTTGCTGGTATTTCTCTTTTGAATAACTGGTCTGCAATAACTGATCAACCTCCTTGACATTGCGTTCTTTGCTCAAGATTTCAGCAAATTGCAATAAAGATTTTTTAAAATCCCAGGATTCTCCCTCGCTAATTTTGGTGCGAGCATAAGACAGCATCCAGTCACTGAGTTCAACTGAATCTGGTTGACCCAATTGGGAAATCATGAGGTCAACCACTTCTTCCATGATGAGCTTTTCATTCATGACCACCTCAAAATCGGCAGCGATATCTAAATCGCGGCTAAATGAGCGAATGAGCCTCAAATTGAATTTGTCAATGGTTGAAATATTGAAATCTTCGTAATGATGCAAGATTCCTTGCAGTGCACCCAGCGCCCTTTGCTGAAGCTGCGTCTCAGTTAAACTTGTTTCTTCGAGCAAACCTTTGGCCAAGGCTTTGGCTTTTCGATCTGCTTGGTGCGGATAAGCCAATCCACTTAAGGTTTGCAAGATTCGTTCTTTCATTTCGTTGGCTGCCTTATTTGTAAAGGTCATGGCTACTATGGAACGAAATTTGGTGCGATAAGCGGGGTCGTCTAGGAGTATTTTGAGATACTCCAGTACGAGCCGATGCGTTTTACCGCTTCCGGCAGAAGCAGCATAGACTTGTAAGGCTTTTGAAGTGGTTAGGGGCATCAATTATTTTTCAAAAGAAGAATTTCTAAAATTAAGAACAATTTGAGCGTTTTGACGTATTTTTGTTAGATGAGAGCTATATTTTTTGTAACAATAATTGGGCTTTTGATAAGCAGCTGTGGAGACGACACCCCAACTCCTCAGAAAGCTTACCTACAACTTGATCTTCAGCCTGTTTTTGGAAATCAAACCTTCTACATGGATTCCATTTACACCACCCCAGAAGGCTACAAAATTAAATTCACTGAGCTCAAATGTTATTTTACACTTTTTGCCAACTTAGATTCAAGTTTGCATCAAGCCGCCCTATTTGACTACCGTGAAAATGGCTCCTTGCTCTTTAAAAAAGAAGGCAACTATCAAACATTTCCAAAAATGAGTGCCGTTTTAGGAGTTGATGCTTCATTGAATCACCTTGACCCAAGTGCTTTTCCAAACGAGAGCCCACTCAATATCAGTAATGCTGGCCCAATGCATTGGGGCTGGAACCCTGGCTATATTTTTATGAACATCGAGGGCAAGGTTGATACCATCCCAGATGCCGTTACCAACACTGATCTCTCCTTTAGTTTTCACATTGGCACTGATCCCTACTCGCAAAATTTGCAATTTGATAATATTAACTGGCAGTCAATTGCCGGAAATACCAAACAATTCAAGCTAAAACTTGATTTACTTTCATTTCTTGGATCAGGAACTACTGCCATTCATTTGAATTCAGAATACCTCACGCATACAGCTGCGGGCCAAGAAATACTCACACAAAAAGTTATCACCAATTTTAAAAATGCCATAAGTCCATTCTGATGTTTAGACTGACGCTCATATCGATAGGTTTATTGCTACTCACGGCATGTAAGAAAGATCAAACGACTTTTCAGCCGAGCCCCTATTTCCTGGAAATTCCGAACCATTTCCCCGATATGGTTATTCCTGCTGACAACCCAATGACCCTTGAGGGCGTTGAACTAGGGCGTTGGTTGTTTTACGAAAAGAAACTCAGTGGCAATGATTCCATGAGTTGTGCATCGTGCCATGTTCCTCAACACGGTTTTTCAGACCCGAACAAATACTCTACAGGAATCGATGGCATACAAGGGAATCGCAATTCAATGGCTTTGATCAATCTTGGTTGGGACAACTTCTTTTTTTGGGATGGTCGAGAAAGCACCTTAGAAAAACAAATCTTACAGCCCGTTATCAATCCTATCGAAATGCATCAAAGTTGGTCTGCTGCTGTACACAAACTCAACCTAGACATCGATTACCGCAACCGTTTTTTCAAGGCTTTTGGTGAGCCCGGTATAGATTCTGTAAAAGCTGCAAAAGCCATTGCACAATTTATTCGAACCATGATTTCTGCCACGTCGAAATACGACGTCATGTACAAATACGAAAACGGCATGCCTTTAAATAACCAAGAACAAGCATTGCTCCAGCAGGTCGATTTAGAAGAATGGGCTGGTTATGATCTTTTCAAAAGCTTAAACGGCGCCGATTGCTTCCATTGTCACAATGGCCCACTCATGCGTGTTAAAAAATACAGTAACAATGGCCTTGACGCCAATTTCACGGACCTCGGCAGAGGAGCCATAACAAATAACCCCGAAGACTTCGGCAAGTTTAAGGTGCCTACTTTGCGCAATATTGCCTTGACAGCGCCCTACATGCATGACGGTCGTTTTCAAACCCTAGATGAAGTCATAGAGCACTATTCTAGTGGTGTTCATGTCTCGCCTACCATTGACCCACTCATAGAATTTGCCAATCAAGGAGGTGTTCAGCTCAGTGCCCAAGAAAAATACCTTCTTAAAAAATTCTTACTAACCTTGACAGACAATACCTTTGTCTCCAATCCTAATTTCAAAGATCCACACTAATTATGAGTGCAAGCAGACTAACCACCGAAGACAAAGCGTTAAAAATCAACTTAACGCCTGATATCTATGGCTGTTTTGCTGAAATTGGAGCCGGGCAAGAAGTTGCTGCTAATTTTTTCAAGGCCGGCGGAAGTTCAGGCACAATAGCCTACACACAATCTGCCTATGACATGAAAGTCTCAGACTCCATGTATGGTGAAACCGTCAGATACGTCTGTGAAGAACGCTTGGTAACAATGCTACAAACCGAGTTCAAAAAGCTTCAAGATATTTTACCAGTCAAAAACCGAGACGCGCGTTTTTTTGCATTTTGCAATACCGTAGAATCTCTAAATTACCACAAAACCAATCAAGGTCAAGGCTGGGTTGGGCTGCGCTTTCAATTAGGCCTCAATAAAAAACCTAACGACGTCATTTTGCACATCAAAATGCACGACAACAGCCACAAGGCACAACAAGAAGCATTAGGCATATTGGGGGTAAACCTGATCTACGCTTGTTATTTTCAGTCCGGAGACATCGATAGTTTTATAGATAGCATTGTACATCGCTTGCCACCAGACCGCATGGAAATCGATATGTTGCGCATTTCAGGGCCTGACTTCGAAGACATGGACAACCGAATCATAGCGCTCAATTTGGTCCGACGAGGCATCACCAATGCCACCATGTTTGACCTCGCAAAAAATGTCCTGCAACCCTCCACTGCGCTTTACAAAAAGAACATTTTATTGATGCGCGGTCGATTCAGACCAGTTACCAAAGTGCACATTGACATGATCGAAAGGGCTCGCGCTGCCTTTGCCAAAGAAAAACGTGTCAAGCCAGAAAACCTTGAAGTTGTTTTTGAACTCACACTCAAAGACCTCACCGCTGACGGCAAAATCTCAGACAAAGACTTCCTTGATCGTGCAGAATTACTTGGTTCTTTGGGTTATACTGTAATGGTTTCCAACTACCTAAAGCACTACAAAATGCTAGAATACCTCTCTTCTATCGCCAGAGGAAATTTGGTTGGTGTCATTATGGGTATCTACAACTTGCACATCATCTTTGACGAAAAATATTACGACAACCTACCGGGTGGCTTATTAGAAGCCTTTGGACGAGGATTCGGACACAATGTCAAACTGTACATTTACCCTGCACTCAATGTCGAAGATGGCAGTTTGTATCACCTTGGAAATATCAAACTTCCCGAGAACATGATTGGCCTTCTCAATTACATGCAAGCTAATGATAAAATCACGGCGCTTCAAGAGTATGATCCGTCCTTATTGCATATCCTGTCTGATGACGTCCTGAGTAAAATCAAAGCCAATGCACATAGCTGGGAAGAAGATGTGCCGTATGAAGTAGTTAAGGCTATCAAGTTTTTTGAACTCTTTGGATACCAACAAAAGGCTGAAATCAACTAATGCCTCACATTAAAAATGCACTGATCCGTTACCGCATCATCGACAGGATGCTGCGCAATAAATACAAGAGTTTTCCTTCCAAAGAGGAACTCCGATCTGCATGTGAGGAATCCTTATTTGGCTCTGATTCCGGTGCACATATCTGTGCTTCCACTATTGAAAAAGACCTTTTCAATATGAAAATGGAGCATGACGCACCCATCCGATATAGTAAAAAGAATGGCGGATATTACTACGAAGATCCAGATTTCAGCATCAACGATGTACCCCTTTCTGAAGACGAATTAGCGTCCATACGTTTTGCCGTTTCAACCTTACAACAATTTAGGGAAGTGCCGTTTTTTCAGCAATTTGGTTCTGCCATCGATAAAATTGTGGATCGGGTGGCTGTTGGTGACACCGATGAAAGCCAAGAAATTTCTAAATACATCCAATTTGAAGCAGCTTTTTCAAATGGAGGCAACGAATATTTACCAACGCTTCTTGAGGCAATTCGAGCAAAAAACAGAGTTTGGTTTTTATATACCTCTTTTCAGCAACAAATAGCAAAACCGAGAAAGGTCAGCCCTTTGTTCTTAAAAGAATATCGAAATCGTTGGTACTTGATTTGCTATGATCAACAAAAGCAAGATATTTCAACCTTTGCACTGGACCGCATGAGCGAGCTACAAAATTTAGAGGAAGTAGCTGAAATTCCGCTCGATTTCAATGCGGCTGCTTATTTTCAAAATGCTGTTGGAATCACTGCCTACAAGGGTGAGCCAAAAAAAATCATCCTCAAGGCAGAACCTGTTGCCGCCAGATACATTGCTTCACAACCCTTCCATAGTTCTCAACAGCTTATCAAAGAAGAGCAGCAATTTCATTACTTCGAGCTATGTATCTTAATTTCGGAAGAATTCATTCGAAACTTACTTGGTTATGCCGGAGAGGTTGAAGTATTGGAACCCAAAGAATTAAGAAAAATCATGAAGGAGCGTGCACAACAACTGCTGCAACGCTATTAAATCCATAATTATGTCAAGTATCATACAAAAAATAGAAAACGGAATCTGTACACTCACTTTGAATCGGCCTCAAGTTTTCAATTCATTCAACAAAGACATGGCGCTTGCATTGCAGGCGGAACTTGATCATTGTGCGGCAGATGACACTGTACGTGTGGTGGTGTTGACAGGAGAAGGTAGGGCATTTTGCGCAGGCCAAGATTTAGCTGAAGCCACTGACCCCAACGGCCCAGCATTACAAGAAATCGTTGCCAAGCACTACAACCCTATTATTCTGAAAATAAGAGCACTTGAAAAACCTGTAATTGCTGCAGTAAACGGAGTTGCCGCGGGTGCTGGGGCAAATATTGCACTGGCCTGCGACCTCGTTTTAGCTAAGGAAAGTGCTGCGTTTATACAAGCTTTTTCAAAAATCGGGCTCATCCCAGACTCTGGAGGCACCTTCTTCTTGCCCAGATTAGTTGGTGCACAAAAAGCTTTGGCCCTCATGATGACCGGTGAAAAAGTAATGGCACCCGAGGCAGAAAAAATGAACATGATCTACAAAGCGGTTGCCGACGACACCTTTGAAACAACGGTGGCACAATTAGCACAACAACTAGCCATTATGCCAACCAAAGCGTTGGGGCTTACCAAAAAAGCGGTAGATGCTGGGTATCAACAAGATTTAAGTGCCCAATTGGCATTAGAAGAACAATTGCAAACACAAGCAGGGCAAACCCATGATTTCCGAGAAGGGGTACAAGCATTTCTCGAAAAAAGAAACCCCGAATTTAAAGGCCACTAAATATGAAAAGTCAAATAGGTGTAATAGGTGCCGGTACTATGGGTGCTGGAATTGCGCAAGTAGCGGCACAAGCCGGACACAAGGTTGTCTTGACAGACACGAACCCTGAGCAACTGCTCAAAGCAGAAAACCAAATCAATACAAGCCTTGACAAACTCGTAGTGAAAGGCAAAATAACCGAGGCTTTTGCACAAGAAGTAAAAACTAACCTCAGCTACTCGACGCATTTATACGAGCATCAAGAAGCCGCATTAGTAATTGAAGCCATCGTCGAAAATATAGCGGTGAAACACGAGTTGTTCAAGCAAATTGAGCAAATTGTTACCGCAAACTGTATATTGGCGAGCAATACATCGTCTCTTTCAATTGCATCAATTGGTGCTTGCCTAGAAAACCCAGGTCGCTTTTTAGGAATTCACTTCTTTAACCCAGCAACACTTATGCCGCTTGTAGAAGTCATTCCGGGTGTAGCCACAGTAGCACAAGTCATTAGCTCTGTTGAAGAACTCATTTCAAACTGGAGCAAAACAGTTGTTGTTTGCAAGGATACACCGGGCTTTATTGTCAATCGGGTAGCCAGACCTTTCTATGGCGAGGCATTGAGAATCTACGAAGAAGGCATTGCCGATTTTGCAACGATCGATTGGGCCATGACTCATGTTGGCGGCTTCAAAATGGGGCCTTTTACCCTAATGGACTACATCGGAAACGATATCAATTACACCGTTACTGAAACCGTTTTTGCGGCTTTTTACTACGACCCTCGTTTCAAGCCGTCGTTCACACAAAAAAGACACATGGAAGCAGGTTTTTTAGGTCGTAAAACAGGCCGAGGTTTCTATGACTACAGTACAAATTCTACAACTCCAGTAGCCAACGAAAATTCCCAATTAGGGACTTACATCTTTGAGCGCATCCTGGTGCTGCTCATTAATGAAGCCGCAGATGCTGTATTTATGCAAGTAGCCAGTCCTAAGGCAGTCGATTTAGCAATGACCAAAGGTGTCAATTATCCAAAAGGATTGTTGGCTTGGGCTGACGAACTAGGAGCTGAATGGGTGCTTGAAAGACTTGAAAAACTCTTTGCTGAATACGGCGAAGACCGCTACCGACCAAATCCTTTACTTCGTAAAGTTGTCCGAGAAGGAAGTAAATTTATTTCGTAACTTTGCACTCTAATAATTTCAACTAATGGCATATTTGTTCACCTCTGAGTCCGTATCTGAAGGACACCCAGACAAAGTTTCGGATCAAATTTCCGATGCACTCATCGATAACTTTATGGCTTTTGACCCAACTTCAAAAGTAGCCTGTGAAACCCTCGTTACAACGGGGCAGGTAGTTTTGGCAGGTGAGGTGAAATCTACGGTATATCTAGATGTTCAAAAAATTGCACGCGAGACCATCCGTCAAATTGGTTATACCAAGTCTGAATATATGTTTGACGCCAATTCTTGTGGGATTCTTTCAGCTATTCACGAACAATCTTCAGATATCAATCAAGGCGTAGAGCGTCAAAACCCTGAAGACCAAGGTGCCGGTGACCAAGGTATGATGTTCGGTTATGCAACCAAAGAAACTGCAAACTACATGCCGCTTGCACTAGATTTAGCTCACAAAATCTTGGAAGAAATGTCCTTGATTCGCAACCACGAGTCAGCACTCATTCCTTACCTCAGACCCGATGCTAAATCGCAAGTTACCATCGAGTACTCTGATGACAACGTTCCGCAGCGCATCGACACTATCGTTGTTTCTACGCAACACGACGACTTTGCTGAAGAAGCCGTGATGCTTGCCAAAATTAAAAAAGACATCATTGAAATCGTAATACCGCGCGTGAAGGCGAAACTTTCAGCTTCAATTCAAGCACTTTTCAACGACAGCATAACCTACCATATCAACCCAACCGGAAAGTTTGTAATTGGCGGCCCACACGGTGACACCGGTTTAACTGGACGTAAAATTATTGTAGATACATACGGAGGAAAAGGCGCGCATGGTGGTGGTGCATTCTCAGGAAAAGATCCATCCAAAGTAGACCGCTCTGCAGCTTATGCCACACGCCACATTGCTAAAAACCTAGTAGCAGCTGGATTGTGTGACGAAGTTTTAGTTCAAGTTTCTTATGCCATTGGTGTAGCAGAACCTTGTGGTCTGTATGTCAACACATACGGTACATCTAAAGTGGGGCTCACAGACGGTGAAATCGCTGTCAAAGTTGGACAAATCTTCGATATGAGACCTTACTTCATCGAGCAACGCTTGAAATTGCGCAACCCAATTTACCAAGAAACTGCTGCCTATGGCCATATGGGTCGTAAAAATGAAGTGGTTACCAAAACTTTTACAGCGCCAGATGGCAAACAAGTAACACGCGAAGTCGAACTCTTTACCTGGGAGAAACTCGATTACGTAGATCAAGTCAAAACGGCTTTTGGCCTCTAAAACATATAAAGCCCGCTCGTCGGGCTTTTTTTTTAATCCTTTCTCATGAGTACAAATTTCAGAACCATCTGGACCACACCCGAACGAGACATCGAAGTGATCGATCAACGCCAACTTCCACATGAATTTGTTGTCGTCCGCTTACAAACCTACAAAGACGCGGACCTCGCTATCAGAAACATGACGGTCAGAGGTGCTCCTCTCATTGGCGCCACAGCAGCTTATGGCATCTTTCTTGCCGTACGAGAACTCATCAACGAAGGACATGATGGAAGTTTTCTCGATGAAGCTTTTTCTGTGTTGCGCGCCTCGAGGCCAACTGCAGTTAATCTATTCTGGGCACTAGATCGCATGCAAAAAGCCCTCGATGAAGCCGATGACTTCCTAGAAGCAGCCTGGAACGAAGCACAAAATATCGTAGAGCAAGACATAGAAACATGTCGCATGATTGGCGTACATGGCTTACCTTTAATCGAGCAAATTGCTGAAAAAAAGAAGGGTGAAACCGTTAATATTCTTACGCACTGTAATGCAGGAATGCTAGGCTGCATCGAGTGGGGAACCATTACCTCCCCTATTTATCAAGCAGTTCAAAAAGGTATTGCCGTTCATGTCTGGGTAGATGAAACCAGGCCGCGTAACCAAGGTGCTAACTTAACCGCATATGAACTCACCAAACACGGGGTTGCTCATACCCTTGTAGTGGACAACACAGGTGGTCATCTTATGCAACACGGATTGGTTGACCTCGTCATTGTCGGTACAGACCGCACAACGCGTCAGGGCGATGTTGCCAATAAAATTGGCACTTACTTAAAAGCACTCGCTGCAAAAGACAATCAAATCCCATTTTATGTGGCGCTGCCTTCTACTACACTTGACATGACTATCAATGATGGCATTAAAGAAATTCCGATAGAAGAACGCGATCAAAATGAAGTCAAATATGTCATTGGCAAATCTGCAGCCGGAAAAATTGAGCCCGTATTGATCTGCCCAGAAACAACACATGCCGCTAATTATGGTTTTGATGTAACGCCTGCACGCCTAGTTACCGGACTCATTACCGAGCGAGGAATTTGCGAAGCTTCGGAAGTTGGGATTCTATCTTTATTTCCAGAGTATAGAGATTAGGGCTTGAATGATTGATTATTTGTTTTGTTGTTTGAATGATTGATTGATTGAATTGAAAAAGTTGATAATAGAAAAATAACAAGGTATGAAACGAAACTACTTTTTACTAACAATTGTCCTTACAATTATTCTAAATACAACCTATTCACAAATACAAGGCACCTGGCACAGTAATTTTCAGGTAGCCGGAAAATCATTGCTCATGGATCTCGAAATCAAAGGAATCGGACGCGATGGTTCGATAACGATTAGTATTCCGGATCAGCCCAAAATGAAGCCACAAACAATGGAAGATTTCGCGCTTTTCTCGGATAGTTTGTGGTTCAGTTGGAAAATGATTGGGCTCACTTATAGTGGGAAATTACAAGGCGATTCATTAGTCGGGAAAATGTCTCAATCCGGCCTGACTTGGGATGCCATTTTCCATAAAACGATTCAAGAACAAAAGGCAGCAACAGGAAAATTCCAAGACCCACAGGCACCATTCCCTTATGTTTCACAAGAGCTTTTGGTCAAAACCGCTAAAAAAATCCAAATCGCAGGCACGCTCATTATGCCTGTATTTGAGAAAAATATTAGCTTTCCTTTAGTGATTTTAGTGTCAGGCTCAGGAGCCCAAGACCGCAATTGTGAAATTTTAGGGCATCGACCTTTTTGGGTATTGGCTGATGACCTAGGCCGCAATCAAATTGCCTCGTTTCGCTACGACGACCGAGGAGTTGGTAAAAGTTCCGGGAAATTTCAAGAAGCAACACAAACCGATTTTGCCAACGATTTATTAGCTATTGTGCACCACTTGAAGAAGGAATTTCCCTTGGCTAAGATTTATGTTTACGGGCATTCTGAAGGGGGCATGACCGCTTTAAGAGCAGCAGTTCAAACAAAAGACATTAACGGAATCATTGAGGCAGCTTCAGTAGGCAACAGTGGTAAAGAGGTATTGATTGAACAACAATATTTGATACCTAAGGCAAGTGGTTTAGGTGAAGATGAGAGCCGCTGGAATCAACGACTCTATCAAGAAGGTGCCGAAATTGCTCTCAATAGTACTGAGAACGATTTTTCGAAAAAATACAAACTATGGTTGAGTAGTTGCTGGGATAGCATCCCGTCAAAAATGCTGGACGGCGCAAGCAAAGAAGATGTCACAGAACAAATGTCTGCCTTTTTTAATAATGCGTGGGCCCGAGAATTTTTGAGCTTTCAAAGCAGTACTTACTTAGCTCAGTTAGACCTGCCATTTTTAGTCATTAACGGAACAAAAGATATACAAGTACCTGCCTTGAGTAACCAAACGGATTTCAGAAACAACATGACTAAAGCATCATTGGAAAAAAGCACTTTTTACTTACTTGAAGGTGCCAATCATTTGTTTCAGCAATGCAAGAGTTGTGATTTCAGTGAATATGCAACACTTGATCAGACCCTTGACCCTTTGGTAATGCAGTGGGTTAGCGAATGGATTTTGGAACAGCAGAAAGACCATCAATAAAACCAAAAGACTTTTCAATGATGGATGGCATATTTTGCTCCAAATAATACTTGAATGCCAAAGCCACGCCATTATGCTTTTTACCTTTTGGCCACACAATCATCCAAGTTGATTCTATTGGTAAATCAGGGATTGGAATAATGGTTAAATCACCTAGTTTCAATTCATTGCGAATACCAATTAATGGCATGATTGAATAACCCAAACCTGCAATCAATGCTTGTTTGACAGCCTCATTGCTAGTGAGCTCTATGTTTCGTCTGACATGGATTTCATGACTAGCAAGGTAGTCGTCCATGGCCTTTCTAGTGGCTGAACCAAGTTCCCTTTTGACCCATGTCAAGCCTTCGAGTTGCTTTCTCCAATTTTTCTGATCGATCTTTAATGGTGCATTTCCAACAAGGAACAATTGATTTTTCATACAAGTAATTTGCTCCAAATTGAGTCGATCGGGTAAAACCGAAACCAACGAAAAATCTGTTTCATTGCGTTCTAAATTGAGTGCTACATTGGCACGATTAGATACATCGAGCACCAACTCTACACCAGGATGTGCTTTCATGAAATCTGCCAATAAATATGGAATAACATATTTACCGGTTGAAACTACACTAATACGCAAGCGTCCACTCAGCTGACCTTTATACTGTGCTGTTTTATAATTAATTGCATATACCTCTTCCAAAATCTTTTCTGCTGCAGCAGCGACTTCTTTTCCAAAATCAGTGACATAAAGTCTTTTATTGACAATTTCTGTCAACGGGATATCAAATTGATCTTGAAAGTTTTTAAGTTGTATAGAAACAGCAGGTTGTGTTAAAAAAAGTTCTTCAGCTGCACGAGTGATACTTTCTTTTTGTACAATCTTCAAAAAGATGCGGAGTTGATTGAGGGTGTAGTTCATAACGTTTGTTAATGCTTGAAATATTATTATTATATATTTACTTATGCAATAAATGTGCCAAATTTGCATGAAAAATACATGGATGCAAAATCATTTTGAATTAATTAATGGTGAATTCTCAGTAGAAGAAGGTTTGGATCTCATTTGCAATCTATTACAGCAAAAGATCTCATTTCATACCCGTAAAACAACGGCACATCGAGAAATGTTTGGCACAGAAGATTTGTATGCCTTACAGCGCATTGATGAACTCAAGGAGATGAAGACAAAACTTTTAGACCAATTCACGAATAATCATTCCCAACAAAAGCTTCAAATACATGGAAGTATTAGCCTCCAAAGTATTGCTAATCAGTAAGCATCATAAAGAGCAAATCATTGCTCCTCTCCTTGAGAAAATTGGGATCCAAGTGGAGGTAATACAACATTTTGATACAGATCACTTTGGCACCTTTACAGGTGAAATTCCGCGTAAAGAAGGCCCTAAGGTAACTGTAAAGGAAAAGTGTCTGGCAGGAATGACGCATGCCAGAGCGCGGGTTGGGCTAGCAAGTGAAGGTTCTTTTGGGGCTCATCCGAGTATTCCATTTATTGGCGCCAACGAAGAATGGCTTTGTTATATCGATTTAGATCGACATATAGAAATTTATGCCAAAAGCCTCTGTACTGAAATGACATATGACGCAATCAACTCCAAGGAACTAAGCAAACTACCCGATTTTCTCTTGAAAAATGGTTTTCCAAAACAAGGTTTGGTTTTTACAGATCTACATACCCATCAAATCATCCAAAAAGGGATTCAAGATCAAGAAATACTCAATACACTCATGTACCAATTTCCAAATTGGCATATTGAAACTGATTTACGCGCCCATCAAAATCCGCTCCGACAAAAAAACATAGCACTTGCTACCGAAGACCTCATCAAACGATTAAAATCTTTTTGTCCGCAATGCGCTTTCCCAGATTTTTCCGTCCGGGGTTTGAGTGGTGAACTAGAATGTGCGTACTGTGGTAGCCCTACTTCGAGCTATCGTTTTCAAGTTTTTTCATGTGAGCACTGTCATTATATGGAAAAGATCACGAGAAAAGATAAAATTCAAGAGGATCCGCAATATTGCCAAAATTGCAATCCGTAGTTATTCGGATGAAAAATCAATCAAAATCAATCAAAATCAATCAAAATCAATCAAAAACAATCAAAATCAATCAAAAACAATCAAAATCAATCAAAATCAATCAAAATCAATCAAAATCAATCAAAATCATTAAGAATCGATGAATTTACAATTCCTTACACACGACCTCAGCAACCCTACCATTCTATTTTTCCTTTTAGGAATCTTAGCCGTAATTATAAAAAGTGACCTTGAAATACCTGAATCTTCATTCAAGTTTATCTCACTATATCTATTGTTTTCTATCGGTTTTCGCGGTGGACAAGAATTACAACACAGTCCTTGGTCGGCTGAAATTGGGTGGTCATTGGTTTTTGGGATGGCCATTGCTGCCTTGATTCCGCTCTACACGTTTTTCATCATCAAAAAACGGATTGGCATTTCCAATGCGGCTGCTGTTGCTGCATCCTATGGCTCTGTGAGTGCGGTTACTTTTGTGGCAGCGCTTTCCTTTTTAGAAATCAAAGGCTTGAAGCTGAATGGTCATATGGTTGCAGTCATGGCGTTTATGGAGTTCCCGGCTATTATTGTGGGGGTTAGTCTTTTGAAAATTTATGACAACACAAAAGCAAGTATGGGCTTCAAAGAATTACTCAGACACTCCATAGCCAATGGCAGCGTCTTGATGATTATCGGTAGCTTGGTCATCGGTCTTCTCTCTGATAGTAAACAAGCTGCGGACATAGCTCCATTCACAACGGATATATTTAAAGGGTTTTTAGCCTTATTTCTACTTGAGATGGGCATGACAACCGCCCGAAGAATTAAATCGTTTAAAACACATGGCTGGGCAATGGCCTTGTTTGCAATCTTGATACCGGCATTGAATGGCATTGTGGTAGCCTGGTTATCGATCTTCGTAACTCACGACCCCTCAAACCGTTTTATTTTCTCTGTGCTGGCTGCCAGCGCTTCCTATATTGCTGTACCTGCTGCAATGCGCCTTGCTGCTCCTAAAGCAGATCCAGGTTTGTATATTCCAATGGCATTAGGCTTGACCTTCCCATTTAATATTGCAATTGGGATGCCGATATATTTTAGCATTATCGAACTAGGGTAGCTTGTAAAAACTGCCACTTGAGCCAAAGTTGTTCTGTTTTTGCGATGTAATTAATTGCTTTTAATTCGGCCTGAAACGCGGCCATTTCTCGGGCATTGATCATAAATAACGTACTTTCGCCGGTACTGAATAAATTCAATTCAGCCTCCAATAATTTTCTGGTACTTTTAGCATTCTCTATATAAATTTCTTTTTGAGCAAGCGCATTTAAATAATCAAACCTTGCGGCCGATAATTTCGCTTTTAAACTTGCTTGTTGATCCAATCGTTCATATTGGGTTTGATCAATCTTTAATTGCGTTTGCTGGTAAGCAGCTCGTTCCTTTCGATACATAAGTGGCATTTGAGCAGTAACTCCCCATTTGTAGTCGTTAGCCGAAAACTGCGCAAAAGGATTGTATTGAATGGGCTCATTTAAGAAATTATAATTGACACTTAAAATGGGTTTGAGTTGTTCTTTGGCAAACTTCTTTTCGACATCCAAGGCCTCAAGTTTGAAATCAATGATGGCCAAATAAGGATGTCCTTGAACGAGTGAATCGATTGGCCCTGAATGGATGAGTTTGGCCCTTTGTCGTACTACTGTATCTATGGGTAAAGGCTGTGCCAATTCATTAAGTTCTTGAGGCACACCATTTGCTTGCCATAAAAATCGGTTGATTGTTGCACTGGCACTTTGATATGCTGTTAATTGTTCAGTATAAGCAGCTGCCCTTGTTTGATATTGAATGGCCGCCTCTACTGTATCAATGACTGGGCGATCGCCTAATTCAGCCATTCTTTGAATGGCCTTCAAACGCACAGCCGAAACATCGAGTGCTTCTTTTAAAATGATTAAATTGTGAAATTGCTCAAACCAATCCCAATAAGCGTACC
The DNA here is from genome assembly GCA_046073985.1 of Flavobacteriales bacterium. Taxonomy (GTDB): domain Bacteria; phylum Bacteroidota; class Bacteroidia; order Flavobacteriales_D; family Crocinitomicaceae; genus UBA952. The sequence goes on along the minus strand of JBJTNI010000027.1, from coordinate 35,821 downwards.
CAGCCTCAAAGAGCAGTTCATTTAGGGCCAATCTTTTTTCAAGGGCACTACTCTGCTGAAAAATTGTTGCTTTACGGAGTTCTGCCCTGCGCTCATCGATCAATAATCCATTCCCTAAATTTGCAGCAATTCCGCCATACCAAAGTCCATTTTGTGGGGTGGCACCTTGAGGATCCAAGTATTGTCCTCTATTTTGTTCAAGCCCTGTCTTCAGACTCAAACCATACCAAGTAGGTACTTTAAGTTGTGCATCTGACAAACTGTAATAAAGTTTATCGCCATAATATTTCTGATTAAGATCGTATGAGATTTTTGGATCAAAACCTCCCCTAGCTTTCAAAACATAGGTTTCAGCAAATTCAGGGATTAAATTGGCTTGCTTGGCTAAAGGATGTTGTTCCAAAACTTTTAATAAAAAAGCCTCAGGGCGAATGGTATGCTCTTGAGCCCAAACTAAAACTGGACTGCAAATGAGCAACCAGTATATCCACAATTTATTTTTCATCCTTCTTTGTTTGCGAACTTGTTTTTTCTTTTGTGTTGCTTGTTTTGTAGTAATCAGGTGGGAATCCATTGACATTGCGCCATAATTCATACCAGATGGGTACATCTTTTAATAATAACATCGAATAAGCGCCACCACCGACTCTGAGTGCAGCTGGCCAATTTTTATCTCGAGAATCTGGTGCTACAAGTATTCGGAACTCGCCATTTTCATTGGCAAATTGATCGATGGCAAAAACAGTGCCGCCGTAGGTTCCGTAGCTTGTGTTTGGCCAACCTGAGAACACAATTGCCGGCCAACCATCAAATTGAATGCGCACGTGCTGCCCGACCTCAATCAAAGGCAAATCCATTGGGCGCACAAACATTTCAACGGCCAAATCATAATTAGTTGGCATGATGGTGGCAATGGCACTTCCTTGCTTGATAGTTTCACCAATTCCACTTGAAAGCGTCTTTGTGATGCGGCCATCTTGCGGAGCCAAAATATAATACATGCCATTTCGGATTGAATAGTTGGCTACTTGGCTCTGCATTTTGCTGACATCAATTTCTGCTTCATACATACTTGACAATGCGGTAAATTTATCGGACTCCGCTTTAGCTATTTCATCCTGAAACTTAGTTTCTACTGAATTGAGCTCAACTTTGGCATCGATAATGTCATTTCTGCTCTGCAGTAATTTTTGTTGTGCGCCAATCATGGAGGCTTGCGCTCTTTGGTAGGCCACTTTTCTGACCTCCAATTCTGTTTTTGATTTCAGATCTTCTTTATAGAGTTTTTCAAAGCGTTCGTATTGTTCCTTTGCTATTTGAAAATTCAGCAATGCAGCCTGGTTCTCGATGCTATCTGCCTTCAATTTCAACTGCGCCTGTTGGGCCTTGATTTTTGCCTGCTTTACCTTCAATTTACCGGTTTCGATGAGCGCATCAATACGCTTGTCGAGGGAAAGGACTTTGTCACCGTAGGAAACCACACTCATTTCTTTATTCTTAAGCTGCTGTTGGCTTCTACCTACTAACTGTGGGTCAAAATAGGCATCTTTGATTTCGGAAAGAAACATGATTGTATCACCTTTTTTGACTAAGTCACCTTCTTTGACAAACCATTTTTCAATTCGTCCGGCGATCACCGCATTGATGGTCTGCGGACGCTGTTCTGGCCGTAGCGTCAGAATCTTGCCGTTTGAGCGCACGTTTTGCGTCCAAGGTAAAAATAGAATGATTCCGACTGCAAATAATAATATGTAAATTGTTCGGCGCAAAAGCTTTTGAGATGGCGCTTTTAAGACTTCTTGTACCTGAAGCCCATCTATATTGATTGGGTTTGGATTTTTTGGAGATAAGTTTAACATCGCTGCTATGGTTTAACTATTCAAATTATTGTTCACTGAGAAAAATTGTTGCTGCAACTTTTTCTTTTAATTGGTCAGTTGTTGCCGTCAGGATTACCGTACAATTGCAATTGCTTTTAATGTAATCAAAGACTTTATTTTGCTGGTTTATCGTGATAAATTGATAATGAGTATCCCATAAAAACAAAAGGGGTTTTGAAAGTAAGGCACGCGCAATTAAAATCAATGAAACCAATGAACGGTTCAAAGCTCCAGCCTCCGGATTTAATATGGTTTCATATTCATCTTGAAGGTTAAGGATAAGTGGAGCCAAACCTATTTGCTCACAGAGCGTAATGACTTCATCATTTGAAATATCTCTGCCCATTGTGAGGTTATCGAAAACAGAACCATAGATCAAATGATCCTGCTTTAAACACGTGGCAATATGCTTACGCAGGGTGTTTACCTGGATATTTGTTGTCGGAATACCATTGATCAATACAGCACCTGTTCGGGGTTCAGTGATTGCAGAGATCAGTAAAAAAAGACTTTGGCCACGGTGACCCTCTGGATCAACTAACAAATACGAATTCCCTGCCTCAAGCTCTAAATTCAGCTTTTCAAATAATAAAGTTTTACTCCAACTTGTCTGATAACTCACTTCTTGCAGGGTTACAGATAAATTTGCTCGATTCGCATCAAATTTTAAACCTTCTTTATTTTCGAGCGCTAAATCTGTTACTTCACCAATTTTTTCAATGGCCGTAAGTACATCATAGACTACTTCAAGGCTCACGATCAGCTTCTCGACAGAGTTGAGCACCAGAACGATGATGATTTCTGCAGCAACAAATTGACCAATATTCATTTGTTGTGAAAGTACGAGTAGGCCACCGATGATGAGTAAAGCCAATGCAATCAATACTTTGAAAGCAATGAGGTATTTGTACTGCTGAACAAGAATTTTAAAATGCGTTTCTCTGGCTTTTAAATAGCCCTGTAAATAGCTATCTGTGCGGTTGAGCAAAATGCCGCGCTGCCCTAAAAATTTAAAACTGATGCGGTTTCTAGCAATTTCTTCTAACCAATTGGCAACTTTGTACTTGTATTTAGATTCTTCTAAGCTACTGACAAAGCCTCTTTTCGCGGTTAACCTAAAGATGAAAATGAGTAGCAAGAGTAAGGCGAAGCCAAAAATAATAAAGAACGGATGGTAAAAAGAGAGCAAAATCAGCCCAAAAAAGATTTGCAACGAAGCTGCTGTAAAATCTATGAGCAACTTTGACATCCCTTTCTGGATGGTCAAGGTATCAAAAAATCGGTTGGTCCATTCTGGCGCATAGCGGGTGAGCAATTCTTTGAGTTGGATGGACGGGATTCGCGTAGCAAATTCAAGTGCAGATCTAGAGAAAATGCGCTGTTGCAGATTTTCTGTGATGCGCAATTGGGCAATGTTCATGAACCCTGAAAAACCAATTGCGATGACAACTAAGCCCACTAACAAAAACCAAGATGTACTTACTTTTCCTGCCTGAACAAAATTGATAATTGCCTGAATGCCAAGTGGCAATCCAAGACTTAAAATTCCACCAACAATTGCAAAAAGATAGATGTCTCGGATATCGCGTTGATCGGGCTTCAAGATAGCCCAAAAACGTTGAAATGGTTTGCTGATATCTTTATTCATGATCTAGAAAATTAAATAATAGTTGACGGTAAAAAACAGCCACCGCATCTTCTTGTTCAGAACTGTTGGTGACTTCAGGTAAGTGCTGCGCAAAAAATCGTTGTTGCAGACTTCCTTCTAATATGGTTGTGACGAGCATTTGTGCATATTGGCAATTGGGTTTGTAGGCCTTGATCAGAGTTGCCATGAAATCCACTACGTCGGCATAAGTTTGGTGATAGCCAATTTCATGATCGCTGTCGACAACTTTTGTAAGGAAAACTTTAGGCGCTTCATGAATAACGATGCGTTGCAGCCTGCGTTCATTACTTGATGCTAAATCAGTTGTTTTGGAGTTGAGTACGATTTGCAGCGATTTTTCTAAACGATCTCGTGGGTTATCTGCCTGTGCCTCGAGTAAAAGTTTACACTCCAACCTTCCCCAATACCAATTCACCAAATAAAGCAGTAGTTTTTGCTTACTTGAAAAGTAACGATATACAGAAGCTTCAGTAGTGCCGGCAACCTGAGCTAACTTCTTAAATGTGAAGTGCTCAAATCCTAGATCATCAAATAATACAATGCTGCAATCAATGATTCGCTTGCCCAAATTTGTCGTTTGCGGATCGCGTAGTGCAATCTGCGACAACACAGGGATTTGAAAACGATCAACTAAATTCATAAAAGTAATTTGCTGCAAAAATAATAGTAGTACTATTCAATTAGTGTAGTATTATGATAACACTTCATTATGCATATTATAAGTATTTTTGAGCATGTCGAAAATTGTTGTTGTTTTGGGTGGTACAGGTTTGATAGGTTCAACACTTATTGAGCTACTTTGTCAAGATCAAAATGTTGCTGAAATCCGCGTATTAGCTCGGAGGTCACTCCAGTTTGAGGACGCTAAAATCAAAGTCTTTGAAACTAATTTATCACAACCTGATGCCGCAATTTTTGAAAATGCCGATGCACTGTATTGCTGTATTGGCACCACAAAAAAGAAAACGCCAAACCAAGATGCTTACCGCCAAATCGATCACGGCATGACACTCGCTGCGGCAGGTGCTGCCAAACATGCCGGTGTTGCCGAAGTGCATTTAATTAGCGCTATAGGCGCAGATCCTCAAGCCAAAATATTTTACAATCGACTCAAAGGTGAAATTGAAAAAGACTTACTCGCATTGACCTTTGAAAGAACATATATCTACCAGCCAGCTTTATTGATCGGCGAACGTCCAGAAAAAAGATTCGGTGAAAAATTGGCACAATGGATCAGCCCATTTCTCGATAGCCTATTGAATCAGAAAGCCATGAAATATCATAGTGTTAAAGCACATGAACTTGCCAATGCTATGTTGCAACATTCATTTCAAACGGGTCGTCAACAACAAGTACTGCACTATCCTGATTTCTTTGAAAAATAAAAAGGGCCATCTATTACGATGACCCTTTCTAACTACTGTTTCAAGAGGAAAAAATTGATTACTAAACCCATGCTCTGATTGTTCCTCTTTACTTTGAATGTTTTACAGTTGTTAAATATGAAAAACCAGTAGTGCTCTTTCGAACAATACAAAGTTGCAGCATATCAGAAAGAAAAAGAATGAGTTCTGCGGCCTAAAAAACCTGATTTTTATCAATTTTTGAAAAGCAGTAAAAACAAAACTGAATTTAACGGTGGACCCCAACAATATTCGGAAGACGCCAAAAATGATTGTTGTCATTGCGTTCCCAGGTAGTGGAAACCCAAGAACCAACTTTTTCGATGCAATGGCCATTGACATCAATCAATAAACTTGTTTCAGGACCTCCTTCCAAATAAATGGCATCGTGCAAACCATACGGCATACCGATCATAAAATTGATCATTTGGTTGTGCGTATAGGGCGAACGCGTAAAAATAAGATAGAACCAACCTTTTTGATCTTCGGCAGCAATGAGCATGCTACATGATTGAACTTTCTTTTGCCAATTCATTGGATTGCCATTGCAGTCTATCATTCTTAAACCTTGAGCAAAGCCAGAAAAATTTTGTTGTTCTTGTTCCCAATTGGCACAAGTTAAGTCGAGCACTTCTATATTGGAACGTTGGCTATTTGGCTTTGGCCCTAATGCCAGCATCAAATTGAAATTTTCTAGCAATTTGCCATTGTTGAGATGCGCACCATTTTTCAAATAAGCGCGACTTTGTAGCGGCCTGGCCAAATTGTACATACCCGCATTGAAAGCAACCAAGAGCTCAAAGGTATCTGCCCAAGTATGTAAATCGCGAGGTATGGAATCAAATTGAGTAGCGGTGTAGAGGTCAAAATGGAAGACTTGCGGATCCATTCTTAATATAGAAATTTTGGAATCTCCGATAAACGACTTTTGTGGCGCATCGATTTCACGGTATTCCATCCCTTTTGTCAGGGTTACCCACTCAGCGTAGTCTGGAGTTTTAGGATCAGTTTCTTGTTGGCTATACGAACAAGCACTGAAAAGTAAAAGGATACTTGTAAAACATAAAATACGCTGCATAATTGTAAATAAGAAGTTCTAACAAAGATAAGAAATTGCCTGCTTGAATTTGAGTATCTTTAACCCACCATAATACTTCAGACCCCATGAGAGCTCTTTTTCTGTTTCTTATCATCTCGTTCTTGGGCCAGGCACAAGAAATTTCTAAAAAAAACGTCAGACAAGCCAAACATTACACTGCAAATGCCATCACGCTTTTTAACGAAGGCCAAAGCGTAAATGCTTACATGATGCTGAGTCAGGCATACAACCTTGATTCTTCGAATACCGAAACATTATTCTGGCTAGCAAGTTCAGAATTCGAACTGCGCGCCTACCGCGATGCCAAAACCCACATAGAAAAAGCAATCGCTTACATGGGTGCTAAGGTAAGCCCCGATCAGCACTTTTTAGCGGCACAAATAAATGTGGCCTTAGGTTATTACCATGAAGCATTGGATCAATTATCAGCTGCAAAAAAATTACTCAAAAACGAAAAAGACTACAAAACATTGGGTTTAGAAACGATTCAGCAACAATGTGAATTTGCACTTCGCCTAGAGGGCGGAGATACTGTTGTTTCACTGAGAAGAACTTTATTGGGTATAAATCTAAATACTAAATATGATGAATATGGCCCAGTACTGCACCCAATCAATGGTCATCTTTACTACACATCTCGAAACCCGGATACTAAAGGCGCCAACCTCAACCCCGATGACCAACGCTATTTCGAAGATATTTACGAGGCCCAACCAGATCCCAATAATGCAGGAAACTGGGAAAAATTATTCGAACACTACGAGCTCATGAATACGCAAGGTTTTGACGCTTTATCTTATATTTCTACAGATGGCTTGGTTGCTTTGGGCACAGTAAATACTACTGCATCAGTTGAACAAAATACCGAAAGCTCAGATATTTTTGTGCTCAGTACTGAAAAACCGGGCAGCTGGGACGACAAACAAATCATCAAGAATATTCCCGGGCTCAATATGAGTTTTTTTGAAGGTTCCGCAACCCAAACCGATACCATTTGGTTAGAAAATGGCGATTTTTTCCAAGAAATCTATTTCGTTTCAGACCGACAAGCAGAGAAATATGCCACAGAAATATTTGTTGTCAAAAACAACAATGGTATATGGGAAGAAACAGCGAAAGCACTTCCACAGGGCATCAATACCGAAGGAAGAGAAACCACTCCGTATGTAAGCCCCGACGGACAATGGCTAATTTTTGCCTCTGACACACACCCTGGCATGGGCGGCTACGACCTCTTTTATTGCCACCGCGACGCTGACAATTGGTCAGCACCACAAAATTTAGGTGTACAAATTAACAGCTCGCTAGATGATACCCACTTTCAGTTTTATCCAAAATTGAAAAAAATCGTTTGGGCCAGCGTTAGTGAACTCGACGGAGTTTTTAGCTACAACTTATTCGAAGCACCGCTTACTACGCTACCAGCTGTATTTTTTACCCCAAAATCTGAATAGTGCCGCGTTATTTTCTCTCATTAGCATATGACGGCAGTGCTTATCATGGCTGGCAAATTCAGCCAAATGCTACAAGTGTGCAAGAAGAAATCGAAACAGCGCTTTCCAAACTTCACGGAAATATCCCAATAGAAGTTGTGGGCTGCGGCCGTACTGATGCCGGCGTTCATGCGCAACAGTATTTCTTGCATGCAGACCTTCCGCTCCAATGGGAACCTCAACAGCTCGTTTTTAAACTCAACCGCATGACACCGCCGGCAATTGCTTTTTTTGAAGCTTGGCAAACAGCACCTGATCTTCATGCGCGTTTTGATGCGAGCAAACGCACTTATCGTTACTTTATCCATCACCAAAAAAACCCTTTTAAAATTAATACCAGCTGGTATCAACAAAGTTCTCTAGATGTCGCTGCCATGAACGAAGCAGCAAAGTATTTGCTAGGACAACAAGATTTCGGTTCTTTTGCAAAATTACACACAGATGTCAAAACCAATATCTGTGAAGTATTTGCCGCTCAATGGCACCTAACTGACAACGGTATCTATTTTGAAATTACTGCCAACCGATTTTTACGAAATATGGTGCGTGCCATTGTTGGAACACTTGTTGAAGTTGGGCTCGGAAAAATAAAAGCCTCCGCTCTTCCAGAAATCATCGCTGCCAAAGATCGTGCTGAGGCCTTTAGCTCTGCGCCTGCTCAAGGATTATTTCTATGGAAAATCACCTACGATAAAGCACCCGAACTCGGTTAATCAGGTTGGTTGATTTCCCATTCTCGGTACAAATCAAAATAGCTTTTGGTTTCTAAAATTATTGCTCCACCCAGGGTATCGCCATACTTTGCGGGCAAACCACCTGTGTAAACGGTAATTCTGCCAATGGCACTGCTTGGCACATTGAATACCTCGTTAGACTTAATGCCATCGAGCATGTAAATCATGTCGCCTTTTCTAGCGCCTCTGAACATGAGCCCACCGTCTTCGTCTTTTTTGATATCAGAATTAGAGTTGGCCACCATATCCACCACACTGAATTTATCTGACCTATATTTGATTTGCTTAGAACTGATGGTCATCATGGGCACCTCGCTGATTTGTATGCGCGCTTTTTCGTAGCGTCCGCCCCCTACACGAATGGCCTCTGTTTGCTGAATTTTTGATTGAAAATAAACGGTGCCTGCATTTCCGTAGGCATCTATAAGCACCTCGACAGTAACTTTTTCAGTGCTGTCATTTTGAAAGTAACCCGCTACTTTGTAGGTGCCTGCCGGTACACCGACAATCCGAAATCTGCCTTCTTCATTGGAAAGTGCTAGATAAACATGCCCGTTTTCTCGGATCATGGCCTTGGCACCTACTACTGGCTGTTGAGTCGAAAAATTGACGAAAGTACCAATGACATCGCCGGTTCCTGATTGGGCAACTGTGTTTATGGCTGCTACGAGCGTCCACACGAAAAATAAGTTTTTCATAAGCATGTTTTTAATCAAGATGCTTATGTTCCTATTTTTCCACAAAAATTAATGCGTAATAGTAGCGCTCGAGGTCGGAATTTCGCGATCTACCTTTTTAAATAAGCCTTGTAAAACTTTACCCGGACCCACTTCAATGACCTCTGAACAACCATCAGCAAGCATATTTTGCATGATTTGCGTCCAGCGGACAGCGCCTGTGAGCTGGGTAACCAAATTGGCTTTGATTTGAGCTGGATCTGTAACAGCTTGTGCATTGACATTCTGATAAACTGGACAACTTGGCGTTGAAAAGTGTGTGGCCTCAATTGCAGCAGCTAATTCTTCACGGGCAGGCTCCATGAGCGGAGAATGAAAGGCCCCGCCAACCTGTAAAATGAGGGCGCGTTTTGCGCCGGCTTCGGTAAGCGCTGCACATGCTGCCTCAACAGCCGCGACACTACCAGAAATGACTAACTGACCCGGGCAATTGTAATTGGCTGCAACCACAACGCCATCAATTTTGTCACAAATGCTTTCTACGACGTCGTCTTCGAGTCCTAAAATAGCAGCCATGGTTGACGGCTCAAGTTCACAAGCTTTTTGCATGGCAGCTGCGCGTTGGGCTACCAAACGCAGACCATCTTCGAAAGAGAGCGTTTTGTTGGCAACAAGTGCTGAAAATTCGCCTAACGAGTGCCCTGCCACCATGTCTGGCTGAAAAGCATCACCTAAGCAAGCCGCTAAAATAGTACTGTGCAAAAAGATCGCTGGTTGGGTGACATTGGTTTGCTTGAGGGCTTCTTCGGATCCTTCAAACATAATTTGTTGGATATCGAAGCCAAGTATTTCATTTGCTTTTGCAAAAAGGTTGCGGGCAAGTTCTGATTGTTCGTAGAGGTCTTTGCCCATTCCTGTAAATTGAGCTCCTTGACCAGGGAATACATATGCTTTCATGCGTAAAATTTGGGGGTAAAATTAATAAAACCCCACAATTAGAGTTGTCCTTCGGAATGATACTTCCCATTTTTAAAAATACGGACCTTCTGCAAAATGCCATCCTGGTCATAGTCGTAGACCTTTCCATCAAATAATTGACCATTTTTAAACTCGCCATCCATCCAAATTTCATCGTTGGCATTGTACACTTTGTTGTAGCCATTTGGAACAAAGCGCAAGCCTTTCATTTTGGGATTCGTCAAGTGTGGTGGATAAATTGCTGCATCAGGAACACGGGTAACTTGGGGCGTTGTTTGCACTTGTTTCGGACTGGCCTTCTGAGCGGCACCAATTTTTCCTGTTTCGTCTATTTGAAACGAACTTAGTAATTGACCGTTGGTATCATAACGCGCAACTTTACCGCGCACCTCGCCAGCTTTTACTGTGTAGCTAAGAGCTAGCCTTCCATTAGGATGAAAGTGTTGCACCAAGCCACTTTCTTGTCCTTCATTGTTAAAATTTGCCTTGTAGGCTACCTGCCCATTTTCATAATACCTGACTAACGGGCCCTTGTAGCCGTTTTTACCAAAAGATCCTTGCTCGGCGATCTTTCCATTGGAATGGTAACGTGTGTATTGCCCTTCTGGTCTGTTATCTGTGTAATTTCCCTTCAGCTTGGGGGTTTTGCCATCTTTGTGGTATTTGGTCCATTGGCCTTGTTTTCTGCCATTGACATAATACCCCTCCTCCACTTTTGTATCCTTTGAAACACCCGATTGCGGAAAATCTTTGCCAGTAAATACCCATTTTCCATCGCGTTTCCCCGAAGCATTGCGCTTGTTTTGAGCGAAGGATTGAACACCCAAGAAAAGGCACAAAAGACAACTGATTGTACGTAAAATCACAACGCCAATTTACGAATTTTGGCTAACTTTGGTTTTCTATGCAAAGCATCGATCCAAAAGATTTACCAATTCAGCGTTTGCACCAACTTTTGCTTGGTGCCATTGGCCCGCGCCCTATTGCTTTTGCGTCTACTATTGACGCTCAGGGCCAGCCTAATCTAGCGCCGTTTAGTTTTTTCAATGTCTTCAGCGCGAACCCACCAATTTTGGTGTTTTCACCAGCTAGGTCTGGCCGCACAGGGCAAAGCAAAGACACCTACAACAACGTAAAAGTTGTACCAGAAGTCGTTATCAATGTGGTCAATTACCAAATGGTCCACCAAATGAGTTTGGCTAGCTCACCATACGCCCCTGAGGTTGACGAATTCATCAAAGCAGGTTTCACTGCTTTGCCATCAGAAAAAATCAAACCACACAGAGTAGCTGAGGCACCAGTACAGTTCGAATGCAAGGTCAATGACATCATTGAACTTGGCCAAGAAGGAGGAGCGGGCAACCTCATCATCTGTGAAGTTGTTCAAATGTACATTGATCCTTCTATTCTCAACGAACAAGGCCTCATTGATCAACATAAAATTGACCTCGTTGCCCGCATGGGCGGTGATTGGTATTGCCGCGCCGATCAAAACTCTATGTTTGAAATTAAAAAACCAATTACCACATGCGGTATAGGCTACGACGCCTTGCCTCAAGATATCAAAAGCAGCAAAATTCTCAGCGCCAATGACCTTGGACAGTTGGCAGGCATTGAGGCTCTTCCGAATGAAACTGACGTCAACGAATACAAACTCATTGAATTGGCACCACTCTTTCTTGAGCTCGAAGACGACGCACTTGCTTTAGAACAAGCCCTGCACCTAAGAGCCAAAGAACTGCTTACTCAAAACGAATTAGAAGCCGCTTGGCTTACACTTTTATCCTTTAACAACTAACAAACAACTATTTCCATGTTTAAATTTACCGGAACCATCAAAGTCATTCAAGACACTCAAAAAATCTCAGATAAATTTCAGAAGCGCGAGTTCGTAGTAACAGACACAACTTCAATGTATCCGCAAGATATCCTATTTCAGGCTACCCAAGACAAATGCAACATCCTTGACCAATTTCATGTCAATGATAACGTTGAAGTTTCGTTTAATCTACGCGGCCGCGAATGGACATCACCTCAAGGCGAGGTCAAGTACTTTAATACCATTGAAGCTTGGCGCATCGAAAAACAAGGTCAGAGTCAAGGAATGGGAATGCCAAGTGCAGGGCCATCAGCAATGTCTCTTGACGCGGATCCACTACCTGGTACCGGCGCAGCAAGCTCAGAAGACGACGACGATCTTCCGTTCTAAAAATCAATTCATTTTAAAACAACCCTAATGCAAGGGTTACACCCACTAGAATACTTACAAGCTTCAATAAATTAAACTTGTGGTTTTCTGTGGTTTCAAAGATAATGGTGGTTGAGATATGCAAAAACATACCAACCACCACTGCTAAAATCATATTGACATTCAGCCCTAATTGATCAGTACTTACTCCGAGGCCAATCAATACACCAAGAGGTGTCATGAGTCCAAATGCTAGCAAAATAATCCAAGCCTTTTTTCTAGATAAGCGAGTAGCTAATAATAAGGTCATAAGTGCAATTGCTACAGGGATTTGATGAAATACTATTCCCCAAAAGAAACTGCCGTTCCAAGGTAAAAAATGACCCTCCAAATCTATGCCTACAATCAGCATATTGCCCAGCGGAATTCCTTCAATGATTGAATGTACAGAGAGTGATACAAAAAGTGTCCAGGGCATGGCCTGGCCTTTATGCACATGAACGTGTCCGTGTTCGATCCCACCTGAAAAATATTCTAGCACCAACTGGACTAAAAATCCGAGTAAAATATACATGCCCACTTGAAAAACGGGTAAGGCCCCATGCGCTTGATGCGCATGACCTTCGTGAGCCCCGTACAATTCGGGCAACAAGTGCTGAAAAATGACAGCCAATAAGAAACCTCCGCTGAAAGCCAAAGCCAACTTAGTGTATTGGTTCTTGTTGGTTGCATTGAAATAACTGACAACCGAGCCTCCAAAAACAACGGAGCAGATTAATAAGAGTTGAATAACGTAAAAGTTCATGGTTTCTTTTTAGCGATAAGAATGAGGCGCTCACTGTTTGCTTCGTCAAAAGTTTCTAGCTGGTAATCTCCTAAAGTTGCAATGAGTTCAAAATTTGGCGCCAAAAGCGCTTGAAAATCTGCAACACTTAGGGCTTGTACGCGCTCCGTGAAAGGGCCAATAAGGCTTTCTTGTTGTGGGTCTTGAATTTCGATTTGTTTGTAGATGTGGCTTGCTGTTGCCCATCTTTTGATGTCAAAACGGATTTCACCCCTCATGACTGTTTCAGATTCCACTAAGTTTGCGATAACTTTTTGTGCGTTCAGAAAATCAATGACCAAAACACCATCGGGCTCGAGCATGTTGGCAATTGCAGTGCATACGCGTTGGTTGTCATGGAGGTCATCGAAATAGCCAAAGCTTGTAAACAAATTGAAAACCGCCCCAAAACGATTGTTAGCAATGGGCTGACGCATGTCGTGTACAATGAAATCTAGGTTTGTAAGGGCCAAAGCCGCTTGGGCTTCTTTGGCTAACTGAATGCTATTGGGTGCTAAATCTGCACCTGTAACTTGATAACCAAGTTTTGAAAGTGTGATGGAATGACGCCCTTTTCCGCAAGCAAGATCGAGGACCGCTAATTGAGGAGGAAGTTGAAGATAAGCACAAAGTTTTTCTATGAAAACTTTGGCCTCGTCATCATTTCGATTTTGATATAACAAATGATAATAAGGCGAATCAAACCACTCGGCAAACCATTCTTTCTTTGGCATAGTGCAAATTTACAACTTTCTTTTCCTAATTTCGAGGGATGTTACGGATCGGTATTACCGGCGGTATTGGCGCTGGAAAAAGCTTAATTGCCCGTGTTTTAGAACACATGGGCTATCCTGTTTTTTATTCAGACCGAGAAGCCAAAGCGCTATATGATACGCATCAGGTACTTAAATCTGAATTAATTGCACTTATTGGCAATGAGTTGTATGACGCAACTGGTTTCAAAAAAGACCTATTGATTCAGGCAATTTTTGAAAATCCCTCCTTAAAAGAAAAAATTGAAAATCTGGTGCATCCAAAGGTAAGAGCTGCTTTTGAGGACTGGGCAGCCCAACAAAGTGCCGAACTAGTTTTCAATGAGGCCGCTATTTTATTTGAAACTGGGGCCTACTTGCATTTGAATGCGAACATTTTGGTAACTGCTCCAATTGAATTGCGACTTCAAAGAGTTGCCACCCGAGATGGTCTTTCTATTCGAGAAATTGAAAAACGGATCCAGGTTCAATGGTCAGATGAACAAAAATTAAGACTCGCCGATTATATCATCGTGAACGATGGCAACGCAATTTTAAAACAAATTGAAACTATTGTACAAGAACTTTTGAAAGGTAAAAATTGAACAGTAGTATCAGAGACTTGATTCAATACACCATCTGAATAGCAATGCTTTTGTTTTGCTGCAATTGAACCGCGCAATCTTCAAAAGAGGGCACACTCAGTTTAGGCCTCACATTATTTGAGAAGGCATAGGCTTCTGTAGGTATCCCGAAGAAGTTTTTATCGCAAATTTTATTTTGATTTTCATCGTGGTAAACCACGATAGCATACTTTCCTGGATCAAGATCCGAAAACACAAAACTCACCTCTCCTTTTTGGGCATTTACCCTTGCCAATCGATGCGTTTTACCCGCTTGCGTAAAAACATCCGGATTTTTGTATAATGCAAATTCAATCAGGCCCTTACTGCTATTTATCCCCTTAACAGTCACACGTAAATCGTGTTTTTCGGTTTGAAATAAAATAACGAGTACAAATGTAAAAAGCCAATATAATTTCATTTAATATACCTTTATATTCGTTGACCTAGAAAGTAGCACTTTTACCAAGTGCATTCAAACTAGCATATTAATCTGATAACCTGATATTGAGACCAATATTGAATTGTAGATTTTTCAGGGCCAAACTTTCTTTATTGAATAATTGCTGCCATTCATTGAATGCACCCACCTCTACTCCGTTGCTAAGGTCCCTGAAACCGCGATAAGCTGAGGCCCTGATGCCAATTCTTTTGACGGGATTCCATTGTAAATAGGCAAAATACCCCATATCCAATTTGGCTTGGGTGTGTTCACCTATCTCGGTGCTCAATAAAATTGGCTCGGGTGCGCCAGGATAATACGCATAGAAATCTTTTTGCATTTGACCTTGGACGCGGTAACGGTATTGCAAGCCACCTCCTGCGTGTACACTGAGCACTTTTAATTCTAAGCCCAATGGTAAGGTAAGCAACTCGCCCGAAGCGACTTTATTACAAAGCAACAAGTAAGATAAACCGTTTTGGTCTGTGGCCCATTCGGTACTTTGATAAGCTAAATTTTGATGTGCATAGCCTAAACCACTGTAAAGGGTCATGAGCTTTAAAAAAGTATAGCCAACTTGAACTTCGCCGCCGGCAGTGGCTTTCCAGAAAGACTGAGGGTCAAAAGGCTGCTGACTTAGGGCATAGACTTGTTCAAACTCTTGTTTATTGGCGCCAATTTCTGCCTGCAGGTACCAGCGCCATTGAGCGCTGCTACCAAAACAGACAAATAGGAACAGAATAACAAAACTGTATTTCATCGTGTTAACCGAGGAAAGGGTAACGATAATCTGTTGGTGGAACAAAAGTTTCTTTGATTGTTCTTGCTGAAACCCAACGCAATAGGTTCATGGCAGCGCCGGCTTTATCGTTGGTACCAGAACCACGGGCCCCTCCAAAAGGTTGTTGGCCAACAACTGCACCTGTTGGTTTGTCATTGATATAGAAATTACCCGCCGCATTGGCCAATTTAGTGGTGGCCAATTGAATGGCATAGCGATCTGTGGAAATGATTGAACCTGTCAAAGCATATTCTGATGTTTGGTCGAGTAATTCAAGTGTTGCCTCAAATTGTGCATCTGGGTATACGTAAATCGTGAGTACTGGGCCAAATATTTCTTCAACCATTGT
Source organism: Flavobacteriales bacterium (assembly GCA_046073985.1). Classification (GTDB taxonomy): domain Bacteria; phylum Bacteroidota; class Bacteroidia; order Flavobacteriales_D; family Crocinitomicaceae; genus UBA952. The sequence goes on along the minus strand of JBJTNI010000027.1, from coordinate 19,930 downwards.
TCGGAATTTCGGGTTAGAAGTAACAATTGTTGTTGGTTCAATAAAATATCCTTTTGATTTATCGTAATTTCCACCAGTGATGATCTGAGCATCAGCTTGCCCTTTCGCGTAATCAATATAGGCGGCAATTTTATCAAAAGCACGTTGATCGATAACGGCGTTGACAAAATTTGAGGTGTCTTCAGGGCCGCCTTGTTTAAAGGAACTAACTTGTTCTACAAAAATTCTTTTGACTTCAGGCCATAGGCTTTCAGGAACATAGGCTCTTGAAGCTGCAGAACATTTTTGACCTTGGAATTCAAAAGCACCTCTGGATAAGGCTGTTGCAACCTCAGCAGCTTTCGCACTAGGGTGTACCATGACAAAATCTTTCCCGCCGGTTTCGCCGACGATGCGTGGATACGTTTTAAAATGGGCGATATTCATGGCGATATTTTTCCAGAGTTGTCTGAAAACAGCCGTTGAACCTGTGAAATGTAAACCTGCAAAATCTGGGTGCTTGAATATAATGTCACCCGCTGTTGGGCCATCGACAGTAATCATGTTGATGACGCCAGCAGGCAAACCAGCTGCTTCGAAAAGCTCCATGATAACCTGGGCTGAATAAACTTGTGACTCTGCGGGTTTCCAAACCACCACGTTGCCCATCATGGCAGGTGCTGCACAAAGATTGGCAGCAATAGAGGTAAAATTAAACGGGGTGATTGCAAAAACAAAGCCTTCTAAAGGACGGTACTCCAAGCGATTCCACATGCCAGGCAAAGATTCTGGTTGTTCTTTGTAAATCTGGGTCATGTATTGGACATTGAAGCGGAAAAAGTCGATGAGTTCGCAGGCCGCATCGATTTCAGCTTGAAAAACATTTTTCGATTGTGCCAACATCGTGGCTGCGTTCATGCGGTCTCTGAACGGGCCAGCCAAGAGGTCTGCAGCTCTTAAAAATACTGCTGCACGCTCTTCCCAAGGAAGTGCAGCCCAGGCACTTTTCGCAGCAAGTGCCGCTTTAATGGCAGCCTCCACATGAGTGGCATCGCCTAAACTGAAATGACCTAAAACAGCTTGGTGATCATGAGGCATAGTCATGGCCATTTTTTGGTCAGTGTGTACTTTTTGGTCGCCAATGTACATCGGTACAGCAATTGGCGCTTGATTTCTGAGTTCGTGGTATTTCGCAATGAGCGAGGTGTGTTCTGGCGTACCCGGTGCATAAGCCCTTACAGGCTCATTTTTGGCTACCGGTACGTTAAAAAATGCGTTTGCCATATAACTTTAATAATGATTATTGATGTTGAATGATTTTGCTGGTTTTATTTGTAAAGCCATACAAATTTACAAAATCTTTGACTGCACGACGTTACACAAGTTACGCTGCTAATTGAACCAAATATCTCGGATCAACTCTTCGCCGACATGTGCGTTGCAACGTCCAATAATGATCTGTTTGCCATGAAAGAGTTCGTCGCGCATGACACTAGAATCGATGGTTAAATACAAGGTGTTATTGACAATCTTGATTTCTTTGGTGCGTTGCGCTACTGCTGGCCCCATCAGTTCGGGCCATGCAGCTATGAGGTCATAGGATTTCATTTTTTCTTCGAGACCATAGGCTTTCATGATGCCTTTGACCAATTGACCAAGTGGCTTTTCTTCACCCTGTCTTTTAAAATCGTTACTCATAGGTTACTTGCTTGGTTTTCTTTGATCTCAATGAGTTGTGTAGCTCCGGGCAATTTACTAAATAAATCGCGCATACGTACGGGGTCTGTGTCTGTAATGATGACTTGACCAAAATAATCGGCACTTACGAGTGCGATGAGTCTTTCAACGCGTTGGTGATCGAGTTTGTCAAAGATGTCATCGAGGAGCAAAATGGGTTTGACACCTTTGTGTGCTTTGAGCCAATCAAATTGTGCCAAACGCAAAGCAATGATAAATGACTTTTGTTGTCCTTGTGATCCGAATTTTTTAACTGGGTGCCCTTTGATAGTAAATAACAAATCGTCTTTGTGAATACCGACGTTTGTATATTGTGTCAAAGCATCTTTCTTCGCGGAAGCAGCCAGTAATTCATCATAGGCGCCATCGGCTAACTGTGAGCGATAACTAAGGTCTACTTCTTCGGCTTGTTGGCCAATTTCTTGATAAAAACGCTTAAAAACAGGAATAAATTCTTCGAGAAAAGCCTGGCGTTTTGCATAAATATAATTGGCCGCCGGAATGAGTTGTGCATCCCAAATCTCAATGGCATCTGGGTCAAATAATCGATGTTCATGCATATTACGCAACAAGGCGTGGCGCTGCTCTAGCACTTTGGCATAACGCTGAATTTCTTCCAAATACTTTTTGTCTAGTTGCGACAAAATACCATCCATCCATTTGCGACGCAATTCTGAGCCATCGGCAATGAGGTCACCATCATAGGGCGAAATGAATACTACCGGAAGTTTTCCGATGTGGTCGGTAAGTTTATCATAGGCCTTTTTGTTCCATTTGACCAATTTCTTGACACCTGCTTTGTAGGCCACCTGCACTTCATGGCTTTTGTCTGAAAGCTGCCATTGACCTGAAATTGAAAAAAAAGGTTGCTCAAAGCGCATGTTTTGGCGATCATTGACATTCAGATAGCTTTTGCACATGCTTAGGTAATAGACTGCATCTAAGATATTTGTCTTGCCCGCTCCATTTTGACCTACAATTCCGTTGATTCCGGCAGTGAGCTGTAAATCTAGATCGGTGTAGTTCTTAAAATTGACCAAATGCAGTGCTGACAAGTACATGAAACAAAGATACGGAATAACTACCTTTGCCTTATGCAGCGTTCGCAAATTCTCAATGCACATTTGGCCTTGCTTTTAGTCAACGTACTATATGGCGCCAATCATGTGCTCGCCAAAGGAGTCATGCCTCGCTACCTCGACCCCAACACTTTTATATTGCTGCGGGTCAGTGGGGCCACATTGCTCTTTTGGATTTTATTGTGTTTTCAAAAACGCAAACCCATTGAACGCACAGATTTTTGGCGTTTTGGAGCAGCTGGCCTTTTTGGTGTTGCTGTCAATCAGCTCTTTTTCTTTCATGGGCTTAATTTATCCTCGGCGTTCAATGCCGGCATCATTATGGCACTCAATCCTATGATGGTAGTCATTTTGTCGGCAATACTGATGAAAGAAAAACTCAGGTTTCAAGGATACTTTGGCATCTCCATCGGAGCACTCGGAGCCATACTACTGACGCTGAGTTCAGGAAAGCTACCAGGTGCATCTACAATTGGTGACCTTTACTTACTGGTCAATGCATTGAGTTATGCGCTTTATTTGGTGTTATCCAAACCCTTATTGCAAAAATACTCGCCTATACAAGTTATTACCTATGTGTTCAGTACAGGCCTGCTTTTTTTACTGATCTTCCCTCCTACCTGGACCCAACTTGGTGCAGCACATTTTGATTTGATACCGGCTGCAGCCTGGTACAAAATTACTTACGTCATTGTAGGTGTCACTTTCTTGACTTATTTATTGACCATTTTTGGACTCAAGTATGTAAGTGCCACCGTTTCTAGTGCTTATATTTATACACAGCCAGTCATGGTTGCTTTGTTCACATTCTTATTTGCCTATATTGGTTGGGCAGCTGATTTTTCCAATACAATCACCGCAGAACGCGTTTTGTATATGTTGCTTATTTTTACCGGTGTCTATTTTGTATCCCTTAGAAAACCTCGACCATGAAAATCATACTACTTTTTAGTGCCTTTTTCTATTGCTCTTTGAGCCTTTTTGCCCAACTTCCAGCACTTGATCACAAAGCTTATGATCTTTGGAAGCGCGTTGAAAAAGAACAACTATCTAAGCATGGTAAAATCCTTGCCTATGAGCAGACGGTATTAAAAGGCAACACCGAACTTCACCTCTATTTTAAAGAAACACAAACGCACGATTCTATTTTGCGCGCTAAAGATGCTTTGCTTGCACCAGACGAAAGTTATGTCGCCTATAAAGTTGTGCCTGATTATGACACATTAAGAAAGCTTGAACTCAACAAAGTCGATAAAAAGAAATGGCCCAAAGATTCTTTAATCATCGTACATTTTACTAAAGATACGCTGCTGAATTTTGCCAAAGTGAAAAGCATTCAACAAGCGGAAAATGCTGCAGTACTTGGCTTTCTTCAAGAAATTACCCCGTCCAAACCGGTAAAAATTGAACCAAAAAAGCTCGAAAAAATCTGCTTTTGGAAAAAACCAGTTGTAGCTCCTGTAAATCCTTTTAAAACAGACGGCCAACGGCTCATGCTTTACAGCAGCGGTCAAATAAACATCCCTTTTATCGACAGCATTACTCAGTTTTCACTGAGCCCAGATGGCAAATATGTTGCTGTGATTAAGCACCATAAAGTAAAGCTCGATTCTGTTCAGGTTTTAGTATTACATACCAGGGATCTTCAGGTATTTCAGGCATTTGATTTTGTGCCGCAAGCAGAACAACTCACTTGGAATGAGCAAGCCAACCAACTCGCCTATCTATACAGTACGGACACTACTAAAATTAAAAATTATCAACTAGCGCTGTTTAACTTAGGCACAAAAGAGATGACCAATTTTGGAGATTCTCTAGACTTTGAAAAGACCGCTAAAGGCGAGTTTCAACAGGTGGCAAGCGTTAGAGCGCCATTATTTAGTACAAATGGTAACTATTTATTCTTTGGGGTGGCAGCTCGACAACTTGAACAAAAAGACACGCTGACAGAAAGTGAAAAAGTAAACCTCGATATTTGGCATTATCAAGACACACGCCTTCAGGCCCAACAGCTTTTGCGCAGAAACCAGGACCTGAAAAAAAGCATCCTTTATGTCTATCATTTAGATTCAAAACGACTCCAAAAAATTGGTGCCGATAGTTTAGAAATTCGCGCAGATAAAAATACAAATGGCCCTTTTATTTTAGCAAGCAACTCAAATCCGTACCTCATAGAAGCCCAGTGGAAAGCACCTAACAAAGCCGACTACTACCGCGTTAACCTAGAAACTGGGCAAGCAATTTTAATCGGTAAGGGGCTAGCATATACCGGAGATCTTTCTGCCGACGGAAGCTTTTTTAGCTTTTATCTTTCTAAAGAACAAAAATGGATGCTCCTCGATATCGAAAAACAAAAACAACTTTGTATGAATTGCAGCCGAAAAGAAATCTGCTGGAACGAAGACCTCAACGGACAACCCATGGAAGCGGGGCCAGTTGGTTTTATTGGCTACTCAAAAGATGCAAAAACGGTGTACTTTCAATCTGAATATGATATTTGGGGATTTGAAGTGGCGTCCGGAATCCTGAAAAGCGTCTCCAACGAGCAGGCTACTAAAGAAAAAATTGAATTACGCTTTACACCTTTTCAAACTGATTCTGCTTGGACTAATTTAACAGATGGCTACCTGACAGGGCTTCGCAAGTCCAATAAAAATGAGCTTTTGTATTTCTATACAGAACAAGAAGGATTGACATTGCAAATTGAAATGGCACAGCGCATTGCAGGCCTTCAAAAAGCCGAGCAAGCCACTACTTTTTTACTCCGAAAAATGGATGTGCAAACCTACCCAGATCTTTGGTTCTACGACACTCATTTTAATGCCGGCCGTCAAATCTCTGTAGCCAATCCGCAGCAAAAAAACTACAATTGGGCCAGTGTTGAATTGGTCACGTGGAAGGCCTATGACGGTCAAATATTACAAGGATTATTGTACAAACCAGCCAACTACAACCCTGCGCAACAATATCCTTTGTTATTTTACTACTACGAACTCAATTCAGACAACTTACACAATTATCAGGCTCCTAAACCTTCAGCAAGCATCATAAATCCGACAGAATATGCCAGTGGCGGTTATTTGGTTTTTGTCCCAGATATCAGATACGAACCGGGCAAACCTGCCAAAGGGGCTTATAATGCCATCATGAGTGCCACGGATCATTTAGTCAAAAACTACCCTATTGATCCAAAAAGAATGGGTTTACAAGGCCAAAGCTGGGGAGGTTACCAAACAGCCATGCTCATTACCATGACCAACCGTTTTGCAGCAGCGATGGCGGGCGCACCAGTGAGCAACATGTTTTCAGCTTATGGTGGTATTCGTTGGGGCAGCGGAATCAACCGCCAGTTTCAGTACGAATCGACGCAAAGCCGAATTGGTGCCACCATTTGGGAAAAACCAGAATTATACATCGAAAATTCGCCTTTGTTTCATTTACCAAAGGTTCAAACACCTCTACTGATTATGGCCAATGACCAAGATGGGGCTGTTCCATGGTACCAAGGTTTAGAATTGTACAATGGGTTGCGTCGTTTAGGGAAGCCTTGCTGGATGCTCAATTACAACGGTGATGATCATAATTTGACCAAATTGGCCAATAAATATGATTTATCCATCCGAATGCGTCAGTTTTTTGACCACTACCTAATGAATGCGCCAGCACCAAGTTGGATGACCAATGGTATACAGGCAGTGGATAAAGGAAAAGTAACGGGTTATTAAGAGGGAAGCCCTGTTTTTAGCACAAGCTGAATAAGTCTTGAACACCAAAGCGTCTGTTCAAGACAAATCCTTCGGCGAAATCATGACCCGCCGGACGGCCCATTTCTTGCATGCGACCTTTCAAGAAATCAAAAAATAATTCACCAGATATTGGGGTATTTGGCTCAGTAGATTGTGGGTCAAAGAATTGTGTTTTATAGGCTTTGATACAGGCCAGCTTTTGATTGACATAAGGAGTTACGTCAAATACAATTGAAGGTTCAAGCTGAAAATCTTGAATGTAATGCAGGACCAAGCGAGGCCTGTGCGGTTCTTGCGCTATGCCATTGTGCGAAGTATGTATTTTGCGTAAGCCAGACAAAAAACAGGCATCGGCAACTAATTTGGCAGCCTTCCCGTGATCGGGGTGGCGGTCAGAAAGCGAATTGGCAAATACGAGTTCAGGTTGGTGGAGCCGTATTTGCTCTATGATTTTGAGTAAATTGGTTTGGTTATGTTCAAAAAAACCATCTGGCAAACGCAAGTTAGTTCTTGTGCTAAGCCCCATTAATTGAGCGGCATTTTGCGCTTCGTCGTAGCGCGATTCTACAGAACCGCGTGTGCCAAGTTCACCTTCAGTGAGGTCAACCACACCTATCGTTTTTCCTTGTGCAGCGTAGTGCAATAAGGTGCCCGCCGCAGACAATTCTACGTCATCAGGGTGGGCACCAAAAGCAAGGATATCGAGTTTCATTTAGTCTTGAATATGGGCGTAACTCTCAACGCTAGGACAGCTGCAAACCAGGTTGCGGTCACCGAACGCGTTATCAACGCGACGAACTGGCGCCCAATATTTGGCATCTAGCAAATAAGGCAATGGGTAAGCAGCTTCTTGCGGCGCGTAAGGGTAAGTCCAGTTGCGATTAATGATGCAGTCTGCAGTATGCGGTGCATTTTTAAGTAAATTATTGGATTTATCTGCGTGGCCATTTTCAATTTCGCGGATTTCTTCGCGGATTTTAATCATGGCATCACAAAAACGATCTAGCTCTTCTTTGTCTTCGGACTCAGTTGGTTCAATCATGAGTGTACCCGCAACAGGGAAAGAAACAGTTGGAGCATGGAAACCAAAATCAATGAGACGCTTGGCCATATCTGCAACTTCTACGTCGGCAGTTTTCTTGAATTCGCGACAATCGAGGATCATTTCGTGGGCCACAGTTCCATTTACGCCTGTATATAATGTATCGTAATGACCTCTCAAACGAGCTGCAATGTAGTTTGCATTGAGGATGGCCATTTCTGTTGAACGGCGCAAGCCAGTTGCTCCTAACATTTTAATGTAAGCGTAAGAAATAGTCAGGATAAGCGCTGAACCATAAGGTGCCGCTGAAATGGCGTGGATCGGTTTTTCACCGCCAGTTTTGATCATTGGGTTGCTTGGTAAAAACGGTGCTAGGTGCGCCGCAACACCAATTGGACCCATTCCTGGGCCACCGCCACCATGAGGAATTGCAAATGTTTTGTGCAAGTTTAAGTGACAAACATCAGCACCAATATTTCCTGGATTAGTCAGGCCAACTTGAGCATTCATGTTGGCGCCGTCCATGTATACTTGACCACCATTTTCGTGGATGATGCTGGTGATCTCACGGATACCCTCTTCATAAACACCATGCGTTGATGGGTAAGTTACCATAATGCCTGCAAGAACGTCCTTGAGTTCGGTAGCAACTTGGCGTAGTTCTTCGATATCGATGTTTCCGTTTTCGTCACAACCTGTAACTACAACCTCGAAGCCAGCCATTACGGCAGATGCTGGGTTGGTACCGTGCGCTGATGACGGAATGATCATTTTTTTACGCTGAAAATCTTGACGAGATTCATGGTACGCCTTGATGACCATCAGACCCGCGTATTCACCTTGCGCACCAGAATTTGGTTGCAAAGACACAGCAGCAAAACCAGTGCATTCGCACAAATCTTTGGCTAATTGGTCAAACATTTCGTGGTAACCTTTAGCTTGATCAAGGGGTGCAAAAGGGTGCATGTTGGCGAACTGCGGGTTGGTTACTGCCATCATTTCTGAAGCAGCATTGAGTTTCATGGTACAAGAACCAAGCGGAATCATGGAGTGCACCAAGGAAAGGTCTTTGTTCTCGAGTTTTTTCATGTAACGCATCATGCGAGATTCAGAATGATACGAATTGAAGACAGGATGCGATAATACAGGTTCAGTGCGTTGCAAACCAGCTGGAATTGCTGTGCTAGCGGTTTGTGCTGTTGCACTGAATACGGCTAAAACAGCTTGGAGGTCTGCAGTGGTGTGGGGTTCACCAAAAGAAATGGTGAGTGCTGAATCTGAAACATAATTGAAGTTCAAACCAGCGGCTTCAGCTTTAGTTCTGATGGCTGAACAGTCAATGCCAGTGACATGAATGGTATCGAAAAATGCTGCTGATGCAACTGTGATACCAGCCGATTTTAAACCTGCTGCTGCTTGGCAAGCAAGACTGTGTACATGATGTGCAATGGCACGAACGCCATCTGGGCCATGATATACAGCATACATTGAAGCCATAACGGCAAGTAAGGCCTGAGCGGTACAGATATTTGAAGTGGCTTTGTCTCGTTTGATGTGTTGCTCGCGGGTTTGGAGCGCCATTCTGAGGGCTTGGTTGTCCTCGGCGTCTTTGGATACACCAATGATGCGTCCTGGTAAATTGCGCTTGTAGTCTTCTTTGGTTGCAAAAAACGCCGCGTGTGGGCCGCCATAGCCCATTGGGACACCAAAGCGTTGTGCTGAACCAAGCACGACATCGGCACCCATGCTACCCGGTGATTTCAATAAAACCAAAGACAAAATGTCTGCGCCAACTGCAACTTGAATGCCTGCTGCTTTCCAGCCCGCAATGGCGTTGGACCAGTCGGTGATGGCGCCGTGAGCGTTCGGATACTGAACAAATACGCCAAAATAGGAAGCATCTGCCTCAAAAGTACTGGCATCTCCGATAACGAGTTCAATTCCGAGGTTGATGGCACGGCCAGTCATGACATCGATGCTTTGCGGCAAAGCGCTGGCATCAATGAAAAATTTATTGCGGCCTGCTTGGATGTCAGCACGGCTACGAGAGTTATAGAACATGATCATGGCCTCAGCTGCTGCCGTTGCTTCATCGAGAAGCGAAGCATTTGCGATGTCCATGCCTGTCAATTCAATGACCATTGTTTGGAAATTGAGCAAAGCTTCAAGACGACCTTGTGCAATTTCCGCTTGATAAGGTGTGTAGGCTGTATACCATCCTGGATTTTCAAGAATATTGCGCAAAATTGGAGAAGGCACAATAGTTTCGTGATATCCTAGACCAATGAAAGACTTATTTACTTTGTTCTTTGCACCTAATTCAGTGATATGATTGAGGTACTCTTGCTCAGAAAGTGCAGGCGCAATATTGAGCTCGCGGTTCAAGCGGATTTGTGCAGGGATGGTGCGATCGATGAGTGTTTCGATGTTTGCTACACCAACAGCTTTTAACATTTCTTGTTGTTCTTGAGCTCCTGGGCCTATGTGGCGTCTTTCAAAAGGTATCATAAAATGTGTCGATTTTGGTGCGAAATTACAAAAAACTTAGGCATGATTGGGCAATAATTCAAGGCGAAAATACACGCTTGCGTCTAAAGCGTTAAAGACTTTCATCAAAGTATCAAACCGAGCAGATGTTGTATTGTTCTCAATTTTTGAAATTTGGGCTTTTTGAACGCCTATCAAAGCACCAAGTTCAGCCTGTGTAAGTTTTCTTCTTAAGCGAGCTTCTCGAATTGCTTCTCCAAGTAGGTCTAGACGAAGTTCATTTTCAAATATTTCGCGCTGGACGCTGCCCTTTTTACCAATAATTCGATTGGTAAGAGAATTTAAACTTTCAGTTTTCATTGCTTTATTTTTTTTGATTCAGAAATTGGTTCTCGATGTATATTGCTCTTTCAAGGTCGTGCTTTTCAACTTTTTTACTTTTTTTTACTATACCATGCGTAGATATCACGACAGGCAAGGTAGTCTTAGTCTCGTACCAAAATGAAAAAATTCGGTAGTAATTTTTATTGTAAAGTGTTCTGAATTCCCAAATTTGGCCATTTAATTTTTTAAAAAGTGTTGGATCATTTGAAAATTGTGCCTTTGTCATAATTATAAATTATTTTTTTTCTAGCTTTTTCTTCCTGTTGCTCTATGAAACTAACTGCTTCAGAAAGTAGTTCTACTGTGAATTTTTGATTTTTCAAGTTGCAAAGTTTAAAGTTAATTGTTTCCTTAATAGGAAACTAATTTTTTAATCTTTTTACAGAACGAGGTAGAAAAACAAATATTGGATGATTTATTTGTTGGAGATAAAAGTCAGTACCCTTAGCCTCGCATTATCGTGAATATCTTTCCAAAATAAATTGATGTCGCCGATGTGGTAATTTCGCATGGTCAGGCTGAGCCAAAAAAACTTGCCCTTTGGCCGATCTATCCAAATGGCACCATCAATTAAATGCGCTTCAAAAAGTTGGTCATATAGTTTGCCATCGAAATACAAAAAGCCTTTGTGCTGCGATTTGCTGGAATGTGGTGCTAGTGTCCAAGTTACAGGATTCACTACTGCCCTACCCTTGTACCATTTATTGTAAGCTTTACGATCGATATGTTTCTTAAAGGTATTCCAAGTAACATAACCACCAGTTTGTTCAGCAGAGGTCATGAGCGGAATATGCACAAGTTCTGAAGCTTTGATGCCTATGCCGGGCAAGTATGCCGCAACCAATTGATTTTGTAATGCTTTTCCGTCAAAGAATTCTTGCAAGAGCAGACCACAATGCGTGCTTCCCTGACTGTGACCAGCCAAAATAATGGGTCTGCCATTGTTGTAGTGCTCGAGGTAATATATAAATGCTGCCCGAACATCTGCATAAGCAAATTCCAAGGCCTCTTCTCCCTTTGGGTCTGCTACATAATAAGATCGCAAATGTGCAGAACGATAAAAAGGAGCATAAAAACGCCCAGCTTCAGCAAAAGCACTCCCTTGATAAGGCAACGCAGTTTCCAAAACCTTTTTATGTTGAGTTGGGTCTTCTAAAGGAACATTCCAACGACGATCCGTTTTGGCTGTATTCAAAGTCGGGTAAACGTAAAATACGTCGGCGTAAGGGTACAAGGATGTATCTGAAATTCTTGCTTTCAATTGAGCAGGGATTTGATCAGGCAGCGCCGCCCATGAACTTTTCAAACTGTAATCGATGGCACTTTGTGCAAAGTGCGTTGTTGAAAGAATTGGAAGGTACACAAGGAGTAAAGTTAGAAAACGCATTATTTTTGTACTTGCAATGTTTGGTCTTCAAAGAAACATCATTTTTTTCTTATTGTTTAATCTGAGCACGCTATGTAGCGTATTTGCTCAAGATTCTATCTCATACTGGAAATTCAAATCCTTGTATTCTTTGAGTGGGACTCAAACTTCATTTGTCAATTGGAATGCTGGTGGGCGCAACAACATTTCACTGATCGGCTCAGCCAGTGCCTCTGCCTATTATACACAAGACAACATCAAATGGACCAACGACCTCAGTTTTGCACTCGGAGGTATCAAATACTTTGACAACAATGGTGTTGGTGCACAAAAAACCGATGACCGCCTCGATGCTTCTAGCACTTTTGGTATGCAACTCTCCAAAGGATTCTTCTTGACTTTTGCCAGTAGCTTCAGAACACAATCGATCAACGGATACAATTACCCCAATGACTCCGTGCCGGTATCTCGTTTCATGGCACCTGGGTTTTTGAATATGGGCCTCGGAGCTGACTTTCGCAAAGACGACAACTTCAATATTTTCTTTTCATCAATTGCCTTGAAATCTACGTTTGTACTCGATGATTCCTTAAGTGCAAAAGGTTCTTTTGGAGTTCCTGCGGGTTTGCGTTATCGGCAAGAATACGGAGCCTATCTCAAAATGAAATACAATAGGCCCCTTGCCAAAAACATCGAGATGAAATCTAAATTAGAGCTATTCAGCAACTATTTGAATAATCCAGAAAACATCGATGTCAATACAGAATTACTCTTGTTGTTTCGTGTCAATTCTTTGGTTTCGGCCTCTGCACAATGGAACCTCATCTACGATGACGACATCAAGATTACTGATCAGTGGGGCAATATTGGGCCAAGAACCCAATTCAAATCAGTCATCGGAATTGGGCTTTCATACAAACTAGAACGATAGCTTTATTTAATGTCCGCCTGGTTGGCAACATTTCGGTAGGGCTTTTTGCGCTTCAGGATTTGCCTTCATTTCATCGGCATCGTATCCGATCAAGCTCAGTACTGTCTTGATTGTAGCAGCATCAGTTTTGGCGGGCTTGAATTTTACTTCAACCACCTTGGTTTCCAAATTCAGCTCAGCATAAACAACACCTTTGGTTTGATTGAGTGTCGTTTCAATGCGCTGTTTGCAATCGCCACATTGTGCTGAAGTTTGAATAGAAATGACTATTGGTTTCTGAGCAAAAATTGAAGTGCTCAGCGTGAAGAATAAAAATAGGACTAGATTTTTCATATTTTCTGATTTTGATTGATTTTGATTGATTTTGATTGATTTTGATTGATTTTGATTGATTTTTGGCATAAATCTTTACTATTTAAAGGTATACCTCAAACCAAAATAGGCATTCCATCCCATAACTGGACCCCAAACTTGGGTAGCGTCAAACTGCGGTCCAAATGGATTTTCAGGATCCATGATAGGATGGTCTTGTTTGAAGTTAAGCAGGTTTTCGCCACCCATATAAAATTCAAGGTCTTTGAATGTTCTGGTAATTTGAGCATTGAGCAAAGCCCAAGGCTTACCCTGTCCATGATGCGGCAATCGAACAGCTGCATATCTAGAATAGGTAAGATCGTATTCCCAGCGTTTGTTTCGAGTGCGGTAGGCCAAGTTACTAAAGAGGCGTTGACGCGGTAATAATACCTGGGTTTGTAGTTGACCAGCATACAATGACCTGACATCTTGAAATTTATAGGCCAAACGCCAATCAAGACCACGCCATACTTCATATGCAAACTCAGCTTGAATGACTGTAGCAACGGATGCATTGGCCACATTTTTAAAAATAACAGAACCTAATAGCGTATCGCGGTCGGCTACTAATTGTTTTGAAAAACGCGTGTGGTAGGCATCAAGACTCAAGCTTCCCTTGCGCTTTTTGAAACTGAATCCTTGAGTAAGGGAGAGTCCTGCATTCCAAGATATTTCCGGTTGAAGAGACTGATTGGCTTGCCAATAGTTGGAAGACGCCAATAAATTGAGATTGTCCGCCACAAAATTAGGAAGTCGCCAAGCCCTGCCAGCAGTGATTCTGAGATCGAGTTGGGGGGTGAGGGCGTATTTGAGGTGCACCCTCGGAGAAAACTGAGAACCTGCAAGGTTGTGCAAATCATAACGGGCACCTGCAACCACCGAAAGGCGGTTGCCCGAGTAGCTATACTCGGCAAATACGCCCGGCACCCATTCAGCGCGAGCTGCTCCGATCGTTAAAAAACCATCGGTCTGGGCTGCGTATTGTGAAATCATGAGGCCAAGAAAGCTCGCGCCTGCTTTGATCTTGTGATCGGCAGAGCCGATGATGTCATCGTAGATCAGGTTAAAGTAGGCACGTTTTTCGCTTCCTTGAAAAGCCCGCAAACCATAAAATCCTTGCAGGTCTTGGTATTTCAGGTTGGCGATAAGGCCAACACTTTGTCCGGGTTTTTTTCCAAAAAACCCCGTCTTCGAAAACACGGAGAGGTGTTTGCTTTGTTGTTGCATCCCATAGCCCGTCGGACTCGCCTGAGTATAGGAAGTCTGGCCGCCATTTTTTTGATCGACATAGGCTTGCAAACCCAATTGAGCTTCCATGTTTTTACCTTGGTAAGAAAAGCGCTGTAAAACCGAAAACGTTTGGCCATTGGTTTGATCCAAGAAACCGTCGTGGTTATGATCCGGGCGGCCATAAATGGTGGCTCCATGCCAGAACGTACCCGAATGCCATTTGTCTGTGAGTTTGGCGCCACTATGTAAATTGATTTCAGAGCGCCCAAAACGATTCTGGTAAATATTTAGCGCCATTTTTGGCATTTCCGCTGGTTTTTTAAACTCCAAATTGACCAAGCCTGCCATAGATTCATAACCATTCACCACAGAACCTGTGCCTTTTGTAATTTGTATCGATTCCAACCAGGTTCCAGGAATGCTATTGAGGCCAAAACTGCTTTCCAAACCGCGCAAAAACGGAATGTTTTCCATTTGTAATTGCGTGTAAACCGCGTCTAAACCTAGCAATTGGATTTTTTTGGCCCCTGAAATGGCGTCTGCCATACTGACATCTACTGTAGCGTTTGTCTCAAAAGACTCCGACAAATTACAACAAGCGGCTTTTCTAAATTCAGCACTGGTCAACTCCTCGACGTGCAGGGTTTTCATTTTAGAAATGCCGTGGGAGTTTTTTTGGGAACTCACTACAATTTCTTGTACCAATTGCCCTGAAACCAAAACAACATTGAGGGCTGCAAAGCGATCCGCACGCGTTACCACCAAACGATCGGTTCGGTAACCTTTGGCCTGGAACAACAGCGTATCTGGGCTTTGTTTTCCGAGAAATATTTCAAAGGTGCCGTCTTCATTGGAGTAAACGGTTTGCCCAGCTCGTACTAAGGTAATTTTGACATTTTTAAGTGGGGTAGTTTGGGTGGAATCCACGCCTTGCACCACACCCTTTATTTGTGCATGAACCGCGGTGCCAAACACGAGGCTCATGTATAAAACAATATTTTTCATGAATAATAATTTGATGACTAAATCTTAGAAAACTAAGGTTCAGCATCAAATTCGCCACACTTGGTGTAGCGTCTGTAAATCCCGACCACACTCAAAGAGCGGAGGTGGTCTATAAAAAGTTTGTGAAGGATTCAGATGTTTAGAAAGCGCTACTAGCTGAGTAGGATAAATTGCCTTGAATGGAAGAGCAATAAATTCTATTGGTAAATTCAAATCTAAACCTTGCGAAAGATTTTGATCAAGGTTTGTTTTGATCACTTCAAGTTCATCAGAACAGCAGTCGTCTTGGGAAACTTGTGTTTCACATGCTTTTTCTTGTGCAGCCCTACAACACGGTGGTAATTGGTTGGCTTCTTGTTGCTCTTTGCATTCGTGGTCAATTTTGAGAACCACTGAAGTAAACACGCCATCCATTTCACAGAAGTGCTTATGAACAGGTACCCCTACTTGCAAAGCGAGTTGGAGGAACACGAGTGACATGGCAATTAGTACTTTCACGTAACAAATATACAATTCACATCATTGAAATTAGATTTAGTTTCTGTTTTTAACATTTTATTACGAAATTTGAGTATGATAATTTCACAATACATTGAAATCGATGCAACTAAGCGCTTTGGCAAGCCCATATTGAAGGGTTCAAGAATCGCTGTTTCAGATATTTTGAACTGGTTAGCAAATGGAATGTCAATTGAGGAAATTATAACTGACTACCCTGAACTTACCGAAAATCAGATATTTGCATGTCTACATTTGGAATCATCCTCCAAAGATCATTTGGGTCAGAACACAGGTTCAAACTACCAAAAATGTTTATGAATTATTGAATAAATACGAAGATTCTGTCAAAGAATTTTTGAAAGATCAATCCTTGGCATGTTTAGAAATTATTCATCGCGAATAATTTTAATTCTGTACCTTTGCATACCAAATTTCTTGACAATGAGTGATCCGATTAAGCACGAGTGTGGTATAGCCCTTTTGAGGCTCAAAAAACCCCTAGAATACTACCTCGACAAATACGGATCTGCACTATGGGGGCTCAACAAGATGCATCTTTTGATGGAAAAACAGCACAACCGCGGCCAAGACGGCGCCGGTATTGCCAACATCAAACTCGATATGCAGCCCGGCGAGCGCTACATTTCCAGAAGCCGCTCTGTCAAGAAAAACCCTACTCAAGATATCTTTGATCAAATCAATGCCAAGTTCAAGGCCATTCACGACGAAAACCCGGCTTTGCTCAAGGACGTCAAATACCTCAAACAAAATGTAGGATTTACAGGCGAGGTTTTTTTAGGGCACTTGCGCTATGGTACCTACGGCCGCAATTCCATTGAAAGTTGCCACCCGTTTTTGCGTCAAAGCAACTGGATGACACGCAACCTTGTCGTTGCAGGAAATTTCAACCTGACCAACGTCGACGAACTTTTTGGTACGCTCGTTGAACTCGGGCAACACCCCAAAGAAAAGTCAGATACCGTTACCGTCATGGAAAAAATCGGGCATTTTCTCGATGTAGAAAATGACGACCTCTATGCGCAGTACAAAGCTTTAGGTTATGCCAAAACCGCAATCTATGAGCGCATTCAAGACGAAATCAAAATTGATAAAATTCTCAAAAAAGCTTCAGAACGCTGGGATGGCGGTTACGCAATGGCCGGTTTACTTGGTCACGGCTCTGCGTTTGTATTACGAGACCCAAATGGCATACGCCCTACTTTCTGGTACGAAGACGACGAAATTTGTGTAGTTGCCTCAGAGCGCCCAGTCATTCAGACTGCTTTCAATTTAAAGGTTGAAGACATCCAAGAATTGAAACCAGGGCACGCCCTCATCATTGAACGAAAAGGACAGGTCAAGGAAATCGAAATCAACGCACCTCGCGAACTCAAGCAATGTTCTTTCGAACGCATCTATTTTTCAAGAGGATCAGATGCAGACATTTATAAAGAGCGCAAAGCACTAGGGCGCCTCATCGTCCAAGATGTTCTAAAAAGTGTTGGCCACGACTACGACAACAGCGTATTTTCTTTCATTCCAAATACCGCAGAGGTTTCCTTTTATGGCCTCATCAAAGGCCTGGAGGAAGCCCTAAACGCAGATAAAATCAAGCAAATTGCAGCTTTGGGCAACAACCCAAATACAGAAGCCATTTCAGAAATCATTAACCGCAGGGCGCGCATCGAAAAAATTGCCATCAAAGATGCCAAATTGCGCACATTCATCACCCAAGATGACTCCCGCGACGACCTCGTTGCACATGTCTACGACATCACTTACGGCTCTGTGCGTCGCGGCACAGACAACCTCATTGTCATTGACGACAGCATCGTGCGCGGAACTACCTTGCGTCAAAGTATTTTGCGCATCCTCGATAGACTTGGCCCTAAAAAAATCGTAGTTGTTTCGTCTGCACCTCAAATCCGTTTCCCAGATTGCTATGGCATAGACATGGCCAAAATGGGTGACTTCATTGCCTTTGAAGCAGCTATCGCACTCTTGCGCGAACGCGGACAAGAACATATCATTGAAAACGTTTACAAAGCAGCGCTCGAACAAGTTCAGTTGCCAAAAGAACAAGTCAAAAATGTAGTCAAAGACATCTACGCTTCGTTCAC
The DNA here is from genome assembly GCA_046073985.1 of Flavobacteriales bacterium. Lineage (GTDB taxonomy): Bacteria > Bacteroidota > Bacteroidia > Flavobacteriales_D > Crocinitomicaceae > UBA952. The sequence goes on along the minus strand of JBJTNI010000027.1, from coordinate 1,969 downwards.
TGACCAAGAAATCTCAGCAAAAATTGCTCAAATGCTCACCCCTAAAGGCATGCTAGCCGAGGTTGAAATCATTTATCAAAGCGTTGAAAACCTACACACGGCTTGCCCAGGCCACACCGGTGATTGGTATTTCACCGGCGACTACCCTACGCCAGGTGGCAACAAAGTAGTCAACCGCGCCTTTATCAACTGGATGGAAAAACGCAACGAGCGGGCTTATTAAATACCCAATATAAGCTGTAATAATTCAGCAAGACTAATTAATTCTACGCCTCGACTCAAATGTTGGTGGCTCGCTCCCAAACACAACACAAAACTTCTTGTTGCACCGACATCCTGACACGCTTCGTAAAATCCACGGCTCAATTTTGGAATAGCACTTCTTTTAATTTCAATTGCCCAAGTTTCGCCCTTAGGTGTCTGTAAAACTAAATCTAGTTCATTTTGTGTAGCTGTACGGTAATAACTGTAATCCCAGCGATCATCGATTATACTGATGATTTGCTCGATGATATATCCTTCCCAACTTGCACCCAAAGAAGGGTGTCCTTGTAACATTTCAAAGCTTGGTATTTGCAAAAGACGGTGTAAAATACCTGAATCTCTGATATAAATTTTAGGGCTTTTCACTAAGCGTTTACTCAGGTTGCCGGACCAAGGTTTTAGCTGTCTAACCATATAGAAATCCGTGAGTAAATCCAGGTAATTCTTTACGCTTGTATGACTAATTTCTAAACTTTTAGCAAGGGTACTTTGATTCAATTGCTGTCCATGATAATGCGCAAGCATACTCCAAAATCGTTTTAATTGAGTAGCCGCAATTCCTAAACCCATCGATGGGATATCTCTTTCTAAATATGTCTGAATAAAATCGCTGCGCCAACGCCAACTCTCGAGGTCAGTTGGGGCACAATAACTATCCGGAAAACCCCCACGAAACCAATGCTGATCAATGCTAAATGCTGTCTTTTGGTTAGTTATTAATTCTTGGGCATGGAGGGGTGTAAGTTCAATGTATCGAATACGACCCGCAAGAGATTCTGAACTAGCTTGTAATAATACTTTTGAAGCTGATCCTAATAAAAGAAAATGTCCTGTGCGTTCACCTTCTCTTTTGCGTTGGTCAACTATGGAGCGCAGTACCAAAAATAAATCTGGCTTTCGTTGAACTTCGTCAATTACAACAAGTTGACCATTGAATTGGCCTAAAAAATAAGCTGCGTCATCTAACTTTCTTAAATCCGATTCTAGCTCTAGATCAAGGTAAATTGCAGATTTTTGTAACGCTGGTAATATTGCTAATGATAAAGTTGTTTTACCTACCTGACGCGGACCCAACAACGCAACAATTGGCATTTGATCCAATGCTTCAATGACATCATGATGACGTGCTCTGAGTAACATATCTTTTCAATTTACAAGCTAAATTAGTATTTATCCTTGTATTCTGAAAACTTTCTTTTCAATTTACAAGTTTATTCGGTATTTTAACTTGCATTTTGAAAATCTCTTGCTCGATGGCTTCATGATGCTGAGGCGCGTTTTCTAAAAAATACCTCACTGCTGAATCTAGATCTTGTGCATTGGCAATTTCTTTGGCAAAACCCAATTCTAAAAACTGCTGGGCTTCAGGAAATTTTTGGTGCTTAGGGCCAAACATTACAGGCAAACCATAAGCTAATGGCTCCAAAATATTGTGCAAACTTCCGCTGAAGCCACCGCCCACAAAAGCCAAACTGCCATACTGATAAGCTGCACTAAGTTGCCCAATGGAATCGAGGATCATGATGCGTTGGTTTTTATTGAAAGTTGTGGCCTTTTCATCTGCTTGCGTATACAACAACGCTTCAGGGAAGCGCTCTTGGAGTTGATCAAGATGCCCCCTCGATAAATCGTGTGGTGCAATGAGTACTTTAAAAGGTTGTTGCGCTTCAAGCTGAAGCATTTCTAAGAGAAGTTTCTCTTCTTC
>JBJTNI010000026.1:0-54882 GCA_046073985.1 Flavobacteriales bacterium | reverse complement strand
CAGTCACGCTATATTGTCCGCCAACTACTCCAGTTAAATCTTGGGTGGTGTCTCCATTGCTCCAACTATAAGTGTAGCCTGGTACGCCTCCAGCTATCGTTAAGTCAACACCACCATTCGGCTGACCAAAACAAAGGGCAGGATTAGGATACAAGGTCATGGTAAGCAAACTACTTGGCTGAGTAATTTGTGCAGTATATTGAGCAGTACAACCATTGCTATCGGTAACAATGACCGAATATGAACCCGCAGTCAGATTGTAAATATCTTGCGAAGTAGCTGAATTATTCCATGCATATGTGTAAGGTGCAGTTCCACCATTGACATGTAAATCAACAATTCCGTTGACATCGCCCAAACATACAACATTATAGTTCGTGGAAGTGGCTGTAAGTGTGGTGTCTGGCTCGGTAATGTTAAATGCTAAGAACATCCCACAGCCCAAAACATCCTCCACATTGACATAGTAGGGGCCTGCGGCTAAATTATAGATGTCTTGAACCACTGCTCCGGTACCCCAATCGTAAACATAACCAGGCATTCCGCCAGAAGGGCTGAGGTCTATCCAGCCATCGGCACCACCAAAACAGTTCACATTGTGCACAGTTGTGGCTACCATTACCGTATTGGATGGGTCTAGGATTTGGACGGGTAATTCTTGCTCACAACCATTGGCATCTGTTACGGTTGCGACATACAACCCATTCTGAAGACCTGTAATATCTTGGGTAGTGTCACCATTGTTCCACAAATAGGTGTAGCCGGGTGTGCCACCAATTACACTTAAGTCTATGCCACCAGCGATAGAATCTAGACAATTTGCGTTTGTGTGCGTTTCTGATAAAGTCATTAACGTAAGCGGCTCCGTTAAAGTGAGGCTATCTTCAGCACTACAACCATCTGTATCTGTTATTAAGACACTATAAGTGCCTGCAGCTAAATTTGATGCATCTTGAGTTGTCGCTCCATTAGACCATAAATAGGTAAACGGAGCTGTACCTCCAGAAATCGTAAGATCAATGAATCCTGTTGAATCATTGTGACACAAAATATTTGTTCCTGCCAAAGTTGGAATTATAGGAACGGCCAAATTTAAAATTTGAACGGTCAAGGAGTCTGCACAACCGTTGGCATCTTCCACATTGACATCATAAGTGCCTGCGATGGCATTGGTAATATCTTGGTTGGCACTTAAATTACTCCAGAAATAAGAATACGGAGCAGTCCCTCCATTTACTGTAAGGTCAATGCTGCCTGGTCCGGTACAGCCTGCATCGGTATGTGTTTCTGAAAGTACCATTGGGCCTTGCGGCTGTGTCACTAAAAATGCCTGATTAATTGTACAAGCATTACTATCTGTGACAACAATATTATAAGTACCGGCTGTTAGTGTGTTGATATTTTGTGTCGTAAATGCTCCGTTGTTCCAGTTATACGTATAAGGAGTGGTCCCTCCAGAAACGGCAATGTTAACAGCGCCATTGGCCTGTCCGAAACATGGTATTGGCGTTACGAGGCCTGTGAGCGAAAGTGGTGCAATTGGTTGCGAGATTGTGGCTGAATAACTTACCTGACAGCCATTGGCGTCAGTTATTTGAACAGCATATGAACCAATTGGTAGACCAGAAATATCCTCTGTTATTGCACTTGAACCCCAAGCATAGGTATACGAAGGCGTTCCGCCTATGACAGTAATATCAATTGCACCTGTTGCACCTCCATAACACAATACATTTGTTTGAGTGTGTGTAACGGCAAGAGGTTGTGTTGGCTGTGTGACTGTTGTTTCAAGCGAATCTTTACATCCATTTATATCGGTGACCACTGTTTCATAAATACCGGCTTGTAAGCTATTGATGTTTTGTGAAATCTGGCCGTTATTCCAAAGTATGGTATAAGGAATAGTACCACCAGAAATAGTAGTATTGATAGCGCCCGTTGCACCTCCGTAACACAATACTGGTGTCGCCACTGATGCTATAGAGATGTCGGTTGGTTGGTTGAGTGTTACACTGGTAGAAGCTGTACAACCATTGGCATCTGTCACGGTGAGGGAATAAGTACCAGCAGTTAGACCTGTTAGATTGGCCGTACTTAGACCATTTGACCAGTTATAAGTATACGGAGACGTACCTCCAGTAACCGTTGAGCTAATGCTGCCGTCTGCAGCGCCAAAACACGAAATATCGGTGCCGTTGTAATTACTCGTTATTGTAGCTGAAACCGTAAGGAGATCTGGTTGTGTAATTTGAATACTAGTATCGGCTTGACAACCGTTGTTATCCGTAATAATAAGTGAATAAAGACCAGGTGTCAGAGCGGAGATATTTGGTGTTAACTGGGTGTTTGTCCAGGCATAAGTAATTGGGTTTGCCCCCGTTGCGCTGGTATTAATTGAACCATTAGCTGCACCAAAACAACTCACGTTATTGACTGTGTTGACACTGATTACTGGATTAGGATTGACAATGATACTGTTGGTAATATTGCTAAGAAGGCAGCTAGATCCATTGAAAGATATGTCTAATTCATAAACACCAGAGTTGACACTACTGATATTTGGGATACTTGGATTGTAAATTGTAGAAGTGAACCCTTGAGGACCACTCCATAGATAATTTGCCCATTGTGAGCTCAATGCGGCTAGGTTCAAAGTGTCTCCGGGGCACAGGGGCTGATTGTACGTAAAATCTACAGGAGGGCAGTTGGCTGTTGATATGGTAACTTCATTATTTGCTGAAGTTGGGCAACCAAAAGCATTATATACATCTGAGGTTCCATTATTTGTCTGAACATTGCCAGACATTGCACCTGTTCCGTAGATGTAGGCTAAGTTTTCAAGTGTGCTATCGCATTGTAAAATGAGGCAATCATTGACAACTTGAACCTTGAATTTTACAACTACACTGTCGAGTGTGGTGTTTGCCATGGTTCCGCCCTGACTTGACGTAGCGCCGGTTCCCACGCGAAATTTGACAAAACGGCTTGCTGCGTTGTATTCTGCTTGGTCGTCTCCGGCTGCATCGGTTTTGACGCCCGCATTGGGGCCATTGACATACACCAATGAACCTGGAACGTAAGTTGTGCGAATATCTAGTGTGTCCGTAATAAAGCAGTTTACGGCGTTGTCTGAACCTATGTTTTTACCTGAAACGGTATATTCAAGGATATCACCAGGTACGACCGCGCCACCATTAAGGTCATTGACATAAACCGAGGCCCGAAGATCCGGTTCATAAATGTCAATTGCAGAGGTGATCATTCGCGTAAAGATGGTTTCAAACGAAGTAGTGATGCGAATATTAGCTGAAGTAGCTCCATTGCTAAGATAGGTTTGCGTCGCATTATTCGGGAAGAAAATACTGGCATCATAACCTAGATTGTTATTGAGACCCGGATTGCGATAAGGAGTAACTGCACCATTGAAGCCAATGGTACTGTTAAACATATCTTGGGCTGGGTGAATGGCGTCTGTTACTTGAACATAGTTGGTGCCAACGCCATTGAATAAGATTTGGTCACCGGTATTGTTGCGGTCACCGTCATAACCCATTACACCAAGTTGAAGTGTAACTGGGCCACTCAAAGGCGTAAGAAATCCTGAAATTGGAATAGTGACTTGATTGGTAGACGTACCCGAACCTACATTTGCCAAACCATCAAATACGGTTAAGTTCTTGTATGATTCTTGGATATTTTTGTAAACTATAACGAGTGTCCAACCGCCGAACAAGTTAGAGCTACCAACAGAATTGACTTGATCTGCTATGGTAAAACGCGCATTTAAACCCGCATTTTGAACAATACTGGTTACATTTTTAAAACAAAAGTAACTGACAGCTCCTGAGGTATTGTTGATAGTTTGATCTGCCGTAATTTGTTGGTAAGCGCCAGTTCCTACCTTAATTTTTACATTCGAACGGTTGGCATAGCTTGAATTTGAAGTGGCAATTCGGCCACCCCAATAAAGCCCTGCCCATGTTACTTCAGAACAGTTCGGTAAAATCAAACTGTCTGAGGATGACATAAATGTGCTTGGATCGCCGTCGATATCTACATAATTTTCAGTGAAATCATTGTTCATGGAGGTGCCAGCAGGAGGCATTTGACTTGTGGCATTATTGCAACTTGTAGTGCTGGCGTTACAAGAAACCGAAACATTAGACAAAAACTTTAAACCGCCTTTCTGTTGGGTTTGATGCCTGATTGTAAAGGGGCTTACAATTTGTGAAAACACACCAAATGAAGTAAGTAAAACGAAACTTACAGCTAAAAGAAGTCTTGAGGAAAACGGAGTAAGCGTAATTTTCTGTTCTTGCATAGGCCTATTTGGAGAGTTAATAGCTTGATTATAACGAAAAAGGCAGCCATAAGGTTGCCTTTTTTGCTTAAATAATTCAAGGTTATTACAAAGGAATATTCCCGTGTTTTTTTTGTGGCAATACTTCTGCCTTTTTTTCGAGCATTCTAAAGGCCGAAACGAGGGCTGATCTTGTTTCTGATGGCAATAAAACCTCATCCACTATTCCTCTTTCTGCAGCCCTGTATGGATTGGCAAAAGTATCGGCATATTCCGCTTCTTTCTCTAACCATTTCTCAGCTTGATTATCGGCTGCACTAATTTCTCTTTTGAAGATGATTTCTGCAGCACCTTTGGCACCCATTACTGCAATTTCAGCTGTTGGCCAAGCAAATGTGAGGTCAGCACCAAGGCTTCTTGAATTCATGACACAATAAGCGCCACCATAGGCTTTGCGTGTAATAACCGTAATTTTTGGAACGGTAGCTTCAGCAAAAGCATAGAGTAATTTGGCTCCATGTGTGATGATGCCACGCCATTCTTGGTCTGTTCCGGGTAGAAACCCTGGTACATCTTCCAATACAAGCAAAGGAATATTAAAAGAATCGCAAAAACGCACAAAACGAGCTCCTTTACGAGATGCGTCTATATCGAGCACACCGGCTAATGCTGCAGGCTGATTGGCAATAATACCTACAGTTCGGCCCTCTAATCGAGCAAAACCAACCACAATGTTTTTAGCGAAATCTTCGTGAACTTCTCTGAAACTGTTGTCGTCAATGAGGCAATCAATAACACGCTTGATATCATAAGGAATATTGGCATTATCGGGCAAAATCTGCTCGATTTGCTTCAGTTTACTTGCTTGATATTCAAACACTTGAGTTAAAGGAGCTTCTTCGTTTGCATTCTGAGGTAAATAGGTAATCAGATCCCGTGCTTTGCGGATGCATTCGACATCATTTGCGGCGGTAAAATGATTGACCCCTGATTTCTCAGCGTGTGTTTTGGCACCACCTAAGTCTTCGGAGCTCACTTCTTCGTGTGTTACGGTCTTTACCACATTTGGGCCTGTAACAAACATGTAAGAAGTTTCTTCAACCATGAATATAAAGTCAGTGAGTGCCGGAGAATAAACCGCACCACCTGCACAAGGGCCCATGATCAGTGAAAGCTGCGGTATGGTACCTGAAGCTCTTGTATTTCTGAAAAAGATGTCGGCATAACCACTCAAGGAAACCACGCCTTCTTGAATGCGTGCACCTCCTGAATCATTCATGCCAATTATAGGAGCGCCATTTTTCAGAGCCATATCCATAATGCGGCAAATTTTAGCGGCATGTGTTTCAGAAAGGGATCCACCTAAAACAGTGAAATCTTGAGAATAAACATAAACTAAACGACCATGAACCGTACCATAACCTGTGATGACGCCATCGCCAGGAAACTTCTGTTTATCGAGACCAAAATTGGTGGAACGGTGTTCAACCAAGCCTCCGATTTCTTGAAAACTGCCTTCGTCAAGCAGCAGTGATATGCGTTCGCGAGCTGTTAATTTGCCTTGTTGATGTTGTTTATCAATGCGTTCTTGACCACCACCATTCAATAGCGCTGCTCTTTTTTGTTCTAAGATATTTTCTTTTGACATAACATGTAGAATGTGACAAATTTAAAGGAAATTAAGCCTCTAAAAAAGCCGCTTTATTTTCAAATAAAATGAGTGCGAGTAAAGCAATCAGAAAAAACCATATTTCTGCGGCTTCAGACCAATTAGTTAAAAGTAATAGGAGGCTCATCGCCATAAAAATCAAGGCTAAAAAGAGGAGTCTGGCTCCGAATTTTTGAACGGATCCTGTAGGGCTTGCATCCGGGTTGAGTAAATTTTCCATGCGTCGTCTGGAAATTTCGGTGTAAACCAAAAGTGGAATTAAGATAAAACCCTGCGGAATCCAAAGCTCTTCGTACCAAAAGAAAGCTGAAAAATCTTTTGAAAACCGCCAAGTAGGATCCGTGAGCGTTATGTAGAAATGAGATAAAACTACAAAGCTCACGAAAAATAAGCTTGGCCTCAGTAGTACTTGAATTTTCCGTGTTGCTGGATGTGCAACTATAAATCCGAGCCGGATGATATAGTCAAATACGAGATATAGTAAAATAAAGTAGAGGTCCCAGCCCCACCACAAAAATCCAAGTAATGGCAAAAGGCAGTCACCTAAAATTTCGCTGAATAACTGTGCTTTTTTCATATTTTTTTTCTCAAGACATTGACCCTATCTCTTGAGATTTGATAGGTAGAGTCAATTTTTAAAGCTTTGGCATAACTAAACAGTGCATTGCTGAGGTCATTGCGGTCTTCATAGAGTAAGCCCATATTGTGATAAGATGGAATATGCTGAGGGTTTACTTTTACTGCTTTTTTGTAAAAAATCAAGGCGCTGTCAGGCTGGTTAAAATTAAATTGAGCCAATGCACCTAAATGAAAATAACCATCTGCAAAAGTGGAATCCACTCGAGTCATTTTGCGATAAAGTGTTTGTGCAGCTTTAACTTGTCCAAAATTTTCTTTTGCATATGCCAATGCATAAATTACTTCAATATTTTTTGGTTGGAGTTGATATGCTGTGGTATATTTTTCAATACAAATGGGGTCGTTTTGATATTCGTACAAAGAACCCAATAATAAGTAAGTCATGTAATAATTGGGGTCTTGTTGTACGGCTGTTTCGTAAGAGGAAATCGCCAACTTGACATTTCCTTCAAGTTTGTAAATGGTGCCCTTTAAAATATATGCATCGCGATATGTTTTATCGATGCGCAACGCCTGATTAATGAATTTAAAGGCATTATCGTGGTCATTGAGCAAGACCAAAGTGTTGGCCAAACCTACCAAAGCGGGTACATTTTTAGGTTGTTTTTTTACTAAAATCCGATACATCGTGAAGGCGCGCATGACGTCATCTGCACTGCGGTTTGGTTTATTAATGAGGCATTCCGCATAAAGCACTCGTGCGTCCACATTGTTAGAGTCAAGGCGGAAGGCTTTGGCGCCAAGTTCTAGGGCACGCTGAAACTCTAGAGAATCGATGAGTTGGTTTCCTTTGTCAATCAAAAGCCCAACAGAATCTGGGTATTTGAGTAACAATTGATCAAGACTTAACTTGGTTTTTTGCTGGTTGGTTTTTGAACCACAAGAACCAAGAATAAAAGCAATAGCGGAAACTAAAATTAAAATGCGCATAGGACAAAATTAAGATTTTGATTTGGATTCTTTCTTCCGTAATTTTGTAACGTAAAAGATCAGTCTTATGCGTAGTAAGTTTCTATTGATTTCGGGGTTTGTTGTCAGCCTGCAACAGACATTTGCCCAAGGCTGCTCTCAGTGTAAAATGCTAGCCGAACAGGGTCATGGCCTTGATGAAAATAGTTTTGCAGGCAGCATAAACGGAGGCATTCTCTACCTAATGCTCATTCCTTATTTGCTTTTGTTTTTTTTATTCAGAAAGCAAATTTTGGGTTTTATCAAAGGATTTTTCAAGACTAAAACCAATTAGTCCCATATAATCACAAGCTTACCTGTTGTTGTTCCGGCCCCCAATGCATCATGAGCTTCAAAAAACTCGTGTGCTGAATATTTTTTGATTTCAGGCAGTTTGAGTTGCTTTTGCTCGTACAACGCTAGTAAATCTGCCATCGTTTTTTGAATCAGCAAGGGCTGACTTTCTGCCAACTTGAGCATATTGACACCCAAAATATTTTTAGAACGCATCATCAGACCAATGGGTAAAATCATGCCCATTTCCCATAAAAATTTTAATTTCCCAAAAAGCCCTTTGCGCTGTGCCAAATCAGAGCCGCCAAACAAAAACAAGCGCCCACCTGGCCCAAGCAAATTGAGGTCCGTTTTTGTGGTTTTTCCTGCAACTGGATTATACGCAACTTGCAATTTTTGCGGACCCAATAACTGAGAAATTTGCGCTTGATAAGGCTCTTTTTTGTAATTGACCACGTGATCCGCACCTAAAGACTTGACATAAGCAAACTTTTGGTCTGAACTGGTATTTGCAAAAACTGTTGCGCCTTTTAATTTGGCCAATTGAATTAAAAAACTCCCTACTCCTCCAGCTGCAGCGTGCACTAACACATGGTCATGTGCTTGCACAGGCGCCAACACATGCGTCATGTAATAGGCCGTTACTCCTTGTGTAGCAAATGGAAGTGCATCCGAAGCAGCTAAATTTAGAGGTATTTCTTGCACGGCATCAATGGTGGTTAGGGCATGGCGCGCATATGCTCCGAAACGCGTAAATGCTAAAACACGTTTGCCCAGCCAATCTTGCGAAACGTTTTCGCCAACTTGAATAATTTTACCCACAAGTTCGTATCCGATTACGCAAGGCATTGGGGGCGCTTCTCGGTACAAACCTAAACGCGCCATGACATCGGCATAGTTGAGCCCAAAGGCTTCGGACTCAATGAGCACCTCGCCTATTTTAGGCTCCTGAACTTCAGTTTTTTGTCTTGTAAACGCATGATGTGCTGCGCCAACCTGGGTCAGTACGAAGGCTTCTGTTTGCATTAAAACCTAGCTGTAATGCCACCAATGACTTGAAAAGGCTGAACCGGATAACTGTACCAACGGTTGTAGCGTTGAGCCGCTAAATTATTGGCTTGCAAGAATACAGAAAAACGCGGCGTGTAGCGGTATTCTAAGCCTAAATTGATGTCTACAATTGTTCCTAGATTGACATAATGTTGACCGTTTTCTGCATGTTGCACATCAGGTGCGCTGGCGTCAACTAACGCTTTTCTGCCGGTTTCTATATTGGCATCAAGTTGGCCATAAAATTTATCTTTCAATTGATAAGATCCTCTGGCAATGAACTGCAATTGTGGTAAGTTCCACGCAAAGGCTTCATGATACAACAAGAACATATTATAGCGACCTAAAACATCGATTTTAAGTTTCTCTCCGTTTTGATAACTTACTGAGCCTTCAAAAGTTGTTTGAGATAGCGTATCATAGGTTACTGTGAGGTAGTTGTTGTAGAAATAATTGGTATCTGTAACAAAGAAGGCTTTATTTTCAATATGCATAAAATGAACGCCTAGATTGAAGCTCAATTGCTGGCTCAATGTTCCTTTGAATCCACCATAAATATCATAGGGGTTATGCTCGTTTCTCAGGGCAACATTGGTTCTGATAAACGGATTCACGCTTGTCAGGCCTTGTAATGTGTTTTGTTTCAAACCGCCTTTAAGACCAACATAGGGAATGAAAATATTATTGAACAGGCTGTATTTGAACTCTGCGTTAGGATAGACATAAAAGTCAGTGCCATTGGCATGTACATCACCAGTGATGGTTACTCCTAATTCAACTTTAAGGCGGTCATTGAGTGCTTGTGTCCAAACACCCGGACGAAAATCAATAATTGTATTATTCTGAACAAAACCGGTGTCGCCGGGTGCCACTATACTATCAGTGATCCCTCTTGAAAAATTATTATATCGCAAGCCTAGATCTGCATAAAAATATTCATACTTGTAGTTATACCAAGCTCGTGTTTTAAATTGGATGTTGTTCTCTTTGGAACGGAAAACATTGGTTGAATCTAGTGGGCGTGTAAGAAAGTTCTGATACGCACCTTGAAACGATAAATTGAGACGAGCAGAATCTCCACGAAGCCAAGTATATTCAGCCGTGCCTTTACTCAATTGGAAACGTTGTGCTATGGAATCTGCGCCTACAGTTAAAGAATCTGCAGGTATGCCATAGTAATGAAAGCCATTGTTATGGTAAAATGCATCTGCTTTGATTTGGTAATTGCGTTCGTTGTAGCGGCCATATAAGTGTGCGCCACTGCGGTCATACTGAGCTGGTGCATACAGTACTTTATTGCGGTCTTTGATGTCGCCATAAGAACTCAAATGTGTGATATTTGCCCCGTAGTGTAAATTGCGAGATTGGTCAGAGCCAAAACGGATTTCTCCAAGTGGCATAATGACAGATCCTATTCCGGCCTTCACATAAAATGGATATAGTTTGTCGAGTTTTTCAGTTGTTTCTACCGTGGCAGCTTCAATTGTATCCAACAAAATTTTAGTTTCGGCCTGGAAAAACAACAATGGATAATCTTTGACAGGGCTTGCCTTGACAGAATCAATGATCTTAGGAAATTCTAAAATTCTTGAAGCTGGTTCAACTTGCTGATTGGTGATGGTATAGCCGGTAAGGTCCTCTTTTTGCTGCGCGTAAGAACTGACAAACAGACCTATACAGATCAATGTGGTGGTGAATAACTTCATGATTTATTCTTCGTTGATTTCAATTTTCATTTCAGGTTGCTTCTCTTCAGAGGCAGGAGGATTTTTCAATTGCATGAGCTCATCCCAGAGGTCAGAAGCTTCAGACAAAACACCATCTTGTTGATCTGGATAAAAGTCAAGGACCGATTTTAGTGTTTGTTCAGCTTGAAATAAATCTTCGTGCGCTATATGTACACGGGTTTGCAACAACAGGCCTTTTGCAACCCAGTAATTATAACTTGGTTTCATTTTCAATAAAGCCTTGATTTCTGTTTCGGCTTCATCATACATTTTTTGCCCGAAGTAAATATCTGCTAACAAGTATTTTGCCTCAGAACCCATTGCCGTTGTTGTATTCTTTACTAACCATTCAAGAGAAGGTTTGGCAATATCGAATTGCTTCAAATAGTAATTTGACATCCCTTTGGCATATTCTGCCTCCACTTTCAATACTGGTGTGAGTGCCGCATTTTCGAGTACGAAATCGGCATTAGAGCGGGCAAGCTCATAATTAGAACCCAAAAACGCACAACGCATGATTCCTAATTTGGCTTCAAATGTACTGGTTGGCTTTGCCGCAACAGATTCGAGCTTTTGATAATATTGAAGTGCCTTCTTGTAATCTTTACCAATGTAATGGTAAGCCGCTGTCTTTGCTGAAGCGTATTCTGCATAAGGAGTCAGATTCGTGGCTAAATACTTCTCGAATTGTCGAATGGCGCCTACTGAATCTTTGGTGCGTAGCAAGCTGTTTCCGAGGTAAAAATAAGTTTCATTGACATATCTACCGTTAGGAAACTTCGACATATAGATTTCAAATTTTTCGATGGCCTCACGGTAATTGGTATCCTCGTATGCAGCAAATGCAGGCGTGTAGAAAATATTTTCTTTTTCTTCGGTAGAGATATTTGCACAAGGGTACTTGTCTATGACTTCTGATGCGAGGTCAGGTTTTTTCTGAGCGTTGTATACATCAATCAAATTCAAAACGACCTTTTTACAGATTTCTCGTTGCTGCTCATAGGTGTTCAGGATTTCCAAGTAAGCCGCTTCAGATTTCAGATAATCCCATTTTTTGTAATAGATATCTGCAATATCGAGCTTGACATCAAGTGCATATGGCGACTTTGGAAATTCTGCAAGAAAGCTTTGATAAGTGGATAACGCTTGGTCATAATTCAGTTGAGACATATAAGTTCTGGCCAATTCATACTGTGCGTTCATGCGGTACTTAGATGCCGGCGTTTCTTTTAGCATTTTGGTAAGGGTTGCTGCTTTCTCAGGTAATTGGCCATTGAAACCTTGTGCTTTTGCCAAGTAAAATAGCGCTTTATCATTGAGCGGCGAATTCAAATTATATGCTTGTTGGTAATATTGAATGGCCTGCAAATTCTGTTTGTTCACGTAATAAGCATCTGCCACACGAAAGGTTGCGTCAACTACTTTATTAGGTTTATCCGGATTCAGTTGCAGATAAGTTCTGAATGATTGAATGGCTTCATCTCTTCTTCCTTGATCCAGGTAGGCATAACCGATGTTGTAGTAAGCATCTACTTTTTCAGGTAAAGAATTGGACGCTGGTGAATTGATAAAATCTCTGTAAGTATTGATTGCCGCACTAAGATCATTTTTTCTATATTGGATGTCGGCCATCCAGTAACGGGAAAGTGCCACCATTTGAGGATCCATCGGATAGGTGCTCACCTTTTTGAATGCTTCAAAGGATTCTTGCATTTGTCCTTTCTGAAAGAGCTCTACTCCATAATTAAAGGCTACGGTTTGATAAACTTTTTTGAGCTGTGCATCTTTGGAGGCTAATTTATCAATGGATTCGAGCGCTTTGGCAAAGTTGGAAGTGTTTGTGTAAACATTCACTAAATATTGATAAACGTCTCTTTTTCGTTTTGAATCAGGATAGCGACTTAAGTAATTCTCAAATGCACGCACCGATTCATCGTAAGGGTTGATGTCGACTTTAAATGATATAGCCGCAAACTGAAACAAAGCATCCTCTTGTATCTGAGGTAAACTACTCATTTCTGCAGCACGCTCAAAGGCACTACGAGCGGGCAGCAACTTGTTTAATTTGAGATACGCATCGCCGATTTGATACATCGCAATGTGCCCAAGGCTATCTTGAACCCTTGTGACTTTATCAAAATTCTTGATGGCCTTGTCATATTGCTGTGTTTTGTAATAAGCGTAGCCAAATTCGTAATAATCATCGCGCGTTCCGCGTGCATTTTGGTGATACTTTTCAAGGTATGGCAGCGCTTGTTCAAACTTGCCTAATTGATAATAGGCGTTGCCTATAATGTGCTGAATGTCATATTCATTATTGACAAAGCTACAGGCCAAAACCGTTGGTGCGAAATCAATTACTTCTTGATACTTTCCTTGTTTATATAAGATTTGTGCGATATAATATGGCACGACTCCACAATAGGTCGAGTCTTTTTGTAATGCTTTGAATCCTTCTAATGCTTCTTGCAAGGCCGAGCGCGTATAACTGATGTGCGCATAATAATAGAGCGCTGGCTTGGCATACTCTGTTGTGCCATCTTTGATATCTTTGAAGGCCAAGTATGCGGCATCTTGATCCTCGTTTTGATAAGCCGAGTAGCCTAATTTAAAGAGGACTTCTTCCTTTTGATCTGCTTTTAAATTTCTGACATTGATGTCTTTATAGGCACGTTGTGCACTGATAAAATCCTCGTTTTTGAAATGATACGCACCAATACCGATTGCAATTTCTGTGCGGTAATTATTTTCTGGGTACGCTTTGTTGAAAGCCTCGAGCAATGGTATGGCATCGTTATTATACAACTGCAAAGCAGCCATACCTTCATAATAATGCGCTTTGATCAGAAAAGGATCATGTTCATTGCGCTTGTTTTGCTGACAAGTCGAGATAAAAGTCCTGAACTCTTGTTTGGCCTCGGCAAACTGAGCTTTGGTGTACAAATCTTCGGCATTAAAGAAAGCCGCATTTTCACCACTGTATTTGGTGGATTCCTGAGCCCAAAACAACATTGGGAAGCATAACAGGAAGACAAGATAACGCAAGTTACGATTCATAGTATGTAAAATTACAAGGGGCAAGTGCCCAAACGGAGGACGCATCCAAAAGTTTTAAACCTGAATTTGTTAAGATAAAATCGATAAAAATTTATTTTGGTTACGACTTAATGAACACATTTGTCTAAAATTAACGCTCGTGTCAACTGTCATCTCACTCTCAAACGCCAAAATTTACCAACAAGACAAACTAATTCTTGATCACCTCAATCTGGAGCTCGAAGAAAAAACGTTTGCCTATTTGATTGGTAAAACAGGAAGTGGAAAAAGTAGTCTTCTGAAAACACTCTATGCAGAGCTACCACTCGTTGAAGGAACTGGCAGTGTTTGCGGTTTTGAATTACATGGACTCAAACGTAAACAAATACCATTTTTACGCAGAAAAATTGGTATCGTCTTTCAAGATTTTCAATTGCTCACGGATCGAAATGTACTCGATAACCTGAAATTTGTACTCGGTGCTACGGGTTGGAGCGATAAAAAATTAATCGAACAACGTGCTTTGAATTGCCTGCAATTGGTTGGAATTGAGAAAAAAGCTCAAGATTTCCCGCATCAACTTTCTGGAGGAGAACAACAACGCGTTTCAATTGCAAGGGCACTGCTCAACAAACCGACACTCATTTTAGCCGATGAACCTACGGGTAATCTAGACCCCGCTACATCAAAAGAAATTATGGAGTTGTTGTTAGCGGTCGCAAAAGAAGAAAATACAGCCATCTTGATGGCCACCCATGACATGCAAATGGTAGCGCATTTTCCTGGAAGAATTTTGGAAGTGAAAGACGCTCAAGTGCTAGAACAATACTAAGAAAGTTCACCAACGACAGCGCTACTCAAAAAAGCAGGAATCGCTTCATTTGGAATATTTGCCAATGCGAACATACTTTTGGTGAGCGCTGCTTCGGCCGTTAAGTCTGCACCACTAATGACGCCTACTTGTTCAAAAAATACACTGGTTTGATAAGCTCCTTGCCGTACGGCTCCGCTCTGGCATTGTGTGATATTGAGCACATAACCACCATTTGCAATGAACTGCTTCAATGTTGCTTGAAAAGTTTCTTGACTAAAAGCATTGCCCGCGCCAAAGGTTTCTAAAATAAGAATCTTGGTTTGTGGATACACCATCAATGATTGATACGCTTCTAGTTGCATTCCTGGAAAAATTCGAAATATGGAGACCGCATTCGAAAGCGCTATCTTGCTTTCTAATTGTGTTTTTGTAGTTCTAAATAGGCGGTCTTCAAACCACTCTATCTGGACGCCAGCCTTTGCCAACAACGGATAATTAGGAGATTGAAAAGCTTCAAATTGATGTGCCGAAACTTTAGAACTTCGATTGGCTCTGAACAAACAATACTCAAAATAGAGTGCTACCTCTTGAACCATTGGCGCGCCATGCTTGTCTTGAGCAGCGGCAATTTCAATGGCAGTAATGAGGTTTTCTTTGCCGTCTGTTCTGATGATCCCTATTGGTAATTGAGAGCCTGTAAATATGACCGGTTTTTTCAAACCTTGCAACATGAAACTTAGGGCACTTGCGGTGTAAGACATGGTGTCTGTGCCGTGCAAGACTACAAAACCATCAAAGCGCTCATAAGCTTCGGTGATCCAGTTTGCAAGCGTTTGCCAATCTGCGGGTGTAATTTCAGAGGAGTCTACAGGTTGTTCAAAACTGCGTACCGTAAGTTCTAAGTCAAAGCGCTGTAATTCTGGAATATGAGCGTGTAAATGATCGAAATTGACACTTTCAAGGGCTCCCGTTTGGGCATTGGTGATCATTCCAATTGTGCCGCCAGTATAGATCAGTAAAATCTTACGCATGTTCGAAAGTAAGGAATTTTTTCAAGTCGAATAAACGGATGGCATTCGCGCTTGTTTGCGCTTCGATCTCGGCCGCACTGAGCCCTAATGTTTCTTGTAATTTACTTACTACTTCAATGAGGTAGGACGGCTCGTTGCGTTTTCCACGGTATGGCACTGGCGATAAATAAGGTGCATCTGTTTCTAAAAGCAATTTATCTAGCGGTATTTCTTTGACGACTTCAGCTAGGCCTGCATTTTTGTAGGTCAATACACCGCCGATACCAAAATAGAAATTTTGATACTTGAGTACCCTTTGTACTTGTTCTTTACTTCCTGTAAAGCAATGAAAAACACCACTAAGTTCTGGTGTCCATTCTTCATCTAAAATATGAAAGAGCTCTTCAAAAGCCTTTCTGACATGGATGGCAATAGGAAGTTTGAGCTTCTTTGCCCATTGTATTTGAAGGCGAAAGGCCTCTTGTTGCTGTGCTAAAAAAGTGCTGTCCCAATATAAGTCAAGGCCGATTTCACCGACAGCGCAGTAGCGATGAGGCGCAGCGAAAAGCTGCGCCTCAATAGTCGCTAGTTCTTTTTGCCAATCGGCATTGACATAAGTTGGGTGCAAGCCCATCATCGGAATGCAATTCGGCTGTGCAGCAGACAATGCCTCCAAAGGTGCAATACTTGCAACGTCAATATTAGGCAACAAAATGGCGCCTACACCATTGGCACTCGCTCTTTGGAGCATCGTGTTGAGGTCCTCAGCAAATTCTTCGGCGTAAATATGCGCGTGTGTGTCTATGATCATTGGTTGGCACTTGCAGCTAAATAATTTTCCCAGGCCCAAGCATCTTTGATGGCGTCTTCAATCGAAAGTCGGGCTTTCCAACCTAACAACTCTTGACCTTTTTTGGCATTCGCAAATATTTCAATAACATCGCCCGCTCTTCTGGGGCCAATCCGATGCGGTAGTGGGTGGCCGGTTACTTTTTCAAATGCCGCTACAATTTCCAAGACAGAAGTGCCTTTGCCGGTTCCTATATTCACTGCCTCTAGTAAGCCGGCGTTTTGTTTACTTAAGAATTCAAGCGCAGCAACATGTGCTTCAGCGAGGTCCATGACGTGAATGTAGTCGCGGATACAAGAGCCATCTCGTGTTGGATAATCATTGCCAAAAACGGTCAAATGCGCATGCTTACCAATTGCCGTTTGAGTTACAAATGGCAATAAATTGTTGGGCTTGCCAATTGGGTATTCGCCAATAAGGGCAGAAGGGTGCGCACCCACAGGATTGAAATAACGCAAATTCATTAGTTTGATGGCAGGCGCACTTCGATGAAAATCTGCAATGATTTGTTCACCCATCCATTTAGTGAAACCATACGGAGACTCCGGGGCTTGTTTCGGAGTAGCTTCACTGACCTCTTTTTCGCCTTTAGGTTCGCCATAAACCGTACAAGACGACGAAAAAACAAAATTATGCACCTGGTGTTTTTCGAGCATCGCAAGTACATTGATGAGGCCGACCAAATTATTCTGATAATAGGCCAAGGGTTTCTCTACAGATTCGCCAACCGCTTTGTAAGCAGCAAAATGAATGACACCCTCAAATTGATATTGTTCAAATAATAAATCAAGTGCACTATGATCACAGACATCGATGCGGTGTAAAATTGGCGCCGCCCCTAAGATTTGAGTGAGTCCTTGAAAGACGACATCATTGGCATTGCGAAAATCATCGGCAATGACTGGCGTATAGCCTTTTTGTTGCAGTGCCACTACAGTATGAGAACCAATATAGCCTGCACCACCTGTGACGAGTACGTATTTATTCATACAACAAAGTTAGGGATTCCCTTTTTGCATGAACTGCTTTGTATTAAGTTTGTTATAGCTTATGATGAAAGTTTTAATAATTTGCTTGGCCCTGCTTTTCATAGAAGGCAATTACAATTTGGATGTAGAGATTGAAGGACTACAGAATACCAAAGGAAATGTATTTATCGGTCTTTTCGATTCAAGCAAGGACTTTCCTATTTTCGGCAAACAAATGAAAGGTGTGGTCGTAAAAATTGAAGCCAAAAAGGTGAGTTACCAATTTAAAAACCTCAGCCCTGGAAAATATGCCTTAGCTGTATACCACGACGAAAATAAAAATGGCAAACTCGATAAAAATGTGTTTGGCGCACCAACGGAAATCTATGGTTTTTCAAATAATGCCCGCGAAATATTTTCGGCACCTAGCTTCCAAGACGCAAGTTTTACACTGAGCAAAGATCAAAAAATCAAGCTTTATCTGAAGTAAATGATATTTATTCGAAAGAAATCAGCAGGCCGCCTTTTTCAACGACATCGCCTTCTTGTACGCACAAAGCACTAACCACCCCAGTGCCCTCGGCTTTCAAGACGTTTTCCATTTTCATGGCCTCCAAAGAAAGCAAAGCATCACCTGGCTGAACCTCTTGACCAATTTTGACATGAACAGCTGTTACCCTACCTGGCATTGGCGCTTGCATTTCTTTAAGTTTGCGCAATTTAGGTTTGTCAAGACCCATTGAAGCAATGAGGTCGTCAAGGGGATGCGATTTTTTTACTTGAAACGTACGGTGATTGATGCGGATGGTGAGTTGACCCAATTCAGAATGATCCTCAACTAATTCACCATGATACTTCTTTCCTTCAAACCTGATTTCAAAAAATTGGTGATCAAACCATTTGACGGCAGCGCCACTTAAGGTTTGTGTATCTTTTTGATCAATGAGCCATTTATTCATGAGGTATTATTTTAGGAGTTGAATGGCAGTATCTGCCGCTGCTTCTATTTCTTCGGTTTTTTCTGTTCCAAGTTCTTCAAAAACAATATCGTTGGCCAAAACCTCAGCACAAATGTAAGTTTTGTGCAACAAAGCAGCCGCTTTTACCTGGTCAGATGTATCGAGTTTTACCAAGATGCGGTCAGTGACATCGAGTTGTTGGTCTTTGCGCATATTTTGAATGCGATTGACCAATTCTCTGGCCAAACCTTCTGCTTTGAGTTCTGGACTAATACTGATGTCAAGGGCCACGGTTAGGCCGTATTCACTTGCTACCAACCAACCCGGAATATCTTGAGCTTGAATCTCAAAATCTTGAAGATCAAGTTGAATGTGGTCGCCTTCAATTGTTGCGGACCAAGTTTTGTTCTGCTCAAGTTTGGCAATGTCATTTTGATCAAACTGTTGCACCAAGGCAGCAATTGCCTTCATTTGCTTGCCGTATTTAGGGCCAATTGTTTTGAAGTTGGGCTTGATAGATTTGACTAAAATGCCGCTGTCAGTGAGTAATTCGAGTTCTTTGACATTGACTTCCGAACAAATGAGGTCAGTGACGTGTCTGAAATTATTGGCCTCTTGCTCATTGAGCACAGGAATCATGATTTTTTGTAAGGGTTGACGCACCCTGATGTGTTGTTTTTTTCTGAGGGCCAACACCAAAGAACAAGCTTGTTGCGCAAGTTCCATTTGACGTTCAAGTTGTGGTAAAATGGCAGTTTGCTCAGGTTTTGGAAAATCGGACAAGTGCACAGATTGTTTGCTATGTTTGCCAGTTACCTCATTGAGGTCCGTGAACAATTGATCCATGTAGAATGGAGCAATTGGGGCCGCCAACAAAGCAACGGTTTCAAGACAAGTGTAAAGCGTTTGATATGCTGCCTGCTTATCTTGGGCATCATCGTTTTTCCAGAATCGACGACGACACAAACGCACATACCAATTTGAAAGCTGTTCGTTCACAAAATCTTGAATTGCACGGCCTGCCCTTGTTGGTTCGTACTCAGCATAAGCGGTATCTACTTCTGCAATGAGTGAGTTGAGTTTGGAAATGACCCATTGGTCAATTTCTGGGCGCTGCGTCAAGGCTATGGTAGGAGCAGCAAAATCGAAACCATCAATATTGGCATAAAGCGCAAAAAATGAATAGGTGTTGTAAAGTGTTCCGAAAAACTTGCGTTGAACCTCAGCAATTCCATCGAGGTCAAACTTAAGGTTGTCCCAGGGTTGGGCATTGGTGATCATGTACCAACGCGTGGCATCTGGACCATATTTTTGTAAGGTTGTAAAAGGGTCTATGGCATTTCCTAAGCGCTTGGACATTTTTTGGCCATTTTTGTCGAGGACCAAACCATTAGAAACGACATTCTTGTATGCTTTTTCACCAAAAACCATCGTTGCAATGGCGTGTAAGGTATAAAACCAACCACGTGTTTGGTCAACTCCTTCAGCAATGAAATCGGCAGGGAACGCCGTTTTTTGATCGATGAGGTCTTTGTTTTCAAAAGGATAATGCAATTGTGCATAAGGCATTGCCCCTGAATCAAACCAAACATCGATGAGGTCTGCTTCGCGTTTCATGGGTTTGCCACTCGGTGAAACCAAAATAATTTGGTCCACGATATGTTTGTGGAGGTCTATTTTTTGATAATTGGCATCTGAAAGATCTTGTGGATCAAATCCAGCAAAAGGATTTTGGGACATGAAGCCCTTTTGAATGGCCAGCTCGATTGCAGCCATTAATTCAGCTACTGAACCAATACAGATGCGCTCATCACCCTCTTCAGTAGACCAAATTGGAATCGGGATTCCCCAATAGCGCGATCTTGACAAGTTCCAGTCATTGGCATTTTCCAACCATTTCCCGAAGCGGCCAGTACCTGTTGCTTCGGGCTTCCAGTTGATCTCTTGATTGAGTGCAACCATTTGTTCTTTGCGGTCCGTCACGCGGATAAACCAAGAATCTAGTGGGTAATAAAGTACAGGCTTATCGGTACGCCAACAATGCGGATACGAGTGCTCGTATTTTTCAACCTTAAAAGCTTTTCCTTCCTCCTTGAGTTGGATGGCAATCTGAACATCTACAGAACGCTCAGGTTCTTGACCTGCGTCGTAATATTCATTTTTTACAAACATACCAGCGTATGGGCCCACTTCTGGTCTAAATTTACCTTGGAGGTCAACCAATGGAACTAAGTTACCACGCTCGTCTTTCACAAGTAAGCCAGGAACGCCTGCCTCGGCTGCAACACGTGCGTCGTCTGCACCGAAGGTTGGTGCCGTATGAACAATCCCTGTTCCGTCTTCGGTGGTGACGAAATCGCCACCAATTACTCTGAAGGCTTCGGCAGCATTTTCTGCAGGCTGAGCAAATGCCAATAATTGCTGATAACGCAAACCAATGAGGTCCTGACCCTTGCACGTATCTAAAACAAAATAAGGAATTTGCTTGGCGCCCGGCTCATATTGGTTGAGGTCGGTTAAATTTTCAGCGGCTACAAATCCTTTGGAAAACTGGTATGAAACCAAGTTTTTGGCCAATACAACTTGAATAGGCTCGTGGGTATATTGATTATAGGTTGCTACTAAGGCGTAGTCTATTGAGGGGCCAACGGTTAGGGCTGTATTGGAAGGGAGCGTCCATGGTGTGGTTGTCCAGGCCAATAAATGAGTTTGAGCAGCAAAACCTGCGGCAGCAAAAGGCAATTTTTGACCAGCAAGCACCTCAAACATGCCTACAATTGTAGTGTCTTTGACATCTTTGTAGCAGCCTGGCTGATTGAGCTCATGGGAAGAAAGCCCTGTGCCTGCCTTTGGTGAGTAGGGTTGAATGGTATAGCCTTTATAAATAAGGCCTTTGTTGTAAAGTTGAGCCAACAACCACCACACTGACTCCATGTATTTTGGCTGATACGTAACGTATGGGTTTTGCATGTCAACCCAATAACCCATTTGCAAGGTGAGTTCATTCCAAATATCGGTATAGCGCATGACTGCAGCTTTGCAGGCTTCGTTGTATTGATCGACACTGATTTTTGTGCCGATATCTTCTTTGGTAATGCCCAATTCTTTTTCTACACCTAGCTCAACAGGCAAACCATGTGTGTCCCAGCCCGCCTTGCGGTGGACTTGTTTGCCTTTCAACGTTTGATAACGGCAAAAGATATCCTTAATGGCGCGTCCCATAACATGGTGAATACCAGGCAAACCATTTGCCGAGGGCGGGCCTTCGTAAAAAACAAAAGAAGGTGCTCCGGCTCTTTGTGCAACAGATTGCTCAAAAATGGACTCTTTTTGCCATTTTTCAAGGACAGCTGCAGCGACATTTGGGAGGTTTAATCCTTTGTACTCAGGATATTTTGCTTTCATGAACGTTTACTTTGTAAAGTCGCGAATTTACGAAAAAATCGGGCTATTTTTGCAAGATATGCTGCTCAAAACTAGGCTCCACGAACATTTATTTCAGCTTCTTGAAGCGCGGATTTCCACGCTATCGGCCCAAAGAACACAAATGAGTCACGACAGCACTGCCAGCGGAAAGGGTTCTGCTGGAGACAAACATGAAGTTGGAATTGCAATGGCGCAATTAGAAATCGAAAAAATTGACCAACAAATTGCATTGAGTCAACAACAGTTATCGGCACTTAAAAGAATCGATCCTACCCAAGTTCATCGACAGGTGCAAAGCGGTAGTTTATTTCAGGCGAACGACCAAGTTTTTTATTGCGCAGTTCCGCTCGGACAAATAGAATTAGATGGTTCAAAGGTATTTTGCTTAAGCCCTGAGGCGCCTATATTTCAAGCTTTGAAGGGTAGTTCTATTGGTGTCACCCTTCTGTTCAATTCCAAAAAATGGACAATAGAAAAGCTAACATGAACCACCCAAATACAAGTAAATCGACTCAAAAAAAGGTCGCTATTATTGGCGGTGGTGCAGCGGGCTTTTTTGCTGCCATTTCCGTAAAATTACATTGGCCTGAGGCCGCTGTCGTCATACTTGAAAAAAGCAATAAACTTTTGGCAAAAGTTAAAATTTCTGGCGGAGGGCGCTGTAATGTGACACACTTTTGCCCTGATATTGCAGAACTTTCCAAAGCATATCCAAGAGGGGAAAAACAATTGCGCAAAGCATTTCATCAGTTTTCAGCAACTGACACTATTCATTGGTTCGAATCAAGAGGTGTTGCATTGAAAACCTACCCAGATGGTTGCATATTTCCAAAAGCCAATGATTCACAAGTCATCATTGATGTTTTTTTAAAAGAATGTTTGGCGCTGGGCATCCAAATTTTACAACAACAAAATATTACAAAAATTAGCCCTAAGCCAAATGGGCTGACAATCTTCAATAACGACCAAGAACAATACTATGATCAAGTAATCATTTGCACAGGTGGTTCGCCCAAAATTACAGGGCTCAGTTGGTTAGCCGAACTCGGGATTGGGCTTGTGGAGCCGCTTCCTTCGTTGTTCACTTTTAACATGCCTCAGAACCCAATTTGTGAATTGATGGGTATTGTTGTTCCAAATGCCACAGCAAAAATTGAAGGGACAAAACTTTCGGGGCAAGGGCCATTGCTCATTACGCATTGGGGCATGAGCGGGCCGGCAATTTTACTGCTTTCAGCTTGGGGTGCCCGAATTTTAGCTGAAAAAAACTACCATTTTCATGTCTTGATCAATTGGCTCGATACCGTCAAAGAAGAAGAACTCAGGCAACTTCTCAACAGCACTGCAGCGGCTCATGCGGCAAAAAAAATCAGTAACTGGAATCCTACTTCATTGAGCAATAGGCTTTGGGTTCATCTATTAGAACGCAGCGAAATTCATCCGGATCTACGTTGGTCAGAATTAGGAAAAAAAGCGCTCAATAAATTGGTGAACACGCTGCTCAATGACCGCTTTGAAGTCAAAGGAAAAACGACCTTTAAAGAAGAGTTTGTGACAGCTGGTGGCGTTAGTTTAACTGAAATTGATTTTCAGACAATGCAAGCCAAGAAGTATCCACAACTTTCTTTTGCCGGAGAAGTGCTAGATATTGATGGAATTACAGGCGGATACAATTTTCAGGCCGCCTGGACCACTGGTTTCATTGCCGGCAAACATGCACTTGCCTCAGCAGTTCAGACCAACTAAAATTCAGCGTTAAGTGGTGTTCTAGGGAAAGGAATGACATCACGGATATTCGACATGCCAGTTACAAACATCACCATGCGCTCAAAGCCTAAACCAAAGCCAGCATGAGGCACTGTTCCAAAACGACGGGTGTCTAAATACCACCATAATTCTTCGGCAGGAATGCCAAACTCTTCACATTTTTTCAAGAGCACATCATAGCGTTCTTCACGTTGAGAGCCTCCAACAATTTCGCCTATGCCAGGGAAAAGCACGTCCATTGCCGCTACGGTTTTCCCGTCTTCGTTCAAGCGCATATAAAATGCCTTGATTTTAGCCGGATAGTCCGTTAAGATAACTGGGCAATTGAATTCTTTCTCAACCAAATAGCGTTCGTGCTCTGACTGTAAATCAATCCCCCACTCTACGGGATATTTGAATTTTTTCTTTTTGTAGTGATTTGAATTCAAAAGAATATCAATAGCCTCTGTGTAGGTTAGCCTCTTGAATGGATTCTCGATCACAAATTTTAACCGCTCAGTGAGACTCATTTCGTGGCGTTCATTGGCCGGTTTTTGCGCTTGTTCTTGAGCGTCCCGTTCATCTAAAAACTGCACATCAGCTGCGCAATTTGTAAGAACATACTGACAGATGTATTTGAGGAAGTCTTCAGTAAGATCCATGTTGTCTTTTAACTCATTGAAGGCTACCTCAGGCTCGATCATCCAAAATTCAGCGAGGTGACGCGATGTATTTGAGTTTTCTGCTCTAAAAGTAGGACCAAAAGTATAAACCTGACCTAAGGCCGTAGCGGCAAGTTCGGCCTCGAGCTGACCTGAAACCGTAAGGTTCACTGCTTTGCCAAAGAAATCTTCTTTGAAATCAACCTTGCCTTCTTCGTTGAGTGGCGGATTTTTGGCGTCAAGGGTTGTCACTCGAAACATTTCGCCTGCACCCTCGGCATCTGAGCCAGTAATAATTGGCGTGTGTAAATAGAAAAAACCTCGTTCGTTAAAAAATTGGTGAATGGCAAAAGCGACCGCATGTCGGATACGAAAAACAGCACCAAAAGTATTTGTTCTGAAGCGCAAATGGGCTTGCTCACGGAGGAAATCAAGACTGTGTCTTTTCGGTTGCATAACCGTTTTTTGAACTTCGTCTGGATGCGCGTCACCGAGAATTTCAATGTGTTGTACTTGCAATTCTACGGCCTGTCCTGCTCCTTGTGAAGCGACAATTGTGCCGCTTAAAGAAAGTGCCGCTGCAGTTGTAATGCGCTTTAACAAGGCTTCATCCCATTGCTCAAAATCAATAACAGCCTGCAAATTTGCCATGCATGAACCATCATTTAACTGAACAAAACGATTAGACCTGAAAGCCCTAACCCAACCTTTGACATTAATTTCTTGACCAAGCAAGGCATCTGCTGCCCCTAAAATTTGCGCAATACGATATCTTTTCATGTTGCAAAGTTAGTGAATGTTTAAATTCTTTAAATCCTCTTCACTAACTGTCGGTGGAAAGATCTTGGCTTTTAATTTATTGCACACAAAATTAGCCACATTTCTTGCCTCGTTTTCTGTGCCAAATCCTTGCACTCCTGGCCTACCCGGAATGGTAGGTTGCTCAATTAAAACCTTGCCACCCTGCACAATCCGATACCCCCATCCATTTGGGGTTTGATAAGTATTGACGTCAAAGGAGTCCTCTTTTTTTGCTGTTGTAACAGAGGAAGGTTTGTCATTGATTTGCTGGCTTGTACTTATGCTCTCCTCTGCTCGTTTATTTTCACAAGCACTTGAAAAAGTCATTAATAAAATGAAAAACGGGATTACTGTTCGCATTTGACAAAAGTAGCAGTTTGAGCAAAAGTTCCATTTTTCCAATCAAGGATGTAGTTGCCAATTGGCAAGCTTTTGACATCTATCCAGATATCACTGCCATTCACTTCAAAGTCCAATTGAAATTGCTTTCCAGCTAAATCAGTGCAGCGTAGCTCAATAGGCATTTCTTGATTGGGTATAATGATGTAATCCGTACTCGGATTCGGGTAAACCTTGCTGATTGCTCGATCTAATTGTTGCGCTGCAGCCGTTCCGCTGTAGCCCCAAAGATCATCCAAAAATTGACCTGAATTGTAGCCGGTTCCGATATAGCCCCAACCATCAAGCACAAAGGCAATGGCATTTTTTCTTCCAGGGCCTGGTAAATCTGCGCGTTGTATCCAGGTGTTCAAGTAATAATTGTATTCCCAGAGGTCGTGATGAAATACATGGGCAGCATCCTCACCTGTTCCTAAATAACAAACAGGAAATGCAGCCCAACCACAGGCGCCGGATCGAGGTGTGCCAGGGAAATTTGCTTTTTGTATCCATTGGTCTGAAATAGGTTCGTACATCCAAAAATCTTGGCGCAAAGTCCCATCGTCTCCAGTGCCTACAAAGCCAAAATTGCCCATTGAAAAACCAACTGCTGCTTGTCGGGGGGTTCCGGCAAAATCTGCAACCTGAGTCCAGGTATTGGTGCTTGGGTCATACGCATAAAAGTCCTTTTGAAGACCACTCAAAGCCGCGCCTGTTCCGACATAAGCTGTTTGTCCGACAACAAAACTAACCGCCTCTTTTCTAGATTCACCTATGAAATTAGCCTTCTGTGACCAAGCTTGGGTTAGTGGATTGTATTCCCAGAGGTCATTCATGTAAGTGACAGTTGGTGTTTGGCCCAAACCTACATATCCTTTTTGCTGTCCATCGTGCGGTAGAGAAAAAGCTACAGCACCGACCCTTTCAAGTCCAGCGCCACCAGTGCCACCCAAAGAAAGCTCGTCATCCCAATCATCTTGGTCGGGCCTGTACGAATACATCTTCCTCTTGTATTCCAACTCATCCATTCCAGCTACTGCAAAAGCTTTGTTGGCGATAACAAAGGCACATGCATCTGATTTCGGGGGGCCTTTAACCGTATCTTTTTGTAGCCAGTAATCTTGTGCAAAAGTCAGTGATGCAACAAGTTGTAAAATGAGCATGACCCCTATTTTTTTGCGCATCATAACTTGATAATTTTTCGTGAAATAGTCTGACCATCTGTGGAGATGAATCTCAAAATATAATTTCCTGCTTCAAGCTGATCTAGGTATACGCTTTGCATGCTATTTGATTGATAATTGAGCAGCAACATCGTTTTTCCGAGGGTATTCAGGACCTCAATTCTTTCAATTTTTTGACTCAATCCATTTATTGTTAAGTGGTCTTGACATGGATTTGGATAAATCGATAAATTATTTTCTAAAGCTTCAATCCCGGCGTAATCGCAAGGTGCATATTCATAAAAACTGGCTTTTTTACCACTGTAACCTTTACCTGTTCCGACATACGCTATATTTCCAATTGTAAATGCAATGGCGCTTTTGCGTTCACTGCCACCAAAAGCTGCCCTGAGAGTCCAAGAATTTGTTTTGGGGTTGTATTCAATAAGGTCACCAAGCAGGCCGCCGTTGTTGCCCAAACAAATAAATCCGCGATCCTCTAAAGAAAAAGAGCTTGCCGCCCCGCGTTCATAGGCCGGGAACGGAGCAATCGGCGTCCAAAGATTGGCACCAGGATCGTAGCAATACATGTCTTTTTTATAGATGTTTTGGTCGACCCCCATACCAACATAAGCTTTTGAACCTACGACAAATGAGGCCATTTGATACCTCACACCACCTGGAAATGAGGCGCGTTGAATCCATTGGTTGTTGCTTGGTTTGTATTCCCAAAATTGAGCACTGTAGGTGGCTGAACCTGTTTTTCCTCCACAGATATATCCTTTGCCTGCAACAGCAAAACCTGTAGAAAAATAAACGCCATTGCCGCCCATACCTGGAAAGTCTGCAACTGCAGTCCAAGCATTGGTCAAAGGATTATAGCGCCAGAAATCTTTTAATGTAATGCCGCTTGGGGCAGAAACGCTATCCATCCCTGCTCCGACATAAGCATAATTTCCGATGACAAAAGAAACGGCATCGCGTCGGGCTGAACCTGGTAAATCTGCTTTTTGCGTCCAGGTATCAGAGAGCGGATCATAGGCCCAGAGATCTTTGTGTATTACCTCGGCTGTATCCTGACCGCCACAAAGATAACCAAGCCCCATGACTGCAAATCCGACGGCGCGTTCACGCTTGCCCATTCCTGTATCGTTGAGCTTATTCCATTCGTTAAATTGTGCATGGAGCAGCAGCGGAAACAGAAAAAGCAGCATTAAATTCTTTTTCATTGCTTCAAGATAATTTGATTCTTCACTTGCGTTGCGTCTTTCATGAGCTGGAGCATATAGGCACCAGGAGGTAGTTCGCTGAGATCTATATGCTGTTGGTGCTGCACTAATTGGGTTTTGTATACCCCATTACCATTCATTTGAATGAGCTGAACCTCAACGCCATCTAAAAAAGAAATTGCATTGCTTTCAATTGTCAAAAAATTCACCACCGGATTAGGGTAAACTTTGAAATCAGTGGTCAATTCTTGGGTTCCAATGGTATTGTCAATGGGGTTAAATTGCCAAAAATCGTTCAAATTTATGCCATTTGTACCTGTGCCGATGTAGCCTCGGTCATGGATTGCCCATGCCACCGGAAAACGTCTTTTGGTGCCTAGAAAATCGATTTCTCGTCTCCAAGAATTTGAAGCAGGATGAAAAGACCACACTTGCTCAGTCACCACCGCTAATGCCCCGACGTAGCCAGAGGTTACATAACCACGTTGCTGAATGGCAAAACCCGAACTTCCGCCTGTAGAATTGCCCGGAAAACTTGCGCGCGCCAACCATTGGTCATGTAAAGGTTTGTATTCCCATAATTGATTACCTGCTTTGATAAATCCACTGCCTTCAATTACAAAAGAGCAAGTCCAATTTCCAAAAGTTGCCGGTGCGTTCGCACACAAAGACCAACTATCTGTATCTGGATTATATTTTGCCAATTGATTGGCCTGATAGACGTAACCTTTGTTATATACAGCAAAGCCCTGGCTATCTCCTGGGTTTGGCAATATGCAATTGGCTATCTGAGACCAAGTATTGGTTTGGGTATTGAATTTGTAAAATTGGGTGCTGAGTGCTGATCCGCCACCAACCACTGGACAGTCGTCAACAACGAATGATACCGCACCATGGGTTGAAACCGGAAAATCGGCTCGTTGTGTCCAGGTATCAGATGCGGGATCGTATTCCCACCAATCTTTGAAGGAGATATCCTGACCCGTACCATTGATATGGCCCAAACCAATGTAGCCACGATGCGAGGTAGCACAGCCTGTTGCCCGATGCCTTCCAACACCACCAACGCTTGATTTTTGAATCCAAAACTGAGCGACTAATTGTTGCTCAATCATTATACAACATATTAAAATGAGCAATCTCATAACTTTTGCCATTTTTGAATAGCACTTGTTTGAAGCTGAATCACGAAGTAAGTTCCGGGAGCTAAATGCGCTAAATTTTGTATTGAACCGCTCTGGGAATCAAATTGAAAAACCATTTTTCCTTGTAGGTCTTGTATGAAGTATTGACCACTGCCCTCCTTCACATGTAATTGGCCCATACTTGGATTTGGATAAAGCTGAAAAGTTGAACCAAGCAATTCATCTACACCAACATAAGTAGCATCAATGTTCAGTGTGTAGTCTCCGGTTGTGCCACCCCAACCTTCAACTATAATATAGAGTGGGCCTAAATTGGAGGGGTCGAAAACCAATTCAGAATTTGGTGCACAAAGTGGCGCATCGTCGTTGTAAGCAATGACCTGTCCATTCATGTCAACAACACTCAAAAATGTATCGAACGAAGATTCACAAAGAGATACCCTGACCTCAGCCAATAAAGGGTTTGGTTCGAAATAATAATAAATATCTGCAGACGGATAAACAAAGTTTTGATTAGAATAACAGATTTCAGTAGACCTCGAATCTGAGTAAGGAAGTGAACCAACTGTAATGGCATCGTTCATGGCATCACCCGGATAACCAGTACAATCTAAACCGTTGGCCAAAGTGATGCCGAAATCCGTTACAGAACCCCATTGATAAGTTGAACAAGGGTTCAAGGGCAAGGTGCCTGCCTCGCGCTGCATCACCCTCAGGCGCGTAACGCCATTTACTGCATTTGGCGGAACAGTAAAACTCCAGACTTGAACTGGGGCTGGAGGTGTGCCTGCCCAAGTACCCAAACTTTCATAAGGATCAAAATTCCCGTTTTGATCAAAATCAAGCCAAGCTTCTCCGACCCCGGCATAATTACCATTGCACGTGCCAAACTTTACCGAAATGGTGTAGGTCGTGCCGGCATTGAGTGTAACATTGACATTTTGAGTGAGGTCTTGCAGACCAACTATTCCTGGGCACCCAGTATAATTAATGCTTCCGACAACTCCGTTGAGCACTACGCTCTCAACATTTGAATCTACGGTGCTTGTTGGGCCAACATTTGTGCAATATTGCGCAAAAAAATGTTGTGAAATGAGGAGCAAAACGCTCAGGTAAATGTATTTCATGTAGTAAGTTCTAAGAGCAAGTTACAAAATTCTCACGTAACTTTAACTTAACATGAATGCCTTTACTTGTTGTTCCAGTGGGTCATGGCCATGGCTAAACCATCGAATACAAAACTTTTAACTGCTTTGCTTGCAGTGTCGATTCGCTCTTGCAGGGCTTTGTCTTCTTCGGGCTTCCAGGTGCCCAGCACGTAGTCTGCTTGTTTTCCTTTGCCAAAATCAGCGCCAACCCCAAAACGCAAACGTGCATATTCTTGGGTTTTGAGTAAAGCCTGAATATCTTTCAAACCATTATGGCCACCATCACTGCCCTTTCCTTTCATGCGCAGCGTGCCAAAAGGGAGGGCGATATCATCAGTAATGACCAAAAGTTGAGAAATGGGTATTTTTTCAGCTTGCAACCAATAATTCACTGCTTTGCCTGAAAGATTCATGTAAGTGATCGGCTTGATCAAAACGAGTTGTCTGCCCTTAAATTTGGCTTCTGCTTTAAATGCTGCTTTGTCTAACGTAAATTGAACACCAAGGTCGGCAGCCAAGGCATCAAGGACCTTAAAGCCAATGTTATGACGGGTTTCAGCATATTCAGAACCCGGATTGCCTAGACCTACAATCAGAAATTTCATGCTACCAATTTGGACAAGTATTACACTTATCTTTAGAGTTTAGGTAAAAAAGTGCTCCTACTACGATGTCTCTTTCGCCAAACAAAAAAGTTTGCTTGGCATGAGAATCGTAATCGTTGGGTCTTGTTTTGACGCGAAACTGATTGATGACCCCGCCAGAAATGTTGGCTGCTACAAACATATGCTTAAAGAATTCTGCTCTTAAACCAAGGTGGCCTGAAAGCCCTACCCCAGACAAAGAAACCGTTTCCATACTTTTTTGGCCGGCAAATGTAAAATCATTAAAAGAGAGCACTGGGCCTGCACCCGCACCCATCATGGTTGTCAAGGCAAAACGGCCCTTTTCTGTTTGGTAAATTTTGAAAACGTTAGTGAGCTGTAAGTTCATGTAATTGAGGCCGTTCGTGTTTTCATAATGGAAAGTTGTTTCTTCCGTCGTGACGGAATCACCACTGTAGGTCCCGGACCACCCTGTGACAGGATCCACCCCGGGGCTAATGGTGCCACTTAAGTAATAGGTCGGGCCATGTTTCATGACATATTTCATGTGCTCGTAACCAAACGAAATTGCCCAATTCTTTTTAAAATTATAGCCGATTCTGACGTCAAACTGAGGTACAGTAAACATCTTTGGGTCAATGTATTCGCTGAAATCTCGAGAGGGTCTGTCGACTGCTACTACACCTTTTAACCGAAAATCATAGCCTGGACCAATAAATCGAATGGTACTTGGCGTATAAATACTGCGGTTATAGCCCCAATAAAAGAAAAGTGTACCTGCACCAGTAGATTTCTTTTGTGGTTTATACTGCGCATAGGTTTGCCCCATGAATGCGAGACTCAGTAGCAGGGTCAATAAATGTTTCATCTGGTAATGATTTTAATCCATTCTTGTTGTGACAAGATTTTCTCTAAACGATAGTGAACCGATTTGTCACTGTTATACCATTCTACCAATCCGATATTTTGAGCAAATACACTGGTGCGTTGACCTATTTTTTCTGCTTCTTTCCGGGTATACGGATTAAGGGTAGTTCCTCTGATTTTATCTATGAAATAGAGACTTTTAGCTTTTTGATCTCCCATGAACTGGGCTGATTTTGTGGTTTTGTATTTTCGAAAAACTTCATAAAGAATAACTGTAGAATCTGTCAGGCCACTGAATTTAGAGGCAAACCAGGTCTCGGCTTTTAGATCAAATGGAAACAACTGATTTTTGTAAAGTAATGCTTTTTCTTTGTTCTGGAGACGGTTTACAACCATATGATCTTGAACAGATAACGAATCAATATTGTAGTTGATGGCTTCGCGCAACCTGCCATCACTTTCATAAATTTCTACAATCAGGTGGGGGCCTACTGCATCTTCAACGGTGTAAATGCGATGAAATTCTTCTTCTAACCCTTTTGCAGCATCTCTGTATAGATAAATTTTTGGCAAGGTATCAAGTGGGTAGAAATACTCAGCCTGCGGATTTTCACTTGAATAGCTATTTTGAGATTGCGTATAATTCTTGACGGTAACACCAATGATGGTTGAGCCCAGAATGATACCTAAAATCAATAACCACTTTTTCATTTGGACATTTTGAGAAATGCTACTTCTTGCTCTGTGAGGTGACGGTAATATCCGCGTGGAAGGTCTTTTTTAGTGAGGCCAGCAAACATCACGCGATCTAGTTTCAGTACTTGGTACCCGACAGCCTCGAGCATTCTTTTGACAACTTGACTTTTGCCAGACCTGATTTCAATGCCTATTTCGTGATTAGAACCACCGTCAACGAAACTTGCCTCCTCTGCTCTGGAGCGGCCGTCTTCGAGGTCAACGCCACGCATCAGGCGCTCGAGGTCTTCGCGAGCAACGGGTTTATTTACTTCAACATGATATAATTTGCGGGCTTGGTATCGCGGGTGATTGAGCTTCTTGAAGAGATCGCCGTCATTGGTAAATAGCAACAATCCCGTGCTCTCGCGTTCGAGTTTTCCAACCGGATAAATGACTTCTCTGCAGGCTTTTTTGACCAAAGACATCACGGTTTTGCGGCCGCGGGGATCTTCAATGGTCGTAATGTATCCCTTTGGTTTGTTGAGTAAAACATAACGCTTGGTTTCTGCATTGATGGTTTCTCCATCATACTGAACGACGTCTGTTTGACTGATTTTATAGCCGAGTTCAGTGACGATTTGGCCATTGACCGAAACCACACCTGTTTGAATGAGTACATCTGCTTCTCGTCTAGAGCAAACACCAGCGTTTGATAAAAATTTATTCAAACGGACTGCATCTTCATTGAAAGTTGGAAGGGGATCACCCTTCTTCATTTTGATTTTGTAGTCAATGTACTTGCGTTTGTCACGGGCACTGACTTTAGCCCCTTCTTTTGCGCCTTGAACTTTGGTTTTTGAACCAGCTTTAACGGGGCTCTTTTTGGGGCTTTGCGCACTTGATTGTCGCTTCGTACCTGTTGATTTGGGTTGTCTCATTTGGGTACAAAGATAGGGAAAAACGGCGAGTGATTTAGCGCTCTTGAAGCAGCAAGTCGATGTCTCTGATTAAGTCTCCTACTTCTTTAGCATTCGTGCCATCATAATATCCTCTAATTCTCAATTGAGGATCTACCAAAACAAAATTATTGGTATGTATAAAATCACTGCCAGCATCGCCCAAGTTTTGAGCTTCAGCAGGTTTCAGCACAAAGAATGATTTTCTGGCCAAAGCGTAGAGATCAGCCTTATCTCCGGTCAAAAAATGCCACTGACCTGTTCTAGCTTTGTGTTTAGTGGCATAACGCTTCATTTGGGCTACCGTGTCTGTTTGAGGATCAACAGTAAAGCTAAAAATAGCTACTTTGGAATTGCTTGCAAATTTGCGTTGTACGCGTTGCATTTGAGAATTCATGATTGGGCAAATGCTTTTACAGGTGGTAAAGAAGTACTCCACAACCGAGACTTTTCCTTTCATATCGGCTTCGGTAATCAGTGCGCCATCTTGATTTTGAAATTGAAATTGCCCAATGCGATGTCCGCGGCCTATGCGCAGTATTTCAGGATCGACCATTTCTTCTTGAACATCTATTGGATTAATGACAGGTAGCGTTTTTTGTTGTCCGGCGCCACTTAAAAAATAGTAGCCTATTGGCAACAGCACTAAGAACAATAATCCTAAAAAAAGTACGCGTTTCATGCTACAAAATTAGTGATTCATTAATGAAGAAATAGTGACTTTGATCAGTTCTTGCCTTGAATGTAAATCACCAGCTAAAACAGTAAAAGGCCTTTGGTAGGCTATTAATTCTTTTCGGTAAAAAGCAAATAAACGATCTCGATCCAAAGGGTTCTCACGCAAGGGATCTGCTTCCCACGGAATAT
This sequence comes from Flavobacteriales bacterium, assembly GCA_046073985.1. Classification (GTDB taxonomy): domain Bacteria; phylum Bacteroidota; class Bacteroidia; order Flavobacteriales_D; family Crocinitomicaceae; genus UBA952. Next base: position 20,947 of record JBJTNI010000026.1, on the reverse strand, counting down.
CTGGTGAACACAGAAAATAATGATCGAATTTTTGTTGCTGCAAAGCATTCAAAATGATGGGGTCTACTTGTTTGTATTTTTCTTGAGACCAAATTTGAATGACGTGTAATTCAGTATCTGCAATAAGATTGCCGTCTGGCCAAAGTGCGACTTGTCCTTGGGCAATTTTTAATAAATCTTCGAATTGATAAGCTGGTGCTGATTCAAGGTAGGTTCTTGCAAATTCTGGGGCTAAGGGCAAAGAAAAAAACTCTGAACACCAAGCCGCTAAGGTCGATTTTCCGGAAGATTCTGGGCCTGTAAAAGCTATACGGATATTGCTTTTTTCCATTTTCTTAATCCATTGATAGCCAAAACTAAATAAGCTAAATAAAGAACAGCTGTCGACCACCATTGTTCTGCTAAAAACCAAATAATTCCAACGCTATTGACAACTATCCAGATGAGCCAGTTTTCTAGAATTTTTCTGGTGGTGAGCCAAGTAGCAATCAAAGAAAATACAAAAAACTGCGCATCAATAAATTCTGTGAAAGTTGGAAGCTCTTGTGATCCAGCACGCTCAGAACTAAAAAAGCTAGTAAGGCTTAAAAAAATGATTCCGCCAAGCAGGCCGCAGCAAATCCAAATCCATATTTTTTGACCAAGCGAACGGATGGGAAGTTCCTCTTTTTTGTCTGACCAAGTGAATAGGCCGTAAAAACCCAAGAGAATGTAGGCAATTTGCTGACTAAATAAGCCCCAGGTTTCTGAACGCCAAAAGAAAATGGCGTAAAAAAATGCACTGGCAATGCCAAAAAACCAGCCACTCGCCTTTTCTGTGGCAATGAGGTAAACATAAAAGAAACCGAGTAATGCTGCTAAAAGCTCAATAAAGGGAGATAAAAAATCAAAAGGCAGCATATCAGCGAATAACGAGAACTTTGGCTACTTTGTGGTCTCCGCCTTGGATATTCATTGCTGTCCAGAAAAAATATACCCCCGTCGGAACTTTTTCTCCGTCTGTGTTCTGGCCGTGCCAAGTTGCGGTGCCGCCATTTGAACGGGTTTTGTAAATGACGTTGCCCGCCGCATCGGTTACTTTGACATCTGAATCGTAACGGATGCCTTGTAGCGTGATTGGGCCGTTGTATTCTGGTCTTACAGGATTTGGGAATACTGTCATTTGCTCGTAGGTGGGGTCTTCATATGTGGCGTCAACTCGCAGTGAAATCAGGCCGCGATCCGTAACAATAAAGAGTTCGCCGGTAGAGTGGTTCAATTCAATATCGTAAATCGTATTTGAAACAATAGGAGAATTGTCAGTGTTGTATTGTCTGATGATTTCAGTGCCATCAGGGCTCAATAAAATGAGACCTGCATTTGCTGTAGACATCCATTTGCGATTACCCCCATCTACTTCAATATCAGTAATGTGGGCCTCTCCTAAAACATATTCGGTATTTCCTTCAAATGGCACTTTAATGCGTTGGGCATCATAAGAACCGGCGCTGGCATCAAATGCACCGTTGGCATTGTATAATACTGCAAAACCAGCATCGGTACCGATCCAGAGTTCACCATCAAAATCGGCTGCCAAGGCCGTGATCTTGTTTGAAGGCAAATTTCCAAGTAGCTCTCCTGTACTGAGCGATACAAACTGGTCATCAGAGGGGTCATCTAGGGTACCATTGTGCTTGAACCCGGTAAGGCCGTTTGAGTAAGTCCCCATCCAAATATTATCCTGAAAATCGATTTCTAATTTGGTCGTCATTTTATTGGCAGAGGCCATTCCTGAATAAAAACTCAGCCAAGTACCATCTTTCTGACGCGCTTTTAAGGGGCGGTCCGTATAGCCATTCAGACACCATAAATTGCCGCGTTCGTCGTACTTAACGGACGAAACCAAAGACCAGCCGTTGCCAATAGAAACGGGTTCTAGGGGTGAGTTGGTTTGATCAAAAATAAGGGTGTCTGTTTCATTAAGAATGGTAAGTGGCACAAATGAGTAGGTGCTGCTAGCAATTTCTTTGGGGTTTTTTGGATTGACCGCAATGCTGATGAAATCCCAAATTTGATTGGCGTCCCAGTTGGTCACTTTTGGTACGTTATGGAAACGCCACTGACCTTCATCAAGAATGTGAATGCCGTTACGCGTAAATGCGGGTGCAATTTCTGCTTCCAACCTCCCTGAACTCACGGCCAAAACCTCTTTTTGCCAATCCATGGCATAAACAAAACGATTGGCTAGACCTTCAATGGGGTATTGTTTACATGTGAATTCATTGAAATGAGATTGTAGCCCCCAAGCTTGGTCTGCACCCCAAAAAACATCCTTTAACCAGCAAATTCTTGAGGTGTTGATCCAGCGGTCTAAAAAATTGGAGGTGTAGGCAGTTTGCCATTGTCCGAGTGCATTGTAAAGAATAAACCCGCCATCGGTACATATTGCCATTTGAGAATTATGCACCTGAATGGCGTTGATTTCTATGGAAAATGGTTGGTCTGTTACCAAAGTAAGTTGATCATTGACTAGGCGAAAAACACTATCGAGGCCATACGTTTCATTTTTACGCAGCACCCAAAATTGTTCTTCAATTTGTTGTAGTTCGTGGTATTTGTTTACAGTTTGAAAAGGAAAGCGGAGGTCGCGATCCCATTGCGAAAAGTCTGGGAGTGCCGGATTTGTACGCAAACCTTTGAGCATCTGACTTGGTGTCAGTGCAAAAATGGAATCAGCAGTGATGGCGACATCCATAATAGGCTCAAGACCATTAGTTGGGTAATAGGTATCTTTGATTTCGTCCTTGGCTGCGTCAATGAGTACTATAGAAAAATCGTTGGCTGCGTAAACATAATTTCCGTTTCTTTCAAAATGATTGATGCGTTTTGAATTGGCGATATTGGCCAATTTTATTGCAGGAATATTGGTGATTTTACCGGATTTCCATTTGTCAATGTTGCCATTTGCGTAGCCAATATAAATTGCATTTTGCTGGTCATCGAAATAAACACATGATATTGAGACGTCAGAAAGACCGTTGAGTGACGTTTTGAGCTCGCCTTCTTCGGTATATGGATTGTAAATGTAAAGGCCGTTTTCTAGCGCAGTGAAAACACGTTGGCCATCTGTTACAATGTCTATGGCTTTTGCACTTGCAACATGGTATTTCCAAGATTCCATAGGAATTTGGGCGTAAGTCTTGCTCGATAGTACGAACAGACAGACCAAGAACAAAAGATGACGGACGTTTTTAATCATGTATGCTATTTGCTTTAATGATGTAAGTTGGGCGCTGTTTGCTCTGCACAAATAGCTTGCCAAGATAAATGCCTACGATACCAATTAGGATCATTTGTATGCCGCCGATAAATAAAACGGAGGCGATAAGGGAAGTCCAGCCGGTGATGGCTTGTGATGTAAAAAGTGCGATATAAATAGCATAACAGCCATAAATAAACGCTAACAGCGCAAAGAATAAACCGAGATAAATCGACAAATAAAGGGGCTTTGCACTCGATGATGTGATGCCATTAATGGCAAACTGGAACATTTTGGAAAACGAGTATTTTGTTTTGCCGCTGTGTCTTTTTGCAGGAATATAATCAAGGCCTACTTGCTTGAAACCTAAGGTTGGAATGAGACCTCTGAGAAATAAGTCAGACTCTTTGTAGGATTGTATGGCTGCAACAACTTTTCGGTCCATTAGCCGAAAATCAGCAGTTCCTTCTTCAATAGGAACTTCTGCTAATTTGTTCGCTAACCAGTAAAAAATCTTGGCACTTTTGCGCTTGAAATAACCTGTACTTTTTTCATCTTGGCGGCGCGTATAAACAACCTCAGCGCCTTGTTTCCAAAGCTGATACATTTCGGCAATAAGTTCAGGCGGATGCTGAAGATCTGCGTCAAGACTAACAACTGCTGCGCCTCGGGCGTGATCAAGACCAGCCTTGAGGGCATATTGATGTCCGAAATTTTTACTGAATTGTAGGTATTCTACATGACTATTTTGAACGCGCGCTTGCTGAATATAAAACAGGGATTGATCTGTGCTTCCGTCGTCAATAAAAATATATTCGTAGCAGCTACAGCCTATTTGCTGCATCGTTTGTTCTAGCCTTTCAATGAGCAAGGTGATATTTCCTTCCTCGTTGTAGGTGGGAATGATTACGGAAAGTTCTATATTTTCAGGCGTTTGTTGCATGTATAGCGAAATTAAGCAATTATCTGTTCTTTACCATCAGCTAATCAAGGGAACTTCAAGCGAATTCCACCTCCTTTCCTTATATTTGCCTAAATTCTGAATTATGTCAGCAAATGAACGTATCTCCACAGACAAAGCCCCAAAACCTGTAGGCTTGTATCCGCACGCACGTCGCGTTGGGAACCTCTTGTTTTTATCAGGAGTTGGTCCTCGTGTAGCGGGCTCTGATGCCAATGACTCTTCAGTACCTGGCCTTCAACTTGACCACAATGGCAACTTTATCACTTTTGATTTTGAAGCTCAATGTCGCAGCGTTTTTGAAAATGTTCGTGCCATTTTAGAAGCTTCGGGTTCATCATGGGACCAACTGATCGACGTCACTGTGTTTTTAGTCAATATGAAACGTGACTTCCATACTTACAACAAACTTTATGCAGAATATTTCAAGGATAACCTTCCTTGCCGTACTACAGTAGAAATTTCTTCCTTACCTACTCCTATTGCTATTGAACTCAAATGTATTGCCACTATTGAATCTTAATTTATGAGCGCTTTTATTATCCGAATTATCCTAGCCGTCGTAGCGACCTTTTTTAATGTTTACCTTTTTGTTTCTGGACACTGGGGTTGGGGCATCTCTTTTATTTTCATCACAGCCCTTATCATTTTGTCATTCTTCAGAAATGAAAATATGATCCTTGCGCTCAATCAGATGCGTGTTGGTAATCAAGATAAAGCCAAGGCTTATATCAATAAAATTTCGCATCCACAGCTCTTGCCCCGCAAGCAACATGCTTATGTGTTATACCTCAAAGCAGTACTAGGTGCTCAAGAATTAGGTTTTGCAAATGCCGAACAACTGCTGCGTAAAGCTTTGGGTCTTGGGCTCAGAACTAATGAAGACAACGCAGTTGCGCGCATGCACTTAGCTGGTATTTGTGCACAAACTGGCCGTCGACAAGAAGCTTTGACCTTACTTGCTGAAGCCAAGAAACACGACAAAAACGGCATGCTTCGCGACCAAATCAAGATGTTACAACAACAACTACAAGCTGCTCCGTCTAAAAATCAAATGCGCATGGCTCAAATGATGGGTGGTCGTAAGAAAACTCCTAAAATGCGCTAATATGTCTGACGCAAAGCGCACTGTCGCGCCTTCTTGGCCAGACTACCAATTGCTCGATGCAGGTGGCGGCAAAAAATTAGAACGCTGGGGTAAAATCATTACCATTCGTCCAGATATTCAAGCATATTTTCATTCCGGAAAACCTTTTACCGAGTGGCGTACAATGGCCCATTGGGAATTCGTTGAAGTTCCCGGAAAAAATGGTCGCTGGAAAGCCCTCAAATCAGATGCGCCTACAGAATGGGTAGTCAGTTTTGGACGGCTCAAATTTGTACTTGGCACCTCCACTTTCAAGCATGTCGGTTTATTTCCTGAACAAGCTATCAACTGGAATCACATAGACAAATACGTCAAATCAGACGATAAATTTTTAAATCTTTTTGCCTACACGGGTGCTGCAAGTTGTATGGCTCGTCTGAAAGGTGCTGATACCTTTCATATAGATTCTTCGAAGTCCATTTTAAATTGGGCCAAAATGAATATGGAAGAAAGCCGTTTGCTCAATATCCATTGGGTACTTGAAGACGCCCTGAAATTTGCAGAACGCGAAGCCCGTAGAGGCAAGCGCTATGACTACATTTTAATGGACCCTCCTGCTTGGGGAAATGGCGTCAAAGGCGAAAAATGGAAGCTCGAAGATAAAATAGATCAACTTTTTGCTGCCTGTGCCAATATCCTTGAGCCAAATGGCAGGCTTACACTCAATACTTATTCACCTTCTATTGAAGCCAATCTTTTGACCGAATTAGCAGAAATGTATTTTCCTGGCCGAGCCGTGGCTCAATCAGAACTCTATTTGGAAAGCCAAACCGAGAAATCGCTGTATTGCGGCGAACTATTGCGCATTCATCCTCAAGACCTAGAGTAAATCATTGGCCAAGTTGGCTAGCTCTGAGCGCTCTCCTTTTTCAAGTCTTACATGTGCAAATAAGGGTTGGCCTTGAAGCCTATCAATTAAATATGCCAAGCCATTGCTATTTTCGTCCAAATAAGGCGTATCAATTTGATTGACATCGCCTGTAAATACAATCTTTGTGTTTTCCCCTGCCCTAGTGATGATCGTCTTGACTTCGTGAGGTGTCAAATTTTGAGCCTCATCGATAATGAACATGATATTACTGAGACTTCTGCCACGAATAAATGCCAATGGTGTAATGACAATCCGCTTTGTTTGTTCCATTTCAAGAATGGCTTTGTACTTTTTTTCATTCTCACCAAATTGAGACTTAATGAACTTCAGATTATCCCATAATGGTTCCATGTAAGGGCCAATTTTGTCATCGGCATCACCGGGTAAAAAACCTATTTCTTTATTGGAAAGCGGAACAAGAGGCCGAGCTAAAATTATTTGATTGAACTTTTTGTTCTGTTCCAAAGAGGCCGCCAAGGCCAACAAAGTTTTACCCGTTCCGGCCACACCTTGCATCGCCACCAACTTGACATCCGGATTCAACAAAGCGTGAAATGCAAAAGCCTGTTCGGCGTTTTTAGGCTTAATGCCATAGACAAATTCTTTTTCAATACGCTCCACACAATCGGTGTGGTGATTGTAAAATGCCAAAGAAGAAGTTTTGCCATTTTTAAGAATATAGTAACCGTTGGTTACTTTTTTAGAACCCAACAAACCGTTTTCTTCAATGCTACCGCGGGTAAAAATCTCTCGGATCACTTCGGAATCTATGCCGTCAATGCCGTATTTACCGGCTGTTTCTATTTCTTGCGTATTGACTTTGCCAGTTTCGTAATCCTCTGCTACCACACCCAATGCCTTTGCCTTGATACGCAGGTTAATATCTTTGGTAACCAATACTACTAAGCGTTTGGGCTCGGATTCCATGAGGTTTAGGGCGGCATTGATGATTTTGTGGTCATTTTTACCCATTGCATAAACCTTTTCGGCATTGATCCCAGATGGTTGTTCATCCATGACTACCTTGAATTTGCCCAAGGTTTTTCCGAGTGATATCCATTCTTGTAAAGATCCGCTTCCTGAGAGCTTGTCGATGAAACGAATGACTTCCCTTGCTGAAAAATTCTTGGTATCGTTGCCGATTTTAAACTTATCTAGTTCCTCTAAAACCGTAATTGGTATGGCAACATAGTGCTCTTTAAAATTGACAATTGCATCGAAATCGTGCAGTAAAACAGAAGTATCCAGCACAAAGATTTTTTCCTTTTTTCGCATCCGCTTTTTTGTTTGAATGTAATGTTTTTCAGTTTGAAAAACAAGTTGCGGTGAAATTAAGAAGGCTTTGTATGCTTATTGTTAGCTTTTGGTTAACAAGGTTTTAAGTGCGTTTTCTAGGCTGTGGTATTGGAAAGCAAAGCCTGCATCGAGTATTTTTTGATTACTAGCCTTAAGGTCCGTTAGCACTAAAAATGCGCGTTCTCCGAGTAACATCTTGAGTGCAAAAGCGGGTACAGCCGGTGCCCAAAGAGGCTTCTTTAATATTTTTGCAATGTATTGGGTCATTTCAAGATTGCTTTGATTGGAGGCAAGCGCATTGAAGGTGCCGGAAAGTTGCTGCTCGAAAGCAAAAATCATCAATTGACAAAGATCGTCGATATGAATCCAGGGGCACATTTGCTGACCAGAACCAATTGCCGAGCCAAAACCCATTTGAATTGGGCGCTTAATCGTGAGCAACGCGCCGCCCTCTGACGCCAATACCATCGCTATGCGCAAAATACAACCATGCGTATTTTTCAAAATGACATGATGCGCCGCTTCCCATTGCTCCACTACATTAGAAAGAAAATCTGAACCATAAGGAGCGCTCTCGTGGTATACAACACCCGTTTCAGCTGCATAACAATTGACACCAGAAGCACCAATATAATGTTGAAGCTTTGGAAGCTGCGCAGCGATTTCGGCTAAAAATAAGGTGGGCTCAACCCTAGATTGAATAAGGGCTTTCTTTCGTTGTGCTGTCCAACGCTTGGTGCCAATGCTTTCGCCACACAAATTGATAATTGCTGCAACTTGCTGCAATTGATCTATGGCTATTTCTTTGGCCTGTGGATCCCAGTAAACATCTGTTGCTGCTTTAGGATTTCTAGTGAGAATGAGCACCTGATGCCCTTTTTGAGTAAGCAGTTTTTTGAGTCTTTGACCTATAAGACCCGAGCCACCAGCAATTAAAATCGTTCGGGGTGTTATTTGCAAGTTCCCTTCAATTGTTGAATGGTGTTGTCCTTGCTCTGTTGAATGGTTTGACACAGTTTATCTTTTGATGCTAAAGCCGCTTTAAGTGCTAATGTATCTTGACGAGAAGCTTTACCCGACCAAATAACAGCACTTAATTGATTGACTTTTTGAGCTTGTTCTAGACATGAACAATAAGCTTGATTGTCTTGTTCACATGCACTGAAAATTAGCAACATGGTCGCTGCGCTTAAAAGGATATTTTTTTGACCAAACATGGAACAAAAATACAACTAAAACGTAGAAAGCATTCCATGTTGAAACAATTCTTGGTCTGCGTCATTTTGCTTTCTGGACTTCCTGTTCAAAGCCAAGATTGCACCTCCATTTTCAATCCGAAAAAACAACTTGTTGCAAGCACTTATCTTTGTGTGGATGCCATGCAAGCCGATTTAGCGCAAGTACACAAGCACATCATTCAGACGCACCCGAACCCAACCTATTATAACTCTTCTAGTGCCCTCATTGAAGCGTACAACAGAGCCAAAAAAGCATGTGAGCAGCCCAGAACAGTTCTAGACTTCATGTTCGTCGTCAATTCTTACCTCAACTCACTTAAAGATTCACATACCGGGCTAAATCCAAAAGACTTTCTCTATCAGGTAAATGCCAAAAGAATGGTACTGCCTTTTTTTGTAACTGAAATTGAGGATAAGTACTACCTCTTCGGCGGATTTTCTGATCAACTGAAACGTGGTGATGAAATACTCGAAATTGACCAATACCCAATATCGCAATTGTATGAAATGGCCAGAGCACTTAGTATGTGTGAAGGGGATGCACAAGAAGCACAAAATGAAGTAGCACTAGATTATGTAGGTGTCGCTTATAACCTGCTTCAGATGAGCCTCAATGAGCCTAAAACAGGAACGTTTAAAGTTGTGAAACCTGCAGGCGATACGTCATTTATTGAGGTCCCTTTCGTTGCGACTTGGAAATATTTCTTAGCCAGCATGAGCCGTCAACAAGATGATGCCACCAGCTTTTATTTTGACGATAAAAATAGAGGTGTGCTCGTGGTCAGCACATTTCAACCGCTCTCCTTACCTCTTTTCCAAAAAAAGATCGATGAGTTTTTCTTAGAGGTCGAAAAGCGCAAATGCGAGCAAATTTATATTGACTTGAGAGACAATCTTGGTGGCTTGTTGCGAGCTGAAGAATATTTGTTCAGTTTTATCAATACTGAAAGTCGCTCAGTAAAAACCGATTACCTCTACAAACGAAGTAATTACGATAGATTTGCATTACTCAGCCCTATTCAAGAAAAGCAGTTTGTCAATAGAGCCAAAAATGTTTATCCGAATGGCCTCATTTCAAAGGAATACGACTTTTACAGAATGCCTAAAGGGAGTACATTTAATATCTTGTACGACTATGTTCCTACAAATGCACATAATTACATTTACAAAGGAAAATGTGCACTGATTTTAAATGGCAATTCGATGTCGGCTTCGGTGTTATTCGCAGCTTGGTTCAAGCATATCAATAGGGGCGAAATTATAGGCACAACTTGTATGGGTGGCATGGGTGGTACATTTGGCAACCCAGCAGCTATTTCTCTTGATCATTCAAACATCAGCGTGATTGTTTCCACCCTCAAATTTACGCCATCACACATCAAAGAAAAGGTACTTCAGCCCATTGTGCCAGATACCTGGTTAAAAGCGAGTAGACAAGATTTATTAGATCAAATTGACCCTTTTCAACGCTATTTAGAACAACTCGATTAAAGGAAAAACAAAAGTGTAACTACCGCATATCGGATAAACTTTCCGACGGTAATTAAAATAAAGGTAGGGAGCCAAGGGGCTCTAAAAAACCCGAGCCCAATACCGATCAGATCTCCGACAAATGGTAGCCAGCACAAAAGAGCCATCCAGCTGCCATATTGTTGAATTTTTACTTTCCATTTTTCGATTTTATCTGGCTTTGCGCCAAATTTTCTCAACCAATTTGGGTTGCCTAAATAACCAATGCCGTAATTCAGCCAGGCCCCCATAGAGTTTCCGGCTGTAGCCACTGCCAAACAAGCCAGCGGTTCATAGCCATAATGAAACATGGCGGTCAAAAAAATTTCTGAGGCAACCGGAAGAATCGTAGCAGCTAAAAAACTAGCCACAAATAAACCTAAGTATCCGTATTCAAAAGTCATGTGATATAAAAAAAGCCGGTTGCCCGGCTTTTCAATTCAAATATGAATGAATTAACGCTTCACAAATTTCTTAGTGAGAGACATTCCGTTAGAGGTCATAACAACAGTGTAAATTCCTGCAGCCCAGCTCTCAGAATTAATTGCTAATTCATGAGCACCAGCAGTCAAACCATTCAATGTTGTTGCTTGCATTACTTTTCCTGAGATATCTGTTACCGTGTAAGTAAGATCAGCATTATTTTGAAGATCAAAACGCAATGTAGCATTTGCTTGAGTTGGGTTTGGCATCACAACTGCATGGCTCAATTCAGCTTGCTCTGTAACACCTACGATTGGGTCAAAGTTCATGCGTACCATTGGCGTATTGGTTGTGTAATACCAAGTGTTATCTGCCATGTCTAAGAAGAATGATGTTTGCGGCTCAGATTTCCCTGCATTTGATACACGAAGACCAGTTGAATATGCACCAACAACTGCTAAATATGTATTTCCAGCTGTTAAATCGATGAATGGATCAAGTTGCATCACTAGGTTTGTTGCCAAGTTATTGCTTTGAATAGCAAGTGGCATTGATTCAGATTCGAAAACGAAATCACCAGTTGTGGCGTCGATTGAGTATAACTTTACAAAAATTTCAGTACCAACTGTCGCCCCATTTGCACCACTTGGTAGGCGAACATTGATGGCCTTAAGTGTAGCATCCTGGAAGATATCAAAAAGGTTACCTACTTCGAATCCGTCGGTGCCGTTTGAGGTACTTCCTGATGGTGTACCGTTGTCACGGGCATAAATAAAGTCTGTTACTGCAAAATCGATGTTGGCAAGCGTATTATTTGCTGGAATATCATCAGTAGAATCTGCTGTGATAGTACGTGAAATTGAAATGGTTCCAGGTGTTGCTGGTGGCGTGTAGAAAGTAGTTAGTTCAATGTTTGCTGTGTCCAAAGAAGCAATGCTCACTGGCGCAGAAGAACCTGTCCATGCACCGTTATTTGCATTGATGTTTAATTTAACATTAGTTTGCGTATTTACTCCACCATTGAAAACATCTGCAGCAAAACCAATTTCGGTTACTTGCTCATCTGGAATTTGGTAGTAAGGCAAGCCTGCAGTTCCCCAAAAACTTCCGGTAACCGATAGGTCATTAGTAGGATTTGTGACAATTTTAACGTCGTCAATGTACCAACCATAAGTAATCCAAACATTTGGATTTGTTGCAGATCCTGGATAATTGGTAGTCCAAGAAAAACGCACCCAAATTGGGCTTGGCGTTGCCGACAAGAAAGTAGCTAAGTTGATGATTTTTGTATCTGGGTTAGCATAAGCCGAACCACCTGCAGCAGATAAAACTGTCTTATCTAGGTTGTTACCAACTGTGGTGAAGGTTACACCATCTGTTGAAATTTGAATTTCTTGAAGGTCATTGAAACGGGCACCGTATTGTTGGAATTGCAAAGAAACTTGGTTGCTTCCGCCTAAAGTAGCAATGTCAATTGGTTGCGCAGTGGTCATGGTGTAAGTAACATTCAAAGCTTGTGTTGCTGCCTGAGCATCGCCGTTTACCAATTCAGCATAATTGCCGCCAGAAGTTGAGGAAATGCCATTTGCTGACCACCAACCATCACTAGTGTTGTTGATATTCCAACCAAATTCAATACCGCTCTGACCAGAATTGTCTATGGTCCAGTTGGCAGGGGTTGAAAAATCATCGGACCATAGAGTAATGCCGAGTTGTTTTTGATCTAATGGAGCTTTGGTGAGTTCTTTAGGAGCTTGTACCAAGTCCTGAAATGTTTGTAAACGCGGAGCTTTCTGGGCAAATGCCACAGATGAAATTGCGCTCACGAAGAGTAAGAGTTTTTTCATTTTTTTTGTGTTTAGGTAATAAAGATAATTAATTCTATGCGTCTCTCAAAAAAGGAAGACTGTTTCGACCTTCATACAAAGAGTCCGCATTTAAATTAACAACGTAAATTCCTTCTTGTTCTTGGGGTTCTAGTAAGGCATTTCCAAGCAAATCTATTGCTTGACTATGCCCGTTGTAATGAAGGTTATTGCCATCTTGTCCTACACGATTACATCCCAAAACATAGCTTTGATTTTCAATGGCTCTTGCTTTCAGAAGCGCATCCCAATGAGAAATGCGTTTTGAAGGCCAATTTGCTACGTATAACAGCACATCATAGGCTGGCCTGGTGCCAACCATTCTGTTTCTAATAAGTTCAGGAAAACGCAAATCATAACAAATTTGCAAATTGAAGTTCCAGTCTTTAAAAGATAAAATTGTTTCTTCTTTTCCTGCAGTGAAATATTGGTCTTCTCCACCCAAACCAAACGATTTTCTTTTATCGTAAATGAATAACTCTCCGTTAGGATAGACGAACACACCTCTATTTAAAGTTTGCTCGTTTTCTTTACAAATGAAAGAAGTATATACTGCACAAGAATTTTTTGAAGCTAAGTTTTTTAAAAAACCCAGCGCCTCGCCGTCCATATTCTCTGACAAGGATATATTCATGGTGAATCCCGTATGAAACATTTCAGGCAAAAGCAATAAATCAATGGATTCAATGGATTCAATCCATGAATTTATCTGATCAAAGTTGGCCTTCTTGTCTTCCCACTTTTGGTCAAATTGTACGATACCTACTTTTAAATCTTGCATAACTTTTCAGTTGCTTCTTGAAGCGTTTCGGTAGTTTTGGCATAACAAAACCTGATCAGGCCCAAATCTCTACCATCTGCATTGAAAACCGAAATTGGAATTGCAGCAACACCGTGCTGAGTTGTTAATTCCCTACAAAATTCTACGTCTGATAAGTCAGATATTTTACGAAAATTGGCCACCTGAAAATAACTGCCCTCAGCTGGCAACAACTCAAATCTACTGCCTTTAAGTCCTTCCCTAAAGATATCTCGTTTTTGCTGATAAAATGAGCCGAGCGCATTTACGCTTACTAAATCGAGGTATTGTGCCAAAGCAGCTTGAGCGACACTATTTACACAGAAAACCAAAAACTGATGAACCTTTAATATCTCTTGCATTAAATTTTCTGGACAAATTAAATAACCAATTTTCCAACCTGTGATATGAAATGTTTTTCCAAAAGAAGATATAATGACCGACCGATCCAGAATTTCTTTTCTTTGATTGACCGATTGATGCGCCTTTTCAAAGGCAATAAATTCATAAACTTCGTCAGCTAATAACAAGAGATTTGGATAGCGTGACATCAATTTTTCCAATGCTAAAAAATCAGATTCATTCCAAACTTTACCGCTCGGGTTATGAGGATTATTGATGATGAGCAACTTTGTGTTTTCAGTTGTACTTGCCTCAATTAAATTCCAATCGGGTTGGAAGTCATTTGTCAAAGGAATGCGAACCGATTTTGCACCTGCCAATTGCACTGGAGCTTCATAACAATCATAGCTCGGGTCCAAAATAATGACCTCTTCGCCGGGGAAAACCAAAGCTTGTATGGTTGTAAAAATTGCTTGAGTTGCACCTGCGGTAATCAGCACATTATTCAATTGCAATGACCGACCATATTGCTGTTCTACAAGACTGCAAATCTTCTCTCGTAAAATAGGTAATCCTTGTAAAGGTGCATATTGATGCACATTAGATCGAGATACCTCCAACAATTGTGTTTGTAAAACTGGATCTATAGGAAAATTAGGAAAGCCCTGCGCTAAATTGATTGCACTGTGCTCTTGAGCAAGCGCAGACATCGTTGTAAAGATTGTTGTGCCAACATTTGGCAACTTAGACGTGAGCATTTTACTTCAAGCCTGAATCTCTGGTAGAAATCTTGAGTGACTTAATGATGAATTCTGTTCTACGGTTCAACTGATGTTGTTCTTCAGTACAGTTAGATTTTGCATTGCGACCTTCACATGGGCAATCAGCCTTCAACTGTGATTCACCATATCCTTTAGAAGTTAGACGGCTCGGATTGGAAATCCTTGCTTGAATGTAATCCGCAGCAGATTTAGCACGTCTATCAGACAAACGCTGGTTGTAATCTATATTACCTTTGCAGTCCGTATGCGAACCTAATTCAACTTCAATTTTCGGATACTTGTTCATGAAGGCAACCACTTTATCGAGTTCAATAATAGCGTCCGCTCTTAAATCTGATTTATCAAAATCATAATAGATGGATTTGAGGCCAAGTAGTGAAGTAATCTCCATTTCTAGTGAAAGCGGCTCTAAATCAAGATCTACAAGATCACGAACACTCACTAAAGCTGAATCAAGGACTTGATAATCGAAGAATACTTCTTTAGAAACATATCCTTCTTTTTCAAGATAAACTTTGTAACGATGCTTGCTTTCGATCATGAGTGAATCGCGCTTTTGGAGCAAATTACCGTAATCATCTGTCATGGCTGCCAATAGCTCTATACCTGTTGAGTCTTCAACAATACGTATTTTGACACCCGAAAGTGGCAACAGTGTTTTCTTATCCTTAACAACGTATTCAAGTTGTTTGTCGAGGAAGCGGTCACGCAATTCAAACGCAAATACGTCATCAGTTTCGCCGCTGGTCTGACGATTACTTGTAAAATATCCGTGCTTATCATCCGTGAAAATGATCGCTAGATCATCATAGGCCGTATTGAAAACCTCGCCCATATTTTTTACCTCTAGATTGGTTAGACTGTACAGATCGTAACCACCTGTGCTTTTGTGACCTTGAGAAGAAAAATAAAGTGTGCCTTTGTGTACTACTGGGAAGACGTCGTTTAATGGAGAATTAACTCCTCTAACCGCTTCTTTTTGCCCAAATTTACCATTTTGAAAAGTACATCTGTAGATGTCCATACCACCTACACCACCCGCCATATCAGAAGCAAAGTAAAGCATATTGTTAGCTTCATCAAAGAAAGGATGGGTTGTATTGTACTTGTCATTGTTGTAAACAAATGGAAGTGGCTTACTCCATTGACCATTGCGCTGTTTTATCGTATAGTAAATGGTGAGCTTTTCATTTTTGTCCGAACCGTAGTTATTGGTAAAGAACAAAAGATCACCTGCTTTATTTGACGATATCGGACCATCGTAATAGCAAGTGTTGATATTCATAGCTTCGCCAGTCTCAGCACTCACCAAAGTTGGTGTCTTTAACGCACAACCTTCAACTTTGTATAGATCAGAGAAAGGCTTTTTTGCAAACTCATCCATATCGATTTCATCACAGGCATTGATTGCCGCAGATAACACATAAAGGTCACCTGCAAACTGACGCACCCCAAAATCATCATGCTTCGTGTTGAAACATGCAGGAGTTAATAATACATCTTGTTGTGCAACGGATGCAAACAGTGTCAGAACGGCAAAAAGTACTAGCGATAAATAACGCATAAGAAGGAGCTATATCAATTGAAGAAGCGTGGGCCTTGGCAACGGCTCGCGTTGTTGTTGAACTTGTAACGAAGTGCCACTTCATGTGACTGAATGGCAACACGACTTAAGTTTGATAACGGATAGGTGTAAGAGTATCCAACATAAAAACGTGAGCCAAAATCGTATCCAACAATTGCACCAACTGCACTGTTCAATTGGCAACTCAAACCTACGTCAAGACCATTTTTATTTGTGAAAATTGCATTCATATCTACAGTCCATGGCAAACCATCCATGTAACGAGCTACTACGTTAGGACGTAAGCTCCACATTTGGCCCATAGGAGCAGTTCCACCTACATATCCGATGTATCCTCCGCGATTCTCTACGTAAAGACTCATGTCACGGTCTATGAAGTCAAGACTTCCAACTCTAGGACGAGCAAAACCAAAGTACACGTTTTTATGGTAAACCAAGATTCCGTATCCTGCATTAAACTGCAAACCTGTTGACAAATTGCTCAACATGTCTGGGTCAAGAGCTTGAGTTGTTACGAGATCTGTAAGGTTTACAGTTGTATTACCTGCTATAGCACGAACACCTAAAGCAACTTTCCAAGATTCATTGAGCTTCAAATGATAGGCACCATTGATTGCAAACTGAGTGGACTTAACTGGACCAGTCTCATCTTGTAATAATGTTACGCCCAAACCAAAATTGTTCAGTATGTTAAAATTACCTGAAAGTGTCATAGTTTTTGGTGCACCACGTAAACCAGTCCATTGAGAATTAGCCAACGTAGTAATGTCATTGTAACCATTTGCGCCGGCTTGCGCTGGGTTCAGCATCAAAGCGTTGAATTGGTTCTGACGATAGTTAGGATCTTGTCCTAGCGCTTGAAAGCTCGCTAAAACTACACCTATTGCAATTAAAATGCTATTTGTCTTTTTCATAACGTAATTGGTCAATGAATTACTATTGTTTTACTCGGTTGATATATACGTAACCACTTAGTTGTTTACCACCATCAAGTGTCAATGTATAGTAGTATGTTCCGTCAGGAACTGCTACTCCATTACCCATCAAGGTGCCATCCCAGTCATTTGCATAAGCCGAGCTGTAGTAAACGAGTGTTCCGTAACGACTGTACACAGCCATTTCTTTTGTGTTGTAGCCTTCAAGACCAGGGATCACCCAAGTGTCATTGATGCTGTTTCCATTTGGAGTAAATGCATCTGGAACTTGCGGACCAGCTACATCTGTACCACCACAAGCATCGGAAGCAATTACATTAATCACAACTTCTCCTGTAGATTGGTTACCACTATTATCAGTTATTGTTACCGTCACAGTATTGAAACCAACTTGACCACAATCAAAAGTTGTTTGATCAATGCTCACCGCAGCGATTCCACAATTGTCAGATGAACCATTATCGATTGCTTCGAAAGTAAGCACGCCTACTCCATTTGCATCCAGCTGAACGGCTGCACTTTGAAGAACAACAACCGGAGCTTGAGTATCTACAACAGTAACGTTTTGTGTAACTGTTGTGAAGTTCCCAGTTGCATCTGTAATTGTCCAAGTAACAACTGTAGTTCCGATTGGGAAGCTAGCAGGAGCATCGTTTGTGATCGAAGCAATGGTACAGTTGTCTGTTGCCTCAGGCGTTCCTAGATTAACGCCAGTTGCCTCACAGAAGTTATTTGTATTTACAGTTACGTTAGCTGGAGCTGTCGCTTCAGGAGCAATCTGATCTACAACATTTACTAATTGTGTAGCCGTAGCAGTATTACCAGAAGCATCAGTTACAGTCCATGTTACTGTAGTTGTACCGATTGGGAATAAAGATGGTGCATTGTTTGTAACTGAAGCAACTGTACAGTTGTCAGAAACTACAGGCGTACCAAGTGCAACCCCAACCGCAGTACATCCTAAGTTCGGATTCACGTTAACATTGATTGGTGCAACGATGATCGGAGCAACGTCATCACCAATAGTTACAACCATCGGTAAAGATGTCACAGCACAACCATTTGATCCAACGACAGTAACTGTGTAAGAACCACTTTGAGTTACCAAGATATTGTTAGTTTGTGGTCCAGAGTTCCACTGATAATTAGGAGCATTTGAAGAGAATAATTGTACGGTCTCATTCGGACACACTGTTGTTGGTCCACCAGCTGTAATTACTGGTGTTGCAGGGCTGTTCAATACTGTTACAGATGCAGAAACACTAGTGTTACAAGCACCATTAGATAAAGTATAAGTAATAACCGCTGTACCAGCATTCATACCTGTAATCACACCAGCATTGTTCACCGTTGCTATAAAGCTGTTAGAGGTTGACCATACACCACCTGGAGTTGCAGAACTCAAGGTAATTGTAGACGCCTCACAAACTGTATTTGCACCTGTTAACGCAGCGACAACTGGCGTAGGCAATACAGTTACAGTAACTACCGCAGAGTTGGAAGTACAACCTGCAGCGTTTGTACCTTGAACATAATAAGTTCCACTTTGTGTGATCACGTTGGTAGCACCTAAAGTACCGTTACTCCAGATATAAGAAGCAGCACCAGTTGCACTTAGTGTAACTGAACCACCTTGACAGAATGTTAAAGGAGCATTAGCAGTTACTACGACAGCAGGATTTGGATTTACTGTTACAACATTTGAAGCAGTAGCCGTACATCCATTTGCACCTGTAACTGTTACAGTATATGTATTTGAGTTGTTAACTGTAATACTAGCTGTTGGTGCACCGTTAGACCAATCATAAGAAACACCTCCTGATGCCGTTAATGTAGTTGTACTACCTAAACAGATGTTAGAACCTGTAGAAGCAATAGCAGCATTTGGCAAAGCAAGTACATTTACTACTACTGGAGCACTAGTTGCAAAACAACCGTTGGCATTTGTTGCAGTTACTGAATAAGAACCAGATGAAGTGACAGTAATAGATGGTGTTGTTGCGGTTGTATTTGTCCAAGAGTAAGATGTGCCTCCAGAAGCTGTAAGTGTAACAGAACCACCTTGACAGAAAGTCAATGGACCATTTGCAGTAACCGTAACTGTTGGTAATGCATTTACTGTCACAACTTTCGTTACTGTTGAACTACATCCAGCAGCATTAGTGATTGTGTATGAAATTGTTGCTGTACCAGCGCCAACCCCAGATATGATACCATTTTGTGCTACCGTAGCAACACTTACATTACTTGAAGACCATACACCACCAGGCGTTGCGAAATTTGTAATTGTTGAACCAACACAAACTGTATTTGGTCCACCAATTGGAATATTCACTGGCAACTCATTTACGTTGATTACTAAAGAACTTGTAGTTACACAACCTGAAGCATTTGTAACAGTGTAGTTGATGGTAGCTACACCAGCAGCAACACCTGTAACAAGACCAGATGCGTTCACTGTTGCAGCTGCAGTATTTGAAGAAGACCAAACACCACCAGTGGTTGCATTAGTAAGAATCGTTGTAGAACCAACACATACATCATTTGATCCAGCAATTGCAGCTACTACAGGTAAGGCATTCACGGTAACAGTAACTGGAGCTGAAGTTGCTGTACAACCATTAGCGTTTGTTGCTGTAACTGTATAAATACCCGATGTTGATACTGTAAGTGTAGAAGCAGTTGAAGTTGAGTTAGCCCAAGTGTATGAAGTACCACCTGTTGCAGTTAACACAACAGATCCACCTTGACAGAATGTCAATGGCCCACCTGCTGTGATTGTAGCTACTGGAAGAGGATTCATTGTAACTGCAAACGGAGCAGATGTTGCAGAACATCCAGCAGCGTTAGTTACAGTGACTGTTAAGTTCGCCGATGACGTAACGTTGATACTTTGTGTTTGTAAGTTGTTAGACCAAGCGTAAACTGAACCAGGACTAGATACAAGCGTTACAGAACCACCTTGACAGAATGAATTTCCGTTTAATGAAGTAATTGTTGCAACAGGAAGTGCGTTTACAGTTACTTGTGTACATGCAGAAGTAGCTGAACAACCATTAGCGTTTGTGACAATTACTGAATAACATCCTGTTGAATTTACCGTAATTGATGACGTTGTTGCGCCATTAGACCATAAATAAGAAGTACCTGTGCTTGCTGTTAATGTTACAGAACCACCTTGACAGAAAGTCGTAGGGCCACTAGCAGTAATCGTAGCAGTTGGTAAAGGATTTACAACTACTGCCGTAACAGCTGAAGTCGTTACGCAACCTGCTGCGTTGAATACTTGTACTGTGTAATTGCCAGCAGTAGAGACAGTAATTGCTTGTGTTTGTAGACCATTTGACCATAGGTAAGATGCGCCAGCACTTGCAGTTAAGGTAACTGAAGATCCTTGACAAATTGTTGTAGATCCAGAAGGTGTAATTGTAGCAACAGGTAAAGCATTAACATTAACGTTTGCGGTAACAACACCTGTACAACCAACACTATTTGTAACAGTGTAAGTAATTGTTGTTGTTCCCGTAGTTAATCCTGTAACCACACCAGTTGAAGAAACAGTTGCTACAGCGGTATTCGAAGATGTCCAAGAACCACCTGCAGTTGCACTTGCTAATTGTGTAGTTGAACCTAAACATACATTTGTTGCACCAGTAAGAGCAGCTACTGCCACTGGAGTTGACACGGTTACTGTATATGTAAACGGTGTGCCTACGCAACCATTAAAGGTTGGGGTAACAGTATAAACAACTTGTTGAGCACTTGTGTAGTTATTCACTAATGTTTGTGCTATCGCTGTTTGAGCAGTATTCGCGTTTGTCTCGCCAATTACATTCGGATTGTCTACAACAGTCCATGTATATGTTGTCCCAGTAGGAACTACATCACCACCGCCATTTGCAGGAGCTAAAGTAATTGCAACACCAGAACATGCGTTGTTAGTTTTGGCTGCAATT
>JBJTNI010000025.1:0-11297 GCA_046073985.1 Flavobacteriales bacterium | reverse complement strand
GAAATTTTATTTCAAAAAACAATCGGCGGAACGCAAACTGAATATAATGCAACCATCTTAAGAAAGGGAACAGATGTGCGCTTTTTCATTGAAACCATCTCACCGAATGGTGCCGATAAACAAGTAGCGAATTACAACACGAACCCAGACATTTGGTGCGTTACAATGAGTTCAACTTTATCAGTGAAAGAGTTTTCTACAAATTCAGTTAAAATTTACCCAAACCCGAGCTCTGGTCAATTGAATATTGAAACTGTGAACGCTTCTAAGAACGCACAACTCACCGATGCCACCGGCAGAACGTTTCATACTTTTGATTTGAATTCCGGTAACAACGACATGATGTTTTCGAATTTAAAACCAGGCACTTATTTCATTCAAACCGACACTTCGGTTTTGAAGTGGGTGGTGGAGTGATTTTAATTTTCATCCAAACTAAACAACTCATTTACACTACAACCCAATTCTCTGGACAATTTCAAACCTAATTCCAACGACGGGAAATACTTGTTGTTTTCAATGGCATTAATGGTTTGCCGCGAAACACCAACTTTTTTAGCCAGCTCGTCTTGAGAAATTTTAGCAATTGCTCTTTTGATTTTCAATGTATTGGTCATTGTTTGAGGTGTTGACTATATAACATTCGAAACTTGAGATTATAAATGATGAGCAGCGAAAATAAACTAAAGCTCATGAACTCAAAATAGGGCAGGCCGTAAATGAGCAATGTACCTAAAATAATGAGTCCGAAATTGGCGATAATGGCCCATTGCATGGCGGCTAGTCGCAAAGAATTGACGAGCTCATCTTCTTGACTTTCTTTTGAAAAGGAATGAACCAAGCCAGAAGTAATAATCACGAGTATGAGCAGTTCATCCATAATGTTGTTTTTGATCCAAAAGGAATGAGTTTGCTTCAGGATTTCAGCACTTCCAAATCCGAAGTTGTTTGGCACAGATACGAGCAGCTCTGGAAGAAAAGTCTCAGGATGAAAATTGGCGCAAATTCCGTAAAGAATACTTGAATAGAAAACAATGCCACTTGGTGTTTTCAAACGATTTGATAAAAGAATGGTCTTCATATAATTGGTTTTATAAAGACAAATGTAAAATATATTAGACATAGTGACAAAAATATTTTACATATTTATCCTACGAAGATAATTTTGAGCTAAATCACTTGTCTTTCAGAAAAATACTGAGTGATCTAAAAATTCATTAATATTGCCCTCATGCCCAGAACCATCGCCTCTAGCTATGACCGCACTAGCATCTGGATCATTCAGGTGTTTATTGCAAATCTTGTTTTGATTGCCCTACTGGTTCAAGCTAATTATGCATTTATCATTAGCATTGGACTGATTTTCCTTTTTGCCATTGCAGTGTCGTTTGTATTAGTTCCTTACCGCATTCAATTGGATGAAAAACATTTATTATTGAAAAGAATTGCAGCTAATATTGAATTTCAGCTCGAGGATATTGAAAAACTTGAAATCATCGAATATGCAGAACTGCGCCGTAAAATTGGCATCGATGGTCTTTTGGGATATTATGGCTATTATGAACTTTCCGGTTTTGGCAAAGTAAAGTTGATGGCCAAGGGCAAGAAGCACCTTGTTCTGATATTGAGCAGTACTCATGAGCCTATCGTTATTTCAGTTGATGAAGTGGGGGAGTTGCTATCGGATAATTGGTGAGCCTACAACTCCTTCACCCAAATGATATTGACAGGGCAGTTTTTGGCGGCAAGTTCGTTGCCTTCTTTTTCGAAGTCCGGGAGGTTGATGGTGTAAAATCCGCGTTTTTCGATGGCGCCAACTAGGGTGCAGCGACCATCTTTTTTACTGACACGCCAACGGTCAGGAGCGGCTTCTACACATGCGTTGCAACCAATACAACGCTCGCGTTGTTGGCTGACTTGTATCATGCCGGGATCATTTTATAGAGTTTATCAGAAGGTCTGATTTTTTCAGGGAGTGGAATTGTGAAGATTTGTCCTTTTTGTATTTCTTCAACAGCGCCACTTTCGATATGGATACTTTGAATTTCACTTTCGATGTAGCCTGTGGTGGGCCCTGTAACAATTACTTTGTCGCCAACTTTTAATCCATATGCTTCGCATTCAAATTCAGCAATACCAATTTTATCGTAGTAATGCAATCCTTTGGCGATATACATTTTCTTTTGACTGGCTACTGAGCCTGGTACATTTGACCATTCTCCCATTTGACGCCCCAAATAATAGCCGTCCCAAAAGCCGCGATTGAAAACCGTAGAAAGTCTTGCTTTCCAGTTGTCTATAGCCTCTGAATTGTAAGCAGCTGTGCCCAACGCATCAATGGCTTCTCTGTAGCATTGTGTAGTTGTGTATACGTAATCGGAGGCGCGTCCACGTCCTTCTATTTTCAGAACAGAAACGCCTGCAGCTACAATTTGATCGATAAAATCAATGGTACAGAGGTCTTTGGCTGACATGATGTATTCGTTGTCGAGTTCGTATTCTGTGCCATCTTCTTTGTCAGTGACAATATAACTATGACGGCAATTTTGAATGCAGGCCCCTCGGTTTGCGCTGGCAAAATGCGAATGTAAACTGAGGTAGCATTTGCCTGAAACCGCCATGCACAATGCACCATGGGCAAAAACTTCTAGACGCACTAAGTTGCCACTAGGCCCTAAGATTTGTTGACGTTCTATCTCTCTGGAAATTTCTGCCACTTGTTTCAATGATAATTCTCGAGATAACACGACAACATCGGCAAAAGCTGCAAAAAAGGCGACTGTTTCTACGTTGGTAACATTTGCTTGAGTAGAAATATGAACCGGCATACCAATAGACTTTGCAAATTGCATGACTGCAAAATCGGAGGCAATGACTGCGTTGATACCGTCGTCTTTGGCAGCCTGCACAATGGTTTTCATGAGATTCATGTCGTGCTGATACAAGATGGTATTGAGCGTCAGATACATTTTTACCTTGTGCTCTTTGCCAATAGCTGCTATCTTTTTGAGGTCATCTAAAGTAAAGTTATTGGAAGAGCGCGCCCGCATATTGAGCTGCTCAATACCAAAATAAACAGAGTTGCAGCCTGCTTTGATGGCAGACATTAATGCTTCATAGGAGCCCGCAGGGGACATTAACTCTACATTCATGGCGCAAAGTTAAAATATTGTTCGGTATTTTTTAGGCCTGAACCTTCGGAATCAGTTTGACATTAAGTGCCACCCAGCCTTTTTGACCTTTGCTTTTTTCAAAGCTTACTTCATCGCGTTCGGCAATTTGTTGTGTAAGGTTAGCTGCATGTACAAAAATGTTTTCGCCGCTTGCTTTGTCTTTGATAAAGCCGTAACCTTTTGAATCATTGAAGAAGATAACAGTACCTGTGTCTGCGGCGTCGTCTTCGTCGGATTCTTCGCGGCGCGGGATTCCAATTTCGATATCCTCTGCCTCGATTTCAATGCGTGTGCTTGGGTCAATTGGGGCATCGACAATACGACCGTATTCATCGACGTAAGCCATCATGCTGTCAAGGCCTCCACCACCAGAATTTGCCTTTCTCTCTTCAGAACGCAATAATTTTTCTTTTTTCTTTTTTGCTTTGAGTTTTTCTTTTTCCTTTTTAGAGAAGGTTTCCTTGGATTTTGCCATTAGAGCGTGTTAGTTATTAAATTGCCGTGTGAAATAGTAGGAAGAGGGCAACTTACAATAACAATGGCGTGAATGAGCCACAAAGATACAAAAAACTTACTGATGTCGCTTGGTTGGTTCCCAAACAGAGGAGCGAATGCCTTTTAAAAATTGAAGTAAACCCAAAAATAGGGCAACATTCATGCTGACAAAGTGAATGATATAGCGCAGAAATACGACATGTGTTTGTTGTCTGCGCGCAAAATAGTCCACCACAAATGTCAGTGGAATCATGATTAAAATGAAATAACAAATGCTGTAAAACACAGAATGGTCTGCTTGAGCAAAGATTTGTAAGATCATAAAGATGATCAAAACAGGACTGACCCAACGGAGCACTTTGTGAGACAAAAATGCAAAAGATAAACCATTGAATTTGAGTAGCAAGCGCCAAAAGCGACTCAGGTTTTGGAAGTTGCCAGCTGAGATGCGAATTTTACGCTTGAATTCGACACGGAGGTCATTTGAAACATCCTCGAGTACTACCGCATTTTGTTCATTGATGCACTTGAAACCCTTCTCAAGACAAGTCATGTTGATGTAGAAATCATCGACTAAGAAATGATTTGGGATAGGTGTGAAGCACATTTTCCTAAAGGCAAAACAGCCTCCGAAAGGGCCCATCATGGCGCCCCAAAGTGTGCCTTCCGCTTCTTTGATTTTAACTTCACCAGCAATGTAATTAGATTCAGGCATGGATATTCCGGTGTTTTTCAAACCATAGTTTTGCATGCGTGTATCGACCAAACCAATTGTTGGGTCAATGAAATGTTGACTCAATGCTTTGAGTGTGTTTTTAGTAAAAAGCACATTGGCGTCGGTCAGGACAATTAGTTCGTGCTTGGCCTCAGGTACAAGGGCATTGACTATTTTGATTTTGCCTTGACGCTCTTCAAAATGCTTGATTTTGAAATGTGGAAATTTGTCGGCAAAAGAGGCTGCGATAATGCCACTGAAGTCATGGGAGGCGTCAATGCCGATCAGGATTTCTAAAGAAGCTAAATCGTAGTCAGATGCTAAGATAGAATTGAGTTTGTCGCGCAGAACTTCTTCTTCGTTATGTGCAGGAATAATGATGCTAAGAGGGGGTCTGTGCGTCAGCATGGATCTGTTCAAAGCACTGCCTTTTTTGCGTAAAAGGTATTTTAACAGAAAAGGGTAGAGCACATAACTGTGCAAAATGAAAATAAATCCTAACCAAAACAGAAAACTCAACATTAGTGGCAATATTAAGGATAATTTTAAAGTTGTTCGAGCAGATGCAACAAATCCGTTTGTACTTTTTTAGGATCAAAGTGCTTTTCGTAATAAAGATGATTGGCTTCGCTGTCTGCTTTTCTAGCCAAATTATCGTTCAAAAGCACAAGGCATTCTTGCGCAAAACTATTGGCATCTGTATGTAATTGCTTGTGCGAGAAAAGTGGTAGTCCTTCGGCTGATTTTTCAGTGAGTACCATTGGGGCTTTTACAGCCATTGCTTCAAGCACTTTCATTTTTACGCCTGAGCCCGCTTGTAAACCACTGATAAAGATGCCGTGTTGGGCAATGAACTGCTTAGAGTCGGGTACAAAGCCATGGCAAACCACGTTTGAAGTCTGCCAACGTATTTGCTGATCTGAGCCTTTGCCAGCGACATGAAATTGAATATTGGGCAAGCTTTTTTGAAGTAATGGTAACACTTCTTTGATGATCCAATCTACAGCGTCAATGTTTGGCTGCCAATCAAAGGCACCGATGAAACACAAAGAAATTTGATCGAGATTCGAACTGTATACGGGTTTTTCTATGGATGCCGGCAAGTATTTAATTGAAGTAAGTGTTTGGGCTTCTATTATGGCGGCATCTTGGTTCGAAATACTCATGATTAAATGTAGGCCACCTTGATCTTCACTCCAGATGCTGCGCTCTGCCCATTTCAAGCTGTATGCTAATTGGAGTAAATACCAGCGTTTGAGAATGTTTTTAGAATTTTTTGCGAGGTCTTTCCAAATTTGATGCTCAATGTTATGCGAGCGGTATATGAGTTTGGCTCGTGTAGTTTTTTTGAGTTGCCTGGCGTAGATGGCTGTAAAAAGGCTCTCAAAAATAATGTAGTCATAGTTGTGTTCGCGGTCAAGGCGTTGAATCTCCTCTAATACTTCTGAATCATAAAAACGTGCGAGGTTATAGGACTCTTGTTTCAAAAGAGAAAATAAGGCAGCTACAGGTTTTACTCGGGTGTCAATTTTTTGAGCGTAGACTTTGAGTTTTGGATTTTCAGGAAAATCTTCAAGGTTGAATGGGTGTTTATGCGTTGATAAACAGAAGTAATCTATGGTTTTAATTTCTTGAATGGCTAATGCATCACTTAGTAGGCGCGCCATTGCCAGACATCCGCCATCGATGATTGGGTAAGGGGGTTTATGACTAATGATGAATACCCTCATATAATTTTTTTATCTAGGATGGCAGCTCGTGTAAATAAAATAGCCACGGGCGTAAAGAGCAGCGCTGCAAGCCACATTCCAAAAAATGGCGAAATGGAGCCTGTTTCAGCAAGGTTGTCTCCGACAGAAATCAAGATGAAATAAAGCATGAAAATAAGTGCGGCAATCACTACTGGTGCGCCAAAGCCACCTTTACGTATCAATGCACCCAATGGAGCGCCAACAAAAAACAATACAATAATAGAGTAGGTGAGTGCAAACTTTCTGTGAAATTCTATCCAATATAAGTTGGTTTCACGATCGAGCGCTTCTGTGTTTTGTTGTTGTAATTCAAGTTGCTGTTGGTTGCGTCTGATTTTCGACAGCGCCAAGGTGCGTGCAACTTTTAATTCATTGGCATCTAAATTTGCGATGGTTTTAGCAGGTATAGACTTGTAAGTCTGTAAAGAGGGGTCATGGATTTTTGAAGGTAAAATCTGACTATTCAAACTCATGTAGGCACGTGTGGTTTGCAAACCGAAAAGCTCTTGAATTTGACGCTTTTTCAGCGCCACACTATCTAGTGCTGCATTGATCTGAAATACATTGAGCATTTCGTATTTGTCAGTAAATAAATCTTCTTTGGATCTGTTCAAATCCAGCCCTTCGATATCGAGTTTATACACACCCTGTTCAAAATGAGAAACGCGTGATGGCCTGTCAGAAGGGTTGGTTAGCACGCCATTGGAAAGATACATTGGTGTTTGAATAGCCATTTCTTCCAGGATACTGCCGTCGTGCAAATCCAGAAAAAGGTAGCGACCATTCACTGATTTATAAACCGTTGCCTCTTTTGCCCTGACAGTTCTGAGTTGTGTGGGTTGTGTGTAGTCATGAATTGTAACACCCTGGCACTTGTTTCCACTCAGCGAATCTATTTTGATGGCATATCCTTCGAAATGTTTGGAATAGACGCCGGGTGTCAGGAGCGTAGAGATTTTTTTGTTTTGAATGTCATAGATGAGTGTGTGCCATTTTAAATTGGAGGCAGGTATGACATAGTTGGCAAAAAGAAAAGTAGCCAAAGCAATTGAGCTGACAATGATGATCAATGGACGCATGATGCGCAACAAAGAAAAACCACTTGATTTTAAGGCGGTGAGTTCGTTGTGTTCGGCAAGGTTACCGAAGGTCATGAGTGATGATAATAATATGGCCAAAGGAAGCGCTAATGGAATGATACTCGCTGAAACATAAAATAGCAGTTCTAGGATCACCAGTACGCTGATGCCTTTACCCATGAGGTCATCGATATAGAGCCAAAAAAATTGTAAAATGAGCATGAACATCGAGATCAAGAGTGTCACGATGAAAGGCCCTGTGAAGGCTTTTAGGCTAAAAAGGACCAGTCTTTTCAAGCGGCAAAAGTTTGGACAAAATTAGCGATTTAAGTCAAGTAAGAAAAGGTGATTATGCGCCAATAATTCTTTTGAGGTCGTTGATGGCTTGGTTCCATAGCGCTAGATTTCCTTCTTTGTCAGAGGAGCTTGCGAAGTCGGTGATTTGTAAAATGACCGAGTTGGTCATTGGGTCCACAACATAAGACAACTCGAAATAGGTATCGAGACCCGCTTCTTCGTCTTCGAGCCATTGAAAACGTATTTTGGCATTCATTTTATAAAGAACGAGGCGCGCTTGCTCTTCATTGCCATCCCATTCAAAGGTGTAGATGTCGTCTTGTACTTTGACGTCGTCGGCAAACCAATCGGCAAGGCCGTCAGGTGTGGTGATTAATTTTTCAAGGACTCTGGGAGAGGTTTTGAGTAGAAATTCAAGCTTGTATTTTTCTTTATTAGACCCCATTATTTATTGTTACATTTGTCAATCTTTAAATATACAAATATTCAGCGAATGTCGGAGCAAAATCAATGGGAAAAGCTAGGAAATCAGTTTTTTAAATACCGCGGTCAAATTCCTGTACTTATCTTTTTATTGGCTTTCGGACTCATGCATTTGTACCCTGAGACCGAAATTTGGCACAATGCCAACAACACTTATCTTGCCTTGTCTTTGGTTGTGCTTGGGCACCTCATTCGGGCGCTTGCCGTCGGAAAACGTGCTGCTCATACTTCGGGTCGCAACCGCGACGAACAAGTGGCCGAGGCGCTCAATTCAACGGGTATTTACTCAATGGTGCGCCATCCTTTGTATCTTGGCAACATGACCACCTACATGGGCTGGGTAGTTTTCACTGGAATTAGTTGGCTCATCCCCTTGATGCTTTTTATCTTTTTATTTTATTACCGCTTCATTATTTACGCTGAAGAACAATTTCTTACCCGTAAATTTGGGCAAGAATATGCGCAATGGAAAAAACAAACGCCGTTATTACTCCCTGCCTTCTGGAAATTCCGCGCAAACCCGCACAACTTTTCTTGGAAAGTAGTCGTTGAAAATGAATACACTGGTATGGCTGCCTCACTGACAACAGCATGGGTGCTATTGGCATTTCAGTGGTATGTTCTTGGAGAATTCAATGCTAGAATTCCGCAGTTGCTCGGTTTTGCCTTGTTTATTTTGGTCTTTACCTACGGGTTGCGTTACCTTAAAAAGAAAACACAATTCTTTAAGGTTTAAGTGGTAAAAATCTGATTGGATTATTCCGATAAATCAAAAACCTGACGTTGTTGCAAGCTTCTTCCGAGCGTAAGTTCATCTGCATATTGCAACTCTGAACCTACGGCAATTCCTCTTGAAATTCTTGTAATGAGCACTTCGTAAGGCTTGAGTTTTTTGAACAGGTAATAATTAGTGGTGTCACCTTCCATGGTAGGGCTCAAAGCCAAAATTAGCTCTTTGATTTCTTGCGTTTCTAGGCGCTCAATGAGTCTTGGAATCAACAAATCTTGAGGGCCCACACCATCCATTGGGGCAATTAGACCTCCCAAAACATGATAAACACCTTGAAAGGATGCAGTTGCTTCTATAGCCATGACATCGCGAATGTCTTCAACGATGCAAACAATTGAAGTATCTCTTTTTGGATTATTGCAAATGTGACAAACGGGTAAATCTGTCAGGTTGCCACAATTGGAGCAACGTAGCACTTTGTCTTGGAGCGCGGCAATAGCACTCACGAAATCTTGAATTTCAGGTTCAGAACGCTTTAAAAGATCTAGCGCCAAGCGCAAAGCACTGCGTCTGCCTATTCCGGGTAGGCTGGCAATTTGGTCTACAGCTGCTTCTAAATATCTTGACGGAATTTGCATGGTCGTAAAATTAACGAAACTTTTTATGTGACACCTTTAAAACGCTAACTTTGCACCATGGCCATAAAAGAGCTCAATATCCGTAATAAGCGTGCGCGTTTTGAATTTCATCTTGAAGAAATCTTTGAGGCCGGCATTGTTTTGACCGGAACTGAAATCAAAAGTATCCGCAATGGAAAGGCCAGCATCCTGGAATCTTATGGTATTTACGACAAAGGCGAGGTTTGGCTACGCAATATGCATATTACCGAATATGAAAACGGCTCGTTTTATAATCACAAACCCCGTGCAGACCGCAAATTGCTGTTGCAACGCAAAGAAATTACCCGCATCGAAAAGTTTCTGAAAATCAAAGGAAATACATTGGTGCCTTTGAAGTTATTCTTGTCTGATAAAGGTTGGGTCAAGCTACAAATCGCTTGCGGAACAGGTAAAAAACTCCACGACAAGCGCCATGATCTCAAGGAAAAAGATGACCGTCGAGAAATGGACCGCCTGCTCAAACGATAAGTAACAATAAAAAAGCCCGAAGAAATCGGGCTTTTTTTATTGAAATGGGTTGTGTGCTTAAATTAATCCTTAATAACTGGATATCCTGGATATTTCTTTTTGTCAAAAACAAACTTTGTATCGTCAATTTCAGGGTTGGCTGTAAATTTGGTTACTACGTAAGTCATGACAGTACCATCTTTGGCTTTCATGCTAGCTTTGAGTAATTCGTTGTCGGTTTTTGAGATATAGAGAACGATAGTGTGGTACTCTGCCTTGGCCGGAACTTTTGGGTACAAATTAATGACATGAACTGGTTCGCCATTTAATTTATCTTCGTGGTCATATTTGTTTTTAAAACCTGTCTCCCAGATGGTCATGAGTTTTTTTGGATTGATAGACTCTTCATCGTTGGCATTGGCGTCTGATTCATAGACCGAGCGTTCATCCTTGACGATAGTCCAGGTTTTGATGCCGTTGCATATCATGGTGTTGTCTCCGTAGGAGGCATAAAACTTATTTCCTTTGACCCAACCTTTGCCAATTTCATTTTCATTGGTTCCGGTTGTGGTGTTTTTAACACTTGCAGAAAACTCAATATAAAAGGACTTCATGCCCTTCATTTTAGTAGAAAGTTTATCTAGAATACCTTGTGCTTTAGCGTCTTGGGCGCTTGCGTTTAAAGTAACAAATGAAAGCAAAAAGGAAAGAAGTAAAAAGCGCATATCAATTATTTTCAGTGCAAATATCAGAAATTATGCCAAATCCACGAAATCTTTTATTGAACCACGATTATAGGAAGGTTACTGATGAGCTTCGTACTTTGTATTTGTAAAAGATAGGTGCCCGCTTTCAATTCAGAGGGTAAAGTGAGTGATTCATTCTTTAGATAGCGTTTGACTTCCTTACCATTTAAATCGAGTATGATCACTTGTTCAAATTCGGGACCTTGAATTTGAAAGCTATTTCCTGGACAAAGTGGGTTCGGGTAAACACTTCTTGGTTTTGTTTCAAGAGTGTTTTGCCCCGCCATTGAACCGATTTGAATATTATCTAGGTAAACACAATTTCCCCAACCGCCAATGTTTCTAAAGGCAACTTGAACTAAGCCAATTTGTGCATAGGCACTGAGGTCTACTGAATCGGTGCGCCATTGTGTAGCGCTTGGTGTAAAAAAGCTTTGAAAATCTGGCGAGGTAGCTAAATCAGTACCGCCTTTGTAATACACCACTTGCGCCGTTTCAAAACAATCTGTAGAAACCAATACTTGTAAAGAATCGGAATAGCCCGCGCCCCAGCTCTAAACGTTTTGAGGTACGTTCTACGATACATTTCGAGGACAAGGTCTTGTTGGTGCGCCAGTAAGGTCAATGGAATGCATTGGAGATGATGTTGGTCGCACGGCGCCAATTTCTTCACATATAGGGATATATTTTATGGATATCTG
>JBJTNI010000024.1:0-42039 GCA_046073985.1 Flavobacteriales bacterium | reverse complement strand
CAAAAGCGCTCTGACTTCCTAAGAAGTAGAGCGCTAGTGTCAAGCACAAATGAAATAAATACTGTTTTTTCATTTGGACTTAGTTTGATATTTAGGGTTTAGTAATAGCGTTGTGGGTTGTTTTTGTTGATCGGTTGTTTGCTCTTTTGAACATTGAAGCCCATGTTGACACCAATGTAACCTCCACCTTTTTGAGAACTATAAAATAAGTTCACTGGGATATTTAATGCCCCGGCTTGGAAGGTGCGCCCGAATGCAATTAAAAATGTTGTCGCCAGCGCTTTAGCACCCCTGCGGTCAAAATTCTTTTCAAATCCATAATCGTAGCCAGGGTCATTCGGGTCTAAAATTTGGTTATTAGGATCGTTATTATTTTCTAAAACATATGAAGTCCAATCTGTCTGCGAAAAATAACGGCCATTGTCAGAATAATGATTCCCGGTATCAAAAAAGCCTTGGGAGGTTGAAGAGATCCCAAAACGCGGACCAAATGCAAACTCCCAGTTGGCCTTACCAAAACGGAAACCGTTTAACAAAGAGATCGACGGAACAAATTGACCTTGCTCGAGACCTGAGACATTAATGATGCCTTCAACGAGGGCAGAAAAATTTTCTGTGCCAACGTATTGACCTTCAATTTGGTAACCAATCATGGAAGTGAATGGCTGAATCCCTAAACCACCATATTGTTCATCGCGGGTGGCAAATTCATTGACACTTCCTGTCAGGTAAGCGAAACCAATGCGCGGGCCTGAATTATTGATTTTACCAATGTTATTTGACGTAATGACTTCATTTTTAAATGCCAAACGATCGGTAATTACTTTGTCAACAGTAATTCCGTGCATGTCAGCCAATACAATTTCTATCATGCGTTGGATTTCTGTTTCTTGGTTGTCAAACTCTCTTACCGAAGATTTGTACAACGCTTGGTTCTTGACATCGATGATTTTAATGGTGACAACAATTTTATTACCCAAGCCATCAAGACTACCTGACATCACGTAATCAACCTTAAGTTCATTGCCAAGTTTGGTCAAGCAATTTTGGCCATAACAACCAGTTCGGTATTCTTCATTGGCTTTAATGACCTCGTTCATGTCAAACTCATCGTAAACTTTGTATTTATTGATTTTGATGAGTTCAAGACGCATCATCTTGGCCGCGGCTTCAGGTCTCACCGTTAAACTATTAACGTTAGGGTTAGCTACGGCAATAGTTGCATTGTTTTGAGCTAAATAAGTGGTTTGTATTCCAAATAAAATAGCTACAAATAAAAGTGCTGAATGTAATCTTTTCGTTTTCATAATATACATTTTGGTCCGACAAAGGAAGATCAAAATATACGGTAGTGAAAACTGAATTACGGGTCTAAAATGTAAGGAGTTGCATTTTTCGCAACTAAGAATGGAATTCGAGGTCGGCTTCTATCTTTTTTCGAAACAAACCAATTGTCCTTTCAAATTCAGCAAAATAATTTCGGCGTTCCTTCTCGTTCACTTCAGAGATGAGACTAGAATTGGCCAGTTGCTTATCGATGACCTGCTTGGCATCTTGCACATATTGCGGATCTGTGGTCTGCAAGTAATTCATGATGTTATGACTCAAGAACAAGCCTTGTTTGTCTTTGCTTTCGTAATAAAAAGCAGAGTCGGCATTGATTGTTTCGTTGAAATACATTTCAAAACGATTGCCTGTGGCCGGAATTTGAGTGCCATAAATGAATTTCTTACCGTGGTCTGCTTGCTCACGCAAGTGTGCCGAGAACATCAGAAGCCGGTCACAAAGAAATAAGGCGTATTGCGGATCTTCGAACTGATTGGATTTATAATAGTATAGAATCTGACGCAAGTAACCACGCATTAATTCAGGATCAAAAATTTCTACAGAGTGAATGGTGTTATAGGCCTGCAAGATAGATTTCCCTAATTCAAAAGCCCGATCAGTTGTTTTTTCATGACGGAACAAGACGTCTTTGTAATCTGGTATTTGCAAATGGGTTTTGGCCCAAAAAAACAACTTGAAACGCACTAATTGCGGAAAATTCAATAACTGGAAAAAATGTGTGTTGTTGATGGTCAGCATGATTTTTGGATCCTCAAGATGCTTGAGTCTTTCGAACGCATCAAGGATTCCTTCTAAATAGGACTCTAATGAAAAATCATAGGCATTCAAAGGTGTATACCTAAAAATGACATTGCTTTTTTGCTGCTGGATCAGGGCGTCAAAAGAAATATCAAAAGTTTTACAAAGCCTTTTGATTTCATCGATGGTAAGCGCGGTTTCATTGCGCATGCGGCGATAAGCGGCGTCCATACTGATATGTAGTGTTTCGCTTAATACGAAACCCAAGGCATCGCCTGGTGCCAACTTTGACTTGATTAACTGAAAGAGCTGATCCTGAGTGCTGTCCATGTTTAGAACTTATAAAACCAACTGAGCATTGGGACAGGAAACGAATAATTATTGGTGAAACTGTCGGTATTGGTTTGCACCTTTCTTTTTCCGATGATCCCAGCTAGTGTGACTTGAAAAGCACGGTTTTGATCTTTTTGAAAGCGCATGCCTGGCATGAAAATGACATTGGTTGCTTTTACCTCAGCAAAAGGATCGCCATAGACTACATAACTTGGCTGAAAGGTATTTGGGTCATAGAAATACTCGATAGACTGGTAATCAAATACTTTTCGAGTCTTACCCGTGATGATCATGGCGTCCCAAACAAAGCTGGCCTTTTTTCCAATGGCTGTGATTCCTGAAATACCAATGACTGGCGATTGAAAATTACCTACTTCGTTTTGATAATTAATCGTTTCCGGAATTGGGAAGGAGTACGCACCCTGCTGCAGCACAGCCGCATAGGTACCGGGTGTGTAGTAGGTGTAATCGTTGGTAAAATTAAAGCCAGAATTGAAATAAGCATAACCTAAAGACAAGGTTGCATTAGTACGGCGCGTACCATAGGTAGCCATTGCCCAGTGCAAACCTCCATAACCTTTCCCTTGATTGAAATAGCCAGAAGAACCAAGTAAAGTGCCAAGGCCAAAGTTCAATTTAGGGTTCTGTGTCGGGATGGTATACTTAAACGCAAGTGCTATAGGGCTTGCAATCCAAGTTGCCATAACCCCAACACTGAAGTTCTGAGCGACTGATAAATGAACTTCTGGACCGTACAAATTGACCATTGCATAATTTTCTCCTTTTTGAATTGGAAAAGCATTAGTGGTAAATTGGTAACGAGTTGTGAATACACCTTGCCCTAAAAATTCACCCGCTTTGAAATCATTTTGAAGATCAACTTTACTGATACTTTTTACCTCAGATTTAGGAATGTATATTTTTCCTAATTGACTGGTTAGCAATAAAATTTCGCGGCCGTCGTCTGATAGAATTTGACCGACATATTCGATGCCATTATTGCGCACAACAAGATATTTGGTGGTGTCTTGATCTGGAGATGTTGTCGAAGGCTGCTGTGCCAGTGCTAAAAAGCCAGTAAACACAAACATTAAGGAAAGGAGGATTTTCATTTTTTTATTTTAAAATTAA
Organism: Flavobacteriales bacterium; assembly: GCA_046073985.1. GTDB lineage: Bacteria > Bacteroidota > Bacteroidia > Flavobacteriales_D > Crocinitomicaceae > UBA952. The sequence continues at coordinate 38,490 of JBJTNI010000024.1, read as the reverse complement.
ACAATTTTAGTCATTCGTATAGGTTCGCTGCACACGTGGAGAAATACTCGTAAGAATCTCATAAGGAATGGTGTTTGCTCTTTGTGCAAAGGTAGTCAACGACTGAAAAGGCCCGATGATTTCAACTTCATCTTTAATCGTTATGTCGTCCGTCACCCTGACCATGATCATGTCCATACAAACTCGGCCAATAGTCGGGCAAAACTTACCGTTGATAAAAACTCCACCCTTACCCGAGCCCAGACATCTGAAGAATCCGTCGGCGTATCCAACCGGGATGATGGCAATGTTTTGCTTTTGTTGCACTTGTTCTGTGCATCCGTAGCCTACGCAAGTACCGGGTTCAAGCGTTTTGATTTGTGAAATGCTACTGCGCCAAGAGAAAACGGGTTTGAGGTGGCTAGCAAACTGAGGATTATGATTGACACCAAAGAGTCCGATTCCTAAACGAACCATATCGTATTGTGCTTCTGGGAATTGAGCAGCTCCTTCAGAATTGAGCAAATGACGCAATACCGGATAAGGCAAAGCGGACATGATTTGCTGTGTCCATTTCTCAAACAAATCAATTTGTATGGCATTCATTGGATGAGCTGGTTCATCAGCACAAGCCATATGACTGTAGATACTTTTGACTTGAACCTCTGGTTGGGCAAGTAGTGTTTCAACCAAAACAGCAATTGCTGCTTGCTGCATGCCAAGACGATGCATTCCGGTATCGAGTTTGATATGAATTGGATAAGCCTCCTTTCCTCGTGAAATTAATTTTCGAATGAATCCGTCGAGGTGCTCCAAACTATAAATAGCCGGTTCTAATCCGGCGTCAATGCAGGTATCAAAGGCTTCGGGTTCGGCATTCATGACGAGAATTGGAGTTTGGATACCCAACTTTCTAAGTTCTCGGCCTTCATCTGCATAAGCCACCCCCAAATAATTGACCCCGCTTCGAACCAATTGCCACACCCATTGCCCATGACCAGCGCCATATGCTTGGGCTTTGACCATCACAAGGACCTGAGTATTGGGTGCCAACATTTGTTGATATTGCTTCAGGTTATAGCGCAGTGCTGACAAATCGTAAGTGACGCTTGTGCTGTGTCTTTTTAAGCGCCAATGTTCAAGAATGCTTTCAGTGATCTGATGATCATTGCCCTTGAGCAGAACAACGTGCTTATTTAATGTAGGAAGATCCTGGGCTAGTCCTTCCCAAATGTAATATTCATCTATTTCGTATGCCTTAATGAGACTTTCGATTGCCGCTCTTTGTGCTTCTTGCCCTGATTTCAAATAACAACAAACCATTGGTTTTTTGCCAACAGCAAGTGTTTTTAAATAGGCCAATGAACCTTCGAATGCGAGTAAATCAAGGGTGTAAGCATCATTGATGATCACGGAATCATTGATTGCATCAATAGTTTCAAGCCTCAGTGCAAGCCTTGGTAAAGAAGCGACATTTTTAGTCGAAAGTGCAGCAAATTGCTGAGCACATGCGATTGCAATTTTGGCATTTTGTATGCTTACAGGATCTTTAAACGGAATATGTCTAACGAGTTCCATAAACAACGCTGAGTTTTTATCCTGTAGTTCTTCACCATTGATGACCCAAGCGCAAGTATTCAGTAAAATCTGAATTTCTGTATGGAAATGGGCCGCGTCTTTGAATTCATTGCCACGTGGCAAACAATTAGTAACGACACCGAAATTGGGTTGTGTCATGGCTTTTAGCGTCGCCATTTCGCCAGGTTTAGTTGCTGCTGTTTCGATGAGTGCTAGGTCGGCATCGAGCGGTAATTCTAATAATGACAACGCAACCCCTAGTTGTGAGTTGTAACTTTTTGGAGACCTCACCACATGCAGCTGACCCGCCAATAAATGATGAATCCATTCCTTAACCGTTGTTTTGCCAATAGATCCCGCTATCACAACAATTGGGTATTTAATTTTTTCTCGATGTGCCTTTGCAAGGTCTTGTAGCGCTTTTAAGCAATCTTTCACTTTGAAAAACACGGCAGCAGGATATTTTTCCGAAGGGAGTTCTTCCACTACAAAGTAGCGGATCCCTGATGCATATGCCTGAGCAATAAACTGATGGCCATTTCGCTGGAGACCTTCCAATGCAAAAAATACGACTCCGTTATTTCGGATGATTTTTCTTGTATCGTAGACCACCTCTTGGATGAGGGTGTTTGTGTGCGCCTCACCTTCGAGTTGGGCACCAAGAAGCAGCTGAAAATCTGATATAGGAATGGCTAACTTCATGGATTATTTTGTTGGTAACAAGAACGGCATAAAGGTTTGTATTTTTCAATAGCACCAACGAGCACCTGTTCTTTTTGCGCAACGGTTCGGTATGAAAAATGTGCCAGATTTCCGCAGTTGACACAGACCGCGTGTACTTTACTAACATATTCTGCCATCGCCATGAGCTGCGGCATGGGGCCAAAAGGCTGACCAAGGTAATCCATGTCCAGACCAGCGATGATCACGCGTACACCCTTATTGGCTAAATTCGAACATACAGAAAGTATGGTTGGGTCAAAAAATTGGGCTTCATCGATTGCTACAATGTGTTCGCCGTCCCATTTTTGTATGATTTCTTCAGCAGTTTGACACCGCACTGCAGCCCAACTTTGCCCTAAATGGCTCACGACATCTTGGCTAGCATAGCGTTCATCAAGGCTTGGTTTGACAAGCATGATGGCCTGATTGGCAAACTGAGCGCGTCGCAAACGGCGAAATAGTTCTTCTGTCTTACCAGAAAACATGGATCCACAAATGACTTCAATTGAACCAAGTTGCCCTTTATCTTTGCTAAATTGCTCTAAAAACATAGTGTCAGTGAATCAGATTATGAAATGTTTTCTAATTTTGGTTCAGGTTCAATTGGCTTCCCGATTGCACGAAATTAATAAGTTATAAGCAATGTCCGAAAAAACTCCTTCTCTAATGATTAAAACTATTCTTGGCCACCTCGAATCTGGTGTTGAAAAACTCGAATCTGGTCAGCTCAGCCCTGAAGATATGGAATTGCTTGTTGAGGATGCCAAAGAACTCTATGAACGCATGGTAATTATGCGTTATAAAATTTATGAAACCAATGTTTTGGGTGTAAGTGCGCCAGTTGTATCGGCAAGTATCAGACAACCCGAAATCGAAACTCCTATTGACCTTTTTGGCGCTATTGACCTCAGCGCTGAACCAGAATTTGAAGTCACGTTTGCCAATGAAGAACCCGAAGTTGAAGCTCAAACCGTTGTATATCCATTAGAGGAAGATCTAGATGCCACTCTAGAGGAACTAGTGGAAAATGAGGATGTCTTAGTACAAGAAGATTCAGAAGTGCTTGAAGAGGATGCTTCAGAAGAAATTATAGAGGATGCTCCAAAAGATGTTGAAGAGGATACTTCAGAAGAAATCATAGAAGATGCTCCGGAAGAAATTGAAGAGGATGCTTCAGAAGATGTTGAAGAAGAACCTATCCAAGAAGTTGTTACTGAACAAACTTTTGAAGATGATTCAGAATCACAAGCACATTATGAACCACAATTTTCTGCAAATCAACCGATTTGGATGGCAGAAATGGAAGCAAATATTCGAGATAACCGCAGTGTGTTTCCGCTAGAAACTTTAGCCGGTGCATTTACACTCAACGAAAAATTACAATTCATCAATGAACTTTTTGACGGATCATCAGATGACTTTTCAGCTTCAGTGAAACAACTAGATCAATTAGCCAGTATGGATGCCGCACGCAATATGCTTGCCGAGTTATCTCAAACCTTCAACTGGGACACCGAATCTGAAATTGTAGAAGACTTCCTCTACAAGATATGCAGACGTCATGCGGCTGGCGCTTAGTATTTGCTCGTTATTTTTTGCAGCTGGCTTTGTTTTTAGCCAAACCTATCCTTACCAAAAAGCGATAGAAGAATTGTGCTCTCCAGCCTATGCTGGCCGAGGTTATGTCAATCAAGGGTCGCAGAAAGCTGCAACATTTATCGCTCAAGAATTTAAAAGAATTGGTCTGCAAACGCTGGGTAAAAATTCGTACCAGCAATATTTTAGTTTTCCTGTTCAAACCTTTCCGGGGGCCTGCCAAATTATAGTTGGGGATGACACCCTCCAACCAGGCAAGGACTACATTGTTGATGCCGCATCAGCTGGCATTCAAACACCCAAGCAATACCAATTGGTCTATTGCAATACAAAATCGCTGTATCGCAGCGTAAATGCCTTCAAACCTTGTCCACCAGACCGCATGTTGGTCATTCAAACATCTGGTTTTGGAGGCGACACCAACAAAGTGCTTCAGACTCGGCTTCAGGAGCTTAAAAGTTTTGCAGCCACCATCGAACTAAGCGACAAAAAACTCACTTGGTCGGTAAGTCAAACGGTGAGCCCCTACCCTGCTTTTCAAATGCAATTAGCTGCATTAAGTGCACTACCGAGCAGTGCACTGATCCATCTTGAAAGCGTTTACGAAACAAAATTTAGCGCAAGTAATGTCATTGGCTACTTACCAGCTGCTCAAAAAGCAAGCAAGAAGCCCTATATTGTACTTACGGCGCATTACGATCACTTGGGGCAAATGGGAAAAGACACCTATTTTCCTGGAGCAAATGACAACGCATCTGGTGTGGGGATGCTCTTACACCTTGCCAATGAATTAAAAAAGCAAAGGAATCCTAACTTCAATTATGTATTTATCGCTTTTGGTGGCGAAGAGGCAGGATTGGTTGGTTCAGCTTACTTCGTGGGGCATCCGCTCATTCCACTAAAAAATATCAGGTTTCTGCTCAATACCGATATCATGGGTAGCGGAGAAGAAGGGATTACCGTAGTCAATGCCACTCTTTTTACAGTTGAATTTGAAAGGTTAAAAGAACTCAATAGAGAAAGTAACTTCCTGACTCAAATTAAGTCTCGAGGACCAGCTGCTAATTCAGATCATTATTTTTTCACAGAGAAAGGTGTGCCTGCATTCTTTGTTTACACAATGGGGCCTAATAAAAACTATCACGATGTATATGATCGGTATGAGGCCTTGAGTTTTGCTGCATTTGAACCACTAGCCAAACTGCTATACCAATTTCTTAACTCATTTTAGCCTACGCACTATATAACTAGTTTGGATAACTAATACCGCCAGTGCTAAACCCAATAAATAAAAGATAAACGTCGAATTCTGATCTGTATAGATCAAGGCTAAAAGCACCGACAAATAACCCAACAATTGTGCGGTTGTTAAAATCAACAAGCGCATTGTAAAAGCCTCAGGACTGCCATTATTTTGAAAGAAAAGAATGCCAGTAGAAATGAGTATGATAAAAAAAGAACTCAATTGTGCGATGAGTAATTCGCGCTGAGTCAGGTCAAAAATGCCAATTAAGTCTAGGAATGCAAATGCCAAATGGATAGAGAGCATACGCAATAGGTAGGACCAAACAGAAAAACGCCTTTTCAACTTATTTGTCTTTGGAAATATGGAGTACTTCTTTGATGACGAGGTAGAGTCCGAGGCCAACACCAACTAAACCTAGTATGATTGTCCAAAGGGTCTGGTTAGAAGCGTAGCGTTGATCGAGGTAAGCACCCAACCAAGTAAAACCACCTATGACTGCAGCCATTTGTAGCGCTGCAGCGCTTAGGCGTAAAAATGGATTGTTATTGGCAGACAAAATTATTCGTCAAAAGCAGGCTCGGAGTCGAGCTTAGCGGTGCTGACACCAGCGCGCATGACACAGGCACCTTCAAAAAATGCACCTTCTTCGATGTGTAACTTCATGGTTTGAATGTCACCTTTGATACGTGCTGTTGAACGCAAAACCAAAAGATTTTCAACCATGAGCTGACCTTCCATGGCACCTTCAATTTCGGCATGAACACAAACTAAATTGCCATTGATTTTTCCTGAACTACCGATGACAACTCGGCCAGCACAAGAAACATTACCATTAACCTCGCCTTCGAGGTGAATATTTGAATCTGAGGTGAGGTCACCGTTGATTTCTGTACCGGCTACGATTTTGTTGAGACGGTCAGCGTGATCAACTTGGCTAGAACCCCCGAAAATGTCTTTTCTTAGCATGATTGCTTAGTAATTATCGATGAAAAATGCTTTATAATCATCAAATTTCGAGCTTTCTATCAACTTTTTCAAATTTTCTTGACTGATTATGTAAATTTTATTGTTTTGATAGTCATCGAGATACTCAAAACCGGCTTTGTATGCATTGAGGTAATCCCAAGCAATCTTGGAAGAAGGAAAATCTGAAACAAGGACAAAATTGTTTTCGGCAATAGTAGTTTTGACTGTTGCCTTGACTTTAGATGTTTTGAAAGCCTTGGCAGAGAAGTTCGCTACTGCTGTTCGGAGGTCGTCGGCTTCTTCGTCTTCGTCGAGTAAAACAATGACGTATTGTGTGCCACTGATATCTGAAGAAAATATGGAAGCTTCTTTTTTGGTGCCGATCTCAAACTTTGAATAACCCTTTTGAATGGTTTGTATCATTTCTTGGGCACGAACTGCTTGATCAGACTTTGGCTTTTCGTCGATGATGCGTTGTAATTTTGGAAGCAACAATTGTTTGTTTTCGTTGAGTTGACCATATGCCAGCGCATTGAGCAATAAATATTCTGCTCGATATGCATTGGAGAGGTCGTTGTCTACAATTGGCTGAGTCGAACTAAGAACTTGAGCGTAGTATCCTTGTTCGTATTTTTCAAGTAAAGCCAAATAAGCAGCTTGGTCCTTTTGGGCACTCAATTTTTGCTTGACGTAATAATCTGGGTCACGGAAGAAATTGGCGGCGTCAGAGTTTGGATATTTGTTGAGGATGTAGGTTCTGTATTTACCTGCATCAGGGGCATTTTCATAGATTTTGTAGAGCTGAAACGCCGCCGAAAGATCTGTAGGGTGGTTGATGTTTTTGTCTAGTATCGCTAAAAACTGCGCTGCGGCTAATTCAGATTCATTTAAAATTTCTTTGTAAAGTACACCAGATGTATAGAGTGCATCGAGCAAGCGCTCTTGAGAAATCTTGAGTGCCTCAGGTGTCAATGGAATGTTCGCCAAGAGACTTTCAATACTGAGCGAATCTTTTTTGACATCTTTTTGTCCAGCTGGTGCAGTTGTGTCTTGCCCTTGTTGATCAATGTTGGCATTCAAAATGATACGCTCGCTACGACGCCAATCGTCGGTGTTTTCTCGGAGCCCCCAGTTTTTGCGAAAATCGTTGTACCCCTCTTCGCGCAACTTAGGGTTATTGAAAATAAATTTATTGGCATTGCCTGTAGTTGGAGCTGCCTGACTTTGTTGCAAAGCAAGCAACTTAGCTGCTTCTAGTTCTTTGCGTCGTTGCTCTTCGCGTTTGATTTGCTTCAGGGTTTCTTTGAGGAAGTCCTCGCGGTCTTTTTCTGAGAGGGCTGCAATGCGTTGAACGGAGTCTTCGAATTGTGCTGTTTCAATGGCTTTTACGAGATCGGCTAGCTTACTTGCCTTGTTTTTGATTTGCTCCCCATTCGGGTAATCATCAGTGATAAAACGCGAACTAGAATCGTAGTATTTCTGAGCTGCAACGTAGTTTTTTTCGTCAAAAGAGAGGTCTCCTAGTTTTTCATAGGATTGTGCGCGCTGCCTTTTGTTATTATTGGAATAAAAGGCAGATGAAGTAAGATGCGATTTGGCCAATTCTTTGTTGCCGGCATTGAGGGTGATGAGCGCCATGGCATAATAAATTTGATCTTTATAGGTGGCGTTTTTTGCATCTTTGAGCATCTTGTTGAGATCTGCCATGAGCCGAGTGTCTCCACTCACAACCGCCCGATTGAGCCGTGCATTAAAAGCAATGTCAGTTGCTGCAGCAGCCTTGTAGGCTCTTCCGTAACATTTTGCAGCTTCCGGAAGTTGGTTTTGCTGCTGATAGATCTGGGCTAAGATGTAATTTAAGCGCGCTTTTTCTTTGGCAACCGGACACTTCTCTATGGCCAATTTAAGGCCTTCAATAGCAAGATCGTATTCGCGGCGACGCAAAGCAAGATCCGCAAAAGTTCTGTGAATCTCGTATTGTAACTTTTTGGACATCGGAGGGCCTGCCTCTGGATTTTTTTCCTTGATAAACGGGACGTAGTCTTTGAGCTTCTTTTGCTGCTGTAGCTCGGCACGCTCATTGAGAGCATCTAGGATGAGTTTAGCATCCGCATATTTGCGTTGCTCGATGTAAATGCGGGCAATCCAGAGACTTGCTACATAGGTGCTAGGGTCTTGGGCAAAAAATCGTTTGACGAATTCAAAGTTGTCTAGTGCTTTTTGGTAATCGCGTCGGTAAAAAAATGCTTCGCCGACAGTGAGCCAGTTTTCATCGATCCATTTGTTGTATTCTACAGATTTGTAGAACATATTTTCTGCCGTGGGCATGCTGTGGTTGAGGATCACTTTAGAACACTTCACTACTGCTGTATCAATGGCTGGCAGCATCCCTTTTACATCCTTTTCGGATGGAACTGGGAAAATAGGGAGCGTCGTGTAGAAATCTTCTTTGCGGCTGTCGTGGTAAGTCTTCAAAGAAACTCTTAAAAGTTCTTTGGCATTGAAATGGCCGTTGTATTTGGCTGTAGTTTGGTGATAAAAACGATTGAGTGGGGTATTGTTTTCTGTAGAACAAGCCCATGACAGCAATAGCAGTAGTGAGGTCAGGATAAAATAACGGCTTGTACGCATGAAAGCAAAAAGAGGTTTATAACGCAAAAATTGCGCTTTTAGTGTGCAAATTAAGCAATATTGGTAAAGACTTGCTGAATGTCGTCGTCGTCTTCGATTTTATCGAGCATTTTTTCGATGTCGACAAGTTGTTCTTCAGTGAATTCTACTGGGCTGGTAGGGATGCGTTTGAGGCTTGATTTCTGAACTTCAATTTGCATGTCTTCAAGTGCTTTGGCAATGGTTCCGAAAGAAGTGTAATCGCCATATACCACGATTTGTTCGTCTTCGATTTCAATCTCTTCACAACCTGCATCGATGAGCTCTAATTCAAGGGCCTCAGGATCGAGTTCTGGGGTTTTGGCAATTTCAAAGACGCTTTTGCGTGCAAACATAAATTCCATGGAACCGTTTGGCACAACTGAACCGCCTGCCTTGTTGAAATATGACTTGACATTGGCAACAGTTCTGGTTGGGTTGTCAGTGGCGCATTCGACATAAACCAACACACCGTGTGGGCCTTTGCCCTCGTAATTTACTTCTGTAAAAGAGGCGATGTCTTTTTGTGCCGCACGCTTGATCGCAGACTCAATGTTGTCTTTGGGCATGTTTTCAGACTTCGCATTTTGAATGGCTGTTCTGAGCTTGGCATTAGTGGAAGGGTCCATGCCACCTTCTTTGGCTGCCATAGTGATGGCTTTGCCAAGTTTCGGAAACATTTTAGACATTTTATCCCAACGCTTTTCTTTAGCGGCTCTACGGTATTCAAAAGCTCTTCCCATTTTGTGTAGTTTTTGGGGCAAAAATAAGGAATTCAGAAGGAAAATTCAAGAGGCAAAGCCGACTTGACAAAAGGTATGCTCAAGACTTAAGCTAAAATCTGTTCGATGTAATTGAGTAAGGGCTCTTTTCCAAAGCCCGATTCACTGGATGTAGTAAAGACAGGCGGGAGTTCTTCCCAATATTTGAGCATTTCTTTTTTATACTTCGCTAAGTTTTTTTGCAAGGCCGAACTCGATAATTTGTCAATTTTGGTAAAGACCATAGAGAAAGGCAAACCTTTTTCTCCGCACCAGTTCATGAATTCGAGGTCGATTTTTTGGGGTTCTAGTCTGGCATCGAGCAACACAAAAATATTCATGAGGGTTTCTCGCTTGATCAGGTAATCAGAAATAAAACGTTCAAAAGAATTGCGCTGACTTTTACTCACCTTGGCATAACCGTAGCCAGGTAAATCTACGATATACCAAGACTCATTGATAATGAAGTGATTGATGAGTTGTGTTTTGCCAGGAGTACCGGAAGTTTTGGCCAAGCCTTTTTTAGCCGTAAGCATATTGATCAAAGAGGACTTGCCTACATTTGAACGGCCAATAAAAGCAAACTCAGGCTTGCCATCTGTTGGGCACTTAGAAACTTCGGTGTTGGAAATGCTGAACTCAGCGGATTTAATTTGCATCTTGCAAATTTACTTGAAACTTTTATTTTTGCCCTTTTTGAACAAACTTTAATATCTGTTGTTTTGCAGTAACTCATAGCGCAATGGCAGAATATAAAATAAAAGATATCGAAATATTGACGGGCATCAAAGCCCACACGATTCGCATCTGGGAAAAGCGTTACGGTATGCTCATTCCAGAAAGAACCGATACGCAAATTAGGACCTACTCTGATGCTGATTTATCTTTTTTACTCAATGTAAGTCTGCTCAATAAAAATGGTGTAAAAATCTCAAAAATTGCCACCATGCCAACAAGTGCTATTCACGCGCTTGTTTCTGAAATCAGACTCAGTCCAGCCATTGACAACGCTGAAGAAAAACTCATCCTGGCCTTACTCGAACTCGACGAAGAGTTATTTAGAAATACGCTCAATGACCTCATCCATCAAAAAGGTCTTGAACTGACTTTTTCTGAGCACTTGATTCCGTTTTTAGACAGAATTGGCGTAATGTGGTTGGTCAACAGTATTTCTGCGGCACAAGAACATTTTATTTCTAACCTGATTCGACAGAAAGTCATTGCTGAAATTGACAGACTCGGTATTCCTGACAAAAGTGCCACCACTGCCCTGCTCTTTTTACCAGAACACGATTGGCATGAACTTGGCTTGTTGTTTTATCAATATTTACTCAGGAGTAAAGGCTATTACACCTATTACCTAGGGCAAAGTTTACCCTACGACTCTTTAGTAGATTGTATTGAAAGACTCAAACCAACAGTGGTTTTGAGTAGTTGGTTGACTGCCGTCGATCAAAACTTTATTACCAATTATTTCAAACAGCTGAAAACAGACGCGCCAGGCGTAGAGCTTATGGCTGGTGGTGCCCAGATTCATGTGCACTCTGCTGCGCTTAGTGGACTAATTACCGAAGTAAAAGGTTCCTCTACCCTGCTTGAGCTTTTCCAATAATTTGTTTTGGCCTTTTAGTAGTGGTGCTTTTATAGCACCATATTCACAATTTTACCTGGAACGATAATCACCTTTTTAGGGGTTTTCCCTTCTAGCCACTTTTGTGTATCTGGCAAGGCCATCACTGCCGCTTCTATTTCCGTTGGGCTTAAATTCAAAGGTAATTCTACCTTCATGCGCATTTTACCGTTGAACGAAACCGGATATGAAAAACTAGACTCTGTGAGGTAAGATTCATTGAGTTCTGGGTAACTTTCATTAAAGATACTGGTGCTTTGTGGCTGTAATTGAGCCCACAACTCTTCGCAGATATGTGGAGCATAAGGTGCCATAAGAATGGTCAGTTGCTCGAGGATATGACGGTTATTGCACTTTTGATCGGTGAGTTCATTGACGCAAATCATAAAACTTGACACACCAGTATTGAAAGAAAATCTTTCGAGGTCGTCACGGAGTTTCTTGATGGTTTTGTGCAAGGTTTTGAGTGCTGCCGGACTGGGTTCACTAGTAGTTACGTCAAAAGTGCCGTTCATATGGAACAAACGCCAATATTTTTTCAAGAAACCGTGCACACCTGTAATTCCTTTGGTATCCCAAGGTTTACTTTGTTCGAGCGGACCCAAAAACATTTCGTACATGCGCAATGTGTCAGCGCCGTAGCGTTCACAAAGATCATCTGGTGTAACCACATTATACCAGCGCTTCGACATTTTATCGACTTCTCTTTTGACAAGAACCTTCCCTGCTGCATTCAATACAAATTCTTGATTGGCGTATTGAGGTTGCCAAGCTTTCAAGGCTTCGAGCTGTATGCTTTCGTCGTCATTGATGAGGTCTATAAGAATCCTGACTTCGCGAAAACCAGCTTGATCCTCGGGGAGGCAGTCATAGGAATACATTTTTTGATCCGGCCCAATATAAGCAATGGCAGATTTTCCGAGGATCATGCCTTGATTGATCAGTTTTGCAAATGGTTCGTCAAAAGGAAGATAACCCTGGTCATAGAGAAATTTGGTCCAAAAGCGCGCATAGAGTAAATGCCCTGTAGCATGCTCTGAACCGCCTATGTAAAGATCGACGTTTTGCCAATAAGCAACCTTTTCTGGGCTCACTAAAAAATCGTCGTTGTGCGGATCCATGTAGCGCAAGAAATACCAACTGCTTCCAGCCCAACCTGGCATGGTATTGAATTCCATGCGTTCGCCTAAATGACAAGACCAAGCGCTTTTGCTTGCTCGGGCAAGAGGTGGTTCACCGTCTTCGGTTGGCAAGTATTTATCTACCTCAGGTAAAGTGACAGGAAGTTGCTCGTCTGGCACCAAATGAGCCATGCCATTTTGATAATATACAGGGAATGGTTCTCCCCAATAACGCTGTCTAGAAAAAACGGCGTCGCGCAACCTGAAATTTGTTTTGCCTTGTCCGATGCCCATTTTTTCGATGGCGGAAATAGCACTTTCCATTGCTTTTTGAGCGCTGAGACCATTGAGGAAATCTGAATTTGCGATAACTGCATCTTTTTCTGAATAGGCAGCCTCACTGATGTCTTGTGCTTCAAAAATATTTGGGATTTCAATGCCAAAATGTTTTGCGAAGTCGTAGTCGCGTTGGTCTCCGCAGGGTACGGCCATAACGGCTCCTGTTCCGTACGATGCCAAAACGTAGTCGCCAATCCAGATAGGAATGTCTTTGCCCGTGAACGGATGAATTGCGTAAGCACCCGTAAATTGGCCCGTGATGTTTTTGACATCCGCCTGGCGGTCTCTTTCAGTTTTGAGGGCAGCTTCTTGTTGATATTTTTGTACAGCAACAGCTTGATCTGGGGTGGTGAGGGTTTGTACCAACGGGTGTTCTGGTGCCAAAACCATAAAACTTACGCCAAAAATTGTATCTGGGCGGGTTGTAAAAACTTCTATTTGTGCATCGTGTCCTTTGACATTAAAATGCACACTAGCGCCTTTAGATTTACCTATCCAGTTGCGCTGTTGCTCTTTGAGTGCGTCGGTCCAGTCGATGCGGTCAAGCCCTGATAAAAGGCGATCCGCATATGCTTTAATGCGCATTGACCATTGCATCATGCGCTTCTGCTCAACAGGATGCCCTCCGCGCTCAGATACGCCATTGACAATCTCGTCGTTGGCAAGTACGGTGCCAAGTGCCGGACACCAGTTGACCCAACTTTCAGCTAAATAGGCCAAACGGTATTGTTGCAAAATACTTTCCTTAGCGAGGTCATCCATCGCTAACCACGTTGAAGCATCAAATGTGGTGCTACAGTCTGTAACCGCCTGTACGTTCTGATTGCCTTCTTTTTCAAAGACTTCAACGAGCTTTGAAATACGCTCCGCTTTGTCTGTAACTTGATCGTAATAACAATCAAATAATTGCTTGAAAATCCATTGTGTCCACTTGTAGTAGCTAGGTTCTGAAGTGCGTACTTCTCTGGACCAATCGAAACTGAAGCCCATGAGATCCAGTTGTTGGCGGTAGCGGGCAATATTCTCTTTGGTAGTAATGGCCGGATGTTGGCCTGTTTGTATAGCGTATTGCTCTGCAGGAAGACCAAAAGAATCATAGCCCATTGGGTGTAAGACATTAAAGCCTTGCAAACGCTTGTAGCGCGCATAAATATCGGAGGCGATGTAGCCCAGTGGATGTCCTACGTGTAAACCTGCGCCAGATGGATACGGAAACATATCGAGTACATAGTACTTTGGTTTGCTCGTATCTTCAGTGATTTTATAGGTTTGACGCTCTTGCCAAATTTGGCGCCATTTGGCTTCTATGTGGTTAAATTGGTAGTCCATGCTTCTTTGTAGAAAGCACAAAGATACAAAGCTTGCGCTTAACCAAATAAAAAGTACAGGCCAAGCAATAAAAGCAAGCTATCAAAACTGCGTTTTGGGAAAAATTGCTCTCGATTCATGACCACCAAAAGTATGAGTGTCTCTGTCAATGGAAGTAATAACAAATAAGCGCTAAGGGCAAGTAAAAAAATGACTACATACCCACTGGTTTTGGTACCCAAAAAACCTGCAATTGTTTTGATTTGACCATTATCTTGATCTAAGTCTTCGCGATCTGCTTGCAAACCAAGGGCAAAATAGAAAAAGATGTAAATGGCGCTACTTGTCAGGGATGCACCGGACATTCCGGGGATGATATTCAAAAAAATGAACCACAGAACCGGAATTAAAAAGTTCTTGAGATACGGTATTTTCCTCCACTTTAAGCCATTTTCATAGTGGAAGGCCAGCAAAAATATAAACAAAAGCAAGAGCCAAAAAAATACAAACGACCACAATACTTGATAGGCCCACAAATAAAAAATACCAGTGAGCCCGAGCAAGATAATTTGTAAAAATTTGGAAGGCCGTTCATGCAACCAATAATAAAATTGGCCGATCAATAAACCCTGAGCAATTGACCGCATGAAAAACAAATGACTGCTCCATGATATAGCTTGATTTTCGGATAATAAACCCAAGCTGTAAACGGCAACAAAGACCGCCAACAATATATTTCGCCAAAGCAATTTATTGAAGCGCATCTGCAATCTGTTGTGGGCTAATCGTTTCGATTTCTGTCAGTGCCAAAGAATTTGGCCCTAGCGCTGCCCAACGGCCCGGATGTATGGGTCTTGTGTTTGTAAATAAACCGATCGCTTGAATCTGACACAAGCCAGCCAAATGATAGGGGCCGGTAGAACAAGCAATGAGTGCTTTCGATTGAGAAATAACACTAATAAAGGTTTGTAAATCCCATCGGCCAGTGGCATCTTTAATGTGGGAATGCACTGGGATTAAATTTCTAAACAGCTGCCCTTCTTTTTCTGTACCGGTAAAATAGACTACAAAACCTTTTTCCACCAATAAAAGCGACAACTGCATGTATTTTTCAAGCGGATACTCTACCCCACTACCATTTGATTTTGGATGGATGAGAATCAGCTTTGACAGATCTTGAGTTTGGAGCTCAATAGGAAGATCACCTGCTACCTTGAAAGACTTTGTTTGCTTGATTTCTACCCAATTAGGGATGTTTGGATAACCAATGGCTTTGGCGAGGTGAAAATTTAATTGTGCCTCGTGTAAATTGGAGCGCTTTCTGGAAAAAGCTGGCAATAAATTGCAGGTCCACCAATGATGTAGGCGATGTGAAGTACCAACCCGAAGTGGGATACGTGCTTGTTTACACCACGCTGCAACGTTTTTATTTGGGAATAAATGTAAAACCGCTGTAAATCCATTTAGAAGCCTTGAGCGCTCATCAGAAGACAGCACTTCTAGCTCTTCATAAACTAGGATCTCATCGACGGGCTCAAAACATGCCACCACTGCTTTTGTATAAACACGGCACAAATAAACGAGTTGAGCAGCAGGGAACTGTTGCTTCAGGGCAACACAAACGGGGAGTGTCAGACAGACATCTCCAATGGCATCTGTTCTTGAAATTAATATCTTTTGCAGACTCGGTTTAGCCATTCTTCCACAATTTTCTAAGTAAGCTGTATTTCTGATAGGTGGCAAAAGCACTGCGTGTGGCAATATGCCAGCCCGCTAAGCCATCTAAAAAACCCAACTTAATGAAATAGCTTTTTATAAATTGAGCCGTTACTTTCAACAAGATTTTTGGCCAAGAGCTTTTGATTTTTTTGGCAAAAAGTTCTTTTGCGGCAATCTGAGAAAAGTAAGCGATTTGCTTGAAGTGGTCGGCTTTGGTGTAATAGGAATAATGTAGTAAATCACCCTGCAAAAATAGTACGGGTAAACCCTGGTTGGGCAACAATTGATCGTGCGGATTCACGCCTCCCCAATGTGCCATTTCTTTGTAAACCAACCTGACTTTGGTGTCTGGGTACCACCCACTGTGTTTGATCCAGGTGCCACAATAATTAGTGAGTCTGTTCATTTGAAAGGCAGCTGGTGCCGGATTACTGGCTTTGAATGCAATAATGCTATTTTTCAAGGGTGCTGAAAGTGCTTCATCGGCGTCCAAGGATAAGACCCAAGGATGGGTTGCACGGCGAAGCGCCTCATTTTTTTGCTGGATATGCCCTTCAAATACATTTTTTTCAAAGCGTACGCCATATGCTAAGCAAATAGCTTCCGTCTGATCAGTTGAGAATGAATCGAGTACGAGAATTTCATCACACACCTCTAGCAGTGAGTCTAGGCAGCGCCTGATATTTCGGGCTTCGTTGTAAGTAATAATGACGCCAGATAGTTTCATGGGAAACTATTTAATGCGGATTCTTTGACCCACAGAGATGCTATTGACTTTGACGCCCGGATTGAGGCGCTGTAATTGAGATTGTGTCAGGTTGTTGCGTTGTGCAATTCTTCCAAAGGTATCGCCTGCCCGAACTGTATAGTATTTTTTGGCTGGTGGAGCCGGTGTTGGAGTCGGAGTTGGTGAGGGTGGCGGTGCAGATTGGCTTGAGTAGATACTGAGCTTTTGACCCACATAAATATTGGTGGTGCGCAGGCCATTCCACTCCATTAATTGCTCAATAGAAACGTTGTAACGCAGTGCAATTTGACGCAGGTTTTCGCCTGTTTTTACTTTGTGATACAGTAAATTATTGGTGCCGGGTGTGGTATTGCTCAGGGTGTCAGGTATGCTCGAAATGACAATTGTGGAGTCTTGGGAGGTGGAGTCTTGGGGGGTGGTGGGTGGGGGAACGACTACTGGTTTTGGATTATAAATCGCTTCTTCAAGTACGTAGAGTGAATCTTCAAAACTTACGAGTAATCCGATTTTTTCAAGTGGGCCAGTCACACAACGAGCCGGTTTCATTTTTGGAATATAGGTGGTTTTGTAAACCGGATTGAGACTTTGTATTTCGGTGAGTTCCCAGTCTGTGAGTTTGGAAATGGTTTGCATGTGGACGCCGTTCTTAAGACACATTGTGTCCAGTTGCGCATTATGAATTTTAGCCTCCATCGGAATGATGTTGTATTCTGCATGGTAGGTCATCATGTATGCTGCAGCAATAAAATTCGGAACATAGCCTTGTGTCTCTTTTGGCAGAAACGGCCTGACTTCCCAATAGGTTGTCTTGCCACCGGACTTGCGAATGGCATGATTTACATTCCCAGGGCCCGCATTGTAGGCTGCTAGTGCCAAATTCCAGTCTCCGTAGATTCCGTAAAGTTGCTTCAGGTATCGGCAGGCTGCATCAGTGGCCTTTTCGGGGTCCATGCGCTCATCGATGTAAGAATTTTCATCGAGGCCAAAATAGAGCCCCGTTTTATACATGAATTGCCAAAGACCTAAAGCGCCTGCTCTTGACTTCACTTGAGGTCTTAAACCACTTTCAATGACTGATAAATAACGCAATTCAAGGGGCAAACCGTATTCGGTGAGTTTTTCTTCAAAAAGATCGAAATAAAGCGCTGAACGTCCTAAAGCTACTCTGATGAATCCGCGGCGTTGAGCAGCAAAAAACTTTATTGTCGAAAGCGTTGCTGCGTTGCAATCAAGATGAAACGGCGTAAGGTCGTTCATTTTTTCTAGCCGCTCACAGATGATAGAGTCTGAAAATGTGGGTATCTGGCCCGGCGTGTAATTCAAGGCAGAAATGATGGAATCGTACTTCTGAGTATTGGCGTAATCTGCGTAAAACAAATTGAGACTCTGCTGCACTGTATTTACAAACGGATCCGGATCTAGGGTATCAGAAGGGCGAACAAGGTGAGCTGGCTTTTGCGCAAAGGCAACTGCTGAATAAATGAGGAGAAGTGACAAATGAATCCACTTCATCATAGTACTTCTTGTATTAGTGCTGAAGCATGATAAAGGAAATCTTCCTCAAAATCTTTGGCCATGAGTTGTAGACCAAAAGGTAAGCCATTTGAATGTGTGCCGAAAGGCATACTGAGTGACGGATTTCCGGTAAGATTTGCGTGCACAGTAAAAATATCCTGCAAGTACATTTGTATTGGATCTTTTACTGCATTCATTTCAAAAGCGGTAGATGGCGTTGTCGGCGACAATAAGATATCACAATGTTGAAGGAGTTCGTTGGTACGGTTTTTCAACATGCTGCGAACTTGCTGTCCTTTGGTGTAATAGGCGTCGTAGTAACCATGTGACAACACAAATGTGCCGGTCATGATGCGACGTTTCACCTCGGGGCCAAAGCCGTTTGTGCGAGACTC
Source organism: Flavobacteriales bacterium (assembly GCA_046073985.1). Classification (GTDB taxonomy): domain Bacteria; phylum Bacteroidota; class Bacteroidia; order Flavobacteriales_D; family Crocinitomicaceae; genus UBA952. The sequence goes on along the minus strand of JBJTNI010000024.1, from coordinate 20,217 downwards.
AACGTACGTGGCTTCCACTCCTTGGGCCTCAGGACTTCGGTAGCCGTAATGCACACCGTCAAAACGCGCTAAATTCGAAGAAGCCTCAGCAGTAGTAAGTACGTAATAAGTTGGAACCATATATTCCAAAAACGGAAAACTCACTTCAGTGAGCTCATGCCCTGCAGCCTTTAATGCGGCAACGCATTGGTCCAATTTGGCTTTAACCTCAGGATCTAGGCCTGGATGATCAAAACATTCTTTGATGTAGCCAATTTTAAGTTTCGAAGGTAATTGTTCGCGTACTGTATAGGGTTTACTTGAGCTTGTAGCGTCGAATTCATCTTGTCCGGCAGTAATTTGAATCAACAACTTGGTATCCTTCAAATCATTGGTAAAAAACCCTATTTGGTCAAAAGAAGAAGCATAGGCGATAAGGCCATATCGACTTAAGCGACCATATGTTGGTTTTATGCCGTATGTGCCGGTCCATGACGCTGGCTGACGTATAGAACCACCTGTATCAGAACCGAGTGATACTGTGCAAAGATTGGCTGACACTGCTACCGCGCTTCCTCCGGAAGAACCGCCCGGAACGTAGTTGGCCTTGAGGTTATTTTGAACAGGGCCAAATGCAGAATTCTCGTTAGAGCTACCCATTGCAAATTCATCGCAATTGAGCCTTCCGATAACAATGGCATCTTGATCAAGCAAGCGCTGTAAAACCGTGGATGTATAGATAGAAGTAAAGCCCTCTAAAATTTTTGATGCGGCTGAAACCTTGTGATTTTTGTAGCAAATATTGTCTTTGATACCGACAATGACGCCGGCTAACTGACCTGCTGTACCCGCTTGGATTTTTGCATCTACTAATTTGGCTTGCTCGCGGGCAGAGGATTCAAAAACTTCTAAAAAAGCATTGAGGTGCTGGTGTGCTTCGATACGAGCTAGGTGTTCATCGACGAGGGCCAATGCTGTCTTGCCAGAATGCAAAGCACTCTGAATCTCTGCGATGCTACGGTACATGCGTTTATTTTTCTTCTTTAGAAATTTCTGTTGAAGACTCTGTGGTGTTGCCTTCGCCCTTAGAAGCATCTTTGAATTCTTTAACGCCTTTTCCAAGACCTTTCATGAGTTCAGGGATTTTTTTGCCTCCAAAGAATAAAACAACAATTGCAAGTATTAAAAGGATTTCAGTTGGTCCGAATTTGCCCATAATTTCTATTTTTTTGTCCTACAAAACTAATGAAATTTAGCTTTTATAAGGGTTTATAATTTTCTTGCTACTTCAACTTCTTCGTATGCTTCAATGATATCGCCAATTTGGATATCGTTGAATTTATCGATGTTCAGACCGCATTCGTAGTTGTTTTTCACTTCCTTGACATCGTCTTTGAAGCGCTTCAATGAACCTAAAGCACCCGAATGAAGAACAATGCCATCACGGATCAAGCGGATTTTAGAGTTGCGCTTGATGATACCGTCGAGTACATAACAGCCGGCAATAGTTCCAACTTTAGTAATTTCGAATGTTTCGCGGACTTCAGCTGAACCAAGTACTTTTTCTTCGATATCTGGTGACAACATGCCTTCCATCGCTGCCTTGATTTCTTCAATGGCTTTGTAGATGACCGAATACATGCGGATATCGATTTGTTCGGTTTCAGCTAATTTGCGTGCAGGCAATGTAGGTCTAACTTGGAAACCAACAATGATTGCGTCTGAAGCTGAAGCGAGGTTGACATCTGCTTCAGTGATGGCACCGACACCTTTGTGTACGATATTGACTTGGATTTCTTCTGTAGACAAATTCAAGAGTGAATCGGAAAGGGCCTCAATTGAACCATCGACATCACCTTTCACAATGATATTGAGCTCTTTGAAGTCTCCGATCGCCAAACGACGGCCGATTTCATCAAGTGTAATGTGTTTGGTGGTACGCAATCCTTGTTCGCGATAAAGTTGCTCTCGTTTTTGAGCGATTGATTTCGCTTCTTTTTCGTCGTCAAGGATGTTGAATTTATCTCCGGCACTTGGTGCGCCACCAATACCCAAAACTGAGACTGGTTGTGCAGGGCCTGCTTCTTTCAAAGCTACACCGTGTTCGTCGTGCATGGCACGCACACGGCCGTAATAGCGGCCAACAAGTACGACATCTCCTATGCGCATAGTTCCGGCCTCAACAAGCATGTTGGTAACGTAACCTTTTCCTTTGTCAAGTGAAGATTCGATGACTGTTCCGACAGCATTTTTGTTTGGATTAGCTTTCAAGTCAAGCAATTCTGCTTCCAGTAAAACTTTATCGAGGAGTGCATCAATGTTTAAGTTTTGCTTGGCAGAAATTTCTTGCACCTGGTATTTTCCTCCCCAATCTTCAACCAAGATATTCATGGCAGAAAGTTGTTCGCGGATGCGGTCAGGGTTGGCCCCTGGTTTGTCAATTTTGTTGATCGCGAAAATCATTGGCACATTGGCTGCTTGTGCGTGTGAGATTGCTTCTTTGGTTTGTGGCATGACGTCGTCGTCTGCGGCAACAATGATGATGGCAACGTCTGTTACTTGCGCACCACGTGCACGCATGGCGGTAAACGCTTCGTGACCCGGTGTATCTAGGAAAGTCATTTTGCGACCATCTTTGAGCGTAACAGAGTAGGCTCCGATGTGCTGGGTAATGCCGCCGGCTTCACCTTCAGTGACATTGGCGTTACGGATGCGGTCAAGTAAGGAAGTTTTACCGTGGTCAACGTGTCCCATCACTGTAATGATCGGCGGACGCGCGATGAGGTCTTCGGGTTGATCTTCCACTACCGTAATGGCGTCTTGAAGTTCAGCACTAATGAATTCGGTTTCAAAGCCAAATTCATCGGCCACAATCTGAATAGTTTCGGCATCTAATCTTTGGTTGATAGATGCGAAAATTCCAAGCGACATACAAACCGAAATGACTTGCGTTGGCTGGACATTCATCATGGATGCCAACTCAGAAACCGTAACGAATTCTGTGAGTTTGAGTGTTTTTTCTTCTAACTCAGCCATTGCCATTTCTTCTTGGCGGCGCTGAGCATAGTTGTCGCGTTTTTGACGACGATTTTTAGATGCCTTGGACTTTCCTCCTTGATTAGAAAGACGTGCCAAGGTTTCTTTGATTTCTTTTTGAATATCTTGTTCAGATATTTCAGCTTTTTCAGTTTTAGGACGAGCCTGGTTGTTGCCACCAGTGTTATTGCCACCAGTATTGTTTCCTGGCTCCACCTTTTTAATGCGTTTGCGCTTGCGTTTTGAATTGGCATCGTCAGAAGAAGATGCAACAGGCGTGCGTGGTCGCTCTACTGGTAGTTCAATTTTTCCGAGTACAGTAGGGCCAGACAATGTTTGGCGTGCTACACGAATGGTTTCAATTTCTACCGGGGCAGGAGCTTCTGGTTCTTTTGTTGGCGGTACTTCAGCACTTGGTGCTTCTGGCTTACTGGCAACAGGTGCGGGTTCTGGAGCAGGTTCTGCAACGGGCGCTGCCTTTTCTTGTGTTTTAGCTGCAGGCGCTTCTTTCTTTTTGTCAGGGCGCGTGCGCTGATTGATGGCATCAAGATCGATTTTGCCAACAACGTTTACTTTATTTTCTTGAACCGTTGATTCTGTAGCAGGCGCTTGTGGCTCAGCCACAGGAGTTTCTGCCACTGCTGCCGGTACAACAGGTGTTTCTTTCAGTACTTGACGCTTGATTTCTTCGAGGTTGATTTCGCCTTCGTCTTCGTCTTCCTGTACTGGTTGAGCTACTGGTTCTTCTTGCGGCTTGTCTTTGATTGATAAAGACTCGCGTTTTTCGCGACGCAAAGCAGCTTTAGACTGCTCTTTCATGTTTTGGTCTGCGGCAAATTCTTGGCAAAGAATATCAAAATGCTCTTGCTCCAAACGTGCTGTTGGGCTTGCATCAATAACTATTCCTTTTGAACCTAAGAATTCGACAATTGTCGGAATTCCTACATTCAATTCTCCTGCTGCTTTTCCTAAACGAATCGGTTTTCCCGCCATAATCTATTATTGCGCTCCTAATTGGTATTAAAGTTATTCAAATTCTGCTTGTAAAATACGGAACACCTCTTCGATTGTCTCTTTTTCGAGGTCGGTACGTGATACAAGGTCGTCTTTGCTGATTTCAAGTACTGACTTAGCGGTATCGCAGCCAATAGCTTTGAGTTCATCGATAATCCAGCTATCGATTTCATCTGCAAATTCTTCGAGGTCGACGTCTTCGATGTCTACTTCACCATCGCGGTAAACATCAATTTCAAAACCACAGAGCTTTCCGGCAAGTTTGATGTTGTTTCCACCTTTACCAATTGCCAAAGACACTTGATCTGGTTTGAGATACACTTTGACGCGTTTGTCATCTTCTAAAACTTCCATTGAAGTGATTTTAGCTGGTGACAAAGCACGTTGAATTAGCAATTGTTGATTGCTTGTATAGTTGATGACGTCAATATTTTCATTGCGTAATTCACGGACAATTCCGTGGATTCTAGATCCTTTCATACCGACACAAGCACCTACTGGGTCAATGCGGTCGTCATAGGATTCTACGGCTACTTTAGCGCGTTCTCCGGGCTCGCGTACAATTTTCTTAATGGTGATGAGGCCATCGAAAACTTCAGGTACTTCGAGCTCAAATAGACGCTCAAGGAACTCAGGGGCTGTACGAGAAAGGATGATCACTGGCGTACTGTTGCGCATATCTACTTTGGCAACTACTGCACGTACAGACTCTCCTTTTTTGAAGAAATCAGAAGGTATTTGCTCTGATTTTGGCAAAATAAGTTCGTTGTTGTCGTCGTCCATGATGAGGATTTCCTTTTTCCACACCTGGTAAACTTCACCAGTAACGATTTCACCAATGCGCTCCTTGTATTTGTTGTAAAGTTGGTCTTTCTCGAGCTCCATGATGCGAGAAATGAGGTTCTGGCGCAAGGCCAAAACATTGCGGCGACCAAAATCGGCAAACTTGAATTCTTCGGTAACTTCTTCACCGATTTCAAAATCTGGTTCAATTTTGATGGCATCTGAGTAAGCGATCTCTGTATTTGGATCTTCTACTTCGCCGTCGCCAACAATTTCTTTGTTCAAGAAAATTTGAACATCACCCTTGTCAATGTTGACAACGATATCGATGTGTTCGTCTGTATTGAACTTCTTTTTGAGCATCGCACGGAAGACGTCTTCCAATACGTGTTGCATCGTTTGTTTGTCAATGTTTTTAAGTTCTTTGAACTCCGAAAATGAGTCAACAAGTTCCAAACTGTTCATGGTGCTTATTTAAAGGATATTACAATTTTTGCTTCTTTTATTTGGTCGTAGGGTAGCTCAATGAATTCTTCTACCCAAACTTTTTTCTTTTTTTCTTCGTCGCGGCGTTGGATGCGTTGCTTGAACACCAAGTTGTCGTCAGCCATTTTGACCAACTCGGCCTCAAATTTTTCTCCTTCGAGGGGCTGCACTTTGAAACTGCGACCGACATTTTTGGCAAATTGATTGATATGGCGAATTGGTTGATCAAGACCTGCAGACGAAACATGAAGTTCGAAGTCCGTTTGTTCGCGGTCGAGGTTGTGTTCTATATTGCGTGAAACCGCCATGCAATCACTTACACTAACGCCACCTTTGAGCTTATCAAGTTCAACGTTGATGACATTTTTTGGCGAAATGCGTAGGTCAACAACGTAAAGGCCGTTGTCGAGCTCAGCGATGCGTTCAGCAATGAGGGATTCTATTAATTTACGATCTAACATCTAGTTACGTTTATGGAAAAAAAGAGGGGACTTTCGTCCCCTCGTTCTAACCATCTTCAAATGTGGTACAAATATAGTCACTTTTTTCCATTCCACCAAATCCTATCTTATCTTTGCGTTATGTTAGTTGAAATCAACGATAAAATCGTATCCACCCAGATCTTCGAAAAACAGTTTGTCTGTGACTTAAATGCTTGTAAAGGCGCCTGTTGTATTGAAGGAGACGGCGGCGCACCTGTTACTGAAGAAGAAGTAAAAATCATCGAACATCATTTAGAACAGATCAAACCGTACATGCGACCTGAAGGCATTGCTGCCATCGAAGCTCAGGGTGTGGTTTACCACGACGAAGATTTTGAACCAGCCACCACGCTGGTCAATGGCAAAGAATGTGCATTTGTCTATTTTGACCAGAGCAATACCGCTAAATGTGCCATTGAGAAAGCACAACGTGAAGGAAAAATTGATTTTATCAAACCCATTTCGTGTCACCTCTACCCTATTCGTACAAAACAATTTTCAGAGTACATGGCGCTTAATTATGAAAAATGGGATATCTGTGAACCAGCATGTGCTTGCGGTGAAAAACTAGATGTACCCGTCTATAAATTTTTAAAAGAGCCTATTATCAGGGCATTTGGCCCAGCGTTTTTTCAAGAATTAGAAACGGTTGCAAAAGAATTAAACGATCAATAACTGAAAAAGGCCCGAATGAATTCGGGCCTTTTTTGTAGTTTGTTTATAGCAAAATATTAATGCTCTTCTTCTCCAGCCTCAAGCGGCGTAGTTTGCGGAATGAAATCCTCGCTAGCACCCGGCTTAGAGTAATCGTAAGGCCAACGGTGTACTACAGGAAGTGCCCCATGCCAGTTTCCGTGAATGCGCTCAACAGGAGTTGTCCATTCAAGTGTATTAGATCTCCAAGGGTTTTGTGGCGCAGCCGGCCCTCTGAAAATACTATAGAAGAAATTGAATAAGAACAATACTTGACCCAACGCTGCGATGATTGCAAAGATGGTAATGACTTCGTTGAGGTCCACCATGAGTTCAAAAGAACCTTTGTCAAATTCACTGTAGGCAGAGTAATCGTAGTAACGACGTGGGGCGCCAGCCAAGCCAACAAAGTGCATTGGGAAGAATACGCCATAGGCACCAATCAGTGTTACCCAGAAATGCGCGTAGCCCAAACGGGTATTCATCATGCGACCAAACATTTTAGGGAACCAATGATAAACACCACCAAACATTCCGAATACTGCTGACATTCCCATTACAATGTGGAAGTGAGCAACTACGAAATAGGTGTCGTGCATCATGATATCCAAAGCAGAGTCAGCAAGGATAATACCAGTAACACCACCTGTAATGAATGTTGATACCAAACCAATTGCAAACAACATTGCCGGAGTAAGTACCAAAGACCCTTTCCAAAGTGTAGTGAGGTAGTTGAATACCTTTACAGCTGAAGGAATAGCAATCAAAAGAGTTGTAAATACGAATACACTTCCTAAGAATGGGTTCATGCCGGTAACAAACATGTGGTGCCCCCATACGATAAACGAAAGGAAACCAATTGCGAGGATAGACCCGATCATTGCTTTGTAGCCAAAGATTGGTTTACGTGCATTTGTTGCGATGATTTCTGAAGACAAACCAAGTGCTGGTAACAATACGATGTAAACCTCAGGGTGACCCAAGAACCAGAACAAGTGTTGGTAAAGAATTGGTGAACCACCGTGGTTGGTCAACATTTCGCCACCAACGATGATGTCAGAAAGGTAGAAAGATGTACCCATCAAGCGGTCCATGATTAAAAGCAAGGCAGCTGATAATAAAACCGGGAATGAAAGTACACCTAAAATTGCAGTTACGAAAAACGCCCAAATTGTCAATGGCATGCGTGTCATGGTCATGCCTTGTGTACGCAAGTTGATGATCGTAACGATATAGTTCAATGAACCAAGTAAAGAAGAAGCAATAAAGATTGCCATTGAGAACAACCAAAGTGTCATACCTAATCCTGAACCAGAAACTGCTTGTGGTAAAGCGGAAAGCGGTGGGTAGATTGTCCAACCTGCCATTGCTGGGCCTGACTCAACGAACAATGAAACTAACATTATGATTGAAGACAAAGCAAACAACCAGTAAGAGAGCATGTTCATGAAACCAGAGGCCATATCACGGGCACCTAGTTGCAATGGAATCAAAATGTTAGAGAATGTACCAGATAAACCTCCAGTTAATAAGAAGAATACCATGATGGTTCCGTGGATGGTAACCAAACCGAGGTACATGTCTTCTTTCAATACACCGTTTGGAGCCCATTTTTCACCTAAAAAGAAAGAAAGAAAATCTGAACTTTCGCCTGGCCAAGCCAATTGAATTCGGAATAAGATTGATAACATCATAGCAACCAAGCCCATGAAAACTGCAGTCATTAAAAACTGCTTACCAATCATTTTGTGGTCTTGAGAGAAAATGTATTTAGAGACAAAATGCTCCTCATGATGGTGGTGTTCATCATGATGTCCGTGTGCGTGTGCGTCGTGTGAAGCCATCTTTTATTTTTTTATCGTTGCTAAATTAATTCATCGTTACTGCAGTAGTATCTGCTGGGGCTGGAGTTGCCGGTGCAGCTGCTACAGGGAAATATTGATCTTTAAATGTTTGTTTTTTCTTGCCCGCCATCCATTTGTTATAGGCAGACTTGTCAAGAACAACAACAACCATCTTCATTTTGTAGTGAGCGCCACCACAAATTTTGTTACACATCAAAATGTAGTTGAAAGAAGCATCGTTTTTCTCTTGACGCATTTCAGCCGTTGTTTTATTCGGTGTAAACTTCATGCGTGTTGCCATACCAGGTACCGCATTCATTTGAGCTCGGAAATGTGGGAAATAAGCCGAGTGGATGACATCTTTGGCACGCAATGCAATTTCATACTGCTGACCTTTGCAAAGGTAAAGGGTGTCTTTTTGAATGATGTCATCCCAAGCAGAAGCATCTAGTTTTTTGTTGTGATTTTGCTTCATTTGGGTCAAGAAACGATAAAGTCGCTCTTTTCTTGATAAATCGGTGCGTAGTACCGAAACTGTTGAATCGCTTAATACGGTATCGCGGTTATTGAGTAACAATTGTAAAGACTTAATACCTGTTGCGCCGTTGAGCATATTGTTCAATGAGGAATCAATGGTATTAGAGGTCAACAAAGCCAATTCATTGTTGTCTAGCGTCAATTTATAATCGTACAAACCGAGTGTATTGTCGGCACCAGAATAACGAGCTGTCCAGTCGAATTGCTTAGAGAATAATTCGATTTTAACCGCTTCAGGTTTGGATTCACCAGTTAAGTGGCCCCACGTTTGTAAACCTAAAATGATAATTACGGCTAATACTACAGCAGGAACAACTGTCCAGAGCATTTCTAGTTTGTTGTTGTGCGGATAATAGAACGCCGGCACACCAGGCTTTCTTACGTATCTCCAGGTAAAGAAGAAAAGTAAAAAGTTAGTGAAAAAGAATACAGCGATGATGATGACAAAGTTCAGGTTCAATAACCAGTCCATCTCTACACCTTCTTCAGAAGCCGCTGCTCCACGACCTGTCCAACCAAAGTGAGACATAAGGTAGATAAAGAACCCGAATAATAAAAACATGAATCCGAACATCATGCGTCCGTTCAGGTTGTTGTCTCGGTTAGAAATTTCGTGCTCTTGATTCTTGCGAAGTTTCGAGGAAATTTCATAAACACGCACGAGCTGTGCGATGGCGATGGCGCCTAGAACAATGACAAGTAAAACTATCAATTTATTTTCCATGACTTATAGATAATGTCTTGTTAGATTAAATTTCGTGGTGATTAGATTCATCCAAGAATGGGTGGTTAACAGGAGTAAGTGGTGCTTTGCTCAAGTTGCGTAGGATGACGTAAATGAACGTACCAGCCATTAACAATGCCATACCAATTTCTAGAGCACCGATATTTGCGTTCTGACCCATAGCCCCTGCTGACACCATGATGTAAACATCTAGCCAGTGGCCAGCCAAGATTGTCAAACCAACCGCAGTAAGGATACCAGCATTGCGTTTCGCATCTCTTGACATGAGTATCAACATAGGGAAAGCAAAGTTGATGATAAACATACCGAAGTACAAATATTTGAAATGAGCAATACGCGTTTGGAAATAGATCACTTCTTCACCAATGTTTGCATACCAAATAAGCATGAACTGTGAGAACCACATGTAAGACCAAAGGAATGAAGTTGCGAATGTCCACTTACCGAGGTCATGAATATGCGAGTCGTTTACTTTTTCTAGATGACCTAGCTTTTTGAGATAAAGTGTGGTTATAACTAGAACAACCATAGTAGAACACCACATACCTGCGAAGGTGTACCATCCAAATAGCGTAGAGAACCAGTGTACATCGATAGACATGATCCAGTCCCATGCTGAAGTTGAACTGAATACAGCAAAGAAAACAAGGAATAACGCACCGCGCTTGTAGTTTTTGAAGTGCAACTCTGTTCCACCTACCTTATCTTCTTCAAGCGAGCGGCGTTTGAAACCTCTCCAGAACAAGAAATATGTAGTGAAGTAAGCAATTGTTCTGATCCAGAAGAACACAGGATTTAAGTAGGCTGCTTTGTGACGCACCATTTCATCATGTGCTTGTACTTCAGGATCCATCCAAGAATAGATATGAGCACCGTCTGCAATTGTAATGACCAACAATACAACACCTAAGATGATGATACCTACCGGTAAGAAACCAGCTACCGCCTCAATGACGCGCTTTACGGCTGCATACCAACCTGTTTCCGTTGCATATTTCAATGCAAGGAAAAACAAGGCACCAAGGCCAATTGCAAAGAAAAAGAATCCGCTGATAAGGGCTGAAGCCATGAAGCGGGTAAAGAAATGATGATCACCCGCGGCAATAGCGGCACCAATTATTGTCAGCAACAAACCAACTCCCATGAGTCCGAATGCTACGTTTTTCGCTTTTTTGGTTATTTGAAATTCCATTGCTCTGTTGATTATTTCGCGTTAGTGGTGTCTGAAACGGTTGCTCCTACAGCAGCGCCAGAGGCATCAAATTTACCGTAGTTGGCATCTTGTAGGCGATGAATGTAATGGATGATTGTCCAGATTTCTTTCTTGTTCAAGATAGAACCATGAGCACCCATCATCCCTTTTCCGTAGTAGATTGAATAAAACATTTGTCCTTCGGTAGCTGCGATACCCACATAGTTTGGTACGCCAGAGTAAGCACCACTAGCAACCATTGGGCCGTTGCCGTCACCCTTTTCACCATGACAATGCTGACACATTGCTGTGAAGAGTTCTTTTCCTTTAGTGATGACAGCTTCAGCATTGCTAGCGTTGATCAATAATGGATTTTTGTCTGCTACTGCCAGTGTATATTCGTCCGCTGCAGAGTAATCCCAACCGTAAAGACCATGAGTTTCACGGAAAGCGACATTTGGCTTGCGGAAGTAAGGCAACATTAATTTCACCTCAGTGGAGTCAGTTCCATAAAAAGGAATGGTGTTGCGCGGTGGAGTCATGGCTGTCAGACGACCTTTTTTGGTTTCGTCAATTCGGCCGCGAACTTCGCCGTAATCTACGTAAGTTTCAATACCTGGTGTGCGGTACATGTCTGGTGCATATTCCAACCCTGGGCTGTCTGCATTAGACACACAAGAGTTCAAAAGCAATGACAGTGTCAAGGCTGCTCCACTAAATGCTGTGTAAACGATCTTTTTCATGTGACCCTGTACTTATTTAATTTCTTTTTTATCGAGTTCGAGGTAACCGATTTCTTGCAACATGCCGTCAAGCTCTGCTTCAGTTACATTGTGGTTCTCGCTCAAACGAATTTCCATAACGAATTTATCGTCTGTGGTACGCGGATCAGGATTCTGAGCCGGCATTCCTGGCAAGGTTTTGTTGCGCAGCAAGTAAGTAATTGCCATACCGTGTGCAGCACACATTACTGTGAACTCAAAACTAATTGGAACGAAAGCCAACATATTCTCCAAATAAGAGAAGTTTGGCTTACCACCGATGTTCATCGGCCAGTCTACCACCATGAAGTATCGCATCCCGATAGTAGCTAAGGTTAGTCCAATAAGACCATACAAGAAAGCCATGATTCCGAGACGTGTATTTTTTACACCAATGATTGGGTCAATACCGTGAATTGGGAATGGAGAAAAAACCTCTGAGATTTTTACACCTTTTGAGACGAGCTGTTTAGCGCTGTGCTTGAGCACTTCGTCGTCGTCATACATTACGTATAGAACTTTATCTGACATAGCCTTTGCTTAATGATGTTTGTGATAATCTGGTGATTCTTTGTAAGATTGACCAGAGCCTTTAAGGATGGTTTTAACTTCGTTCAATGCAAGTACCGGGAAGTAACGAGCGAACAACAAGAAGAACACAAAGAATAAACCAATTGTACCTAAATATACCGCGATATCGATGTGGCTTGGGAAGTGCATACTCCAAGCTGCTGGAATGTAGTCACGGTGGATAGATGTAACGATAATTACGTAGCGCTCAAACCACATACCAATGTTTACAACGATAGAAATAAAGAATGTAAACAAAAGGCTGCGACGCAAGCGGCGGATCCACATGAGCTGTGGAGAGATAACGTTACATGTCATCATGGACCAGTATGCCCACCAGTATGGTCCGGTAGCACGGTTGATGAACGCGTATGATTCGTATTCTACACCTGAATACCAAGAGATGAATAACTCGGTGATGTATGCCGTACCGACGATTGAACCAGTTACCATGATAACGATGTTCATGTATTCAACGTGCTTGGTATGGATATAAGCCTCAAGACCCATTGCCTTACGCATGATGAGCAAAAGTGTTTGTACCATGGCAAAACCAGAGAATACAGCTCCTGCTACGAAGTAAGGTGGGAAAATAGTGGTGTGCCATCCTGGAATTACTGAAGTGGCGAAGTCAAAAGATACGATTGAGTGAACCGAGAATACAAGTGGTGTCGCCAAACCAGCTAATACCAAAGAAACAAGTTCAAAACGATTCCAATGTTTTGCACGGCCAGACCAACCAAATGAAAGGATGCTGTACATCTTTTTAGCCAATGGTTTTTTAGCGCGGTCACGGATGGTAGCGAAGTCAGGAATTAGCCCGATGTACCAGAATACCAATGAAACAGATAAGTAAGTAGAAATTGCGAATACGTCCCAGAGAAGTGGCGAGTTAAAGTTTACCCACAAAGAACCAAATTGGTTCGGAATAGGCATTACCCAATAACCAACCCACAAACGACCCATGTGAATGAGCGGGAAAGTTCCTGCCATGAATACGGCAAAGATGGTCATGGCTTCCGCTGAACGGTTGATTGCCATACGCCATTTTTGGCGGAACAATAGTAGAACGGCTGAGATAAGCGTACCGGCGTGACCAATACCTACCCACCATACGAAGTTGGTGATATCCCATGCCCAACCGATTGTTTTGTTCAGACCCCAAACACCAATACCGGTGCCCAAGAGATACATGATACTACCTACTCCGTAAAGACCTATCACTAGGGCAATTCCGAAGAGGATATACCACATTTTTGGCGCCTTGTCCTCAATTGGACGACATACATCTTCTGTTACGTCATGGTAGGTCTTGTGACCTAATATGAGGGGCTCTCTGATTGCTGCTTCCTTTTGCATTGCAGTAGTTTAATTGAATGATTAATGATGAGCTTCTGCTACTTGAATATGATCGAGTAAAGAATTGTCTTCGTTGCGAACCTTCACTTGGTACCAAACATTTGGTTTCACACCTACTTCTTCAAGCGCTTGGTATGCACGAACACCTTCTGACTTCTCGCGAATCATAGATTTGAGGTCATTCCAGTCACCGACAACGATAGCGTTTGTAGGACAAGCGTCTGAACATGCTGTAGCGAATTCGCCGTCAGCAATAACTCTTGCTTCTTTTTTGGCAACTAACTTAGTCGCTTGAATACGTTGTACACAAAGTGAACATTTCTCCATGACACCACGTGTACGCACAGTAACGTCTGGGTTGAGCACCATACGGCCGAGGTCGTCTTGTGCAGGGTTTACTTCTGTAAACTTCTTGTACGAAGGATAGTTAAACCAGTTGAAACGACGCACTTTGTATGGACAGTTGTTTGCACAATAGCGTGTTCCGATACAACGGTTATAGGCCATTTGGTTAAGACCTTCGTTAGAGTGTGTTGTTGCAGCTACCGGACAAACTGTTTCACAAGGAGCGTGGTTACAGTGGTGACACATCAATGGCATGTGAACCACAGATGGGTTCAAGGCAGCGATTTCAGCGTTGTCGTAGCTAAATGTTTCTTTGTCTTTTTTGGTTCCAACCGCAGCCTCTTCATCAGAAGCAAAGTAGCGGTCAATGCGCAACCAATGCATTTCACGACCACGACGCACTTCGTCTTTACCAACAACAGGTACGTTGTTTTCAGACTGACATGCAATGAGACATGATCCACAACCAATACAAGAAGAAAGGTCAATAGAGATACCCCATCGGTGACCGATTTTTTCTACTGGATGTGCTGCCCAGAGGTCAAACTCAGAGACAGGTGCTTCAACGTGATCACCATGTTTGTCGAGCTTTTGAAGCTTGTGAGCTTCGTTGTAAGCATCTTTTTCGTGGTTTTTGAAAATAGAGAGTGTGGTTTCGCGAACAATGGAGTCGCGGCCCATCACGGTGTGGTGAATTTGTGTTGCTGCAATTGGGTAAGTTCCTTCTACAGGGCTTACCGTTGCACTTGCAGCGTAAGAAATAGTAGCAGCAGTTGAAAGCAAGCCAAATACATTGGCACCAATTGGTGTAGGTTGTCCGTTTTCTTGCGTAGCGTGTCCGCCGTATTCTTTGGTTTGGTAAGCAGCTTTTCCGATTTTTTCGCCGTTTGCACCACGACCATAACCAAGCGCGATACCGATGGTACCAGGTGCTTGTCCAGGTAATGGATAAACTGGCAATGTAACTGATTTACCGTTGACTGTTACTTTTGCTAAATTGAGGCCATGCTCTTGGTCGTAGGTAGTGGCGTATTTGCCTTTCATTTCGACCGGATTCATGGTGATATAGTTGTCCCATGTTACTTTGGTAATTGGGTCTGGTAACTCTTGTAACCAAGGGTTGTTAGCAAAAGCTCCGTTACCAATTGCTGGTTTTTGATAGAAAACTACTTCAGTACCGTTTGCTTTTGGCAAATCTTTGCTGCTTGCAGCAGTGAAAGTAAGTGCTGCTGGTGCAACTGGTTTCTCGATGCAGCTGTTGTGTGTAAGGTAAGCGAAATCGCCAGTTGGGGACAACAAAGCAAAAGTAGCTTTGATATAGTCATAGGCAACTGCTGAATCTTGTCCGCCACGGCTTGCAGCACCGTTCCAAACCAATAATGATTCAAGTGCGCTTGCTGTGTTGTGCAATGGACGAATAGTTGGCTGGCCAACTGCGTATTCGCTTGCTTTAGCTTCGTGATCGGTCCAGTTTTCAAGTTGGTGGTGGTCAGGACAGATATAAGTACAAAGACTAGCTGTTTCGTCTGCATAAGAAGAAATAGCTACTGAAGTTTTGATTGATTTAAGGCCTTTCGCGAATTCAGCACCATTTGGTAAACTGTAAACAGGGTTGACACCCATCATGATGAGTACTTCTGGACCTTTGCCGGCTGCAACATCAGCTGCCAATTTGAGTGCCTTAGCATCTTCAGATTGGTGTAGGTTGATCGTATTAGCCAAGTCAATAGTAGAACCGTAGGCACCAAGAATATTGTTCAATTGGTTGGCCAATTGTTGAACACCAATATGGTTAGATCCTGCAATTACTAAAGATTCTTTTTTAGATTTCTTAAGTGCCGCAACTGCTTTGTCAGCAGCAGCCTTCCAAGAACCTGATGCAGCAGATTTACCTTGAAGAGCAGCAATCATGTATGAAAGAACCGCAGCCTCTTCAGATGGTTTGATCATACCACGAACGTCGGCATTCGAACCTGTAACAGAAAGCACTGATTCAAATTGGAAATGCTTAGACATCCACTCCCCTTCCGGGTTGCGGCGAGTACCGTATTGAACAGCAAATTCCGTTGGCAATAACCAAGTGCTCAAGAAATCGGCACCGACACTGACAATGGTTTTTGCTTTAGAAAAATCGTAGCTAGGAATGATGCGCGCACCAAAATTTGACAAGTTTGCTTCACGCATTCCTGCATAAGAAACAGCGTCGTATTGAACGTGCTCAAATTTTGCCCCAGCCTCTCCGTTCAGTTTCGTGGACATTTCAGCAATGCACGTTTGATCGATGGAGAAATGATTGTATTAGAAAGTAAGGTTACTTTTTTAGCACCTGCAATTGCTTTTGAAATAGCGGCATCAACAGTTGCCCAAGAAGCATTACTTCCGTTGGCTTGTGGACCTGTTAAACGCTCTGAGTCATAGAGACCTAAAACAGAAGCAATGATTTGCGGGTTGGTACCACCTTTAGTGAAACCAAAGTCTTTGTTTCCTTTGATAAAGATCGGACGACCTTCGCGTGTTTTCACCATGATGCTTGCGTAAGAAGCGCCATCGTAGTAGGTGCTTGCATACCAGGTAGGCATACCAGGTGTTACGTTTTCAGGCTTCACTGCGTAAGGAACCACTTTTGTAACTGGCGCTTCACAGGCAGCTAATGTTGCTGCGGCAACAGAGAATCCTAAGAACTTCAAGAAGTCGCGACGCGCTGTAGAAGACTCAGCTAAATTTTCATCAGCTAAGAAATCTTCAACAGATTGTTGGTTTGGAAATTCTTGCTCTTTGTGCTTGATAAACTCAGGCGTTTGGTTGAGTTCGTCAATACCTTTCCAATATTTTTTTGTCATTTCCATAGTCTTAATTCGACAAGAACGTTAAATACTCTAATTAATAGTGACACTTAGCACACTCCCAGCCTCCAAGTTCGTTAACGGTTACTTTACCGTCATCATTGAGGTATTGAGCATAAAGCTTAGGATCTTTTTTCAAACGACGGTGAATTTCGTCGTAGTAAGCGTTTTTACCATTACCGATAGCCACATCTTTTTTACCGTGACACTCAATACACCAACCCATAGTAAGTGTTTTGCGTGTCAATTGGATGTTGCCTTCGATTTTGTTGAGGTCTTCAACTGGCTGAACTTTAACTGTTTCAGTCATTTGAGTCATGTCGCCGTGGCATTGCTTACAATCAAGGCCACCAACTACAACGTGTTGTGAGTGGTTGAAGTAAACGTGCTCAGGAAGCACATGCACTTTGTTCCAGACAATTGGTTTGGTTTTGCCGGTATATTTCATACCCGCTTTGTCCCAACCAGCAGCTGCGTAAATCTTTTTGATTTCGCCTGCAAATGGTTTGCCTTCGCCATCAATTTGTTTGTGACAATTCATACAAACATTGACAGAAGGAATCGATGCAGACTTAGATTTAGTTACCGTGTTGTGGCAATACTTACAATCAATGCCATTGATACCAGCATGCGCTGCGTGAGGGAACGCAATTGGTTGTGAAGGTTGGTAACCCTCCATGATATTAATTGAGTAAAGCGATTGGAATAGCGCTACGATAATAGAAATAACAACTACAAGCGAAACCAAGCCAACTTGTAAGCGGTATTTCCAAGCAAGTGTGCGCAGCTCTTCACCGTAGGTCATTTTTTCAGCTTCTTCTTCGTTCTCTGAAGTAGCAATTTTCAGTTGACGACGCACGCCACCCACAGCCATGATGATCACTACAAAAATGACCCCCATAATGATCCAGATCCAAGAATTGTTTTCTTCTTCTAGTGGCTCAGCGCTTGTTGCAGCAGCATCAGTACCAGCAGCACCTCCGGCAGTGGCGCCAGCAGTTGCAGGATCTGGCTGTGCATCTACCCAGTCCATGATGGCGTCGATGTCTTCTTTTTTCAAGTCAGGGAAAGCTGACATGGCGGTCGGTGACCACTTAGAAACTTCAGCTGCATAAGGGTCGTTGGCGGCAGCCGTTTGCCAGTTGTTTACCCACTGATAAATACTTCCTTCCTTGGCCCCGCCTGCTGCCCATTTTGCACGGACACCAGCCAATTTTGGACCAGTAGAGTTTTTGTGGGTCATGTGACAAGTGGCACATTTTGCCTTGAACAGGCCTTCACCTTGGGCAGAAACCAAGTTTGAGAACGCTACAAAACTGAGCGTTAGCGCAGCAAAAGCCATTGATTTGAATCGCTTAAGCGTCTGAATGTTAGATATTTCCATGTAAAAAATTACTAATTCACTCTTAAAATAGGTGCGGACAAACCGCATTTTATCGGGAGCAAAATTAAGGCAATCAAGGTATTTTGTGACATTTTCATGACAAAAAATAGGCGACTTGTGTTAATTTAAAATGAATCTAAATAAGCTTTTTGTCAAGCGAAGATTTCTTACTTATTTTGTGTTATGAAAAAATGGCTTTTGGTTTCTTTGTTTTTAATTGGCGCTCAACAACTTCGTGCCCAAGTACAGATTATTGTTGACCCGCGCGTCGACGAAAAAGTTGCCGCAAAGAGTAGCAAACAAATGCCGGGTTACCGTGTACAGCTGTGTTTTGACTCTGACAAAAACGTAATTGATCAAACAAGAGCCTCGTTTGTGCAAGAATTTCCAAAAATTGATACCTATGTGCGTTTTGAGGCGCCAAATTTCAACCTCATGGTAGGCGATTTCCGAACACAAGCTGAAGCCGAAGCACTCGTAAACAGAATCAGGGGAAAGTATCCGCTGACTATTGTACACAAAGAACAAATTAATCTACCGAGAATTGATTAGAACTGCTTCCAGCCTTGCGCTCTCAGCGTAATTGCCGAACCTGACTTATCGATATAATAAGTGCCGTCTGCTGCGTTGGTCATGTGCCCAATAATTGTAAAGTTCGGATTAGATGCAATAATTTCATAGTCTTTTTGCTTCACCGTAAAGAGCAATTCGTAATCTTCTCCACCGTTTAAAGCACACATACTAGGGTCAAGATTGAAATCAATGGCTACCATAGAAGTTTTGGCATCAATTGGTAGTTTTTCGTCGTAAACATGGCAACCCACACCACTGGCTTTACACAAATGCAATACTTCACTGGCCAATCCGTCAGAAATATCAATCATGGCACTTGGCTTCACGTTGAGTTCTTTTAAGTACTTCACTACATCTAAACGAGCATTTGGCTTCAATTGACGTTGCAAAATATAATCGTGGCCATCTAGATCAGGTTGAATGTTTGGGTTGGTCTTGAAAACCTCTTTTTCGCGTTCGAGCACCTGAAGGCCCATATATGCACCTCCTAAATCACCAGATACGACTAACAAATCAAATTCTTCGGCACCAGAGCGATAACAAAGCTCATCTTTGTGAGCCGTTCCAATTGCAGTGACAGAAATAAATAATCCACTTTGTGAGGAAGTTGTATCTCCGCCAATTAAATCTACATTGTAATCTGCACATGCCGCTTGAATACCCGCATACAGCTCTTTGAGCGCCTCGACTGAAAAGCGGTTCGAGACAGCTAAGCCAACAGTAATTTGCTTTGGTGTGGCATTCATGGCGCAAATATCAGACACATTAACGGCAACCGCCTTGTAACCCAAATGCTTTAACGGCATGTAAGTAAGATCAAAATGCACGCCTTCAACCAACAAATCAGTACTCACCACCTGGCGTAAATCATGACCAATATCAATGACTGCAGCGTCGTCACCTACGCCTAGTATTGTTTCAGGATTCACATTGGTTAAATCTTTGGTTAGCGCATCAATCAGGCCAAATTCGCCAAGGCTTTCAAGTTCGGTTCTGTGTTCTGTCATGAGTAAACTTTGGGCAAAATTGGTTAAATTTACCTTCAGTTCAACCAAATTTCTTGATTAAGTAGTGAATATTGCCCAACGTTTCTTATGGATCTTTAGCTGCACTTTGGCAACTATTTCCTTAAATGCACACCCTTTATTTGACAGTGTTGCCAAATATCAATTCGTCAATGCACCAAAATCAGCACACTTTCTAGAACAAATAGCAAAAGTAAAATCAAGTTTACCCGACAGCTTGAAAGGTAAATACCACAACGAACTCGGCATTCATTACGCCATCATTGGCAAACCCTATGCATCCATCGGGCAATTCAAAACAGTCCTGGATTACGCAGAAAATTGGAGCGTCAGAAAAGCAAGTGCCTATGCAAATATTGCCAACGTTTACAAATCTTTAGGAAAATACAACTACGCCAATAAAGTATTGCTCAAAGCCTGGAAAATCTATAAAAAACTCGGGGAAGAACAACTGCAATACAGCATCCTCGGGGAAATGGCAGCCAATGACTATTATGCCTTGAATTGGAACCGTTCAATGCGCAGAACCTTGACTGTCATTCGTAAAATGGAAGACTCCGAGAATC
>JBJTNI010000023.1:0-52986 GCA_046073985.1 Flavobacteriales bacterium | reverse complement strand
TAAGAAACGGCGTTTAAAAAAATAAGGGTCAAACCAATCATTGAAAATCGTTTTCTCCACTGTTCTGACAGAATAAACAACGCTCCGTACTTCATATAAATAGCCGCTAAAATCAATGGAACAAATAGCACTTCAATCAGGTAATAATCATGTACATCAAATACCCAAAACCATAAAATAAAATAGGAGATCAAACCCAAGAAACTGATGACAATTAACCAGCGCAAAAAAGATGGGATTTCTTTTTTGAACAAGGACCAAAATCCGAGTAAAACAAGTGGTATTAATATCAATTGATGATACAATTCTTTCACATGTTCAGTGAGTACCAATTTGATAATTCTCATTTGTTCATCCGAACTCACTTCCCAAATGGGTCTGATGGTTGTTGAGAAAATTGTAGCGTTATGAGCCGAATTGTAGCGTATGGCATATGCATACCATAAAAAACAAAGAAGCAGTGACAGCAAACCACTGATTAACAACCAATAAACACGCGCGTCGTGAAGATACTTTTTCCAATTATTTGAAAGTAAGCAATGAAAGAAGAATGCACCTGCGAAAGCTAAAACAGCAATTAATGCTGTAATTTTAACAAGAAGCGCCAGGGCTAAAAAAAGCGAAAATGCTACATAATTTTTCCAATTCGGATTTTGAATATATGCAAAGCACGCACTCGTTGCCAGTAAGAAAAAAGCAAATGAAAAAACATTGGGCAATACGGTATCTGAATAGTAAACCAAAACCGGTGCACTGTAAATGATCGCTGAGAAAACAAGGGCTTTTTGTTTGGTGCCAAAAAACCAAAACAATAAGCGGTGTAAAGATGTGATTGCCGCGATTAAAATTGACAGGCTCAGCAACTTAGAAATCCAGAGCTGATACCCTGTAAGTTTCCAAATTTGTCCAAGTAAATAATAAATAATTGGGAATTCGGCAGCTGCATTTCGGTTCCCTGATGGAGAAATCCAATTCGTTTGTGGTTCTAAGAAGGCTGCACCACGCATGTACTGAATAGCTTGAGTCAGGGAATCAGACTTTCTGCATTCATGAATGGGCAAAATATCGCTGGTGAAATGCTGCCAAAAGGCATAAAAAAAGCTCAACACCAAAAGGGCGAAGACAATTTGAATGCGAAGGTCTAGCTGCTTCCATAAACTTTTCATGGAATAAAGATAGTAGCTATTGTTTAAATAGTGGCAAACGTATTGGCATCGTGAATTCTGAAACAACAGCCTTGCCTTGTTCGTCTTTAGCAGGCGACCAATTTGGCATTGTAAGAAAGGTTTTTTGGAGTGGATCTTTGAGTATTTCTAGTTCATTTGTTGTGAACTTCAAAAAATCCAATGCCCTAATTTTTCCATTTATATCAATTAACAATCGTATATAAATTCTTCCTTCAATACCCATTTCTAGCAGATACTGATAGGCTGACGTACCTGCAATATTTGCATCTATATACTTCTGAATATCATTGAGGTCATTGCCAAAAGACGCAAGCGTTGCAGGAAAGTGCACGATACTATCTCGGATGGTTTTTGTTTGATCATTCGGGGTTATCACATCTATTGGCTCAGGAATATAACCCGGCAGATCATAGGGACCCGGATCATAGGGGTCATATGGAGGCAACGGATCAATTGGCTCAGGTACAATAAAAACGCATGAAGGTAGGATTTTTTCCTCCTTTGGCTTTATTTTATTTGGGGTTTGAGCTTTGGAGTTCAAATTCTGCTCATTATTTTTAGCAGCGTTTTGTGCTTTAATTTTTGAATGGGTGTTTGTTTGGCTATTTTCTTGGCAGGCTATTGCACAAGTGATCAAAATCGTAAATAACAACAAAAGTCTAATCATTTTAAATCCTTTCTAACAAAGAACGCACAAACAATTGATTCCTTACCTTTTTGGACTAAAAAATCAAAGAAATAAGCGTTGTTAACTTTCAATTTATGATTATCTTTCGACGTATCAAACTATATGTTATTTAATTCTATTGACTATTTTTTTTTCTTGCCAATTGTTGTAATTGGCTATTACCTTTTACCTCATCGGTTGCGTTGGATTTTGCTCTTTGTGAGTAGCTGTATATTTTATATAGCTTTTATTCCCAAATATATATTAGTGCTCTTTGCCATTATTTGCATTGATTACTTCTCTGCACTTTTGATGGAAAATAAACAAGGGGTAGCACGTAAACGCTTTTTGATACTGAGTTTATTGGCTAACATTAGCATCTTAGCCTTTTACAAATATTTTGGCTTTGCGAACCAAACCCTCATTGAATTATTTGCCTTAATCGGAAAAGAATTCAAACACTACGATCTTGGCATCATTTTACCTATAGGACTTTCCTTTCATACTTTTCAATCGATGAGTTATACCATCGAGGTTTACCGCGGGCAACAACCTGCAGAAAAACATTTAGGTTATTTTGCAAATTATGTCCTGTTTTTTCCTCAAATGGTTGCCGGGCCAATAGAACGCTATGCATCTCTAGGTACAGAATTACGCAAAAAGCAAACGCTGCAATATCAAAATTTAAGTGCTGGTTTCAGGTTGATACTTTTGGGTTTTGTCGTTAAAATGGTCGTAGCTGATAACCTTGCGCCATATGTAAATGATGTTTATAACGCGCCATTGTCTTATAGTAGTTGGCAAATTGCACTTGCACTTCTATGCTTTTCTTTTCAGATTTATGCCGATTTTTTTGGATACTCTCTCATTGCCCAAGGTAGCGCCAGATTATTAGGTATCCACATTATGGATAATTTCAAAACCCCCTATTTTTCTAAAAATATTGGTGAGTTTTGGCGGCATTGGCATATTTCATTAAGCACATGGTTCCGAGATTACCTTTATATTCCTCTTGGAGGAAATCTAGTAAAATACAAGCGCTGGATACTCAATACGTTAATTGTTTTTGGAATCAGCGGGCTTTGGCATGGAGCAAATTGGACTTTTATCATCTGGGGGGTGTTACATGGCATATTTATTATTTTAGAAAAGCCAGCTAAAAAATATACAAATGCTATTGTCACCTTTGTATTTGTTAGTATTGCATGGGTCTTTTTCAGAGCTCCTAATCTAATGATTGCCAAAGAAATCTTTAGGAATTTATTTAGCCTCAGTTCAATTAGCAAACAACCAGTTAATATGATGGCCCCAATGTTGGCATTGGTATTGATGTTCGTTTTGGATCTCTTTTATCGTAAAAAGCGCTTTGATTTGGTTCTGGATGATTTATCTGTACTGCAACGCTGGGTGATCTATTTCTTCTTAATTTTTATCCTATTGTTTTTCTCCGGAACACAAAAATTTACATTTATTTATTTTCAATTCTAATGGGTAGGAAACTTATAATTCGGTTTATCGCACTCACAATTGGATTTGTGCTTATGAATCAATTATACAAATCTTATTTTTTCGAGCACGACCTCCAAGAATATTGCCCAGAAATTTTAGAATTATGGAAGCAACAAAAGCACGCTGATGTCATTTACTTTGCCGAATCTTCTAATATGACCGTCAGAGATACCGATGTGGTTAAGAAAAATATATCTGAAATTGTTGATGACCTACTTCAGAGTACCCGAGTCACTGCAGTCAATAAACTAGCAACGCATGCTGGAATCTTTAAAGTGTGGATTAAAAATATGCGCCCAAATCAAACAAAGGCAATTGTCGTTACTCTGAATTTAAGATCATTCGATGCGGATTGGCGCTTTTCAGAGCTAGAAAGTGCTTTGCAGTCAAGCGTGGTTCTAATTAAACCCTTTCCGCCCCTATTGAATCGATTTTTATTAGCACTCAATTCATTTGATCATAAAACACCTGAAATAAGAAACAAAGAAAAGCTTCAAGAATGGGAAACCCTTCAATTTGATTTTCCGTTTGAAGTTCCTTATTCAACTGTTCGACAATGGGATGACGCTATGGCAAATGGTGGTTATAAATACCCTGATGGCTCTTGGAATCTAGATAAAATCGAACTAGCATGTCACTACATAAAGTCTTATGCTTTCCAAATCACTCCTGAAAATCCTCGAATTCAAGACTTTGATGAAATTGTTGCCTATTGTCAGAAAAACAACATTCAATTGTATCTAAATCTATTGGCTGAGAATACCGAATATGCCAATGATTTGGTAGGGCCAGTTCTTGTTCAAATCATGCGCTATAATCGTGATTTTTTATTGAATCGTTATGGCTCTCAAAAAGGAGTAATTTTTGTAGATAATTTAGAACTACTTAACGGTCTTGACTTTAGTGATCAGAATTGGACTACTGAACATTATGGCTATGAAGGACGTTTGAAAATTGCTAAAAATCTTGCAAAAGCACTGAATGTTAACAAAGAACGCACAAACAATTGATTCCTTACCTTTGTTAGACTAAAAAAAATAAATGCAACGCTATTGTCTTGACCCATGGAAACGCACACGCGTTTTAACAAAAGAAGTTCAAATCGGAACCCTTAGCTTGGGAGGACACAACCCCATTCGCGTTCAATCCATGACCACCACCGACACCATGGACACAGCAGGTTCAGTCGAACAGTCTATCCGAATGATAGACGCCGGTTGTGAATTAGTAAGGCTTACGGCACCAAGTAAAAACGAAGCCGAAAATCTAAAAAACATCAAGGAAGCCTTGGT
The DNA here is from genome assembly GCA_046073985.1 of Flavobacteriales bacterium. Lineage (GTDB taxonomy): Bacteria > Bacteroidota > Bacteroidia > Flavobacteriales_D > Crocinitomicaceae > UBA952. The sequence goes on along the minus strand of JBJTNI010000023.1, from coordinate 48,331 downwards.
CAAGAGAGGGTACAACACACCGCTTGTTGCAGATATTCATTTTACACCTAATGCCGCTGAAATTGCAGCAAAAATCGTAGAAAAAGTTCGTGTTAACCCGGGTAATTACGCCGACAAAAAGAAATTCGAAGAAATTGAATTTACCGATGAGAGCTACCAAGCTGAACTTCAAAGAATCGAAGAGAAATTTACACCACTTGTGTTACTCTGTAAAGAAAATGGTACTGCCATGAGAATTGGCACCAACCATGGGTCTCTCTCTGACAGAATTCTCAGTAGGTATGGCGATACACCTGAGGGCATGGTTGAATCCGCGCTTGAATTCATCCGAATTTGCGAAAAACACGATTTTGATCAGTTGGTGATTTCGATGAAAGCAAGTAATACGCTCGTGATGGTTCAGGCTTACCGCCTATTGATGGCCAAGATGCTCGAACGCGGAACTATTTACCCTTTGCATCTCGGGGTTACCGAAGCTGGTGATGGCGAAGATGGAAGAATAAAATCAGCCGTTGGAATTGGTGCGCTTCTTGAAGATGGTTTGGGTGACACCATTCGTGTATCACTGACAGAGGCTCCGGAGGCAGAAATTCCCGTCGCTCAGAAATTAGCCGCAAAATATAGCGCTTACAAACCATTAGGATTTGAAATCCCAAACTCAACACTTCAATACGACCCGTTTAGCTACACCAAAAGGGCCAGTACGGTGTTGCACAACATTGGTGGAAAGAATGTACCAGTAGTCCTCGCCGACCTCTCTCATTTAACTGATATCAAGCCAGCACATTTCTTCGGATTTGGTTACCAATACAGCATTCCTCTTGACAAATGGAATCTCCAAGACCAGGCAGCAGATTACGTCTACATTGGCAGCAATTTGCTCAACTTTGAAGTGCCCGGTACGCTTGGCGTTATTGTCAATTTAGCTACATGGAAAACTCATTATCAAAATAAAGCAGGATACTATCCACTAGTGCTAAATGATGAACTCGATGAAATAACAGCGGAGCAAGTGTTCTTTATCCCTTTAGAGGCAGAAGAAGCCCTACCGAAAAACTTCTCTCGATATACAAATGCAGTCGTCATATTAAATGCCAGACACGATAATAAAACACAACTTTTCAGACGCTTTTTTCTCGAGCTTCAAGAAAAAGAATGCTTGAATCCTGTGATTTTATCTTACCAATACGACACTACCGAGCTTGAATTATTTCAACTTTATGCCGGGGCCGATGCAGGTGCAATTTTAATTGATGGCTTCGGAGACGGGCTATGGCTGAATGCTCAGCTTGGGGCGCAATATATCAACTCGACCGCATTTGGAATACTGCAAGCCACCAGAACGCGCATTTCTAAAACTGAATATATTTCTTGCCCTTCTTGCGGCCGAACACTTTTTGACTTGCAAGAAACAACCGCAAAAATCAGACAACGCACTTCGCATTTGAAAGGAATCAAAATTGGCATTATGGGTTGCATCGTAAATGGCCCGGGTGAAATGGCCGATGCCGATTATGGTTATGTTGGAACTGGTCCTGGTAAAATCAATCTATATAAAGAAAAGGAAATTGTCCGTCGCAACATCAATGAATCGGAAGCCGTAGAAGCGCTAGTTGGGCTCATTCAAGAATACGGCGACTGGCAAGAACCCCGAGCTTAAAATTCAGGCTCACAATTCAGTTCTAGCCAAGTATTGTGTTCAGGATGATAAAATCCTAAATACGCCGCATGCAAATAAAGCCTGTCTGCTTTTTTACCGTATAAATCGTCGCCTTTTATTGGGCATTTGAGCCCGTGATGATGTGCCATGTGGACACGCAACTGATGCGTTCTGCCGGTTTTAGGGTGAAGCAATATTCTAGTTTGTTCACCGTTAATAGAAAGAACTTTATAGGTTGTATGTGCAAAACTTCCATGTTCATCACACACCAATTGCCTAGGGCGATCGTCTAAATCTACTCTTAACGGAAGTTTAATTTCACCTTCTGGTGATGGTGGTACACCATCTAATATGGCAATATATGATTTCTCAACCTTTCTTGTCACAAACTGTCGTTGCAATCTTTGATGCATTAGTTTTGACTTTGCTGCTAACATAATCCCAGAAGTTGACATGTCCAAACGATGAACTAACAAAGGGCCATCAGCATGTGGAAAATGTTTTTTGAGGTCATCTAGACAATTCGGTTGAGGATTCTTTCCGGGCACAGATAAATATTCAGGGCTCTTGTTAATAGCCACAATCCAGTCATCCTCATAAATGATCTCAAGTGCTTTTGCTGGATGAATAGCAGTAATTGGATTTGGATCTACTTCTAGCCCTTTTAACATGTGACCTAAAATTGGTTCGCATTTGCTTTTACAAGCTGGATAAAAATGCTTGTGGATACGTACCTCTGAATCTGGTGACATTCCCCACCAAAATTCGGCCATACATATTGGCTTCAACTGATGGCCATATGCATATTGTAAAAGTTTCGGAGCTGCGCATTCCCCTGCGCCTGCCGGTGGTGAACCCGCAAAAAGTTCTAAGACATTTTTAGCTTCTCCGTGTGCATTCAAAAAGGTATATCGTTCAAAAATTCTTCGTTGCAAGTCTGCAGAATGTGCAGCACGCTGCATGCGTATGCGCTCGATTTTTGATTTTTCGAGGTCAAGGGTTTCCTGAACCTGTTTTATTTCAAGTTCAGCTGTTTTTTTCAATTCTTTGAGTGCTCTGCTTTCTTGCATACTTTGTTTGGCGAGTTCTTCAGATAACTCCAAAAAACCTTGTTCGCTTCCAGTATACTTGGCGCGCAGCTCGGCCCGAAGGGCTTTGGCGCGCTTGTTATTTTTTAATGCTTGAGCTATTTTTTCTTCCCAAAGTTGCTGTGTTAGTTGTAAATTCTTGGTCAATGTGAGCAGTTCAGATGTAGCTTCTAATCTCTCAATCTCTATCGTGAGGTCATTGATTTCTATTTCTTCACGTCTAAAAAACCCTTGGGTTTCAAGTAAATCAAAAACAGGAGGTACAAAGCCTGTATGATCATTGGCATTTCCTAATTTTCCGGAAAATGCTGCCAGGTATCCTAATTTTCCGGCCAAATTTTGCACCACCAAAACACCAAACATTTTACCAATAGCCCCTAATCTTTCTGCCCTATCCAGGCCAAAATCATGATTAAAATCTTCAATTTCTAAGCGCTTTTGTAATTGGCTTACAGCATACTGCGCCAACGGATGAACGTCATAGTAGAACGGAAAAGTAAAACGTTCTGGTAAACTGAACTCCTGGAATTCTGTTCCTAATGGAATAAACATTGGCAAAGGTCAAAAAAAAAACGCCCTCATAGGAGGGCGTTTCTTTATTTCTTTAAAAGAAATTATTTGATCACAACATTTTTAGTAGTTGTAATACCTTCTACAGTGATAGTAACGATGTAGCTTCCTTTAGCAACATTTTCAGTTGAGAAAGAAACAACTTGTGTACCATTTAAGTTAGTCATGTTTTTAGAAGCAATTACGCGACCTTGAAGATCCATTAAAGAAACTGCGTAGTCGTTGTTTGTAGCTTCGAAAGAAACGTTTACTTCAGAAGAAGCTGGGTTAGGATAAACGTTCATAGCGATAGTAGCCATTTCGTCCATTCCTAGAGCACCTGTTTTGAAAGCACGTGTATCAACTGATGCAAATTCACCACCTGAAGCAATTGTAGTACCGTTAGCATCTACTAAAGAGAATGCACCGTTACCATAAGAACAGCAGATACCGTCACCATATGAGTCAGTGATTTCGAAAGTATAACACTGGCTAGGGTTCAAAGTAACAAGTACTGGAGCTTGAACTGTTTGACCAGCTTGACCAGTTGTCATGTCTGCCCAGTTACCACCACCTTGTGCAACAGTTGCACCAGCACTGTTTTTGATTGTCCATGCTGTTTCAGAAGCGTAGTAGTCAGTAGTGATGTTAACAGTAACATACTGAGAAACCGCGTTAGCTGCAGTAGCAACTGTAGCGTTTACACCGTTGTTAGCTGCAGAAGCATCTCCAGCAGTTGTAACAGTAACAGTAAGTGCACCACCTGTGAAGTTAGCGATAGGTGAACATGTTACGTTAGCAACACCGTAAGTAGCTAAGCTTCCGCTGTAAGAACCTGTAGAAACAGTAGTACCACCTTGTGTGATTGTTACTGTTGCAGCAGTCAATGCTGAAGTACCGTTGTTTTGGATTTGTACAGATGGAGTGTAAGAACCCTCACAGTGTACCAAAGCACCTGTGTATCCAAGAGCAGCAACATCAGCAGGAGCAGATGCTGGTGGAGGACAAGCAGAAACAGTAGCATACAATTCAGTACCGTCTAACTGACCAACTTCTTCGATGATGCGGTTAGGGCAAATACGATAGATTGTTGGAAAATAAGCGATGTTGTAATCGTTGTTGATTTGGTTTGCAGCAGCAGATGCTGGGTTAGCCATAGGGAATTGAACTTGGTTACCAGTTGTTGGCTCAATCCAGTTTCCGATAGCACCAGAACCATCTAACATTGTTGCATCAGCAGTTGTTCCGTCACCTTCGATCCAGATAACCATAACGTCGTCTGTAGTAGATGCAGATACACCAGGAGCGCCAGCAGGGCCGTGTGCAGCATAAACATCTTCTAATGCACCAGAAAGGTGGTAGTTCCAACATGGACCACACCAAGTTGCAGAAACATCTAAGAATACAGTGTATCCTTGGTCGAGGTAATCATACAAAGTGTATGAACCATTGCTAGTAGTACCAGCAGTAGATAACCAAGACTGGTAAGCAGTCACGGTAAAGTTTGGAGCAACGCTTCCTGGGGCTAGCTGCGCATTTGCACTAACACCTGCAAGTAACATCGCAGCTGAGAATAATAGTTTTTTCATGCGTTAAAATTTAAGTTTGTGTAAATATAAAGAAAATCCGCTCAAGGAAAAAAGCGAAAAACGGAAAACTGAGTTTTGATTCGTTATTTTTTCTTTTGTTGCTCTTTAATGAACAACTCAATAGCACCAACCATTGAAGGTGCTTTTGGATGTGGTGCATGGACATCAAGGCGCAAATTGTTCTTGAGAACAGCATTGGCAGTGGTAGGGCCAAATGCGGCAATGGCAGTTGTGTTTTGCTTGAAATCTGGAAAGTTTTTAAACAAAGATTCTATTCCGCCAGGACTAAAGAAAACCAACATGTCGTAATAAACATCTTCTAAGTCAGATAGATCGGCAGCAACTGTTTTGTAGAGAATTGCTTTAGAAAAAGGAATGTTGAATTTTTCTAAGGTCAGTGGGATGTTGTCTCTGAGAATGTCTGTGCAAGGTAATAGGAATTTTTCCCCCTTCTGTTTTTTCATCAATTCAGCCAATTCTTCGATTGTCTGCTTTCCAAAAAATATTTTGCGTTTGCGATACGTGACATACTTCTGTAAGTACAATGCTACGGCTTCGGTAATACAAAAATATTTCATGGTGTCCGGAACTTCGAAACGGATGGCTTCGGACATTCTAAAAAAATGGTCTACGGCAACCTTTGAAGTTAGAATTACTGCGGTGTGCTCACTGATGTCAATTTTCTGAGCTCGGAATTCTTTTGCGTCGACTCCTTCCACTTTAATGAACGGACGGAAATCAATTTTGAGTTTATATTTTTCAGCTAAATCAAAATATGGTGATTTATCCCCCTCGGGTTTTGGCTGAGAAACAAGAATGGTTTTAATGGCCAATTGGTACGATTTAATTGTGTTTTAGCTTATAAACCAGCGCCATACTATGAGCATAGGCAGGATTTCCAAGGCGCAAAGGTACAAAATTAAATAATACCATTCCAAATTTGCTTGCTGGGCAATGCGCCAAGATTTGAAAATTCTCCAAAAATAAACCAGCAATGAACAAAAGATGAACACATTGTTAATCAGATCGTTGGACTGCCCATTGATTGTCCACAAAAAAGCTAATGCTAAAAAAAGTAGACCGGTAAATGACCACACCTGTCTATTAACCTCGGCAAAAGCTGCAGACCATTTCCATTGACCGATTAAAAATAAAATGAAGCGGTATACAAGGCTCTGAAAAATAACCCATGAGGCCACTACAATTAAACTGATGATCAGCGCCTCCAACCTATCGTAGTATTCTGCCACAAAAAGGTAAACACAAAGGTTTAATGACAAATAAAAATTCAGGAAGAATAAGGCTTGGGTTTGCGGCCGCATTTTGTCGTCATCAAAACCAAAACTCTCAACGCGGCTTGTTTTCCAGAATCTTCGCCAAGATAAATTGATGGCGTTCGGTGTGCTGAGTCTGGCATAAGCTATGAAGGCCAATGACAGCAACGATATAAATAGCAGATAACTATTTAATTGAGAACCTCTTTCTATTAATTCAAACGATTGCATGCCATGTTTTCAGAACACAAAAATAATTCAAATTCCAATGCTACAGCTGCACAGATTATTGCTTACTTTTGTGCCAAACATCAATCATGAAAACTGATCAATACCAACACCCCGATTACTTTAACATGGATGACCTGCTCACCGACGAGCACAAACTTGTCCGCGATGCGGCCAGAGCATGGGTCAAAAAAGAAGTTTCTCCTATCATAGATGAACACTACGAGAAGGCAACATTTCCGATGCACATTCTCAGTGGTCTCGGCGAAATTGGTGCATTCGGACCCTACATCCCAGAAGCGTATGGTGGCCCAGGCCTTGACCAAATTTCTTATGGTCTCATCATGCAAGAACTCGAGCGCTGTGACTCAGGCTTGCGCTCCACAGCATCGGTACAGTCTTCACTCGTAATGTACCCGATTTGGAAATATGGCTCTGAAGAACAAAAACAAAAATACTTGCCAAAACTAGCAACAGGCGAAATGATAGGCTGCTTTGGGCTTACAGAACCAGATTACGGTTCTAACCCCGGAGGCATGATTACCAATTTCAAAGATGCTGGTGATCACGTTATTTTAAATGGCGCCAAAATGTGGATTTCCAATGCGCCTTTTGCACAAATAGCAGTTGTTTGGGCAAAAGACGAAACCGGACGCATACACGGTATTATTGTCGAGCGTGGCATGGAAGGGTTTTCTACACCAGAAATGCATGGAAAACTATCACTGCGTGCTTCAGCCACTGGCGAGCTCATTTTCGATAACGTAAAGGTTCCAAAATCAAATATTTTACCAGGTCGCACAGGCTTGGGTGCTCCGTTAAGCTGCCTTGACTCTGCGCGTTTTGGTATTGCATGGGGTGCTCTTGGCGCTGCCATGGATTGCTATGATCAAGCTTTGCGCTACTCTAAAGAACGTACTCAATTCAATGTGCCTATTGGCAGTTTCCAATTGATTCAGAAGAAACTCGCCGAAATGATCACCGAAATAACCAAAGCACAATTGCTTACTTTCCGATTGGGTCAATTGCGCAATGAAGGGCGTGCTACCTCCGCACAAATTTCAATGGCAAAAAGAAACAATGTCGAAATCGCATTAAATATTGCTCGTGAGGCCAGACAAATACATGGCGGAATGGGAATCACTAGTGAATACTCAATGATGCGCCACATGGCTAATCTTGAGTCTGTAGTTACCTACGAGGGCACTCACGACATTCACTTACTCATTACTGGAATGGATGTAACAGGAATTCCTGCATTCACAAGAGAAATGCCAAACCTCTAAATTTAGAGTTCATCTCCTTCAGAAAGCGCATCCCCTCGAATGAGGCGGATGCGCTTTCTTGCTTCTGCTCCATACAAACTACTTTTGTATTCAATTAAAAGCTTTTTGTAAGCTGCAACAGCCTCTTCTTTGTTCATCAGTCTCAACTCTAATATTTCAGCCGTCCGAAACAAAGCGTCGTCGGCTAAGATATCCTTACCATGCAGCTTGAGCAAATCGGCGTAGTATCCCAATGCCTTTTGCCACTCGCCACGTTGCTCTTGTACCAGTCCTTTTCGGTATAAAATGTCGTCAGCCAATGAATGATACGGAAATTGCGTTTGAATGCTGTCGAATAACACAAAAGCAGAATCATAATGATGTTGCGCAATCATGCGATCGGCAGTGGCAAACCAAAGCATTACTTGATAATTGCTGTCAAGTCCATAGTTGTCAGTAATAAACACAGCTAATTGTATGGCGTCGTTTGAGATCAGCTTTGAGGTTGATTCTTTTAGGACGTTTAGTTGGGCCTGCGCAAATTCAAATTCACCATCGTAATAAAATATCTTGGCATTTTTGAATTTGGCCTCACTACCAATGGTTTCAAACTTGAAATCGTTGTCTATTTGCATATAGAGCAAAGAAGCCTCCCAAATATCCCCGTCCAATACAAAGATGTCAGCTAGTAACATTTTGGCCTGCGCACGTTGCATATCTGTTAGGCCTGGTAATTGAATAAGGGCTTGAAGTTCTTCGATGGCTTGCTTGGTTTGTGTCGCATAAAAAGCGCGGATCTCAGCTAGCTGTAAAGAAAGTTGAAAACTGACCCTTCCTTTACCAATGCGCTGCAAAGCAACTTCGTAATCAAGGATACTTTGTGAAATCTCCTCCACTGTGAAAATTCTGAATTGCGTAATTTGCTGAAAGCGGGCATTGAGCAATGCGAGTTGCGCTTCATAGAAATTCGACCTGTCTTGTCCGAGGTCCATTACGTATTGGTAACAGCGCTTCGCTTGATCAAAAACTGCATTTTCTACACAAATATGCCCCATTTCTAGCACTTCTCGGCCCTCGCCTTTCGAACGCTTGTCTAGGGCAATAACCTGTGTTACCGCACCGCTGAAATCTCTATTTTGCACAAAAAGCCAAATGAGCATTTGACTATACACAAGTGGGGCATTCGTCTGCTGAACCTGCTGAAGTAAAACTTCTTTGGCTAATAAAAAATCGGGACCATTGGCATTGGAGAGGTCTAACCTTGAACCAATGGCTTGTTGTATGGCATCAATGATACCGGGTTGCTGAGCTAAGTAATCTAAATAAGATAATAACATTTGACGTTTGTCGCCCATTAATGCATACAAGTCTGCGAACTGAAAGTTGAACGGATAAAATGGCGCCAATTTTTTACCTTGTTCTAAGGTTTTTTTAGCGTAATCGAGCTTGCCCTTTGATGCAAAAGCCTGGTAAACAGCAATGATTTGACCAGGATTTGGTTCTAATTCAGCAAGGATTTCTTCATAGACTTTTTTGGCTTTTGCTGCCTCGTCTAGATCTTCATAAAAGCTACCGGCAAGCATGCGCACTTCATAATCTTGCCTATTTAAATTGATTTGCTTCTTTAGGACTTTCTCTGCAGTTTTATCGTCTTTTTGAGCACGCAGACAAGAAAAATAAGGGGTAAAAATAGCCTTACTTTGGTCGCTTTCATAGAGCTTTTGGTAATAGATCAGCGCTTTGTCAAATTCTGAATTATTGAAATAATATTGCGCCAATTGCAGATCGGAGTTGTTTTGTGCCAACAACTGAAGTCCGAAGGCTAAGCTACATATGAATAGCACATATTTCATCGACGACGAGCTGCTTTTTCTACTAGTTGATTAGCCAAAGTATTTACCGATGGATACAAGCGATTGTAATCATTAAAAAATTGCTTCTTTGCCCTTTGAAAGTCTTTGGTTAGGGCAGCTAATTGTGCTACTTTATTCTGCTCAAATTGAATAAACTCGTTGTAGCGATGGCGCTCACCTCGGCCTTGTTTGATATCTTGCTTGAGTAGTTTCAATACGCCACGTTCTTCGCGAATTCCGGCTGATACTTTTTGGTATTGCTTCATCAACGGTTTGATAGATCTGCGCATTACTTTGAAGGCATCGAGCTGCTTTGCAAGCGCTAAATCAATTGTATCGAGATACAAATTTTGTTTGATTTTTAGCTCTGCTTGAATGGTGTTAACTTTGTAAGTAGAAATATCTTGAATGCGTGGATCTTGCAGTTGAAGCGTAAGCTGATCAAGTTGCTTTTGTGCTTGCTGAACTCGCTTGATTTGCTGTTCTTTTTCAAGGTCTGAACAAGCTGCGAGGAGGCTAAAAAAGGTTAAAACAAAAAGTAATTTTTTCATCCTATTTGAATTAAATACAAGTGTAAACCCGCCGTGATTAGTGTAGCCAATACAAATCCTGAGTACACTTCAATCTGACGGTGCTTTTTTAAATATAATCGAGCTGACATCGTGAGGCCTGCCGCAATAATCGAACCAATCAGCCACCAATTACTAAATTCCGATTGTGCCGAGGTATATACAGCTAAAAATCCGACTAAAATGCCTGCTCCTGCAGCATGCAAGGAGATTTTGATCCATCTGTTGATCAATAAAAAGGTGCTCGTAATAGCGACTCCAGCCAACGGAAGTGCATAATAATATCTGGGCAAATAAGCATCCCCTGCTTTATAGGCAAGCAGGAAAAATAAGACAAGAGAATAAATCAACATTATGATCAAGGGAAGTCCTCTTTCGCCTTGTTGTTCGATGTCAATTGTACTGATGACTTTAAATCGGTGCAATAAAATGAAAGAAATCCCGGGCGCGACCACACTGAACATGAAAAAAATGGTAAAAAGTGCCCATTTGGCTGGTAATGGAGCAAAATACAACGAACTCATGCCGTATTGAGTGCTAATAGCAGGCGCAAATAAACTGATCAAAATGCCATATGTAGGCATAAATAAGGGTAAAAAAACCCAAGAAAATAGGTGTGCGAGTATTTTCATAATTCTTTGCGCATTCTTGCCACAGGTATTTGTAATTGTTCACGGTATTTAGCCACCGTACGTCTGGCTATGTTGTAGCCTTTTTCTTTTAATAAATCCATCAGTTTTTCATCTGTTAGTGGATTGTGCTTGTCTTCGGCTTCGATCGCATCAGACAGAATTTTTTTAACTTCTCTGGTTGAAACCTCTTCACCGGAATCAGTGGACAAAGACTCAGAGAAGAAATACTTTAAAGAGAAAATACCATAATTGGTTTGGACATATTTTGAATTAGCCACCCTTGAAACAGTAGAAATATCTAGTTCAACCATATCCGCGATATCTTTTAAGATCATGGGCCTGAGTTTGGTTTCATCACCCGTTAAAAAATACGCCTCTTGGTATTCAAGAATAGCCCCCATTGTCAATAAAAGGGTTTGTTGGCGTTGCTTGATGGCATCTATAAACCATTTTGCTCCATCTAATTTCTGCTTGACGAACTGAAAGGCTTCTTTGTCAGACTTGGAGTTTTTGGCGCCTTCTGCATAACTGCGCAGCATGTTTTCGTAGTCACGGTTGACTTTTAAATCGGGTGCATTGCGGCTATTTAAACTTAGTTCTAATCTGCCTTCATGTTCAAATAAGGTAAAGTCCGGAACAATTTGTTGGTAGCTTTTTGCTGCTTCTCTCATTGAGCCACCAGGCTTCGGATTGCAGCGTAATATTTCATCGATGGCCTCTTTCAAATCTTGGTCCTCGATTTCAAGTTTCTTAGCGATTCGTTCGTAGTGTTTCTTTGTAAACTCCTCAAAATATTTCTCGACTATTTTGAGGGCGGTAAACTTAACGATGTCGCCATCTTGTTTTCGCTTCAGCTGCAGAAGCAAACACTCTTGAAGATTTCTTGCGCCAACGCCGGCAGGTTCTAATTCTTGAACAAGAGCAAGCACCTTTTCAACTTCTTTTTCGGTGACCTCTATACTCATAGAAAAAGCAAGGTCGTCGACAATTGCGTCGATTGCTCGGTTCAAATAGCCTGATTCGTCTAGATTACCTACAATTAAATGAGCAACGATGAATTGCTTTTCATCGAGGTACAATAAATGCAATTGTTCTATTAAGCGCTCCTGAAAACTCTGCTCTCCGGAAAGCGGGATAACTCGCTCTTCTTCATCGCGAGACTGATTGTTGGCTAGTGTTTTGTAATCTGCGATGTCGTCATCTAGGTAGTCCGACAAATCGAAATCATCGTTGTCTTCTTGGTCATCGTAGTCATCTTCCTGGTTGTCGTAGTCGTCTTCCTCTAGATCTTGCCCTTCTTCAAGGGCAGGATTTTCTTCGAGCTCCTGTTTGATGCGTTGATCGAGTTCCATTGTGGGCACTTGCAACAACTTCATCAACTGAATCTGCTGAGGAGACAGTCTTTGCTCTAGTTTTTGGATGAGTTGTTGACGCAATGCCATTATTGAATTTTCTGTTTGATTACTTGATAAATTTCCAAGGTGGTCATGTCGTAAACATACACCAACACATGCATGTTGGCAGCATTATATGTTCCGTCAAGTTGATCCGGAACTACAAAACTGTAATTCACATAATACTTACCGTTTGTCAGGTCATTGGCAACTAACTGACGACCAAAAGGCATGTTATTGAGGTTTTTGCGGTGAATATCGCGGTGAATGTAACTGTGATTGTGCGTGTTATCTGACATTTTTTGATCCCCCACAAGTGAATCTTCCAAAACATAGGCCACGATACCAAGATTATTGCTCAATGTTGCATCTAGTTTTTCAACCTCAACATGCAAAAAAGCACCTTTCGTAGCAGGGTAATAATTCAATGCCGATTGCATATTGACGCGCAAATTATTTTCAGTGAGCAAGGTACTAGTCATCGAGGACCATTGACCCGGGCTTTGAAATATGACACCTCCGTTCGACACACGGCTAATTGGGCCTCTTGGATTTCCAATAAACCCGCCATCATTGAGGCCAAACCAAGTGCCAATTGCGAGGCCATCAGGATTTGTAAAATCTACGGTGTATTCAGCATCAACTGATTGAAAATCGCCAATTCCATCCACGCCGGCATGTATGGATGCCACAAAAACTCTATTCGGATTTGCCTCGTGTAACTGGTGCGCTAAATCAGCTGCTGCCGGACAAAATATGCACTTGTGTCCAGTAAAATCTTCTATTAAGATGTTGCGGTCAGAGTTGGTATTTTGAGCAAAAGTAGGCCATTCATTTGCAACATATTCGGACCAATTTCCTGGATAAAGCGTGGTGTCTAGCTCCAGATTTACCGTTGGTGGATATGGATTTGAAATGCGATCACAGGAAGGAAATAAAAACATTCCAAATGCCACCGTGAAAGCAAGAAGTAGGGCGCTGATTTTCATATTAAAAACTATGTGTTAAGTTGATCATCAAACCATTGTTTGCAGGAACTGGTCGGCACACACCTCCCACACAAAATAAACCTGCTCGTTGTCGACCATAAGATACAGTGATGCGCGTGGCGTCTTTGATGTAGCCACAAGTAAGAATTGGGTAATTGACGCGCTTAGCGGCGTCTGCATTGCCATAATTGTATTGGTTCATAGCTGAGAAAAACCATCCAGGTGAAATGGTGTATTCAACCAAAGCAGTAGCCCAATTGCCTTTGTCGTTCAAGCCTTCTTCATTCTTTTGTACCCACATGCCCTGAAGTTCCCAACGCAAAGCATGATGTGCGTTGATTTTATATGTCCCTTCTAAAACAGCAATTCGCGCATGGATGATTCCTTTAGCATCACTGACCTTGACAACGTCATTGTTGATTTTGATGTCATAGTAACTCAAAATTCCACTCCATTTTTTATTTATTTTTTTGGTGACATTGAAGTTGATATCTTGCCAGTATAAACTATCGCTGAGCGCAAACGGGCGTGTATGATAAACCACCCTTGAAGAATCGTTTAAATCGATTCCGTTCAAAGTCTGTTCGGGTTTGAAGGTGGTAGAATAATTAAGTCCTATAGTGGTTCCATACTTACCACCTAGTTGTGATCCCTTTTTAAACGTGTACAATATATCTGCTTGGTAGGCTACCTCTCCCATTGGTTGAGTTGCATAAGGATACAAAGTGGCTACCAAATTGTAAGTATGTGTTTTGTTCAACGAAGGCAAAAAATTGATCAATACATCTTGTAAATCTTTTGTTCGGTCAGAGCGAAAACTCATGTTGTCAACAGATTTACCTGAAACAAGAATTCCCAATCCTTTTTGGGTATAGCGCAAATTAAAAACTGCAGCATGACCATAGTTGTAAATGTATTGATTGTCCGAAGAAGGGTCTTGTTCTTTTTGTATGAACTCTGCATCGGCATAAAAATTTTTATAACCCACTTTGATACGGCCTCCGTAAGCACCAACGTTTTGAGGAAGAATCCAATCCGGATTGTCATCTTCTTGAAATTTGCTAACAAAAGATGCACCGATGACAACATCTAAAGGTGAATCTTTCATGGCTTTCATACCCTCATTGAGGTGAAACTCACCATCGATACCTCTGACTAGGCCAGCACCGTGAACAATTTGACCTTGTTGAAAAGATAGACGCTGGGTGCCGTAAACGCCTTTGATGATCCATCCTTTCGCTGGTCGCACGATTACCCGAACGCCGTCCAAAAGATTATCGTAACCCAAATTGCGGTCTTCATAGGTGCGCAAAGCCAGACCCGAACCAAACTGTTCGTAAAATGTCCCTAAGGTCACGTCGACAAAGTCGTTTTGGTAACCAACATAGCGCATTCCAATGCCTGTACCATCAAAGCGATTAGGATACCCTTGAATGCGCGGCAAATAAGATTCCAAGCGCATGCCTGCTTTGAAATTGCCTTGTGTGTAAAACACATTCATGTAAGAATTGATCAATCCTTTTTGAACCGGTTGTTTGGCATTAATGACGGTGTCCTCATTGAGATACTGAAAAGTTGTTTCCATATTTCCAGTGATGTTGCCTTGGGCCTGCGCGAAAAGACAAGTGCAAGTGAACCCAATAAGGGTGAAAAAGTACTTCATGGGCTTATTTTCCGCTCAGTTTGAGCAATTCTTGATATAATTTCTCTTCGTCGCCAGGTGCATAATTGTTATGCGAATAAACAATGTTTCCATCTTTATCCACTAGGAATGTATGCGGCACATTATTCACGCCCATGGCGCGTTTGAAGTCCCAGTTTGGGTCCATCAGAACAACATAATCCCAAGCTTTCCCATTGACATAAACAGGTACTTGGCTTTTTGTTTTTTCGTCATCAATGGCAACAGCCACAAGCGTTACGCCTGTCTCTGCCACCCAATCAGCATAGAGTTCATGTACGGTATTGAGTTCCTTTTTGCAAGGAGCGCACCAGGTGGCCCAAAAACTGATAATAACAGGGCCGTTTGCGGTGAGTTCAGCAGTGTTTATAGCCTTGCCTTTCATATCGACAAGCTTAACCGCAGGCACTTTTTTGGCCGCAATGGTTTCAGTATGGGTGTCTTGTGCAGTTGCTTGAAGGGTCAGTAAGGCTGCAAAAAGAGAAAATAGAATGTTTTTCATGTTTGAATTTTTGAGTTGTAGACAAATTCCTTGCCGAATTCAAAAGTATAAAAAAAGCAGCGATGGAAAAAATGGCTTAAATTTTGTATACTGCAATGAAAACCTTATTTTTGAACAAATACGAAATTTACATGAAGGCCTTATTTCTCTCCCTTTTCTTATCCATAAGTCTTTTTGCATTATCACAAGATGGCATCGTTATTCATCTCGATGGTCAAACTGCCGATATTTCAGGTCAAGCGCACAGTGTTGCAGTCACTAGTGGAGCTGCTTTCGACATACAGTTTCACGTAATCAACGAGACTGGACAAAATGTCAACTGGCGTGTTTCACGCAAAAAGCTAATCATACCTAACAACTGGAACGAACAACTTTGTTGGGGTCATGCTACAGATCCTTTCGGAGGCACTTGTTATTCTTCTTCCCAAATGAATTCTAACCCTTGGACCACTCCTGCAAACCAAGGTGCTGTTGCGTTATTGCCTACTGAATATGCCAAGCTTAAAATTACCACTGACCCCGAAGACAATTCCTACGGCCAAGCTCACTATCGCTATTATATCACCACTAATGGGCTTACAATGCTTGATTCCGTTGACCTCATCGTTGACTACACCGCAAGTATTAAGCCGGTAGTAAAAGAAGAACTCAGTATTTCCATTGCTCCGAACCCTACAACAGAATACGTAAATATTCAGTTTGCTGGCGCTGAACAACTGCAACTCAAAATGATGGATGCACTTGGCAATGTTATCTCAAGAGAAGTTCTATATGGAAATCGCAAGTTGAATGTTAGCGAACTCAACAGTGGCGTTTATTTCTTGGTTTTTGAAGCTCCGGGTTCCAAATCCATCACACGCAAACTAGTTGTCAGACACTAATGTCCAAACGCAAGCCTAAGCAAAAAACAAACGAAGCCCCCCGTAAAAAAGCTGGAATCACCAGTTTGGTCATGCGCGTTTTCGAGCAAAACCCTGGGGTAGAGCTCACTCACAAACAAATTGCAACATTACTTGATGCCCGTGATCCAAGGTCTCGTCAAGTAGTTTTTGACTCTCTTTCCGTACTTGCCTCCAAAAAAGCCATTCAACGCATCAATCACCACACCTTCAAGTTAGGAGAAACAGATGCCGTATTGGAAGGAACCATTTCCGTTACACAAAAAGGAGCAGGTTTTGTTACTGTGGAGGGGCATGAAAAAGACATCTATATCTCTCCCGGAAATGTTGGTCAAGCTCTAAATGGCGACAAAGTAAAGGTAAGAGTCTTTAAAAAAGGTCCTAGTCGTGACGAAGGTGCCGTTACTCAAGTAACAGAAAGAGAAAGAGTTCAATTTGTGGGGACCATACAAATTCGTCAGAATGACGCCCTTATGGTGCCAGACAACGCTCGTGCAGGGATTGAAATTAAAATACCCACAGAAAAACTAAATGGTGCCCAAAACGGAGAAAAGGCATTAGTAAAAATTACAGTTTGGCCCCAATCTTCTAACAGACCCTACGGAGAAGTGCTTGTGCGTCTTGGTAAATCTGGCAACAACGAAACGGAAATGCTTTCCATTTTGTACAACCAGGGCATCAATCCGGTATTCCCAGAAACGGTAATGCAAGAAGCAGAACAAGTTGGTCTAGAGCTCGATGCGCAAGAAGTTGCCCAACGCCGCGACTTCCGTTCAACTTTAACTTTTACCATTGACCCCTTCGATGCCAAAGATTTTGACGACGCCATCTCCTTCGAAACACTAGAAAATGGTCATATTTCACTCGGAGTTCATATTGCCGACGTGAGTCATTATGTGCGGCCTGGTTCAGCCATGGATCAAGAAGCCTTATTGCGTTCGAATTCAGTATATTTAGTTGACCGAGTGGTACCTATGTTGCCCGAACAGCTGAGCAACTTGGCTTGTTCTTTGCGCCCGAACGAAGATAAATTTGCCTTCTCTGCTGTTTTTGAAATCGACGACAAAGGAAAAATTCACCAAGAATGGTTTGGCAAAACCGTGATCCATTCTGACAGGCGATTTACCTATGAAGAAGCACAAGAAATCATTGAGGGTATGGACGGCGACCACGCAGAGGTTCTAAGAAAATTAGATGCCCTTGCCAAATTATACCGCAATCAACGTCTTAAAAATGGTGCGCTCAGTATTGAATCTGAAGAACAAAGATTCAAGCTCGATGAAAACGGCAACCCAACTGGGGTCGTAATCAAAACATCAAAAGACGCGCACAAACTCATTGAAGAATTCATGTTACTTGCCAACAGAAAAGTAGCAGAAAGACTCTCTCCTCGAAAAAAGGGAGAAGAAAATTTCCCTATGATTTACCGTGTACACGATACGCCTGATCCCTCAAAAATGGAGCTTTTCGCTGTATTCATTGAAAAATTTGGGCACAAGGTAGACACCCATGACCCATTGAATATCGCCAAAAATCTAAATGAATTATTTGAAGAAATTCGTGGCGAAAACGAATTTTCATTGGTGCAATCAATGGCAATTCGTTCTATGGCAAAAGCCAGCTACGACACCGTCAATATCGGGCACTATGGTCTTGCATTTAAACATTATACCCATTTTACGTCTCCTATTCGTCGTTATGCCGACTTAGTTGTGCACCGCATATTGCAAGAAGACCTTACCACCAAAAAACACAAATACGGTGCTGAACTTGGCGCTATTTGTCAACGTATTTCCAAAAATGAACGCAAGGCAGCAGAGGCCGAACGAGAATCAACGAAGTACTTCCAAGCGGTATATGCCCACGACTTCGTAGGTGATTCATTCGAAGGCACCATTTCAGGTATTGCTGAACACGGTATGTTTGTTCGAATGGACGACATTTACTGTGAAGGCATGGTGCCAATGATGGCCATACCAGGAGATCGCTTTTATTTTGACCAAGAAAAATTTCAAATTGTAGGTGCCAAAACTAAAAAGACCTACCAATTTGGTGATCGAGTAGTAGTGCGTATAGATCAAGTAAGCACACGCAAAAGACAAATCGATCTCGATTTAGTCGTCTGATTTAATAAAG
Source organism: Flavobacteriales bacterium (assembly GCA_046073985.1). GTDB lineage: Bacteria > Bacteroidota > Bacteroidia > Flavobacteriales_D > Crocinitomicaceae > UBA952. Next base: position 30,023 of record JBJTNI010000023.1, on the reverse strand, counting down.
AAAATTATTATACGGGTATCGGATTTTAAAAATCTCTTTCACCTCGTGATACAACACTTCTTTCAATTCTTCGACATTTTGTTTGTCAGTAGCTGAAATAAAAACGCATTTGGTTTTGCCCATCTTGGCCATCCAAGACTTTTTCAATGAATCTATGGTCCGGATATCTTCCTCGGGCTCATTAAGTTCGGCCTGTGGCGGTTGATACGCATCTATTTTATTGAATACAATAATAGTGGGCTTCTCGGTTTTGTCTATTTCATTGAGGGTTTCATTGACAACCTCGTAATGCTCTTCAAAATTGGGATGCGCAATGTCTAGAACGTGTACCAATAAATCTGCTTCTCGCACCTCATCAAGCGTTGATTTAAATGATTCCATCAATTGTTGGGGTAACTTTCGAATAAATCCTACGGTGTCGGTGAGCAGCAAGGGCATATTATCAATGACTACTTTTCGGACTGTGGTATCGAGTGTGGCAAACAATTTATTCTCGGCAAAGACATCAGACTTGGATAATAAATTCATGATGGTGCTTTTACCCACATTGGTATAGCCAACCAATGCAACTCGCACTAATTGACCTCTGTTGCTTCTTTGAACCGTCATTTGTTTGTCGATTTCACGCAAACGTTCTTTCATGAGGGCAATGCGCTGCTGAATGATGCGGCGGTCTGTTTCAATTTGAGATTCACCTGGGCCCCGCAAACCGATACCTCCTTTTTGTCGCTCGAGGTGGGTCCACATACGAGTAAGCCTTGGCAACATGTATTGAAGTTGTGCTAATTCGACTTGGGTCTTGGCGTGAAATGTTCTAGCTCTACTGGCAAAAATATCAAGGATTAAAATGGTTCTGTCCAGAACTTTACATTCTAATTCTCTTTCGATATTTCGCAATTGTGAAGGGCTAAGTTCGTCGTCAAAAATGATCAATTCGATATCTAGTGCCTTCATGTATTGCTTGATCTCTTCGAGCTTTCCGGTACCTACATAAGTGCGTGGATTCGGGTAAGGAAGTTTTTGAAAGAATTTTTCAACTGTGATTGCTCCGGCTGTCTCTGCCAAGAACTCGAGTTCATCGAGGTGTTCTTGGGCGACATCCTCCGTAACATCTGAGGTAATGACTCCTACAAGTACACAGCGTTCCTCAACTGCGTCGACAGTGACGTGTCCTTCCATTATTTGCGCAAAGTTTTGATATGTGCAACCACTAAGTTGACGTTTTCTTGGGTTTCAAGCAATGCTTCCATCGGCGGCATCGCATTTTTGCCGTTTTTAATGAGCTGAATGATTTGTACATCAGTCAAGCGAGAGATGCTCAAGTCTTTAGCGCCACTAGATCCTAATTTGCCGTCTTCACCGTGGCACTGAGCGCAATGCATTGAATAAAGACTTGCTCCTTTTTCTTGAGGTGTCTCTTGTTGGACTTGCAGATCGGTTTCAGTGGATGAACTACAAGCATTTGTAACAAGCGCGAAAAAAGTAAAATAAGTAAAATACTTTAGAACCATCCTGCTCCTAATGCTGTTCTGAATGGCCATGGTATAAAGGCTAAAATAAGAATAAGCCCTAGCACATACCACAACTTAATAGCTTTAAATTTAGCTGCACTTTCATTGGCTTTTTTGGATTTACTATGGCCAATAGTAACGAAAACGATAGCGATGAGCATTCCTACTAAATGTTCCATTCCGAAGAATCGAGTCACTGCAACTTTCATCCAGCCCTCTGTAAATTGCACTTTAGAAGAGGTGAAATAAAGCGCTAAGCCTATTAATAATTGTGTGTGCAATGAAATCATGGCAAACATATTGACCAAACGATGTTTCTTTTCGTACTCCTTTGCAGTAAATGCATTGTAGATTGCGAGGACTAAAAGCACCAAAGCAATCCAACGAAGACCGGAGTGTGTACTAACTAAAATATTCATATTTAGATGTTTATGGGTTTAATCATTGAGTTTAAGTACGGCTAAGAAGGCCTCTTGAGGCACTTCTACTTTACCTACCTGACGCATGCGCTTTTTACCGGCTTTTTGCTTTTCAAGAAGCTTTCTTTTTCGGGTGATGTCACCACCGTAACATTTGGCGGTAACGTCTTTGCGCAATGCTTTGATGGTTTCACGGGCAATAACTTTGGCACCAATTGCTGCTTGAATTGGAATCTCAAATTGCTGGCGCGGTATAAGTTCTCGGAGTTTGATACAAATTTTCTTGCCTAGGTCAAAAGCATTGCTGCGGTGAACCAATGCAGACAGCGCGTCTACTTGTTCGCCATTGAGCAGTAGATCCATTTTGACTAAGTCAGACTCTTGGTAACCTATTGGGTGGTAGTCAAATGAGGCATAGCCGCGAGAAACTGATTTGAGTCGGTCATAAAAATCGAATACGATTTCTGCCAACGGCATTTCAAAAGTAATCTCTACGCGATCTTGGGTAAGGTAAACTTGATTTTTCAGTTCGCCTCGTTTTTCGATGCAAAGTGTCATGACTGCCCCAACATATTCTGTTTTGGTAATGACTTGTGCTTTGATATAAGGCTCCTCAATGCGATCCATGCCTGATGGATCAGGTAATTCTGACGGGTTGTTGACAACAAGCACTTCATCAGGATCTTTTTTCATGTATGCTTTATACGAAACGTTCGGAACTGTGGTGATGACAGTCATGTTGAATTCTCGCTCAAGTCGTTCTTGAATGATCTCCATGTGGAGCATCCCTAAAAACCCACAGCGAAAACCAAATCCTAATGCCGCTGAAGATTCGGGTTCAAAAACCAAAGATGAATCGTTGAGTTGTAGTTTTTCCATGGAATAACGCAACTCTTCGTAGTCTTCGGTATCTACAGGGTAGATGCCAGCGAATACCATTGGCTTTACATCCTCAAAACCCTTAATTGCGGTTTCGCAAGGATTTTCAGAACCAGTGATGGTGTCGCCTACTTTTACTTCGTTGGCAGCTTTGATACCTGAAATGATGTAACCTACATCTCCGGCTCGGACCTCGTTCTTAGGAGATAAATCCATTTTGAGAATTCCAATTTCATCGGCGTTGTAGTCACGGCCTGTGTTCAGGAAGCGGACTTTTTGACCTTTTTTCAAAACCCCGTTTTTAACGCGGTAATAAGCAATGATGCCTCTGAATGGATTAAAAACAGAATCGAAGATCATGGCCTGTAGCGGTGCGCTTTCATCGCCTTTTGGCGCTGGAATGCGTTTGACAACCGCTTCAAGAATTTTATCTACACCCAAACCTGTTTTCCCAGAAGCAGGGATGATGTCTTCTGGATCGCAACCAATGAGGTCGATGATTTGATCAGATACTTCTTCTGGCATAGCGCCTGGAAGATCCATTTTGTTGAGGATAGGTATGATTTCGAGGTCGTGCTCTAGTGCTAAATAGAGATTTGAAATGGTTTGGGCTTCAATTCCTTGGGAAGCATCAACTATCAACAAGGCGCCTTCGCAAGCAGCAATAGAACGAGATACTTCGTAAGAGAAATCGACGTGCCCCGGGGTATCGATAAGGTTCAAGATATATTCCTGACCTTCAAATTTGTAATTCATTTGAATCGCGTGGGACTTAATAGTAATGCCACGTTCGCGTTCGAGATCCATGTCGTCAAGGGCTTGGGCCTGCATTTCGCGGTCTGAGATAGTTCCGGTGGTCTGGAGTAGGCGGTCTGCAAGGGTGCTTTTACCGTGGTCGATATGGGCAATAATGCAAAAATTGCGGATGTGATTCATAGGCTACAAAATTAAGCAAACTATGCCACATAACAATTTAGAATGCGGCCCTAAATCGCAGTAAATCTTTTGATTTCAGTCTCGGGGTGTAATGGCGTTTGATCAAGGATATGAGCAACTAATTCTTTTGCCAACGTTGGTGCCATCATGTATCCTTTAGTGCCCAATCCATTAAAGATAAATACCCCTTGATAAATTGGATGCTCTCCTATTAGTGGTCTGCGATCTAGCACCGTTGGCCTAACACCCGCCTTTTGTTCCAAAATTTCGTAGTTGTATGGTCCCAAACTAGCCAACATTTCAATTAACTGACTTCGCGCTTCATCTGTTGTATCAAGACTTGCGTTGTTCCATTCATACGTAGCACCTACTCTGAATTGCTGATGGCCAAGTGGCAAAACAAAACACTTGCGATTCAAAGACTCTTTTTCAAGTATATCACTACTCTTGATTAAAAGTGTTTGACCCTTTGTTTGTTGAAGCGGCAAATAGGAAAATGTGGCTTCCGATTTTTGTTGGTATCCGAGGCAAAAAATGACCTTATCGTAGGTAGAATTACGGTACGTCCTATGTGCAGCTTGCCACGATTCAGGATCAAATGCCTCGCGAAGTAGCATCCCTCTTTGTTCAAAATAGGCCAAGTTTTGGGCTACCCATTTCGCGGCATCGATCCAGAATGCATTTTTTATGCGTCCGCTACCAAAAGTATTATGTGCGCCAGAGTGGGAAAGATCCTCTGAAGAAATTGGGTTTAAATAGGCTTTATATTCGGTCATTTCTTGACGTTCTGACCAAAGTTGGCGTTCTTGCTCAGAAGAAAAAAAGCGCCTGATGACGATAGGATGGTATAAATCTTCGCCTATTTCTTGGCTGATGTCTTGATAAAAAGCTTGGGCATCAGGCATGAATTCATCTAAGCGCCATGACTTATTCATTCTCCTGAATACCATTGGATTAACCATGCCGGCAGCAATGCTACTTGAATGATTTTCACCACTGTCTACTAACAGAACTTCCTTGCCTCTGCGCAAAAACTGATGAGCCAAACAAGTGCCAGCAAGACCAGCGCCAAAGATTAATATGCGTTCCAAATCTATTGTTAGTTTGTGAATGCGAAACTAAGCAAACTAATCTGAATTTGAGGATTCACATCTTGGATAGCTCTAACCAAAGCCTCGAGCGTAGCGCCTGTTGTGATGACATCATCAACAATAAGCACGTGCAAGTTCGAGAGCTGTAAATCGCTTCCTTTAAAGATGTCTTGAACGTTATCCCAACGGCTAAAACGATCCAATTTTGTCTGACTCTTTGAATGCGTTTTCTTTGTGGCAAGATTTTTTAATATTGGCTTATTCCATATTTTAGAAAGTCCTATTGCGAGTAGTTCGCTCTGATTATAACCCCTTGCAAATTTTTTTCTTGGGTGTATAGGAACAGCTAACAAATAGTCGCAGCTAGACAGCGGATGGCCCTTTAATTTCATAGCCATTAATTCACCAAGATAGATGCCTAACGGGGCCTTGAAGTCATATTTCAATGCCCGAATCAAGGACTGGCTCACGGTACCTTTTCCATAAAAATAAATGGCACACGCATGTTTGATATTGACCCTTCCATGAAACATCCGCTCGAGTTGATTGACGTTATTTTCCTTTTCGAAATAAGTTGGTTTGAGTTGTTCCCAACAATTAAAACACAAGTAATTTTCTGTGCTCACCAGTTCCTGATTGCAATGCAAACAGACATTTGTAAAAATTAAATGTCCAAAGCCATCTGAGTAATTTTTGAGCACCAAACTGAGGTTGCGAAAGTATTTGATCATGTCTTGAGTTATTCAACATTAACGTGTTCAAAACTGCTTGAATTGTGCTTGACTTTTGTGGCGTTACTTCTGTAATTTTATAGTGGTTTCTTTTCATACAAAAATTATCGTTTCAAACTGACAATTTTCTTCCGAAAAATTATCAATACCCGCATTTAAAACGTGTGAATATCTTTCTTGAGCTTGTTGAAATCCACGGAAGCGTTGATGTAGAAAGGATTGCGTAAAAAGGTGTTGAAAACCTCAAATAAATGTTAATTTCTTTAATTGATTCGAGACCGAATTTTAACAAATTTTGTATCCCTGATTTAGTCTGAAAAACTATTACCAAAACACTATGGAAAAAGCCTTACACGAACCTATACTCCAAGAAAATAAAAGTCGTTTTGTGCTGTTTCCCATTCAGCACGATGATATCTGGAGCTTTTACAAAAAAGCAGAAGCCAGTTTCTGGACGGCAGAAGAAATCGATCTTTCGCCGGATCAAATTGATTGGGAAAATAAATTAAATGACGACGAACGTCATTTCATTAAACATGTTTTGGCCTTCTTTGCGGCATCAGACGGAATTGTCAACGAAAACCTCGCTGAACACTTCCTCAACGAGGTGCAATACACAGAAGCAAAATTCTTTTATGGTTTTCAAGTAACCATGGAAAATATTCACTCAGAAACGTACTCCCTTCTGATTGATACCTACATCAAAGACACCCAAGAGAAAAATTATTTGTTCAATGCCATAGACACTGTTGATTGTGTCCGTAAAAAGGCCGATTGGGCACTTCGTTGGATTGACCAAGGATCCTACGCCGAGCGCCTTGTTGCATTTGCTGCTGTAGAAGGTATCTTTTTCTCTGGCTCTTTTTGCTCGATTTTTTGGCTCAAGAAACGCGGCTTAATGCCTGGGCTTTCTTTCTCAAACGAGCTTATCTCTAGAGATGAAGGTTTGCATTGTGATTTCGCTTGTTTATTGTACACCAAGCATCTCGTCAATAAATTACCAAAAGAGAAAGTAAGAGAGATCATCACTAACGCAGTAGAAATAGAGAAAGAGTTTGTTACTGATGCACTACCAGTAAAACTTATCGGTATGAACAGCGACCTCATGGGTCAATATATCGAGTTTGTAGCAGACCGTCTCCTTGTTGAACTTGGTAACGAGCGCGTTTATAACGCAACCAATCCATTCGACTTCATGGATATGATTTCAATTCAAGGAAAAACCAATTTCTTCGAAAAACGAGTAGGTGAATATCAAAAAGCTGGGGTGTTGGCCGGCAAAGAAAATCAAACCTTTAGTCTCGACGAAGATTTCTAAAATACCTAAACTAACTATAAATTAAAGGAGCACATGTACGTTGTAAAAAGAGACGGTAGAAAAGAAGCCGTAAAATTTGATAAAATCACTGCCCGCATCATCAAGATGTGTTATGGCCTTGATCCGCTTGTATCACCTGAGGCAGTGGCTATGAAAGTCATTGAAGGGATTTTCGATGGCGTAACCACCACAGAGCTTGACAACCTGGCTGCTGAGGTTGCTGCGGCAAAAACCATCGACCACCCTGACTACGCGCTACTTGCTTCAAGAATCGCAGTTTCTAACCTCCACAAAGAAACTAAAAAGACCTTCTCTGAAGTGATGCAAGATATGTATCAATACATTGATCCAAAGACCAACGAAGCTGCTTCGCTCCTTGCAGACGACGTCTATGAGATCATCATGAATAACAAAGAGTTGCTCGATTCAAGCATCATCTACGACCGCGATTTCCGCTACGATTACTTCGGCTTCAAGACCTTGACACGCTCCTACCTCATGCGCTTGAACGGAAAAATCGCTGAAAGACCACAACAAATGCTCATGCGCGTGGCGGTTGGAATTCACAAAGAAGATGTCCAATCTGCCATCAAAACCTATAACCTCATGTCTGAAGGTTGGTTTACCCACGCTACTCCAACACTATTCAATTCGGGTACTCCAAAACCACAAATGTCTTCTTGCTTCTTGTTAACCATGAAAGAAGATAGCATCGGTGGTATCTACGACACCCTTAAATCTTGTGCGCAAATTTCACAATCTGCTGGCGGAATTGGCTTGTCTATCCACGACATCCGTGCAACTGGTTCTTACATCAAAGGAACCAATGGTACTTCAAATGGTATTGTTCCTATGTTGCGCGTATTCAACGACACAGCTCGCTACGTTGACCAAGGTGGAGGTAAGCGCAAAGGATCTTTTGCTATTTACATTGAGCCATGGCATGCTGATGTTTTCGACTTTCTCGATCTCAAGAAAAATCACGGTAAAGAAGAACAACGTGCCCGTGACCTCTTCTACGCTCTCTGGATTCCAGATTTATTCATGCAGCGCGTAAAAGAAAACGGCGACTGGACACTCATGTGTCCGCACGAATGCCCAGGTTTATCCGATACCCACAGCGCAGAATTTGAAGCGCTTTACACCAAATACGAACAAGAGGGGAAAGGACGCAAAACTATTAAAGCTCAAGACCTTTGGTTCAAGATTCTAGAGTCTCAAATCGAGACCGGAACTCCATACATGCTTTACAAAGATGCAGCTAACGCTAAATCTAACCAACAAAACCTAGGGACTATCAAGTCTTCTAACCTTTGTACAGAAATCATTGAGTACACAGCGCCAGACGAAGTTGCAGTATGTAACCTCGCCTCTTTAGCCTTGCCTAAATTCGTAACTGAAGAAGGCAGCTTCGACCACGATAAATTATTCGAAGTAACCTACCAGGCTACGCTCAACCTCAACCGCATCATTGACAACAATTACTATCCTGTTGAAGAAGCACGCAACTCTAACATGCGCCACAGACCAATTGGTCTTGGTGTACAAGGTTTAGCTGATGCCTTCATCATGATGGGTTTCCCATTTGAATCTGAAGAAGCACGCGCATTGAACCGCGAGGTATTTGAAACCATCTACTTCGCCTCAATGACTGCATCTAAAGATTTGGCAAAAGTTGATGGTCCTTATGAAACCATCAAAGGCTCGCCAGTTTCTAAAGGGGTGTTCCAGTTCGATATGTGGGGTGTTACTCCGACAAATCGTTGGGAGTGGGATCTCTTAAAAGCTGAAGTTAAAAAACATGGTGTGCGCAACAGTTTGCTTCTTGCGCCAATGCCAACAGCATCTACAGCTCAAATCCTTGGTAACAACGAATGTTTTGAACCATATACTTCAAACATCTATACGCGTCGTGTACTTTCAGGTGAATTCATCATCGTGAACAAACACTTGCTCAAAGACCTCGTGAAAGAAGGTCTCTGGAGCAAAGACATGCGTCAGAAAATCATGGCAGCAAATGGATCTATTCAAAACATCCAAGAAATTCCACAACGCCTCAAAGACCTCTACAAAACAGCTTGGGAAATTTCTCAGAAAGCAATTATCGAGCAAGCCGCAGACCGTGGCGCTTACATTTGCCAAAGTCAGTCTCTTAACATCTTTATGGAAAATGCCAACTTCGGTAAATTAACTTCCATGCACTTCTACGGTTGGGAAAAAGGTCTTAAAACTGGTATGTACTACCTGCGCACCAAAGCAGCAACAGATGCGATCAAATTTACAGTTGATAAAACTGTTGTTGAAGAAACCAAAGCTCAAACCATCGAAGACCAACAAGCTGCAATTGCATGTTCACTCGACGATCCAGAGGGTTGTGAAATGTGCTCAGGATAGAAACAGCTTCGGCCGGATATAAGCTGAACGTAAATTCATATAAAATAAGGCCTACTTTTTAGTGGGCCTTTTTATTTATAGCGTAACTTTGCATTTTCCAATTCAAAATGACAAATTCAAAAGCTATTCAGCGCGCATTAATTTCCGTTTATTATAAAGATGGTTTGGCGCCTATCGTGCAAAAATTACACGAAAACAACGTTGAAATTTTATCTACTGGCGGCACCCTTGCTTTCATTCAAGAACTGGGTATCCCAGTAACAGCTGTAGAAGATGTCACTCAGTTTCCTGAAATCTTAGGGGGGCGTGTAAAAACCTTGCATCCTGCCATTTTTGGTGGCATCCTCAATCGCCGAGATTTAGCCGCAGATCAAGCACACATGGCAGCGCACAATCTTGGTTCAATTGACCTTGTCATTGTAGACCTCTACCCTTTTGAAGAAACCGTTCAAAGCGGAGCAAGCCATGCCGATATCATCGAAAAAATTGACATCGGTGGTATTTCACTTATTCGCGCTGCAGCAAAAAACTTCAACGACGTCGTCATTATTCCAAGCGTGCGTCAATACAGTCAGTTTTTAGAAATCCTAACTCAACAAGGAGCTAGCACTAGTCTTGAGCAACGCAAAAATTTTGCTGCCGAGGCGTTCCATGTCTCGTCTCACTACGACACCATGATTCATCAGTACTTCGTGAATCAGGAAAGTGCATACCTCAAAATCAGCGAAGAAAAACAAAGCCCTCTTCGCTACGGTGAAAACCCGCATCAAAAAGGTATTTTCTTTGGAGACCTCGACGCACTCTTTACTAAACTTCATGGTAAAGAATTGTCTTACAATAATTTACTAGATGTCGATGCAGCGGTTCGCCTCATGAACGAGTTCAAACAAGACAAACCCACCTTTGGTATTTTAAAGCACAACAACGCCTGTGGGCTCGCTACCCGAAACACCTTGAAGGAAGCATACGAAACAGCCCTAGCCGCTGACCCAGTTAGTGCTTTTGGTGGTATCCTAATTGCCAATGCTCAAATTGACCTCGATACAGCAACACTCATCAATGATTTATTCTGTGAGGTTCTGATTGCACCTTCCTACACCAAAGAGGCTGTCGAGCTTTTACAATCAAAGAAAAACCGCATTATTCTTGTTCAAAATGATGTCGAGCTTCCAACTACTTTGGTGCGCAGCGCCCTTAATGGTTATTTAGTACAAGATGCCGATTTAGCTACAGAGGGCCCTGAAAACCTCGAAGTGAAGACAAAAGTTGCGCCAAGTACTGCAGAAATCGAAGATCTTCTTTTTGCTAATAAATTGGTAAAACACACGAAATCAAATACCATTATTTTGGCGAAAAACGGACAATTACTGGCAAGCGGTACAGGTCAAACTTCTCGAGTAGATGCGCTCAGACAAGCCATTCACAAAGCCAAATCATTTGGCTTCGACCTCAACGGCGCCGTAATGGCCAGTGATGCGTTTTTCCCATTTCCTGATTGTGTAGAAATTGCGCATAATGAACAAATCAATGCAGTTATTCAACCAGGAGGCTCAGTAAAAGATGATCTTTCAATTGCTTATTGCGACGCAAACCAAATGAGTATGGTGTTTACTGGTGTCCGTCATTTCAAGCATTAAAAGACACCCTGAAATAAATTTGAAATTGTTTCGAAATTAATGTAACCTTTCGACGCTATTTACGAATACGTGAAGGTTACCACATAAATTAGCGCTTAACATGGGCCTTTTTAACTTTCTTACGCAGGAAATTGCCATCGACCTCGGTACGGCAAACACCCTCATCATTTGGAACGACAAAGTTGTCGTTGATGAACCATCTATTGTTGCCAAAGACATCCAAACCGGTAAGGTGGTGGCGATTGGTCGAAAGGCGCAGCAGATGCATGGTAAGACACACAAATTGATCGAAACGGTACGCCCGCTCAAGGACGGTGTAATCGCTGACTTCCAAAGTGCAGAGCAAATGATCAAAGGGATGATTAAAATGATCAACCCAGGACGCAGCTTGTTCAACCCAACTTTGCGCATGGTAATTTGTATTCCATCAGGTATTACTGAAGTAGAAAAACGCGCCGTACAAGATTCAGCTGAACACGCTGGCGCCAAAGAAGTTTACCTCATTCATGAGCCAATGGCTGCTGCAATCGGTATCGGTATCGATGTAGAAGAGCCAATGGGTAACATGATCATTGACATAGGTGGTGGTACTTCAGAAATTGCAGTTATTGCACTTGGTGGTATCGTCTGTGATAAATCTATCCGTATTGCTGGTGACGATTTTACCAATGACATCGAAGAATACATGCGTCGCCAACACAATATCTTAGTGGGTGAACGCACTGCCGAACAAATAAAAATTGAAGTTGGAGCAGCCCTCCCTGAGTTAGAAAACCCACCTGCAGATTTCGCGGTTCGTGGTCGTGACCTCATGACAGGTATTCCAAAAGAAATCATGGTTTCTTACCAAGAAGTTGCACACGCCCTAGACAAAACAATCGCCAAAATAGAAGAGGCAATTCTAAGCGCCCTTGAAATGACTCCGCCAGAACTCTCTGCTGACATCTACAAGACGGGTATTTACTTAGCCGGTGGTGGTTCTATGCTTCGTGGGCTCGATAAAAGAATTTCTACCAAAACCAAATTGCCAGTGCATATCGCTGAAGATCCGCTCAGAGCAGTTGCACGTGGTACAAGTATTGCCCTGAAAAACATAGACAAGTATCCTTTCTTGATGGGCCGCTAGTTTGTAGCTATTCAGACAGTGCTCCTTCGATTTCCTGTTTGAATTTTTGTACTAAATCAATATATGCCTGTCCAGTAGCTGGGCCACTGAATCCAGTGTGTATAGCAACAACTTTTCCTTGACTATCTACTAATATAGATGTCGGAAAACTCATGATCCCATTGAGCATCGGAAAATAGGCTGCAGCGGCTTCTTTGCTCGACGTTCCTGCCAAATACAATTCGTAATTGATTCCTAACTCTTTTGCGAATTTTGTCAAGCGAGCTCTTTGTGTTTTTGCATTATTACCTACCTCAAAAGCAAGGCCTATAACCCTCAAGCCATTATCTCCGTATTCTTTTTGCAAGTCAATTAATAATTGGCTTTCATCTATACAATTAGGGCACCACGTTCCCATTATTTGAATGAGCGTCACTTGATTTTGCTTGTTTAAATCTAAATTAACCTTTCTACCATTTAGTTTTGTGAGTCCTTTGAGATATACGGTTTCATCTCGCTTGATTAAATAAGTTAAGCTGCTTTCATCACGTAATTGAACAGCAGCATCTCGCAATGCAGTAAAAGGCACATTATAGCTTGCTCCACTGTAGAAGTTGCCTGACATTTGGTCATTGTTTTGAAGGGTTGCATCAACCATGAATGCCCAATAACCGGTATATGTTTGTAAATGAAACTTTCCCTCCGAAATATAGCCGTGCAAATAACGGTAATCACCGGTTTCGCTTAAAAAGCTCCCACTTACAAAATTTCCGATTTCTTGCTCAAAAACTCCTACAAGGGTCTCTTCATTTGGGGTTCCTGGTGCAAAAATAACACGCCATCTGCCGCTAATATTCGCCTCATTAACTTCTGGAGCAGGGAGCTCTAAAAATCCACTATGTAAATGAATTGGATAGCGCACTGGGACTTTTTTATTGTAATTGATCCACCATCCTCTGGCATCTGAAAAGTCTTTATCAAAAGCTATTCTCCATTCGGCATCTTGACCAGGAAATTGATAAACGATGGTGTCTGAAATCCGTTTTTTTACGGACAACTGGTACACTTCTTTTCCGTTTTTAATGGTGATCGGCGTATTGGCATCAAGTTTTGGAAGCGAAGCAGTTACCTGAATTTGCAGCCGATCATTGAGTTGTATTTCTGCTACAAAAGGATAGTAGGCGCCCTGTTGTGCAAAAGACAAATTACAACTAAAAAGCGTTAACCATATTGCGAAAATAAGCTTGCGCATAAAATGAAAGATTAGGAAGTTGAGCTACGAAATTAAAAGAAATAAACTATCTTGCCTATGGCATGCAACTTTTTGAAAACAACCACCGTCAATAGAGCCGAGTCATGGATGAACGAGAGATGATACTAGGTTGTATAGCTGGTAGTCCGAGGGCTCAAAAAGCGTTGTTTGACATTTATGCTCCTAAACTCCTTGTAATTTGTTTGCGTTACATGAAAGAAATGCCGCGTGCACAAGATGCTTTACAAGATGCCTTCGTAAAAATTTATGGCCATCTGCCAACATATAAATTTGAAGGGGTGTTTGAAGGATGGCTCAAAAAAATCACCGTTAATACTTGTCTTGATCAATTGCGCAAAGACAAAAAGCTGCTTGCCGATATTTCATTAGACGATGTCAGCTTTAAAATTGCACACCATGACCACAGCCTTGAAAAACTCATAGCGGATGATCTTTTGAAGCTCGTTCAAAGTTTACCCGACGGATACCGTACAGTTTTTAACTTATTTGCAATTGAAGGTTTTTCACATCAAGAAATTGCCAAGCAACTCAGCATCAGCGAAAGCACGTCAAAAACACAATACCTCAGAGCCAGAGCATATTTGAAAGACCGCCTAGACAAAATTGAACAATGATGGAAAAAGACGACATCAAAGAATTATTTGCAAAAAACCTTACTGAACACCAACTTCCGGTGGACCCATCAGTTTGGGCTGCTGTGTCGTCATCAATTGCCACAAATACTATTCAATCTAGCATGGGGCTACTCACAAAAACGCTACTTGGTTTTGGTGCGGCGGTTGTTACTATTACCACAATCTATTTCGTATACCTCAGCACTACTAAAGAAACTGCTAGGCCAGATCAGAAAGCCAAAATAGAGAAGCTTGAGAAAACTCGACAAGGTGGCCAAACAGAAATAAATAGTCCCGTCATTAATAGTGTTGAAAACGGATCTATAAAAACCGACATCAACAAAGCTGGCTCGGAGATTCAGTTGAATGAATTTCAAAATCATTTACTAAACACGCCTCAGATCATTGAAATAGACGATTCTGCATTGCAAAATGCTAGCATACATTTATCTCCAATACCCTCAATTAATCATACGCCTGTTGCAAACACAGTAAATGCGGCAACTAATTTTCAGAATTCTCAACAAACAACAGCAACTATTGTCTATGATAACCCAAGTCTCGGCTCACAAAATGCAGCACCAACCTCAGCGCCGAAGAGAGCTATTTCGAAACCAACGCTTCCAAACATTTTTACCCCAAATGGCGACGGTCAAAATGATTTGCTCTTGATCAATTGGAAAGACCTCGAAGTGACGGACTTTAGTTTGGTTGTGCTCGATCAAAACAACCAAGTAGTTTACAAATCCACACAACCCGATTTCAAATGGGACGGCACTGATGTCAGTGGTGAAAAACTTACCCGTGGCTATTACATTTACTTTGTTACCGCACGTATCAACGGTGAAGCATGGCAACAGTCTAGCAGTCTTCAAATACAATATTAATTTTTTTACTAACTTTCCGAATGCATCACATCTATTGCATTACTAACGGAAACAAAAAGATTCTGGCTCAAAACCAAGAATTACTCTCTGATCTAAAGGCCTTTTTTGGCGAACATTTTCAGCTCTACACAAGCCAAAATCCCGATGAAGCACTTGCTTTTATTCATCAATTAGATACAAGTTGTACGCATTTATTGTGCGTGGGTGGTGATGGCACATTCAACACGCTAGTAAATGGTGTTTGCACACACCCTAATGCTAGATTTTCTCCCATACTTGGCGTTTTACCAAATGGGACGGGCAATGATTTTTATCGTTCGGCGGGGTATTCCGTAAAATATGACTTCTTTACGCAAATTAGTACTTCAAGCTTCGAAAATTTCGATGTTGGCCTGCTTCAAACCGAGGCCACCTCTCGCTATTTTGCCAATATTGCCGATGTTGGTTTTGGAGGAGCAGTTGTATTACAACTCCAAAACTTCAGAAAACGTTTTGGGCCAAACTTTTCTTACGGATTGGCTATTATTCAGACATTTTTGCAATATAAAAGGCCTCAGGTCAGCATTCAAAGTGAACATTTTCAATACAATGGCGAATTGTTGTTAGCTGCATTTTGTAATGGCAATATCTTTGGAGACGGACTTTACATACATCCTGGCGCTCGAATCAACGATGGTCAACTCAAATTAACACTACTTGGGAAAGTTTCATTATTCGACTATTTAAAAAATGTGCTCAAGGTGAAACGCGGCAAACAGATCAAACACCCAGAAGCACATTATCTGGAGGTGTCCTTCCCTATTGAACTCAACTGTGAGGAGCAATTTTTACACGCCGAAACAGACGGAGAATATATTGGCGGCCATCGTTTCAAAATTTCTCTTTTGCCAAAACACCTGAAGATGCTACCTGTTCATTAGCACAACTAAAGTTTACTTATCTTTGAGTGCAGTGAAAAAATCAATCATCATAACGGCTGGTGGCATCGGTAAGCGCATGCAAACTGATGTTCCAAAACAATTTTTATTGCTCGGAAACAAACCGGTTTTAATCCACACGCTCGAACGTTTCTATTCTTTTGACCCGACCGCGCAACTTTTAATCACACTGCCTTCCGATTGGTTTTCATATTGGGAGGGTTTGCTTGCTCAATATAATGTCCAGATTGCTCACCAATTGATAGATGGAGGAAAAGAGCGCTTTCATTCCATTCAAAATGCATTACAATACTGCGCTGGTGAATACATTGCAGTGCACGATGGTGTTCGGCCATTGGTAAGTAATGAAACGATTGAACGCTGCTTTTCAGGCTTAAAAAGTGCAGAGGCGGTTGTCCCTGTTTTGCCTGCAAAAGATTCTATCCGTAAGGGAACTTTCAACGCATCTTTTTCTGTGAATAGGTCTGAATATTTTTTGGTACACACGCCACAGTGTTTTCATGCAGCTGTACTTAAAAAAGCATATGCACAACCATTTGACAGCAGCTTCACAGATGACGCAAGTGTTGTAGAATCTATTGGTATTCAGCCCATTCTTGTATTGAGTAACGAAGAGAACCTCAAAATTACCAGTCCTATTGACCTTCAACTTTTGAACGCATTATTGAACTAACTATGTTGCAAGCCCCTCCGTCATTACAACCTGGCGATTATGTGTATTTGTGTGCACCCGCAAAAGCGATTGAAGAACATTATATTTTAGCTGCCGAAAAATGGTTGTCGTCTATTGGTTTAATTGCCATTAGAAGTCAGTATTTAGGTGGGCGCCATCATTACTTTTCTGGCTCTATTTTAGAAAGGCTCACCGATTTACAAGAAGGTATAGACCACCCAGAGGCAAAAGCCATTTGGTGTGTGCGAGGAGGTTACGGCTGCATTCAATTACTTGATGGCATCCAATGGGCTCAGTTTATCCGAGAACCAAAATGGATCATTGGCTTTTCTGACATTTGTGTTTTACATCATAAAATTCAAAGTCTTGGTTTCCAAAGCATACACGGTACAATGGCTCTAAATATTGAGAAAAATAGCGCCCGGTCCAAAGCCCGTCTTAAGGAATTACTTTTTGGGGAGAAAAATAGCTTTGAATTTGCCGCGCATCCAAAAAATCAAAAAGGAACCGCACAAGGTCTTTTAATTGGGGGCAACCTGAGCATTGTTTTCAGCATGTTAGCTACACCAGAGCGCTATGACTTTTCTGGGGCACTATTATTTATCGAAGATTTAGCCGAACATCTGTATCATATTGATCGGATGATGCATGCGTTGCGCAAGCATGGTGCTCTTGAGAAAATCAGCGGACTCATTGTTGGCGGTATGACCGATTTAGAAGATACCGACGTGCCTTTTGGCATGGATATTTATGATCTTATTTTGAGCCATTTTCAGTTTCGAAAAATCCCAATTTGCTTCGGTTTCCCTGCTGGGCATATCGACGATAACCAAGCGTTGAGTCTTGGCGCCGCTGTTGAATTAGAAAGCAATGAAAATCAATGTTTATTGAGCTATCAATAATCGTTCTAAATAGCTTAAGAAAATCGATTAAATTGGCAACTTTTGTTACAATTAAATGTTGTTGAATTAAATTTGCACCACTACAAATGAAAGTTTCTTATGAGTAAGTCAGTATTATTTAAATCTTCTATCGGTAAAAAGGTCTTCATGGCCCTTACTGGTCTCTTCCTATGTACTTTTTTAGTTGGGCACCTTCTCGGAAACCTCCAGCTTATTCTTAAAACCGGCGAAGAAGGCCGTCGTGCATTCAATGAATATGCCTATTTCATGGGGCACAATCCTTTTATTAAAATTTTATCCTACGTTACTTATGCAGCGGTCCTGATCCACGTGGTAGATGGTCTTTTACTCACAGTTCAAAACCGCAAAGCGCGCCCAGTTCGCTATGCCTACAGCAAGCCAGGTGCCAATTCAAGCTCTGCAAGCCGTAGCATGGCTATTTTAGGAACGCTCATTTTAGTTTTCTTGGCCACACACATGGCTAATTTCTGGTGGAAAATGAAAGTGAAAGAAGAGGTTCCTCTTCATACCTACACACTTGAAATGAAAAATCAAATGATGGGTGCGGCCAATACTGAGCTTTATTACACGCATGTACCAGGTGTACAACCCATTCCAAAGGATCCAAACAACATTGTTGAAAAAGGAACAGATTTATACATCAAAGGAACAAACGTAAAAGTTGCCGAAGGCTACCGCGATCTACACACCTTAGTAATGGATTTCTTTAGCAAAAGCAAAAACGAAGGTGCGCTTTTCGCCGTATTATTTTACGTGATTTCCATGATTGTTTTGGCTTACCACCTCTTACACGGTTTCCAAAGTGCCTTCCAGTCATTAGGAATCAACCATCCGAAATATACCCCACTTATTAAAAAATTGGGAGTGGCCTTTGCTATCATTGTGCCATTATTGTTTGCAATTATCCCCGTTATTATTTACCAGAACCACTAGGAATTAGGCTATGTCAACATTAAATTCGCGCATTCCGGAAGGTCCAATCTCAGAGAAATGGACCAATCATAAAAACCACATGAAGTTGGTTGCTCCTAACAACCGTCCAAAAATTGACATCATTGTTGTCGGTACAGGTTTGGCCGGAGCTTCAGCAGCCGCTTCTCTTGGTGAAATGGGCTACAACGTAAAAGCTTTTTGTTTCCAAGATTCTCCTCGTCGTGCACACTCCATTGCAGCACAAGGTGGTATCAACGCGGCAAAAAACTATCAAAATGACGGTGACTCAATTTATCGCTTATTTTACGATACCATCAAAGGAGGCGATTACCGTGCTCGTGAAGCCAACGTATATCGCTTAGCTGAAGTATCCGGTAATATCATAGACCAATGTGTTGCTCAAGGTGTTCCTTTTGCACGTGAATATGGCGGTTTGCTTGACAACCGTTCATTTGGTGGAACACAAGTACAACGTACTTTTTATGCTGCCGGGCAAACAGGTCAACAACTCTTATTAGGTGCTTATTCAGCCCTTTCTCGTCAAATCGGTTTAGGCCGTGTGAAAATGTATCACCGCCACGAAATGATGGATCTGGTTAAAATAGATGGCAAAGCACGCGGCATTATTGCCAGAAACTTAGTTACTGGCGAACTCGAGCGCCATTCTGCCCACGCAGTTGTTTTGGCAAGTGGAGGCTATGGAAATGTCTACTTCCTATCTACAAATGCCATGGGAAGCAACGTATCTGCTGCATGGAAAGTCCACAAAAAAGGGGCTATGTTCGCAAACCCTTGTTTTGTTCAAATTCACCCGACTTGTATTCCTGTACACGGCACCAATCAATCGAAGTTGACGCTTATGTCAGAATCCTTGAGAAACTCAGGCCGCATTTGGGTACCAAAGAAAAAAGAAGATGCCGAAGCAATTCGCGAAGGACGTTTAAAGCCTACGCAAATTGCTGAAGAAGACCGCGACTATTTCTTAGAAAGACGCTACCCTGCTTTCGGTAACTTGGTTCCACGTGATGTCGCATCAAGAGCTGCCAAAGAGCGTTGTGATGCCGGTTATGGTATCGAAGCAAATGATACTAACGAAGGTGTCTACCTTGACTTCGCTACAGAAATCCGAAACAAAGGCCGTCAATCAGCTTTTGCTCAGGGTGACCACAACCCAACAGAAGAGAAAATACTTGAACTCGGTAAAAAATGGATCGAAGAAAAGTATGGCAACCTCTTCCAGATGTACCAAAAAATTACCGACGACAACCCATACGAAACTCCGATGAAAATTTACCCAGCGGTTCACTACACAATGGGTGGTGTATGGGTAGACTACAACCTTCAAAGTTCCATCGAAGGCTGTTTCGTTACAGGTGAAGCAAACTTCTCTGATCACGGAGCCAATCGTCTAGGGGCATCAGCT
The DNA here is from genome assembly GCA_046073985.1 of Flavobacteriales bacterium. Classification (GTDB taxonomy): domain Bacteria; phylum Bacteroidota; class Bacteroidia; order Flavobacteriales_D; family Crocinitomicaceae; genus UBA952. Next base: position 10,338 of record JBJTNI010000023.1, on the reverse strand, counting down.
CTAATGCAAGGTTTAGCAGATGGTTATTTCGTTTTGCCTTATACGATTTCCGATTATTTGGCAAACGACATCCGTACTGGTAAAATAGCCACAGATACACCAGAGTTTGAAGCCGCAGAGGCAGACGTGAAGGCCAATATTGATCGTTTTCTCAATAACAAAGGGACAAAATCTGTAGATCATTTCCACAAACGCTTAGGCTTGATCATGTGGAATAAAGTTGGTATGGCTAGAAACGAAGCGGGCTTGAAACAAGCAGTTGAAGAAATTGCTGCGCTCAAAGAGGAGTTTTACAACGACGTATTTGTTCCTGGAGATGCCAACGAAATGAATCCAGAACTCGATAAAGCAATGCGAGTAGCAGACTTTATTGAGCTCGGACAACTAATGGCTGTAGATGCTTTACATCGTCAGGAGTCTTGTGGCGGTCACTTCCGTGAAGAATACCAGGACAACGAAGGCGAAACACTACGTGATGACGACAACTTCAAATACGTAGCCGCATGGGAGTACCAAGGTGGAGACGCGACAAAAGCTAGCCTTCATAAGGAAGCTTTGAATTATGAATTTATTAAAATTGCTGCGCGCAACTATAAATAAGAACAGTATGGCTTCAAAATACATCAACATTACGCTCAAAATCTGGAGACAAAAAAATACCAATGCGAAAGGCGGTCTAGAGACCTATAGCCTCAATCAGGTATCTACAGATAGTTCTTTCCTTGAAATGCTCGATCAATTAAACGAGCAACTTATCAATGAACAAAAAGAACCGATAGCATTTGACCACGACTGTCGTGAAGGTATTTGTGGAATGTGCTCATTGTACATCAACGGAAGGGCCCATGGGCCTGAGACCGGAACAACCACATGTCAGTTGCACATGCGTAGTTTCAAAGACGGAGATACTATCTATGTAGAGCCTTGGAGATCTCGTGCATTTCCAATTATCAAAGATTTAGTTGTTGACCGTTCAGCATTTGATCGCATTCAACAAGCAGGTGGTTTCGTTTCTGTGAATACATCGGGCCGCACCATGGACGCCAACGCTATTCCTATTCCAAAAGCAGACGCAGACAAAGCATTTGAAGCAGCAGCTTGTATCGGTTGTGGTGCTTGTGTTGCGACCTGCAAAAATGGCTCGGCCATGCTTTTTGTGGGTGCTAAAGTTTCTCAATATGCTCTTCTACCGCAAGGAAAAGTTGAGGCCAAAGATCGCGTACTCAATATGGTTCGCCAAATGGATGAAGAAGGATTTGGTAACTGTACCAATACTGGTGCTTGTGAAGTAGAGTGCCCTAAAGGAATTTCTCTTGAAAATATCGCACGCATGAACCGCGAATTTTTGACTTCTTCGCTTTTGTCTGAAAAATAATAGTCATTACAAGACACAAAAAAAGGGCGGTTAAATAACCGCCCTTTTTTTATAGTATCAGAAAGCTTATTTAAGCTGTTGCCCCTCTTTTTTGTACCAACCTTGGTTGTCTTTGACTTCTACAGGTACATTTGATTTGTCACTGAGACGTTTTTGTGTGCGCATCCAAAAGTAAAAGCCAAAAAAGCCCAATACGATTAAGATGTTATTGAAGTAGTTTTGAACGAATTCAAAGAAGCCAAAAGACCATTGAAATGCGTCACCAATTTTATAAACGAAATCTGTCCAAGTCATTGTTATCTGCTTTTGTTGTTACAAATGTACTACAAATTTTAGAATTTGTATGGTGGTATTAAATTTCTCCCATCAAGGCCAGGGTTTCTTTTGATGCTGCTTGTTCAGCTTCTTTTTTTGAAAGCCCCTTGCCCTTTCCATAAGCCGTCCTATTGATTTGCACTTCCATTTCGTAATGCCATTTGCCATCAATGAATTGCTCCTCGGCTAATTGAAATTCTAGACTCAATTTTTTTCGTTGACACCAAATAAATAAAGCAGATTTAAAATCGATTTCTTCTTCGAGCAATTGAGCAAGATTCAAATACTTTCTCAGGACATTATTGCGTATGATTTTCTTGGTTTGTTCATAGCCAGCATCGAGATAAATTGCACCCACTAAAGCTTCTAGCGCATTTCCTTCAAGGCCAGCTAAATTGATGCTTCGGCTTTTATTATAGACCAAGTGGTCACGTATTCCCATGCGCTCGCCTATTCCTGAAAGCGTCTTGCGATTGACAATCTTGGATTTAATTTTGGTGAGCTTTCCTTCGTCGGCATCCGGATATTTTTCAAAAATGTAGGCAGCCACGATGGCATCTAAAATGGCGTCTCCTAGGAATTCTAAACGTTCATTGGCTTGTAATATCGCTTCTTCAGCCAATATGCTTTTATGAGTAAGCGCTTGCTTAAAATGGGCTAATTGAATTGGCTTATAACCAAATTGCTTCATAAGAAACCTGATGAGCTTGAGTTCATCGTCGGTTTTTTTCTTTGAAAACAAAGGAAATTTCAGCAACTTAAGCTTTGAATTTCTTTACGATGATGCTTGTGTTGTGGCCTCCAAAACCGAAAGTATTAGAGAGCGCAATATTTACAGTTCTGGCCTGTGGCTTGTGAAAAGTAAAATTTAATTTTGGATCTAGCTCAGGATCATCTGTAAAGTGATTGATCGTTGGTGGAATCATGTCATTTTGAACAGACAACACACAGGCAACTGCTTCAATAGCGCCTGCAGCACCAAGTAAGTGACCCGTCATAGATTTTGTTGAGCTGATATTGAGGTCATAGGCATGCTCGCCAAAAACGCTTTGAATAGCTTTGACCTCAGCGATATCGCCAAGTGGTGTAGATGTACCATGAACGTTCACGTAATCGACATCTTTTGGTGATATTTCGGCGTCTTCTAAGGCAGCTAACATGGTGTTTCTAGCGCCGATTCCATCTGGATGAGGTGCTGTCATGTGGTAAGCGTCTCCGGACATTCCGCCTCCGATTACTTCAGCATAAATTTTTGCACCTCTTTTCACAGCGTGCTCGTATTCTTCGAGGATAAGACAACCAGAACCTTCGCCTAACACAAAACCATCGCGGTCGAGGTCAAACGGACGAGATGCCGTCTCTGGTGAGTCGTTGCGGGTAGAAAGCGCTTTTAATGCGTTAAAACCACCCATGCCCATTTCATTGACGCCCGCTTCTGAACCACCTGTGACGATGGCATCAGCTTTTCCAAGGCGAATGAGGTTAAAGGCATCTATGATTGCGTTTGTGGCTGATGCACAAGCTGAAACACATACATAATTTGGTCCGCGAAGACCATATTTAATAGAGATGTGCCCTGCTGCGATATCAGCAATCATTTTAGGAATAAAGAAAGGATTGAAACGCGGTGTTCCGTCTCCGCCAAAATATTCTCTGGCTTCTTCTTGGAAAGTTTTCAAGCCTCCTACACCTGAACCCCAAATAACGCCAATGCGATCGAGGTTAGGGTTTGACTCTAGCAACGCAGCATCTGCCATAGCTTCCGTAGCGGTAACTATGGCATACTGCGAAAATTGATCAAGCTTGCGTGCTTCTTTTTTATCAATGTGATCTTCTACATTGAAATCTTTTAATTCACATGCAAATTGCGTCTTGAATAAAGAAGCATCAAATTGTTTGATGGGAGCAGCTCCACTCTTGCCAGCCATTAGGCCATCCCAGTATTCTTGTACTGTGTTTCCTATTGGGGTGAGCGCACCAAGCCCTGTAACAACAACTCTTTTTAATTGCATACCTGTAAATTAGTAGCGTATAAGATTACACGTTAGCTTCGATGTAAGCAACAGCGTCACCAACAGTTTGGATACCTTCTGCTTTATCGTCTGGAATAGAAATGTTAAATTGTTTCTCGAATTCCATGATTAACTCAACGGTGTCGAGTGAATCAGCACCCAAGTCATTTGTGAAGCTAGCTTCGTTAGTTACTTCACTTTCTTCAACATTCAGTTTATCTACGATGATCGCGATAACTTTAGCTTTGATGTCAGACATTTTTTAAAATTTAAAGGTTTCAGCTTGCAAAGAAAAAAACTATCGCCCAATAAACAAAACTTATGTGAATTTAATTTATCAACACTTGAGGGCTCAAATACTTGGAATCACTCACTATGCTTAACTTTGTTGACGAAATGCATACTCAAATAATCATTTTTATTTCTGGCGCTGGCAGCAACGCAAGAGAAATTATTCGCTATTTTGATGGAAATGAAGCGATTAAAGTCTGTGGAGTAGTCTCAAGTAAAGAGAATTCTGAAATGGCTACTTTTTGTGAAAACCAAGGAGTGGCATTCAAATTCATCAATGGTCAAGATTTTAGCGCCTATTTAGATTATTGCAAGCAACAAAATGCTCAATGGATCATCTTAGCTGGGTTCTTGAAAAAAATACCAGCTGAATTGATCGCCGCATATCCTGATAAAATCATCAATATTCATCCGTCATTGTTGCCCAACTATGGTGGAGCCGGCATGTACGGTAACAAAGTTCATCTGGCAGTAGCAGCGGCACAAGAAAATTTCAGCGGCATTAGTATACATTTAGTCAACGAAGAATTCGACAAAGGAAAATTATTGTTTCAGCACGCTCAAAAGCTTCCTGCTCATGCAAATGCCGAAGAAATTGAAACCATTGTGAGGTCTTTAGAAATGAAGCATTTTTCCACTGATATTGAGCATTATATTGCTCAGCATACCTAATTAATCTTTATAAACAGCGTTTAACGAATGGCCTGCTCTAAGAACTGAGCAAATCGGTAACAATCTTCGTAAGAATTATAGAGTGGCACAGGTGCAATTCGAATGACATTTGGTTCGCGCCAGTCGGCGATAACACCCAAAGCAGTAAGTTGTTCGAAAAGTTGACGTCCCTGACCTTTTGCCATTATTGATAACTGTGAACCTCTTTGTTCTGGCGAGCTTGGCGTAATCAATTCAAATTCGCACTTTTCTTTATTTCGAACAGAGACCTCATTGATTAAATATTCAAGATAAGCCGTGAGTTGGTCTCGTTTTTGACCAATTCGGTCCATTCCAGCTTCTTCAAAAATTTCAAGAGCGGCCAAATGTGCAGCCATTCCTAAGACTGGCGCATTACTCAATTGCCAACCTTCTGCTCCTGGAATAGGATCAAAACCAGGTTGCATTTGAAAGCGCTCAGCTTTGTTGTGTCCCCACCAACCGGCAAAACGCGGTAAGGATTTATTGTTGGCATGTCGTTCATGAACAAACATACCGGAAACTCCTCCAGGGGATGAATTTAAGTATTTATAGCCGCACCAAGCAGCAAAATCAACATTCCAGTTGTGTAGTTGCAGGTTCACGTTTCCTGCTGCGTGTGCCAAATCAAAGCCAACAACCGCCCCCACAGCGTGGCCTGCCTGAGTAATTTTCTCGAGGTCAAAATATTGGCCCGTATAATAATTTACGCCGCCTATCATAACCAAGGCTAATTCGTCTCCTAATTCTTGAATTTTAGCGAGAATATCTTCCTCTCGGATGAGCTGCTCGCCGGCTCTTGGACCAACCTCAACCAATGCATCTTGAGGTAAACCATGGAATGACACTTGTGAGGCCAAAGCATACTGATCTGATGGAAAGGCTTTTTCTTCACAAAGAATTTTTACACGCTTGCCATTCGGACGATAGAAAGACACCATTAACAAATGCAAGTTTGTTGTAAGTGAGTGTGTGATCACGAGTTCTATTGGAAGAGCCCCGACAATTTTTGCAGCCATAGCGGTCAAGTTTTCGTGATAAGAAAACCATGGCCTGCGCGATAAAAAATGACCCTCAACTCCGTATTTAGCCCAATCTTCAAGTTCTTCTTGTAAGTATGTAGCCGCTGTTTTTGGTTGCAGGCCTAAAGAGTTGCCCGTGAAATATACTGGGTTTGCGGTGTGGAAATCTGGAAAATAAAAGCGCGAACGGAACTCGGCTAAAGGATCTTGGTGGTCTAATTTTTTTGCGTATTCAAGGCTGTCTTGGAATTCCATATGCGCTGCTTTATTCGTACTTTTGTTGCCACAAATATACATAAGAATGAAGACTCCCTCTCCGATTAACCGCAGCCGTTCGGCTGAATTATTTGAAGCAGCCAAAGAATACTTTCCCGGGGGCGTCAATTCTCCGGTTCGGGCATTTAAGTCAGTCGGCGGAACTCCTTTATTTATTGCCAAAGGCAATGGTGCCAACATTTGGGACGAAGACTGCAACGAATTTATAGATTTTTGCTGTAGCTGGGGGCCGCTCATTCACGGACATAACCATCCTTATGTTTTTGAAAAAATTGTTGCAACCTTAAGTAACGGTGCAAGTTTTGGTGCGCCAACAAAAAAAGAAAACGAGTTGGCTTCTTTTATGCTTCAAAGGTTGCCTTTTATCGATAAAATTCGCTTCACAAGTTCAGGTACAGAAGCTGTAATGAGTGCATTGCGCCTGGCCCGTGGTGCAACCGGAAAAAATAAAATCATCAAGTTTGAGGGTTGTTATCACGGACACGTTGATGCGCTATTAGTAAAAGCCGGTAGTGGTTTGGTAACCTTCGGCACCTCATCAAGTGCGGGGGTTCCTGAGGCTTTTGCTAATGAAACCTTGGTGTTGCCATTAAATGACTTCGCTGCACTCAAAGCTTGCTTTGAAGCCAATCACCACGATTTAGCGGCTGTCATCATTGAGCCAATTCCAGCCAACAATGGCCTTATTTTACAAGACCTGAGTTTTCTAACGGAACTTCGCGAACTCTGCACACAATACAATGTGTTGTTAATTTTTGATGAAGTCATTTCCGGATTCAGGGTTGCTTTTGGGGGCGCCGCTGAATACTATAATATTACTCCAGATATCGTTACTTATGGTAAGATCATTGGAGGAGGGCTACCTGTCGGAGCTTACGGTGCAAAAAAAGAAATCATGCAGTTTGTTTCTCCTGATGGGCCAGTTTATCAGGCGGGTACGCTATCAGGAAACCCAGTAGCAATGGCTGCTGGCCTTGCACAGCTCGAGCTTTGCGCTGCACCTGATTTTTATACACAACAGGCTCAAAAAACCAACGAATTTGTACAAGGCATCAATGAGTTTGCTGCCCAACATCATTTCCCAATGGAGCTTGTCAGTATCGGCTCTATTTTTTGGTTTTCATTTAATGGTAAAAAACGCATCGCCGCTGCAGAACAAATCAACAGCGACATGAGTGCCTTTAACTTTATGCATCACTATCTTCTAGATCAAGGTGTATACTTTGGCCCTAGCGGCTATGAAGTAGGTTTCATCTCTTCAGCACATACGCCTGAACAACTGTCATTTGCCCAAGAAAAAATCAAAGAAGCGTTAACTGCCTATTATAATCAAATGTAATCGCTAGCTTTAAGCCGTGAATTTAGTAACCGGAGCCACCGGATTGTTAGGCAGTCATGTACTGGTAGCACTCGTTAAAAACGGGCAGCCATGTCGTGCCAGTTTTCGCAAAGAATCAAAAGTCAATGAGATTAAAAAACTCTTCGACTACTATTTCCAAGAAGAAGCAGACAAAAAATGGGAGCTAATTCAATGGGTGCAAGCAGATCTCACAGATTTCGTAGATGTAGAACAGCTCGTTCAAGGAACTGAAGTTGTTTACCACTGTGCGGCGTTGGTCTCTTTTTTCAAAGCAGACTTCGAAGACTGTCTGCAACAAAATCGCTATGTAACCGCGTGCTTGGTTGACTTCTCGCTAAAGCACAATATAAAGCACTTTTGTCATGTGAGCTCAACTGCAGCTATTGGCGGAGCCGGAAAATTAGTCAATGAAGCAACAAAGTGGCAAGTTGGGGGCAAACACAGCGGCTACGGAATTTCAAAACTACTAGCCGAGAGAGAAGTTTGGCGCGGCATTGAAGAAGGCTTGAACGCTGTCATTGTTAATCCGTGTGTCATTCTGGGCCCTGCAGCTCAAGGCAGCCCATCACTTCAAATGCTCGAAACCGCTAAAAACGGACTTTTGTTTTACACCTCGGGGAGTAATGCCGTTGTAGATGCACGTGATGTAGCAAAAGCCATGATAGACTTAGTTGATAAAGGAGTGGTCAATCAGCGATATTTGGTTGTTGGGCCACAACAAACTTTCAAAGAACTTTTCACACAATTTGCATTGCAGCTCGGCAACAAACCCCCAAGAATAGCGGTTTCTAAAAAACTCACCTATCTTTTTGCCATTATACATGAACTCTGGTGCCACGTGAGCGGAAAAAGATCAGGGTTAAGCATTGAAACTGCAAGGTCTTCACATCAAAATGTGCAATACGATATCAACAAAATTCAAACTGAGTTGTCCTTTGAATATACCCCGTTAGATCAAATTATTAAAAACATGATCAGCGGACAAGCTTATATCACTAAAGCATAAAAATTTGAATCGAAAATTGATTCTATTTATCGGTATTTTCTACATCGTAGGTATTGTAGGCATGTTCTTTCCTGCCTACCGCACGTTCTTTGTCAATCTTTCCTTCTTTCATCTTTTGTTGTCATTCCTTGTGCTTTTATTGAGTCGAAACAGCTATGGGATTAAATTCTGGGGCTTTATTGGTCTTGCTTTTTTAACAGGAATGCTTGCTGAATGGATTGGTGTGCATACCGGTCTATTATTTGGAAACTACCAATATAGTTCAGTTTTAGGGCCTCGCATTTTTGAAGTGCCTTTGATCATTGGCATCAACTGGGCAATGTTAGGTATCGTTGCAGCTGCCATGTTACACAAACTGAAACTCAACTTCATAGTTGAAGTTTGCCTAGCCGCATTGTTAATGGTTTTTCTCGATTTTCTGATGGAACCCGTAGCAATCAAACTCAATTATTGGAGTTGGAAAAACGGAATCATTCCTATTTATAATTACGTTTGTTGGCTAGGAATATCTTTGGTTATTCAGTTGGTTTACCGCAAATGGCGCTTGAATGAAGCAAACAATGTCGCTATTGCATTGTTTTTTTACATAATTGCTTTCTTTAGTATTCTAAATATTTACTTATGATTTGGTGGGGTCCGTTGGTTTTACTCAGTACATTTTTTATCATGGAATTTATGGCTTGGGCCACACATAAATACATTATGCATGGTTTGATGTGGTATTTCCACAAAGACCACCATCAGGTCGAACCTGGGTTTTTTGAAAAAAATGATGTGTTTTTCCTCATTTATGCCATTCCGTCTTGGCTGTGCATTATGTTAGGAATGATGAACCAAAATTTATTGCCTGTCTGGATTGGCTTTGGTATTGCTGCCTACGGTTTGGCTTATTTTCTAATTCACGATGTCTATATTCACCGCAGATTCAAGTGGTTGAGAGACATCGAACACCCCTATTTTTATGCCATACGTCGGGCACACAAAATTCATCACAAGCATCTTGGTAAAGAACATGGTGAATGTTTTGGAATGTTATTGGTGCCTATTCGATTCTACATCGAAAGCGCCAAACAGTTCAAAAAGCAAGAAAGCAAATGAGTTTATACGGATGGGTTATCATATTGTCGTTTGCCGGTCCTTTTGGACTGAGTTTCGATAAAAAAGTTGCTTTCTATAAAGAATGGAGTTTTGTATTCTTTGCAACAATTTGTGTTGCGCTTCCTTTTCTCATATGGGATGAATTTTTTACACAATGGGGGGTTTGGGGTTTCAACCCAAGCTACCTTCTGAAAATTTATTTTGGGCGCTTACCACTTGAAGAAGTATTATTCTTTTTTGTCATTCCTTACAATTTCATTTTCTTGCTACGCGTTATACAAGCCTATTTTCCTAAACGCAACGCGCCAAAGTTTACCCATCTTTTTGCCTTTATTTTTGTGTTCAGCTCCATGCTTTGGGTCTTGTTGTACGCCAACAATTATTACACACTCCTTGCTTGCGCTTTAAGTGGGGCGCTCACTTTGTTGCTGCGTAAAAAGTCCTGGTATCAAGATTTCATGTGGGCGTATTTACTTTGCTTACTGCCATTTTTTATAGTAAACGGCATACTTACCGGGGCGGTTACTAATGAGCCAATTGTCTGGTACAGTGAGTCTCACATCATTGGTTGGCGCATGATCAGCATTCCTTTTGAAGATCTTTATTACAATTATGCATTGCTGCTACCTCTTACCTGGATCTATTTTTCTGCAAAAAATCGCAAGGAAAATGCATCTAGAATTTTGAAAAATTAAAATTATCATTAACTTTGTCGCCCCTAGCAAAGCAACGGCTGCGCAATTATGGGTGTCTTAAGCGAGAATAGCTCAGTTGGTAGAGCACGACCTTGCCAAGGTCGGGGTCGCGGGTTCGAATCCCGTTTCTCGCTCTTTTGAGCTCGAGTGGTGGAATCGGTAGACACGCCGGACTTAAAATCCTGTGGGCATTTGCCC
>JBJTNI010000022.1:0-52342 GCA_046073985.1 Flavobacteriales bacterium | reverse complement strand
CCTCGAAACAGACCTTTCGAATCTACTCGAAAAATGGCGCACCCTCCACACAAATCTCAAAGGGGCTCAGCCCCCAAGACGCGTGCTCGGAGAACTCAACACCACCAATTCCATTCTACGCGATTTGTTGAATGGTAATTTTACCAATATTCACGTCAACGACGAAACAATGGCCATCCAAATGAAGAACTACATTGCAGAAATTGCCCCTGGACGTGAGAAAATTGTCCGTAACTACGATAACAGGGTTGCTATTTTTGAACGTTTCGGCATCAACAAGCAGATCAAAACCCTTTTTGGTAAAAAAGTACCATTAGCAAGTGGAGGCTATCTCATCATTGAGCACACTGAAGCCATGCACGTCATCGATGTCAATAGCGGAAACCGCAAAGGCGCTGATGGCCAAGAATCAAATGCACTTGCCACCAACATTGAAGCTGCTGAAGAAGTAGCACGCGTGCTTCAATTACGCGACATGGGAGGCATTATTTGTGTCGATTTTATCGACATGCATGACCGCGAGAACAACAAAATTCTCTATGATAAAATGAAGGAATTCATGAAATCAGACCGTGCAAAGCACAACATGATTCCACCTTCAAAATTTGGTATCATCGAGATCACACGCCAACGTGTCAGACCAGAAACCGATATTCAAACGGCCGAAACTTGCCCAACATGTAATGGAAGCGGTGAAGTCCAAGCCAGTATTTTGTTTGCCGAGGAGATCGAAAACAACCTCGATTATCTGCTCAATGATCGCAAAGAAAAAGGGGTTTCACTTTTAGTACATCCTTACTTAGAGGCATTCTTTAAAAAAGGACTCATTAGCAAACAACTTCGTTGGTTTTTCAAATACAAAACCTGGATTCCAGTACGAGGTGTAACTGCTCACCACTTACTTCAATACACTTTTGTTGATAAAACCAACAACGAAATCCCACTGTAATGACAGCGCCTCGCGCTTATGACCTTGCACAAATGCTTCAGAAATCTGAGGCATTTTGTGCTTATCAGGAGCGCAGTAGCTTTGAAGTTTTAGAAAAACTCAAACGACTCGGCGCCCAAGAAGGCGAAATGATTCAGATCATCAATTCGCTTATTGAAAATAAGTTTTTAGACGATGAGCGATTTGCGAAGGCGTATGCAGTTGGCAAACTGCGTATCAAACATTGGGGCGTCAACAAGATCAAGCAAGGGCTACAACTCAAACGCATTGACCGCCAGGTTATACTTGAGGCCATTCAAAACATGTATAACGAAGAAAACTACTTTGGCATACTACAAGACATAGCAGCCAGGAAATGGCAAGAACTCCATAAAGAAAAAGACCCCTGGATACGCAAGCAAAAGCTATTTCGCTTCTTGGCATCCAGGGGTTTTAATTTCGACGAATTTTCAGACTTGAAATTCGATTAACTTTTAGTTTGGATGAATCAATTGGTTGGCACCGTTGATCCAATTATTAGGTCCACCTGCTTCGTAACCTTTTGAACCTAGAGGTGCTAGATTCATTTTGCCATCACTCATTTTATCGGGCTTCACAAACCAACATGTAGGATATCCACGTACGCCAAATTGCTGTTGTAAATTGCGGTTTTGGGTTTTGATGGCTTCGGTTTGTGGTTTCGAACGCGGGAAATCAAGTTCTACGAGAATTACGTTTTCACGGGCCCACTTTTCAAATTCAGGCGTTTTAAAGACTTCATTTTGTAGGCGATGACACCAACCACACCAATCTGAACCGGTAAAAAACAACATCATAGGTTTGTTTTCTTTTTTCGAAATTTCTGTTGCTTGATTGATATCGGTATACCAAATCATGGTGGCCTTCTGAGCAAAGCTCAATTGACCAACCAATAAAAGTGTAAATAGGGCAATAGCTTTCATGTATTTTTTTTCTAAAGTTAAGGATATTGTCCACATTGACAAAAACCGTGCAAAACATCATTTGGTGGCTTGAAAAAAAAATAATCCTATATTCGTTTCAAATTACTACCTATGAAACTACAACTACTAGCCACTTTTTTAGTGCTTAACAGCCTCATTTTTGCCCAATTACCTACGCAAACAGTCAGAGGTTCTGTCTTTGATAGTGAGACACAATATCCGTTGAGCGGTGCCAAATTACTGATCGAAATTGCTGGACAAAAATATATGGCCGCCTCAACAGCTGATGGCAGTTTTAACATAGCAAAAGTTCCTGTAGGCAAACATCAATTGGTCGCAAGCGCGGCATTTTACGACGTGAAAACTTTAACCATAGAGGTAACTTCAGGAAGGGAACTTGTACTTCAAATTCCATTGCAAGAAAAAATATCCGAACAGCAAGCGGTTCGCGTAGTCGGGCGCAAACAAGGAGAAGTGCTCAATGAGATGGCGGTTCTTTCTGCCCAACAATTTAGCGTTGAGCAAACCAACCGTTATCCTGGTTCGAGAATGGACCCCGCTCGTATGGCCTCAAATTTTGCGGGTGTAAATGGCGCGGACGACTCTAGAAATGACATCGTGGTAAGAGGTAACTCGCCACTTGGCGTCATTTATCGCGTAGAGGGTATAGATATTCCTAACCCGAATCACTTTGCAATTTCTGGTACTTCTGGTGGGCCAGTTTCTCTTTTGAACAATAAAATATTAGGCAATTCAGATTTTTTCATGAGTGCTTTCCCTGCAGAATATGGCAACAGCCTTTCAGGTGTATTCGACCTCAAATTGCGCAGTGGGAATAACAATCAGCATGAGTTTACTGGCCAATTCGGCTTGCTAGGGACCGAATTTTTGGCCGAAGGGCCGCTCAGTAAAAATAGCAAGTCGAGTTATTTGGTAATGGGACGTTATTCGACGCTGACTATTTTTCAAAAACTCAACATTAACCTCGGAACAGACGCCATTCCAAAGTATTATGATGGTGCATTCAAGTTCAATTGGATCTTGAAAAATGGCGGACAACTTGCTTTGTTTGGAATGGGAGGAAGTTCAGACATTGCCATCAAAATTTCAGATTTCAAAGAATACACCGAAGATTTATATGGTGAAGGTGACCGCGATCAGTATTTCGGAACCAGCATGATCACCTCTGGTTTGAATTTCAAAAAGAGTCTCAATGAAAAAACTTTCATTTCATCGACATTGGCTTATAGTCAAGAAATGCAAAGAACCAACCACAATTATTTAAAAAACCGAAGAATAGATACGCTTACTAATGAAATCATTTACGATTCGTTGTATGCAATGATGGCTTACAAGTTTACTGTTCAAAAATTGAGTGGTTATACGGCGATAAACCACAAATTCAATAAGCAACACTTATTAAAAGCTGGTCTGAGTTTTGACCTGATTTCAATGAATTTCTTAGATTCTTGTTTGTATAACCTCGATATTCCGGATAATTACGAATTGCGCTGGGACTACCAAGGTTCAGCAGCTATTATTCAACCGTTTGTTCAGTGGAAATGGCGCGTTTCGGACCATATGGATGTAACCGCCGGAATTCACGCCCAATACTTCACACTCACTAATAGCATTAGTCCGTTCGAACCACGTGTGGGCTGGAAATACCGCATGGATAACGGCCAAGCAATATTTGCTGGTGGAGGTTTGCATAGTATGATTCAGCCTTATTACACATACGCATATAAAGTGCTACCAGGTGTGACCAATCCAAATAGCAACCTCAATATGGATTTCTCTAGAAGTGCACATTCAGGTATTGGGTATGAGAAGTCTTTCAACCAAGGGTTCAATATCAAAACAGAGGCCTATTATCAATATTTATATAACATCCCGGTTACAGTGGCACCATCTTCTTTCTCAATGATCAATGTTGGAAGTGGTTTCTCAAGACTTTTCTTGGACGAACTTCAAAATACTGGTGATGGCTATAACTACGGTTTAGAACTCACGGTTCAAAAGTATTTTGATAAAACTTTCTTCTTCCTTTTCTCGGGAACAGTTTACGATTCAAAATACCGCGGTAGTGATGGTATTTTGCGCAATACGTCCTATAACGGAAACTACGTAGTGAATTTATTGGGAGGAAAAGAATTCAAAGTAGGAGAGCGCAGCGTAATCGGAATCGGTGGAAAAGTAACTGCGGCTGGTGGCAAGCGCTATGGCTTAGTTGACATTGCCACCACGAATAGCATGAAAGAAATCATTTTCCAAGATTCAATGTTCAATGACTTGCAATTCCGCGATTATTTCCGTGCCGACCTCAAAATTTCTTGGCGTAAAAATGCTGACCGCGTAACGCATGAATTTGGACTTGATTTGGTCAATATCTTAGGAACAAAAAATCTTTTAACTCTTGCTTATCGCCCGCCGTTAACAACTCAAGATTTCATCAATCAACAGAACGGCACCTTCTTGCCATACTCGGAAAAAACACAACTTGGCTTTTTCCCAATTTTCTACTACAAAATTGACTTTAAAGCCGCAAAAAGATAGGGCCTAGAACTTAAATTACTTTTAACTTTGCGTTTTAATTCAAAGCGCAATGAAAGGAATTTTAAGTTATCAGTTAGTAGACCCGCAACTCCCTAATAGTGAGGAGGGTTGGTTTGTTGAAAATGAGCATGGTGCTTATAAGATCAACGATCTTTCAATTAAAAAAATAGTAAGTGGTCGCTATGCTGTGAGTGAAGGTTCTGAGGTTGTTTTTGAATTAGAACCCAATTGTAAGGTCAGTGACCAAACCACTGTAAAACATGCGGTGGTTGCCAAATTGCATTTGGAAGAAGAGAACCCAACGAAAATCTTTTTGATCGATATCGATGGCACAATCTGTGACGACATCAAAAACGAAGAAAGCGAATTATACCCTAGTGCCAAAGTTTTCCCAAATTCTAGGGAAGTAATTAACAAGTGGTATCAAGAAGGTAACGTCATTACTTTTTTTACTGCACGTGAGGCCAAGGACCGCGAAGTCACTGAAAAGTGGCTAAAAGAAAACGGCTTTTTGTATCACGGTTTGGTCATGGACAAACCGCGCATCAAAGATGGGCAAGAATATGTCTGGATTGACAACCGCAAAGTACGCGCCGTTACCTACATGGGCACATGGTCTGAACTGACTGAAGTCGATGCAAAAATCAAGGTTTTTGCCTAAGATACTTTCAACTTGAAAGCCAAAGAGCTCGGCTTACTCATAGACAAACAAGCTTACTCCGAGAGTAGCAGTATTTTGCATTTCTATACCCAGGAAAAGGGCTATCAAACATTTATTTTTAAAGGAGGTCTCAAAAAAAGAAAGGCCTTGAATCAGTTGGGCCTCTATGAGCTCAGCTATTTTAAAAGACCAGAATCAGATCTTGGCATTATTCATCAACTCGATTTTGCCTGGACTGCATTTCAAATATATGCCCAACCTCAAAAAGTATTATTAGTTTTCTTTTTGGCTGATATTCTGAAGCAAACACTCAGACATCAGGGCCCTGACCCCTTGCTTTTTGATTTTTTACGTGGGCAAATTATCTTACTCGAGACCAACCCAAATGACAAACAGTTCCCGACTTCTTTTCTAGCACAATTTTTAATGACCATGGGATATGCCCCCTTGTTAGAGCACGATGAACCAAAAAGCTTTGATTTAAAAAAAGGAGTTTTTGATCATACGCCAATTGAATCACTAGATGGCATTGACAAACCGGACATGGTGAGCTTCTTAAAAGCTCAATTTTGGCCCGATCCAGCCGATCATTTTACAAATGAACAATACAAGGATGGCTTGAAAATTTTGGTTAAATATGCAGAATTGCACATTGCAGGTTTCCGACTAGATAAAACCATGGAAATACTCCGAGAAACCTTATATCATTAACGTTTTTTTGCAAAGAAGTCTTTGAGTAATTGGCTGCATTCTGCTTCCATAATGCCATTTTCAACAAGAGTACCTGGATGATACAATTGTGCCCCTGTTGCACTGGCTCCTCTTTTGGTGTCACGAGCTGCAAAAACTATTTTGTCAATCTGAGACCAGTATAAAGCTCCGGCACACATACAGCAAGGTTCTAGGGTAACATAAAGCGTACATTCTTTGAGGTATTTAGCTCCTAAATATTGAGCTGCCGCGGTAATGGCTTGAATTTCGGCATGAGCTGTAACGTCAGTGAGTTGTTCCGTTAAATTGTGGCCTCGGGCAATAATTTGGTTTTTACATACAATTACGGCACCAACAGGTACTTCATCGGCATCAAAAGCTTTTTGTGCCTCTAAAAAAGCCTGTTTCATAAAATATTCATCGTTGAACGGACTCAGCATGGCACAAGATTACAAACTTTCTATTAATTTTCCGTCATGAATTTACTGGACCTCTTTTTATTTGCTCCACTCGTATATGGGGCATACAAAGGTTACAAGCGCGGCTTGATCATGTCGCTCTTTATGTTATTGGCTATTGTGGTCGGCTTATACGCTGCTTTTCAACTCAATGATGTCCTGGTAGATTTCGGCATGAAGACACTTCATTGGGAAAAAACCACGCTTGTCCCGACCTGTTTTGTCATTTTATTCTTAGGCATTGGTGCTGGGGTATATTTTGGCGGAAAGCTCTTAGAAACAGCCCTCAAAGTTGTGAAGCTCTCCATACTCAATAATTTGGCTGGGGCCTTACTAGGAATTTTGCAATGGATTTTTTTAATAGCAACACTATTAGTTTTTGTCCTGTCATTAGATAAGAAGCAAACGTTGCTTACGGCACAAAAAAGAGAACAGTCAGTGGCTATACCCTTTTACACGCAATTTTTAAAATTGGGTCTACCGCGCGTTTCCGATGCTTATTTATTTGAATCGTATCTCCAACAAATTCCTTCACTTCCTGAATCAAATTCGAAATGACTCCTCCGAAAATATTACTGTTTTCTTTGTTTATCTTGAGCATCGAGATGTCTTTCGCTCAAAGTTTATCGGCATCAATGAACATCTGCACAGATGACTTTTACAAACTGGATCGAAAAGAGAAGACCATAAAATCGGGCACTTATTTTGGTTTACAAAGTGGGCGATTTTATGTCCTTGAATATGGTTGGGAACTACAACGCAAGAAAAAAAATGGTTTTCTAAACTCGAATACAACCGCCATCTTTCATGGTTTGAATGCCACATATGATCTTTCGAGGCTCAATCCAGTAATAGGTTATGATTTAGGAGTTTGGCGTCGAACTGGTAATTTTGATTTTACTTATGGTCTGAGTGCAGCAGTGCGCACAGACTTGCGTCAACTTAGGTTTGGTATTTGCCCGAGTATTGGTATAAAAGTTTGGCAGCTCCATGTACAAACAGGCATGTATCTACTGGCCCCTTTTTACTCCTTGAACGACACATTTAACAGCAACACTTTTTTTATTTCTGCTCGGTTTTTATTGGTGAAGAACAGCATAAAAAAAGGGGCTCAAAAGCCCCTTATTCAAAAA
The DNA here is from genome assembly GCA_046073985.1 of Flavobacteriales bacterium. Classification (GTDB taxonomy): domain Bacteria; phylum Bacteroidota; class Bacteroidia; order Flavobacteriales_D; family Crocinitomicaceae; genus UBA952. The sequence goes on along the minus strand of JBJTNI010000022.1, from coordinate 44,933 downwards.
AGTTAGTGTCGTGAAATTATAAGTCAAACTTGATGCCTTGTGCAAGTGGCAAGGAATCAGAGTAGTTGATGGTATTGGTCTGACGACGCATGTAAACTTTCCATGCATCGGATCCAGATTCGCGGCCGCCTCCAGTTTCTTTCTCTCCACCAAAAGCACCGCCAATTTCAGCACCAGAGGTTCCGATATTGACATTCGCAATACCGCAGTCTGAGCCTGCAGCACTCAAGAACGCTTCTGATTCTTTGAGTTCGTTGGTCATGATAGCCGACGATAATCCTTGAGGCACTCCGTTTTGAAGGGCAATGGCATTTTCTACACCACCGCTGTATTTCATGATATATAAAATAGGAGCGAAGGTCTCGTGCTGAACAATGGCAAAATGATTTTCTGCCTCAATGATACATGGCTTCACGTAGCAACCTGACTCGTAACCCGATCCAGCAAGCACACCTCCTTCGACTAAAACTTTGCCACCCTCTTTTTGAGCTGCTTCAATTGCATGGAGGTAATTATTCACTGCATCTTGGTCAATAAGTGGCCCAACGTGATTATTTTGATCTAGTGGATTACCAATGCGCAACTGCTTATAAGCTGCTGCTAAGGCATCTTTTACTTTGTTGTAAATTGATTCATGAATGATCAAACGACGTGTAGAAGTACAACGCTGACCAGCAGTACCAACAGCACCAAATACAGCACCTGGCACTACCATTTTAAGATCGGCAGAAGGCGTAATAATGATAGCATTATTGCCTCCTAACTCCAGTAACGAACGACCTAATCGTTGCCCTACTGCTGCTCCGACAGACTTACCCATGCGCGTAGATCCTGTTGCAGATACTAGTGGCACACGGCTGTCGTTGGCCATGAGTTTTCCGATTTCTCCGTCGCCGATGACAAGCCCAGAAACACCTTCAGGCACCCCATTGGCTGCAAAAACTTCTTGTGTAATGTGCTGACAAGCAATGGCTGTTAAAGGTGTTTTCTCTGAAGGTTTCCAAACGCAAACATCGCCACAAACCCAAGCAAGGGCTGTGTTCCAGTTCCAAACAGCAACCGGAAAGTTAAATGCTGAAATGATACCAACAATTCCCAGTGGGTGGTATTGCTCGTACATGCGATGACCCGGACGCTCAGAATGCATCGTGAGGCCGTATAACTGACGAGATAAACCAACTGCAAAATCGCAGATGTCAATCATTTCTTGCACTTCGCCCAAACCTTCTTGCAAAGATTTCCCCATTTCATAAGAAACAAGTTTCCCAAGAGGTTCTTTATAAAAACGAATGCGCTCGGCTAATTGTCTAATGACTTCTCCTCTTTTGGGTGCTGGCACTTTTCTCCATTCTATAAAAGCGTTTTGGGCTTTTTCAATGACTTGATTGTATTGGGCTTCTGTTGCCATATTGACATGGGCAATAACTTGGGCATCTACAGGAGATACCGAAGCAATTTTTGCACCAGTTGAGGCAATCCAATTAGCGCCTGTTGAAGCACCTTGATTATTTTCTTGAATACCGAGTTGATTCAGAATTTCTTTGATTTCAGCTTGAAGTGACATACGTGTTGATTTGTTGGCAAAGGTATGGAATTTTTATTGTGTAACTTTGTAACATGAATGACCTTTCACAAGATCCAATTTGTGCGCTAGCAACTGCCAACGGCATTGGGGCCATTGCCGTCATTCGTATTTCCGGAAAAAACACAAAGCAACTGGTTTCCAAGGCTTTTTCGAAAGATTTATATAATTTACCAAGTCATTCTGTGCATCTGGGATGGATGCTTTCAGCTACTGGTGAACGCCTTGATGAGGTACTCGCTACCCTATTTGATCACGGAAAAAGTTTCACCGGAGAAGAAAGTGTTGAATTGGCATGCCATGGCTCGCCTTACATTCAGCAATTGCTTTTACAACGATTGGTTGAAGTGGGCTGCCGCTTAGCTGAGCCTGGTGAATTTACCAAACGAGCATTTTTAAATGGCCGCCTAGACCTTTCTCAGGCTGAAGCTGTTGCAGACCTCATTGCAGCCCAATCTAAACAAGCTCATCAGGTAGCGCTTTCACAACTGAGAGGTCGGTTTTCATCAGAACTGCAACAACTTCGTGAACAACTCATCAATTTTGCTGCGCTCATTGAACTAGAACTCGATTTTGCAGAAGAGGACGTCGAATTTGCCGATCGCAGTGCTTTGCAAAAGCTTGTTGCGCAAGTTTTACAAATGGTACAGCGTTTGGCCGCTTCTTTTGAATTAGGTAATGCCATTAAAAATGGAGTTCCGGTTGCCATTGTGGGTGCACCCAACACAGGTAAAAGCACCTTGCTCAATCAACTTTTAGGAGAAGAGCGCGCCATCGTATCCAATATTGCAGGCACTACCCGAGACGTCATTGAGGAGGTCATGAACATTGATGGCATTCAGTTTAGACTGATAGACACCGCAGGCATCCGAGAAACCACAGAAACTATTGAGGCCCTAGGCATTGAACGATCCCAACAAAAAATTGAGCAAGCCAAAATCGTGCTTTGCCTCGCCGATTCCTCGGACGCGCGCAACCTCCAAGAAACCAAAAGTTGGGTACAGTCTTTAAAAAACCTTTATCCAGATAAGCATGTTTTATTGGTCCAAAACAAAGCTGACCTCGAAAATGCCATTTCACCCAACAGCATTACCGAAATCGATCTACAAATAAGTGCACTTAATGGCGAGGGTATCACTGAGCTTAAAAATGCGTTAGTCCAACTCACGCTCGGCGATTTCAGCATCCAAGACGAAACCATCGTTTCAAACGCCCGCCACCATGCCGCCTTACAACTCACTGCAGCTGCTCTCACCCGAGCTCAGGCAGGCCTACAAGGCCACACCACCGCTGACTTCATTGCGATGGACATCCGCGAAGCCATGCGCCAACTCGGCCAAATCACTGGCCAAATAGACATCGATACAGACATCCTCGGAACCATCTTCTCGAAGTTTTGTATCGGCAAATAAACGCCGATAAACAACGATAACTTGTCATAAAACGGATAAAAAGATTTATATTTGTCCTTTATATTACAAGTTATGAAAGAGTCTGCTGTAATTTTACCGAAAAACTTGAAGATCCTTAAAGATCTTGGCGAACACATTCTATTAGCTCGCTTGCGCCGAAAATTGAGTGCAGAGCAAATTGCTGAGCGCACAGGACTTGGCAGAAAAACTATTTATAATATAGAACAAGGTAGCCCTACAGTCGCTATTGGTAGTTATTTGCAAGTGCTCTTTGTTTTGGGCTTAGAAAAAGATTTAAGCATGGTTGCGGCAGCCGATCCGTTAGGTAGAAAATTGCAAGATGCAGGACTTGTAAGCAATAAACGTGCACCAAAACAAACGAAGAAGTCATGAAGCAAAACCAAACGAAGATATGGGTTTATGTAGATTGGGAGTTCTTAGAAGAAGTTCAATTAATGGGTTTTTTGACTTCACAAAGTTTGCGTGGAAAAGAAATATTTTCATTTGAGTACGCTGAGACATGGGTGAATGCACAAAACCCAATATTATTCTTGGATCCACATTTAGGATTTTATAAGGGAAAACAATATTTACCTGAAGAGCAAAACAACTTTGGAATATTCCTTGATTCATCACCCGACCGTTGGGGCAGGCTATTGATGAGAAGAAGAGAAGCATGGCAAGCAAAGCAAGAAGACCGAGAGGAAAGAACGCTTTTTGAAAGTGATTTTTTATTAGGTGTTTTTGACGGACATCGAATGGGCGGAGTGCGTTTTAAATTGAGTGAAGATGGTGCTTTCATGAATGACAAGAAGAAAATGGCAACGCCACCATGGACTTCACTTCGTGAATTGGAACATGCTAGTTTGCAGCTTGAACGTGATAATGCCATTAACGACCCTGAATATGCGCAATGGTTAAGTGTATTGATTGATCCAGGTTCTTCATTGGGAGGTGCCAGACCCAAAGCCAGCGTGATAGATGATAAAGGACATTTATGGATCGCAAAATTTCCATGTTCAAGAGATGAAAAAAATGCGGGCGCGTGGGAAATGGTATTGCATGAATTAGCCAAAGCTTGTGGTATTCATGTTTCAGAAGCGCGCTTTCAAAAATTTTCAGGCAGGCATCATACATTTTTATCCAAACGATTTGACCGAACAAATGACCAAAGACGTATTCATTTTGCATCGGCTATGACTTTGTTGGGTCTACAAGATGGCGCTGATCATGTAGACGGTGTAGGGTACCTTGATTTAGTTGGTTTTATCATGCAAAACAGTCCTGCTGCCAAAGAAGATTTAGAACAGTTATGGCGAAGAATGGCATTCAATATTTTAGTGTCGAACACCGACGACCATTTGCGAAATCATGGATTTATACTCACCGATAAAGGATGGCGCTTATCTCCAGCTTATGACATGAACCCCAATGAAATGGGGAATGGCTTAACCTTGAATATTTCTGAAAACAGTAACGACTTAGATACCTCGTTAGCTTTAGAAACAGCTCCGTTATATCAATTGAAAAGTGAAAAAGCAGAAAGCATTTTAAAGGAAATGCAGCAAGAAATTTCAAACTGGAGAATCGTTGCCAAGAAACATGGCATCAGTAATAGCGAAATCGAACAAACTAAGCGCGCTTTTCGCTTGGTAGAAAAAGGCAAATAATTCCCTACCTTCGCAACCTAAATTTTAGTGTTATGAAACTGCGTTTTGTTGCCATTTTTTGCCTTACAATTTTATCGTTAAAGCCTGTTTTTGCAGAGGAAGGCATGCTTATTCCTTCACTTATTGCTGCATTTGAAAACGACATGAAAGCCAAGGGTATGAAACTGAGTGCAGCGGATATTTATAGTGTAAACAGCACAAGTATCAAAGATGCTATTTTTCAGTTTGGTGGTGGTTGTACGGCAGAGTTGGTTTCAGACAAAGGGCTTTTGCTGACCAATCATCATTGCGGTTATGGGCAAATTCAGGCACACAGCTCGCTGGAACACGATTATTTAAAGAATGGTTTTTGGGCTAAAAATTTGGCAGAGGAATTGCCAAATCCAGGTTTGACAGCAACCCGAATTGTGCGTATAGAAGATGTAACTGCTGCTGTTTTAGCGGGGTCGAGTTCAAAAGCAGATCAGGCTATCATTGCAGCCAATATTAAAAAACTAGTGGCAGCAGCCATAGCCGGCACACATTATGAAGCGGAAATCAAGCCGTTTAATTATGGCAATGACTACTATTTAATGGTAAAAGAAACATTTACCGATGTGCGTTTCGTAGGTACGCCGCCCAATTCTATCGGGAAATTTGGTGGCGATACCGATAACTGGGTTTGGCCGCGCCATACAGGTGATTTTTCAGTTTTCAGAATTTATGCAGGCAAAGACAACAAGCCAGCTGCATATTCTCAAGACAATCAACCATACAAGCCCTTACATTATTTACCCATTTCATTCCAAGACCGCAAAGAAGGCGACTTCACGATGGTCTATGGTTTTCCGGGGACAACAGAACAGCACGTAGTTTCGGAATACCTCAAATTTATCATTGAAAAAGAGCGCCCCGCGCGTATAGAAATGCGCAATCAATCATTGGCAGTAATCGATGCTGGCATGAAGGCATCTGACCTTACTCGAATTCAGTACTCGGCAAAACAAGCAAGTATTGCCAATGCCTGGAAAAAATGGATTGGCCAGGTAGAAGGCCTCCAAAATTTAGATGCCGTTCAAGTCAAGCTAGACTACGAAGCAAAATATAAAACAATGGCTGTAAGCAAACCCGAATGGGCCAAATATGCGGTGGCATTGCAAACGCTTAATGGGCTCATGGCCGAAGGAACCAAGACAGAATATAACTACGCCATAGGTGTCGAATATTTTTCGGTGGGTCCGGAATATTTTAAATTGGTTCGAGGCTTGGAGGATTTACTTGCCAATTATCAAAAATATGAGGCAAACAATGAGTTAACTGCTGCAATTGCCAAGGTGCAAACCAGTGCAGACGGCTTCTTTAAAAATTACGATGCAAAGGTTGACGCCCAAATTTTTATAGCCTTGACAAAATTGTATTTGAGCTATACTCAACAAGAATTAAAAGGAACTACAGTTGAGGAACTTACAGATGCAATTTACAGCAAGTCAATCTTTACAGATGCTGGAAGGTTGAAAGCGTTTTTAGATAATTTTAGCGCAAAATCGGTTAAAAAACTCCAAAAAGACCCTGGTTTTGTCCATTTTTATCAGTTTTTCACACCATTTAGAAATGAGGTAGTGCCAGCTTATAAGAATTTTCAGGTTGAGGTCAATAAATGGATGCAAGTATATGTGGAGGGTAAATACATTATGTTTTCACTTGAAAAACATTGGCCTGATGCCAACTCAACATTGCGCATTACTTATGGGCAACTCGAAGGCTCGGCACCTACAGACGGCATGCGCTACACAGAGCACACTACTTTAGATGGCATCGTTGCTAAATACAACACCGGAAATCCGGACTTTGAACTGTTGCCGCGCATGCTAGAATTGCACGCCGCCAAGAACTACGGCCCCTATGCTCAAGGTAACGAACTTTGGGTTTGTTTTACAGGCTCGAACCATACAACCGGCGGCAATTCGGGCTCTCCGGTGCTCGATGAAAATGGGTATCTCATGGGGCTCAATTTTGACCGCAGTTGGGAGAGCACCATGAGCGACTATCTCTTTGATCCAAATCGTTGCAGAAACATTGTTGTCGATATTCGCTATGTCCTCTGGGTAATGGATATTTACGCAGGTGCGAAACACTTGGTCGATGAAATGACCTTAATGAAAGAATAAATCTATATTTGCTTTTTATTTCAATTTTTATTGCTCAACAATGAGGAACCTTTTCATAATTTTTGCACTTTTTGTAACAACATTTAGTGCCAATGCTACAAAAGATCGAATTCAATATTCAAAGAAAATCGAAGGTTTTCTTGTTGATTACAAGACTAAAGCTGAAGTAGAAGAAGTTGAAGTTCAGCTTACCTCATTGGTCACAGGAAAGGTTTACACCTCAGAAACAGACGAAAACGGTAAGTTCACCTTTCGAAATGTACCAATTGGTAAATCAAAATTAAGTCTCATTGACAAAGATTACCGTGCCACGACACTTAAAGTATTTGAGACCAATGCTAAAGAACACAAGGTGCACTATACCTTTAGTAAAACACAACCATTTACAGCCCAGTTAAAAGTATCTTGGTTGTTCAATTGGGGCGACCGTCAAATGACGGTGAAAGGAAAAACAGTAGTAAAAGAGCACTATTGGTCACACATGACTGCAAGAGTTATCTTGATTATTTATGGAGCTTGCTTGGTACTGATCTTCTTTTATAGTGTGATTCAATTGAGTTTGGCGATTGCTTATATCCGTAACAAAAAGAAACAACAGAGTAGGGTAACGCCTGCTTTCGATTTGGCCAATGCGCCAAAAGTTACCGTTCAGTTACCCATGTTCAATGAAATGTATGTCGCAGAACGCATCATTGAAACGGTGGCTGAAATGGATTACCCACGCGATAAATTCCAAATTCAAGTATTGGACGACTCCACGGACGAAACCAAAGACATCATTGCAAAAAAATGTGCCGAAGTAGCCGCTCGTGGCATTAATATTCAGCATGTCCACCGAATTGACCGTACAGGTTATAAAGCCGGTGCATTGGATGCTGCTATGGATAAAGTCGAGGGTGAATTCATTGCCATTTTCGACGCCGATTTTGTGCCAAGCAAAGATTTCTTACTGCGCACCATCCCATACTTTAATTCAGACAAAGTGGGTGTTGTACAAACAAGATGGGGCCATTTGAACAAAGATTATTCATTGCTTACCGAACTACAAGCATTTGGTTTGAATGGCCACTTTGCCATCGAGCAAGGCGGACGCAATGCAAGTGGTCACTACATCAATTTCAATGGCACTGCTGGTGTTTGGCGCCGCGCTACTATTGATGATGCAGGTGGCTGGGAGCACGACACAATTACAGAAGATCTCGACTTGAGCTACCGAGCACAAATGAAAGGTTGGCGTTTTGTCTATTTAGAAGAAGTAGAATCTCCGGCAGAACTTCCAATTACGATGTCTGCTCTTAAGAGTCAGCAACATCGCTGGATGAAGGGTGGAGCCGAAGTATTTATCAAAATGTGGAAAAGACTGGCCACAACCAAAGGCTTGAAATTGACAGACCGCATTCACGGTTTGGCTCACTTATTTAACTCTTCCGTCTTCTTTTTTATATTGATTCTTTCTCTTTTGAGTTTGGCCGTTCTTCATATCAAAGATTCATTCTCTGACCTCAATATTTATATCAAATACGGCATGTACTTTTTCTCGAGTACAATTTTCTTAGGTTTCTATTATTGGAATTCTTACCGCGATAAAAAAGGTAATTTTTTCGGAGACCTTTTCCGTTTCTTGGGTCGTTTTGTTCAATTCTTAACTGTTTCTATGGCTCTCGGACTAAGCAATGCTGTAGCAGTAATTGAGGGCTATCTTGGCATCAAAAGTTCTTTTGTTCGTACGCCAAAATTCAATGTTGCCAAAAAAGACGAATTCAAAGGAAACAAATACGACAAAAAGAGCCTCTCAATAATCAATATTTTAGAAGGGATTTTCATGATTACTTTTGGCTTTACAGCCGTAAATCGTGCCATTTATGGAGATTTAGGAATGGTACCATTCCATTTGATGTTGGCTATAGGTTATGGCATCATTTTCTTCAATACTTTGAAAGAAAACCGCGGTCAACAAGCCTGATTATTCTTTGACGATGCTGAGGCTTTCTAGCTTTTGCTCGTATTTTCCGCTGCGAAATTGAAAAGTACTTCGAAAACTACTTCCTTTTGTGAGGTAAGAACCAATAATTGTACCGTTTCCGTCAATGGATTTACTGTTTTTGTACCTGATGATAAAACTCCCTTTCGGGTATTTTTGAAAGAAACTATTTAAAATCATTTCTGCTTGTGCCAAGGGAAAAGCACCTTCTGTACCTGGCAACTGCAATACAATTTTATCCTTACCCAGACTAACAATTGTGTGGGCGTCATTGAGTTCCATGCCACGTTGAATATTGGTGTAAGGAAGATCTCCGCCGAGGCTTGCACTAACAAGCAAACAGACAAAGAAATTGTAAATTGTATTCATGCCGTAAACTTAGCAAAAATGATGCCGCAAATTTCTCTAAATTTGTAGGAATTACAAGCCCGATGAAAGCACTACAAGACCAACTCGTCATATATAACAGCCTTACAGGAGAAAAAGAAGCATTTAAGCCGATTACTGAGGGTCATGTCGGCATGTATGTGTGTGGCCCAACCTTGTACAGCGAACCACACATGGGTAACATGCGCACGTTTATCAATTTTGATTTGATATATCGCTATTTATTACATCTGGGCTTTTCTGTTAAATATGTTCGCAATATCACAGATGCAGGACACATCACTAATTCTGCTGGTCAAGAAGTAGATAGCATTGGAGAAGCTGCCAAGGCGGCACAAATGCAATCATTGGAAATTGTCTATAAATATGCCGTTAAGTTCCAAGAGCTTCAACGGATTTATAATTTACTGCCTCCAAGCATAGAACCAACCGCAACCCAACACATTCAAGAGCAAATAGAAATCATTGAGCAAATTATTGCCAATGGTTACGCTTATGAAGTCAATGGCTCTGTGTATTTTGACACGCGTCGTTATATGAAAGATTACCATTATGGCACCTTGAGCGGAAGAAAAGTAGATGAGCTTGAAAATGAAACCAGGAGCTTAAATGCGCAGGATGAAAAACGTTTTTTTGCAGATTTTGCACTTTGGAAAAAAGCCAACCCTCACGACATGCAAATTTGGCGCTCACCATGGGGTAACGGAAACCCAGGTTGGCACATTGAATGTACGGCTATGAGCACCAAATACCTTGGTAAGCAATTTGATATCCATGGCGGCGGCATGGACCTTAAATTTCCGCATCACGAAGACGAAATTGCGCAAAGTTGTGGTTCATTTGGTTGCAATCCAGCTCGCTATTGGATGCATGCCAATATGCTCAATGTAAATGGCCAAAAAATGTCGAAGTCTTTTGGCAATTACTTCCTTCCTAAACAAATTCTCGATGGCACTACTGGCCTCTTTGAAAAATCATATAGTGCCAATGTAGTTCGCTTCTTCATGATGCAAGCGCACTACCGCAGCAACCTCGATTTTACACCAGATGCACTCAATGCCGCCGAAAAAGGCTACGAAAGACTCATAGAAGGTCTTAAAACCCTTGAAAAAGTGCAGACAAGTACTTCTTCTTTTGATGTAGATGCCCTGATTGCTTCTTTTTATAAAGCCATGAACGATGACTTCAATGCGCCTATTTTAGTGTCTTATTTATTTGAGGCAGTGAAACAAATCAATTTGATCAATGATGGCGCTGCTAGTATTTCAGCGGAGCACAAATCCTCATTGAAGTCGGCGTTACAGGTCTTTCTCTTTGATGTTTTGGGTCTACAGCCAGAACAACAAGCAACCGAAACCCGCTTGGCTCCTGTCATGGATTTAGTCCTAGACCTCAGACATCAAGCGCGTAGCAACAAAGACTGGACAACATCTGATCAGATCAGAGACGGATTGGCAAAAGCAGGTATTGTAGTCAAGGATGGCAAAGACGGCACATCCTGGAGTTAGTTTTTCGCTAAATCAAATTTTTTGGGCGGTGTTTTCGATTGAAGCTTCAATGCCGCTCCATAGTTGGTATCGCTTTTCGAGCGCCATTAGCGAAACGTCTGTAGCTTCTTTCCATTTGTTGGCATCTGAGCCACAAATTTCTTCCATCATTTTCAAGGAAATAGGGCCGTGATCACCGCCGTCAATCTCGATATGTCGCTCTAAATAGTAAAGGAGTTTGTCTATGTTATTTTGACCTTGTCGTTGCATTTCGCGCAAGATTTCAATGAACATATCAGGGATGAGGTCTTCACGACCAAAAGTAAATAAGGCTGCAATTTTATGGAGTTGCCCGCCGTTGATGACCTCAAAAGTAAAACGCACAAACTCGCGGGTTTCTTCATTGATATCAAGCTGATAAAGTGCTTCATCCAGGCCTTTACCATATGACAACCATTCGGTAAGTTGATGGATAGCCATGGTGTCGGCACCAATTTGTTGCATCGCATCTAGATACATTTCGAAATGGCTCATTACGTTGCCAGCTTGATCGAGGTCTGATTCTTCACCAAGTACAATTTCATTGATGAATCGGCGCGTAATTGGTGACCCCTTTGGAGACCATGGAACCGCCACGCAAGTGAGCTCGCGTTGCAAAGATTTTAACAAACTCATGAAGTCCCAAACCGCAAAAATGTGTTGCCCCATGAATTGTTGAAAATCGGAGAGGCTATTTATTTTAGCATACATAGGGTGAGCCAACAAGCGCTCTCTTGAGGGCTGTAATGCTGCTTGCAATTGTTCAATTTGTGTGCTCATGTTGTTTAAACAATGATGACATCAATTAGTTGAGTTTGATACCTAGTTCTTTTAATTGTGCTTCATTCAAAGGAGAAGGTGCATCAATCATGGTATCGCGGCCCGAATTGTTTTTTGGAAAGGCGATGTAGTCTCGGATAGATTCTGATCCACCCATAGTGGCTACCAAACGATCTAGACCAAAAGCTAAACCGCCATGTGGTGGAGCCCCATATTCAAAGGCTGACATCAAGAAACCAAATTGTGCTTGGGCTTCTTCTTTGGTAAATCCAAGAAGATCAAACATGCGAGATTGCAAAGCGCGGTCATGGATACGAATTGATCCACCACCAAGCTCGACACCATTCATGGCTAGGTCATAGGCATTGGCACGAACTTTACCTGGGTCTGTATCAATGAGGTGAAGATCTTCAGGTTTCGGAGAGGTGAAAGGGTGGTGCATGGCATGGTAACGACCGCTTTCTTCGTCCCACTCTAGGAGTGGAAAATCAAGAACCCACAATGGCTTAAATACATTTGGATCGCGAAGACCAAGCGTTGTTCCGAGGTATAACCTGAGCTCGTTGAGTTGCTTTCGAGTTTTGGCTAGCTCACCACAAAGCAATAATAATAAGTCACCTGGTTTGGCATTGGCTTGAGCAGCCATGGCTTTTAGCTCTTCTTCGGTATAAAATTTATCTACACTTGATTTGAAACTACCATCCTGATTGCACTTAATGTAAACCAACCCTTTGGCGCCAATTTGCGGTCTTTTGATCCATTCAGTGAGTTCATCGAGTTGTTTGCGTGTAAATTCAGAAGCGCCTTCGACATTGATGCCTAAAACGCACTCGGCGCTATTGAAAACAACAAAATCTTTGCTTTGGGCAAGTTGAGTGAGGTCAACAAACTCCATCCCAAAACGAATATCGGGTTTGTCCGAACCATAACGTTCCATCGCTTCAGCGTAGGTCATGCGTGGGAAAGCGCCCTCAAATTTAACGCCACGTACTGTTTCAAAAAGGTGCTTGATCAAGCCTTCAAACATCTCAAGGATATCGTTTTGCTCAACAAAAGCCATTTCACAGTCTATTTGAGTAAACTCTGGTTGGCGATCGGCCCTAAGATCTTCGTCGCGGAAGCACTTGACAATCTGATAGTAGCGATCAAAGCCACTCACCATTAAAAGTTGTTTGAAGGTTTGTGGAGACTGCGGAAGCGCGTAAAATTGACCTTCGTTCATGCGACTTGGAACCACAAAATCGCGGGCACCTTCCGGAGTTGATTTGATCAATACAGGAGTTTCTACGTCCAAAAATTCTTTGGAATCTAGGTATTTACGCGTCTCGAGTGCTACTTGATTGCGCAAACGCAATTTCTGCTGAACAGGGCCTCGGCGTAAGTCGAGATAACGGTATTGCATGCGCAGTTCGTCACCGCCGTCTGTTTCATCTTCAATTGTAAATGGCGGAAGTTTGGCTGCGTTTAAAACTTGGAGCGCGCTTACTGATATTTCGATTTCGCCGGTAGGAATATTTTTGTTCTTGCTACTGCGTTCAATGACTTGTCCTTCAATTTGAATGACAAACTCACGCCCAAGTTTACGCGCTTGTTCACAAAGCGTTGAATTTGACTCTAGGTTGAACGCCAATTGTGTGATACCGTAGCGGTCTCGGAGGTCGAGGAAGGTCATGCCACCGAGATCTCGGGAGCGCTGAACCCAACCAGCTAAAGTGACATTGGTTCCGACATGTTCTAATCTTAATTCTCCGCAGGTGTGTGAGCGATACATAGCTTTGTTTTTTGAAGCAACAAAGGTAAGCAATCTCGGCTAAAACCTATCTCGCTTCAGGTAGGAAGTGTCGATCAAAGCATTAAAAAAGGCAAGCAATTGTTTTTTCTCGATTGAGGTGAGTTGAAATGCAACAATACTTGGATCTTGAAGTGGATTTTTTGCCCCCCCTTTTTGGTAGTGTTCTAAAACTTGGTCAAGTGTCTGAAGACTTCCGTCATGCATGTATGGGAAGGTCAAAGGAATGTTTCGCAAAGATGGCACCTTGAATTTACCGATATCACTTGAATCGTGATGAATGCGAAAACGACCTTGATCGGTTTTTCCTTCATAAGATGTGTAGAGCCCGTTATTGGCGGCAACATATGTCGTAAAATACGGAGCCGGATGACATTGCGTACAATACAATTTGTCTGAAAATAATTTCCACCCAGCGATTTGTTCCGGGGTGAGTGCTTTTTTTTCACCAGCCATATAGCGGTCAAATGGGGCATTCATCGAGAGTAAACTTCTTTGAAATGCGGCAATACTTCTTGTCAGAACATACGCATCAAAATCGCGATTAAAAATTCGTTGAGCGGCTTCTTGGTAGGCAGGAATTTGACGCAGTTGTGCAATGAGTAACTTCATGTTGTGTCCCATTTCAACGGGCTCTTGAATCGGGACAATTACCTGAAGCTCTAATGACGCGAGGTGCGCATCAAACATGGCGGTTTTCAAAAATGCCGCATTGAGCAAACTTGGCGCATTGCGTTGGCTCAGCTGCCCATTGATGCCCTTGCTTTTAGGAAGTTGATCGGTGAAAGCTTTATGAGGATCGTGGCAACTAGCGCAAGCAATGGTTTGGTCTAAAGACAAGCGTTTATCAAAAAATAGTTGTCGGCCCAGGGCAATTTTAGCAGCTGTTTGTGGGTTATCTAGAGGGGCCGGAACAACCAAACTGGCATTGAAGTCTTGACCAGAACCGCAGCGGAGGATTAAAAATCCAAGAATGATGGTTGCTGCAAGAAAGCCAAATGCTTTGGTCATTTATATGAAAATCCTGAGGGTTTTGTTTCCTTTTTGCGTGCTTATTTTCAGTAGGTAAACACCTTTTGGAAAAGCAGCAGTGTTGATACTAAAATGGTCTTTTAATAGATTTTGAGCCACTAAAATTTTTCCTTGCGCATCGATGCATTCAATAGACGTTAGTTGATTATTCAAGAGCCCTTGGATATTGATTTCTTGATTTTGAAAACTCCATTTGAATAATTCAGGCTGATTTTCGGGGATAGAAGCTTGCGCATCTAACGTAAAAACTTCTTGGCTCAAGACATTTTGCATCACTGTGATATTCAGGCCTGTTTCGTCATGTAGAATTCCGACACTAGCCAAAGTAATATTGTTGAGCCAGCGGTCAACATGGCAATTGAGGTGAATATTGGTTTGATTGGCAAGTTCAGTTTGAACAACGGGCATAGAGACCATTTGCTGATTATTATTGCCGAGATTATGTAGTTCGAAATAGCTATTTGGAATGTTGTCGTTGTTGGAATCTGCTTTGCCACCGATGATCATGTGCATGTATCCGAAGGCCCAACCCCAATACATCGAAGGCATTTGGAAGCTCAAGGGGTGTGTTTCCGGGTAGGTTGAAATATCTTGAGCCAAGGCGCCACTTTGAGTATTATAACGTTTTGGAACCCCAATTGTAAAGCTGATAGAATCAATTTGATTGACATCGAGCAAGCCTAAATAGATATCAAAGGTGGTGGGCGTAATTAGCCAAATATTTGTAGGTAAACTAGTGCTTTGACCATTATCGTGAAAGAGCTGCACGTCTGATAAGTAATAGTTAAAATGTTCTATCTCAACCATCACGCCGTCATTGCCTGTATAATTTTGCAAGAGCTGAAAATCTTGATTTCCAAACTTTGGCGCCAAACTTAAGAACACATTTTTTTGACTCAACGCGATGTTGGCAATTGATATCAGTGTGATCAAAAGGAGTTTTTTCATCAGTTTGGCTTTTGAAAAATGTATAAAATTTCACTGTCCATCAGACGGTATTGAGCAATTTGAGCAGTTGAATAATGTTGATGAAAGTCGAATATTTTTGTTTGAAAACCAACAGATTCAAGGTAGGAAGGGTAGTCTTTACCAAACAAACGAACGTGGTCTTTTTGCCAAAAATGTTTTTCTCGCTCAGCTGGACTTGTGATACTAGCGTCTTCATAGGTTTGCTCTCGGCTAAAATCTTGAGGTACTTGCATGATGGCCCACCCTCCGGGTTTCATAACTCGGAAGAGTTCTGACATACATTGTTTGGGATCTGCAACATGTTCCATGACATGATTACAAAAAACCACATCAAAGCGATCGTTCTCAAGCGGTATTTGGTGTAAGTCAAAGTGCATATCTGCGATTGGCGAAACAAGATCTGCGGTGAGGTAGCTGAGGTTTTTTTGAGTTTTGAATCGATCGAGGAAACATTGTTCTGGCGCCATGTGTAATACAGAAAGTTGAGGCGCGGTGAAAAATTCAGAGTGGTCTTTGAGATAAAGCCACATCAAGCGGTGGCGCTCTAAAGTGAGGTCGTGGGGGCACAAAACGTTTTCACGATGCGCTACCTCTGAGCCATATGATAAAAATTGAGAAAAGGATTTTTCACACACTGGGCAACTTACGGCATTTCCTTTGTACAAAATAGGCGCTACCAAACGAAATAGGTAGCTCAGTCTAATAAGCAAAGGCCGCGGAAGTTTATTGAGCAGGTATTTGTATAGTTTCTTCACGTACCAAAGTTAAACTTTTCAAAAGAGAATATCGCTACTTTTGTAGCAAATCGCGCTATGAAAATCAAGCCTTTATTCTTCTTTTTATTCATCTTTATGAATCTAGATTTACTTGCTCAAGAGCCTGTTGCTCCAAAAATTGAACACACGCTAGAAAAACATGGTCATTTGCGCCAAGATCCATATTATTGGATGCGAGAACGCGACACCGAACCAGTATTAAAATATCTCCATGAAGAAAATGCTTATGCCGCAGCTTATTTCAAGGCGCTTGATCCACTCGTTCAGAGCCTTCTCAATGAGTTTGAGGCACGCATTGACCCAAACGAAGCAAGTGCACCTTATACTTTAAACGGTTATCAATATCAAAACCGAAATGTGGAAGGGCTAGATTATCAGCAAATTTACCGTTATGAAATGGATGGAAAAGCCGTTTTGTTTTTTGATGAAAATGAGCGTGCCAAGGGAAAATCTTTTTACGAATTGGCAGCTTGGGCGCCTTCGCCAAATAATCAAATCTTAGCGGTTAGTGAAGATTTTAAAGGTCGCAGAAAGTATGAAATTAGGTTCAGATTGAAGGGTAAATACTTGAAAGATGTATTGACTGAAACGAGTGGAAGTATTGTTTGGGCAAATGATAATCAAACTGTTTATTACACTAAAAAAGATCCTGAAACACTGCGTGAATATTTAGTGTATCGCCATCAAATAGGGACACCCCAAAGTGCAGACGAACTCATTTATGAAGAGAAAGACGATAAATTTAGTGTAGGAATAGGTAAAACACTCACCAACGCTTTTGTTCTCATCTACAGTTATAGCTCCACAACTTCGGAAGTTCAGTTAATTGACGCCAATCAAGCAAATGCCAAGGCAAAAATTTTCTTAGCGCGTAAGCAAGGCCACATCTATGAAGTAGAGCATCATGATAAAGGCTTTTTTATTTTAAGTAATGACAACGCCATTAATAACCGTGTCTTATTTTCAAATCAAATTCCGACAAGTATTGCGAGCTGTGAAGAATTTGTAGCACACAATCCGAAAGTCCTTATTGAAGGATTGAGCGTTTTTAAATCCCATCTTTTACTAGAAGAACGAGACAACGGCTTGCTCAAACTCAAACTCAAGGAAGTCTCCAGTGGACAGGAAAAATATATAAATGTTGCCGGCGAGACCTACTATTTGGGCTTGGCTTTGAATGACGACTATAATACTTCAAAAATATATTATGTCGTCAATTCCATGACCACGCCATCTCGCGTGTATAGTTATAACCTAAGTGGAGGACAGCAAGAAATCTTCTTCGAAAAAAAGCTCAAAGATCCTACATTTAACCCTGCCAACTACGAGTCCCAGCGTGTTTGGGCCACCGCCAACGACGGAACCCAAATACCAGTCAGTATCGTGTACAAAAAAGGAATAGAATTATCAAAAGCTCCTTTGCTTTTATATGGTTATGGATCTTATGGTTACACGATTCCAGATATTTTTAGTCCTACGCGCATGTCCTTGTTAGACCGCGGTTTTGTCTTTGCAACCGCTCATATTCGCGGATCAAAATATTTAGGTGAAGATTGGTACCAAAACGGAAAGTTTGATAAAAAGATCAACACATTTACTGATTTTATCAACGCAGCAGAATTTTTAGGACACATGGGTTATTGTGATCCATCGCGTATTTATGCCAACGGTGGTAGTGCCGGCGGATTACTCATGGGTGCTATTGCAAATATGGCGCCTTATTTGTTCAAAGGAATTGTTTCTGAAGTTCCGTTTGTAGATGTAGTGACCACAATGCTCGACGAGAGTATACCACTCACTACCGGAGAATACGAAGAATGGGGCAACCCAAATGACCCACATTATTATTACTATTTGCTGAAGTATTCGCCATATGATAACCTGCATCGCATGGCCTATCCAGCAATGTATATTACTTCTGGTTACCACGACTCTCAAGTACAATATTGGGAGCCGGCCAAATACGTAGCAAAGCTCAGAACAATGCGCACCAACACGGCACCGCTTATTTTCGAGTGCAACATGGATGCCGGGCACGGCGGCGGCTCTGGGCGAAGTACCGAAAGACTTGAAAGAGCCAAAGTGCTGAGTTTTATCCTTGGTCTAGAGGGCATTGAAAAGTAGCGTTTTCATTTTCATTTTTGCGTTTAATGCTGTGTTTTTGGCGCAGCAATTTGCGATTGAATCTTTTCGCGAACGACCAATTATGTACACCGATTTAGGTTACAACGCCAATCCATTTTCAATTCAAGGAAATTTCAATCAACAACTGACCAATCTCTCTTACAAAAACAATTTCAGTCCGTTTTTAGGGCTCGGATTCGCTTACAAATGGTTTCATCTAAGAGTAGGCTTCCCCATCATTGGCAATGTGAAGCCAACCAGTAAGTTTGGGCAAACTTCACAATATAATTTTGCCTACGACCTGACCTACAAAAAAGTTTGGTACGACTTTGAATTCAAGTCCACTTTTGGCTATGCCCTCAAAAATGCCGGATCCTTTGACACTGTTTCTAGCTCCCAAAAACCCCACATGATTTTGCCAAAAGTACGTTCGTTTAATGTCATGATGAATGGTTGGTACTTTCATAACCCAGAATTTCAGATGAACGGTTTATTGGGTAAACGCGCACATTACACCAAAGAAATTTTGACTTGGTATTTGAAGGGCACTATTAATTATTTTGGATCGGCCAGTAAAAACGGCGCCCTCATCCCGGTAGCCCTTCAAAATACCCAAATACCTATGCAAACACTGCAACAACTGCAGGCCTTTGATTTTGGCATTATTCCTGGTATCGCCTACGTAAACCGCAAGAATAATTGGCAACTTGGGGGCTGGTTGGGTTTGGGCCCGGTGGTTCAAATCAAAGGCTATGAAACTCCAACCAATTCAAAGTTATTACTGGGGCTTGCGCCGCGCTTTGACATGCGTATTATGGGCGGGTATTCGTCAGACGAACGCTTTTTCTTTCTTGTCACAGATTTTGACAACAAAAGCATCAGATACAATGAGTTAAACTACAGACAACTCTATTATGCCCTCAAATTTGTAGCTGGTTTTAGGTTTGGTGCCCCAAAAAAATGAATGCTATTTTAGTGGGAAGAATGCTACTTTTTGATTCCCGCAAGTAATAATAATCGATAAGTTTTTTGGCGCATTTTGTAGGTCAATGATGTTGGCTTTTTTACCTTTTATGCGATTTTCAGTTTGATTTTCACCTTGAAATGAAATTTCGAAGTCCGAAGTTCCATTAGATTGAATAGCATATTGTTGTGCACCTATCGGAATTAAACTCACAAATCCTTGTTCTTTTTCTAGCGTTCTTTTCGGATAGATAAGCGATATTCTCTTTTTTAGCTGTTTTTTTTCTTCCTGAATGACGTTGATTTCTTGTGGGTTTATTTGAGGAAAGCTGCTCATTTTTTGAGTGACTGTTGGGTCGAGATTCCAAACTCTGAGGTAATCTACTTGAAAAGTTGCAGGAAATTTAGTTTGATCGTTGGGCCCTGGATTAAATGCATATCCGTCTCGGGCGACTGCTAAGTTAACGATAAGGTTCATGGCAGTTTGGAAGTCACCATTAAAATGAGATACTGCCGTGCCATTGACAAAGTAGGTCAAGGAATTGGGTAGCCAAACGCCAGAAAAAATAAGCGTATCTTCCGTAAGCGCGGGTTCCATACTGACCCATCCTCCCCAATCTTTTTTAATACCGAGTTTATTTTTAACGTAATCCTTGCGGTTGGGTAAGTGGATATCTACATGAATGTCGTTCGGACGTTCCCCTTTCATCTCCATAAAATCAATTTCATCTTTTTGGTTCTGGCCATAGAGCCAAAATGCTGGCCAAAGCCCTTGCCCACTTGGAACGATGGCACGACATTCAAAATAACCATAGCGAAAAGTATCTTTACTCCAGAGGCAAGAAGTAAGGTAATCTAGATAAACAGAGTCGTTTTTAATATCGATTTTCAATTCTTGGGCTTGGTCTTGATTGATCATCCAATGCTCCACTTTCGCTTTTTGACCATATTGAACTGCATTTAAGTGCAACCAGCCGTTTTGAACCTGCAGCATTTCCGGAGTAGACCATTGGCTCTGATCGAGTAGCAAACCACCCCAAGGATAACGAGTAATCCATTTGTTTTGATCAATGGTTGAACCTGAAAATTCATCGCCAAATTGATAATGCCAAGTAAGTACGGTATCTGTTCTGAATTGAAATAAAATCGGTTTGAGCTGTGCGCTCAAACTATACGAGATAAGTAGAAAAAATAAGATTGGATATTTCATTTTAAAAAGCAAATCATCAAATCATCAAATCATCAAATCAATATTTGATAAAGATATTTTTTGCCTCAGTGAAGAAACGGAGTGCTTCCCAACCACCTTCACGCCCAACACCTGATGCTTTGACGCCACCAAAAGGTGTTCTTAAGTCCCGGACTAACCATGCGTTGACCCAAACGATTCCGGCCTGTACTTGGTCAGCAACCCGATGTGCGCGCTTAAGGTCGTTTGTCCAGACGGTTGCTGCTAAACCATATTGGGTAGAATTGGCCATTTCAAGCACTTCTTCTTCCGTATCAAATGGGGTGATAGTAACTACTGGCCCAAAAATTTCTTCTTGATTGGTGCGACACTGGTAATGAAGGCCTTCAATGATTGTTGGCTCAAGGTAATAGCCATTGGCATGCTCACCTTTTAATTCTTTGCGTTTTCCGCCACAAAGTATGGTTCCTCCTTCTTCTTTGGCTAAAGCTATGTAGCTCAGCACTTTTTCCATATGTGGTGCTGATACAACAGCGCCTAATTTAGCCTCAGGATCTTCAGGGAAAGAAACCTTACTTTTTGAAACTGCAGCGACAAAAGCATCTTTAAATTGTTCGTAAATAGGCCGCTCAATAAATATCCGTGAGCCGCACAAGCAAATTTGGCCTTGGTTAGCGAAAGACGAGCGAATAGTTGTGCTGAGCGCTTCTTTGAAGTCACAGTCTGCGAAAATGATATTCGGGTTTTTTCCTCCCAATTCAAGTGAAAGCTTTTTAAACATTGGACCGGCTGTTCTGGCGATATATTCTCCGGTTTTGGTGCCGCCAGTAAAAGAAATTGCTTTGATTTTTGGATGTTTTACGATGGCGTCTCCTACATTTGGCCCAGTGCCATGCAAAATATTCAAAACACCAGCAGGCATACCCGCATCTTGAGCAATTTTGCCAAGCATAAAGGCCGTGTATGGTGTTACTTCCGAGGGCTTGGCAATGACACAATTGCCTGCAGCTAAAGCAGGTGCAATTTTCCAAGAAAACAAATAAAGTGGCAGATTCCAAGGAGAGATACAGCCCACTACGCCTATTGGTTTGCGAGTAGTATAGTTGAATCCTACACCTTCCATTTGATGAGATTCTGAAGCAAAGTGTTCAATCGCGGTAGCAAAAAAATGAAAATTTGAAACCGCTCTTGGAATATCGACATGCTTTGCTAGACTCAATGGCTTACCGTTATCTTTGGATTCAGCGGCTACGAAAGCGTCCATGTTGGCTTCAATTCCTTCAGAAAGTTTTCTTAGAATGGCAGCCCGCGCTTCAGTGCTCATGCCCGACCAAATTGGAAAGGCTGCGCTTGCGGCATTTACCGCTACCTCGACGTCGTCGGCTCCTGAGTCCGGAATTAAAGAATAGACGCTGCCGGTTGCAGGTTCATAATTGTCGATATAGTTTCCGCTGAGTGGAGCGACATACGCACCGTTGATAAAATTGCTTAGTTTTTCCATCGTATTACAAATGTAGTATATCTAATGAGAGGTTTTGATACCTTTGTTGCATGAAAATCAGCGAAGCACAAGCTACGGTCGATCACTGGATCCAAACTTTAGGCGTGCGTTATTTTAATGAACTTACCAATACCGCCATTTTGATGGAAGAGGTAGGCGAATTGGCGCGTATCATGGCCAGACGCTATGGTGAACAATCTGAAAAAGAAACAGACCGCGATAAAGATCTAGGAGACGAAATGGCCGACATCTTTTTTGTTTTATGCTGTTTGGCAAATCAAACAGGCATAGATTTAGAAGCTGCCCTTGAAAAAAACCTCCAGAAAAAAACACAGCGCGATGCGCAACGACACCTCAACAATCCAAAACTCTCCGATGGAAGCGATCAATAGTGTGATGAAAACTTTGCGCTCCTCTCAAGGAGTATTAGTCAATGCCTTATTGCCACAATACGAGCTGCATTTATGGCCTATCGTAGAAGAACACGTCCCACAACCCGAAGAAGGCTCGCCTAGGGCTATTCTTTTGTGTAAAGATGACCAACAAGCAAGAGCTATTCACGCTCAGTTTTTGCAACTAGCCAAAGTCAAAGACCTCACCGTTGATCTGGTTGTAGAAAAAGGAAATAAGCTACAGCAACGCAATGACCTCTTCGATGGAACTGAAATTATTGTAGGCACCACGCGCAGAATGGCAGAACTTTATTTTCAAAATGGGTTCAATATCAAAAAACTCAAACTCTTTGTAATTCTTGAATTGGATCAACATATGCGTCAAGGACACAAAGGTTATATCGTGCGTTTAACGGAGAGCTTACCTAAGTGCAAGGCCTTATTTTTCAGCTCAAATCCAGATGAAGAGCGCACAGCTAGTTATCTCGAAGAATTTTATGCGAACATTCAGCAACTTGAGTTGTCTGAAGATGCATGAGAGCAGAAGAACAGCTTTTGGGTCTGCGACCCTCTATCGAAAAGCAATCCACAGAGTTTACTGAACTGGAACTCTTTCAAAACACAACACTGAGGCCAATTCTTAAATTCCAGCATGAACTTTGGCTCATGGAATGGCAACAAAACACGTTGTTTCATTCGGTTAAAGTACTCAAAAACGAATCCGATCGACGCAAGCTTTTGCAAAGTATTTTTTCTAAAAACATGGGTTTGATACAACGGTACATAGGCATGATTTCTGGCTTTTTTACAACGCTTGAATACCAATTCTATATATCAAACAAAAATCAAATAGATAAAAGAATCAAAGAATTGTTGCTCACCCGACTACTTTCCTACTAAACCATATCGAACGCTGCCACGAAAATAGGTTCCTTTGGCGTATAAGCACCTCTGAATACGACATCCACATCGGCGACACCAATCATTTTATCTAATAAGCCCCAATTGATTGATTGTTTGGCTTTCTGATAAAGTGGATCACGGGTGTCATTCCACCAAAGCATTGAATGCAACTTTTCCTTTGCCAAAACAGCCTCGAACAAAGCATCGACATCGCGAATGTTGCCGGATGGGTTACAGACTATCTCAGGTACCAGAAAAGTGTGTTCTTTGGGTTGAATAAGTCGATTGATCAATGGAATAAATGGCAGTAATTGAACAAGTGTACCCCCTAATTTGCCGGGTAATCGTTGAATTTCCCAACGAACTTTATGAAACTTCGCTAAGGACAAAATTTGGCCTTGCTTATCGCGTAAACAGGCAACTTCTCCTCGGTCAAAGAAATAGGTAAAATAGCCAGAGTAATGTTGGTATGTTTGCGAAATTATTGAGCGATGTTCGGCTGAAATAGCTTCTAAACTCAGTTGTTTATTTGGTTTGGGAAAAAGTCGGCTATATGACTGTGTGGCGAGTTTAGCTTTGGTCTGAAAACCGAATGTTTCGCTCATCCATTTACTCCTGACATTTTTACTATCGATATAAGCGTAACAGTAATCATCAGTGCCCCCGTGATTTTTTTCCAATTCTTGAAAAACCTCTTCAATTTGAACTTTCAAAACCGATTTAGGATTCATTCGCGCCTTACCTTTTGACTGAAATTTTGAGTCAAACGAAAAGTAGCGCAGATAAAGTCCAAATGGCCGTTTACAAAAGGTGATATTGGCAATGAGTTGCTCGCGTCTGCGCAATGAAAAACTCAAAGGGTTATCGGTATGAACAACACTTTGGGTAACATCGAGGTGTTTGTATTTGGCACCATTTGTACCAAGCACTGTACGTTCAAAAAGTCGCACTAAATCCGGGCTGATCTCTGTGGAGAGTTCAAATTTCATAAAGGAAATTTACAGATAATTTTGTTCTTGAAGTAAGGCTAACAAAGTTTGTTGTTGATCCTTCAAAAGGGTATGGTGCACTTCGAGCTGTAGATTTTGCAGCGAATTTTTGGTAGAATTTCCCCATGCAATTAAAATAGCATTGGCAGGCAGCTGATTGGATTCAAAAAAAGCACTGACATTGCTCGGAGAACTAAAAACATAAACCCGATGTTCTGCAATGTATCGGTTTAGTGTGCTTGTTTGATATACTTGTATAATTGCTTTTTGATCCTGTGGCACATGTTTCATATAAGTACCTATGGATAAGTTAGAGGTGGGGAAAGCCACCGTTCTATCTCCTCTCCATTGATTAAAGTTTTGTGCCTCTAGATTGGGGTCACCGGAATCTTCTGCAATAAATCCAGCATTGAGCTTGTGTTTTTCTTTGAGTTTTCTTGCGGTTTCTTGACCTGCAACTGCAATTAAGGGGCTTGGTTGACAGCGCTCAAGAAAAAAATCAGCTGCCCGAATACTCCCAAAGAAAATAATGTCGGTTGGTTCAGGGCAAGAAAATTTGAGTGCTTTAAATTCAATGAGCGAGTGCGCAGTTATTTTGTCTTGCTCAGTAAGCAGGGCTAATTCTGGAATTAAATCCTGGGCATCTTTGGAAATAAAAACAGGAATCATAGTTGAGCAGTCAAATGCGCAATGATATCTTGGACCTGATAATTGAGTTCAAATTTATAAAACTGAGCAGCTAAGTTTGCATTTTTTGAGTGTGCAACGTAAATGGCGTCATCTGCAACATAAACGCCAAGTGGTAATTGACAACCACCATCCATTGCTCGGAGAACACCACGTTCTAGTTCAATGATATTGGCTACGTCTGGATGATGCAATTTTTTTAGTGCCTCAATTGTAAGAAGATCAGTTTGTCGTGTTTGCAAGCCAAGTACTCCTTGAGCTGGAGCTGGCACAAATGATTTTGGGTCGAGCACTTGGGTATACAGGTCGTTTACATCGAGTTTCAAGCGACTCACGCCTGCGTTGGCTAGCAAAATAGCATCGTATTTGCCGCTTCTTAATTTTTCTATGCGCGTTGGGACGTTTCCACGTAATTCTTCAATTTGAAGATCGGGTCTGAGTGCCTTGATGATGGCTTTACGACGTGCAGATGAGGTGCCAATGCAGGCGCCTTTTTTCAAGCCCCAAAGCTGCTGCTCATCTTGAGCTTCCTTGTTCATCAGTAATAACTCAGAAGGATCTTCGCGGTAAGAAACAGCAGCAATGGTTAAACCGTCTGGCTGCTTCGTTTCTAAATCTTTGTGCGAATGAACAGCGAGATCTATTTCATGATTGAGTAATGCGCTTTCAATTTCTTTGGTAAAAAAACCTTTGCCTTCGAGTTTGTCAAAACTGAGGTCTTGGATGCGGTCTCCTTGCGTAACGATGATTTTGAGCTCGACTGAACAATTGTTGGCTTCAAGTTGCGCTTTGACAAAATGTGCTTGCCACAGGGCGAGATCACTGCCTCGGGTGCCTATGCGAATGTGTGTTTTAGTCGACATGGTTCAGGATGATTTCCTTGGCCAGTTTCATCGGGCCGCTGATGTATTTTTTCTCGAGGTAATTGACGATTTTTTCCAGGACTTCTTTGGATTGCGGGTCAAGTGCATCAAGATCTTCTTTAAAGACTTGGTCGTAGGCGGTTGACTTCAGTGCCTTTACTTGTGCTGGAACTACGCGCATAGCGAGTTCAACTTTCCTTTCACGGAGAAGGTGTTGAAATTCAAAAAGGGCTTGGTCAATGATTTCTTCAACCTGAGCCAATTCCTTGGATCTTTCTTTGACATTTTCGTTAGAAATCTTTTGGAGGTATTCTATCGAGAGGTGTTTGACTTTGTTATCTTGAAGAATACGGGCATCTAGATCTTGGGGTATAGCCAGATCAATGATGATTTTTTCTTGGGTATCGCCTTGAAGTAACTGCGTGTAAAGTTCGGGCGTAATGATAATTCCCTCGGCTGCAGTACAAGTAATGAGCACATCAAACCCGCCAGTAAATTGCTCGAGATCAGAGAGTACTTGAGCCTCTCCTTTTAATTCTGCAGCAAGTTTTTGCGCATTAGATAAAGTGCGGTTGAAAACACTGAATTTTTTAAAACCGTGTTTTTTTAGAAAGCGCCCCATTGTTGTGTTGGTGACACCAGCACCAACTATGAGTATCCTTGCTTCAAGAGGAATATTGAGTTGCTTGAGGTATTGATAGGCCAATGAAACAACAGATACAGGTTTGGTAGAAATACTGGTTTCTGTGTAGACTAATTTGGCTGTTTCAATCACTTTTTTCATGAGCAGGCGTAGTAATTCGCCAGTGAGGTTAAGTGTTTGGCAGTATTCGTAGGCCAAGCGCACTTGCGTAATGATTTCGCGCTCACCGATGATCATGGAGTCGATAGAGGAAGCGACAGACAATGCGTGTTTAACAGCGTTTGTGCCCGAGTAGGTTTCGGCCTTTCTAACGAATTCTTCGAGCTGAATAGGAACGAGTTTAGGGTAGAGTTCTTGAAGAATGCGTGTGAGAAATACGGTATCGAGGTCTTGATCCTTGACAAAACTGATTTCTACGCGGTTGCAAGTTGACAAAAACATCAGCTCTTGAAGGCCCAATGCAGTTTTTAAATCATTGAGTAAAGTTGCTTGTGCTTCTTTTTCAAGGTGCAATAAACCAATCTTGTTGACGTCAAGGTGGCGGTGCGTGAAAGCTATAATATGAAGTTCTTGCAACAAAAGATCAAACTTTGTGACAAAGCTACACGCTCTCTTATTTTCTTTTGTCATTGCATTGTCATGAAGTCTAATTTAGAATGTATTCAAATAGCTCGAAAAAGCTAACTTTGTACAAAGATGCAAGGACCATATAAAGCCATTTTATTCGACCTCGGCGGTGTATTAATTGATATTGATTACCACGCCACTGAGCGTGCCTTTATAGAACTTGGTGTACATGATTTTGCTGTGCGCTATACCCAATTTGCGCAAGAAGACTTATTTGACTTATTTGAAACGGGTCAAATTTCTCCGCAGCATTTCATTAATAAACTTTTACCAATTACAACACCTGGCACTTCGCCCAATCAAGTTTATGCCGCTTGGAACGCCATGCTAGGAAATTTTCCAAAGGAGAAAATTGATTTTTTGCAGCAAATTTCCAAGGAGTTTCCAATTTTTATGTTGAGTAATACCAATGCCATCCATTGGGAAATAGTCTTGCAGCGTTGGAAAAATGTTTGTGAAGCCCCGCTTGAGTCGGTTTTTGATCATATTTTCTTATCGCATGAAATCAAACAACGCAAACCTCATTCGAGTACTTTTGGGTGGGTACTTGAACAAATGCAATTGACGGCAGATCAGGTTTTATTTATTGATGACAGCCCTCAGCATGTGGAAGGCGCTCGAATAGCCGGGCTTGATGCAGTACTCTACGACCCAAAAAAATCATTGAATTTTTATTTTTCTTGACAAATTTCAACCAAAAGCCCGTTGGTGCTTTTTGGATGTAAAAAAGCAATGCGCTTGTTGTCGGCGCCGTCTTTGGCAACTTCATGTATCAGGGTAAAGCCCGCAAGTTGTAATCTTTTGATCTCGGCTTCGATATTTTCAACTTCAAATGCTACATGATGAAAACCGGGCCCATTTTTGCTTAAAAATTTGGCAATTGGTGAATCTGGATTTGTGGCCTCTAGCAATTCAATTTTAGACTGCCCCACTTGAAAAAATGCGGTCATGACACCTTCAGACGCTACGCCTTCTTGTTTATAGCAAGGAGTGTTCAAGAGCGCTTCAAAAGCAGGGATGGCTTCTTCTAAATTTTGTACGGCGATACCGAGGTGTTCGATGCGTTTCATGGAACGTCAATTTTGATGAATTTTTCAGACTTGTTGTCGAAGTTGATGAAGTAGACCCCACTCACAAAGTTGGTGCAGTCAACTACAC
This sequence comes from Flavobacteriales bacterium, assembly GCA_046073985.1. Classification (GTDB taxonomy): domain Bacteria; phylum Bacteroidota; class Bacteroidia; order Flavobacteriales_D; family Crocinitomicaceae; genus UBA952. The sequence goes on along the minus strand of JBJTNI010000022.1, from coordinate 16,843 downwards.
TATTGAATCCAACTTTTAATAAATTGCCGTAGGCATCGTAAATCTCAAATTTGGTTTTGACGGACTTTCCGTTGGCTTTGAAATACAGATTTTGATGCACTTTGGCAGGGCTAAATGTCACTACTGGAATATTAGAAACAAAGCTTGCACTTGGTGAAACCCTTGCTTTACCAGAATTGTCTGTTTGACTCACTCTGACCGTATTTTTGCCTGAATGCGGATTCAATTGGAAGAGGTAATTATTGTTGTTTTTTTGACCTTTGCCTTTTACTTGACCAACTTCTACCCAGCGACCCCATTTGAATTGCTCTATTGAGTAATCGAGAATTGCGTTTTCGTTGTTTGTGGTCCAAGACAAAAGTCCATCTTTTTGCACTTTGATTTGAGTACATTCAAAGGTGCTTTTTGGCAAGAGTACTTCTGGGTTAATAAAGCGTGGCTCACAGCCTAAAGCATGTTCCAAAACAACAAAAACCTGCTCTCCTTTGCGCAAGTGAAAAAGTTTAAAATCGATTTCAAAGTGAGAGGTTTGAATGACTGCAGGCAGAATTTCACCATTGACTAAAACCTTCGACACACAAAAACCAAAGCCATCGGGCATAGGCGGATTATTGACCAAAAGATTTTTGTCTTGATAGGTCCCTTCTAAAGAAAGCAATTGTGTTTGTGCTTTAGGCAAGAACCAAAAGCAAAAAAAAGTGCAAAAGAGAAGGATTCTGAGCCACATAATTCAATACGCTGTTACAAAGATAGAAGTATTCGGTACCTTTCAACTAAATTTGTAGCATGACTTATGATTACATCAAGGCGCTGCACCTCATTTTTATGGTCAGTTGGTTTGCAGGGTTGTTTTATATGGTGCGTTTGCTGATCTATTTTAGAGAAGCAGCTGACAAACTGCAGGCTGAAAAAGAGATTCTTCAAGCCCAATTCATCATTATGATGCAAAGATTGTGGTGGATCATCACCACACCAGCCATGGTTTTGACAGTAATTTTTGGCGGCTGGATGCTTTATCTGAACCCTGATTATTTATTAAATGCACCTTGGATGCATTTAAAATTAGGTTTTGTAGCACTTTTGTTAGTGTATCATTTTTATACTCAAAAACTGCTCAGAAATTGTGAAAAAGGAAACATCAACTGGAATTCTAATCGACTTAGAATTTGGAATGAAGTAGCCACCTTATTTTTAGTGAGTATCGTTTTTCTCGTAGTTCTGAAAAATCAGCTGTCTTGGATCAACGGTACAATTGGTTTTTTTGGAGTTGGTATTCTTTTAATGTTGGGTATCAAGCTGTATAAAAAATTGAGGAAAACTACTTCCTGAATGTTTAAAAATCAAATTGTTTCTTCAGAAAGTTTACCTACCTTTGCAAAAATTTTTTAGCAAACACGCACAAACACTTCGACTAATGCCGAAAATTGGTAAGCTTTCCTCACTATTCCAAGTCATTGTTTTAGCCTTGTCTTTTGTTGTTTCTCAACCAGTTGCGTTGGCATCAGAAGAAAAAAGCTTCAATGTAAACGAAATGATCATGCACCACATCAAAGATGCGCATGAGTGGCACATCGTTGGTCCTGAGCATGGGGGCATTAGCGTTTATTTGCCAGTTATTCTCGTTGATAACGGTTTTAAAGTATTCAGCTCTTCACATTTCTATCACGGAAAAGAAGTAGAGGTTAAAGTAAACGATAGCACTTCATATCACTTTTTAGCAGGTGTAGGACCTGCCAAAGGTTATGGCTTATTTCACGAGGAAATTTACAAATTGAACAGCGAAGGAACATTGCATTTTGAAGGTGAGCATCCTCATAACGCCACACCTACAGATTTGTCCATCACAAAAAATGTAGCTTCTCTGATTATCGGCTCTTTACTCATATTGGTTATCATGCTTTTGGTAGCGCGTTTCTATCGCAAGAATGGAGCAGTTGCTCCAAAGGGAGCGGCAAAATTCTTTGAACCAATAATTGTGATGGTTAGAGATGATATCGCTAAGGCGAATATTGATCATCATAAATACCACAAATACGTTCCGTACCTTCTAACCATATTCTTCTTTATTTGGATCAACAATATGTTGGGCTTGATCCCTGTCATTCCTGGAGGCGCAAATCTGACTGGAAATATTACCATAACTTTTTTCTTGGCTCTTTGTACGCTACTTGTCACTGTGTTTTCAGGGAACAAGCATTATTGGGGTCACATTTTCTGGATGCCAGGTATTCCGGTTGCCATGAAAATATTCATGATCCCAATCGAGCTTATCGGAATTCTTACCAAACCGTTTGCATTAATGGTGCGTTTGTTCGCAAACATTTCTGCTGGGCACATTATCGTTTTAGCTTTAATTTCAATTATTTTCATAAACAAAAATATGGCTTGGGCAGGTTTGTCCGTACCAATGGCTTTGTTTATATCAGTACTTGAAATTTTAGTTGCGTTCCTTCAAGGCTTCTTGTTTGCAATGCTATCTGCATTGTTTATCGGAGCAGCCGTAGAAGAAGCGCATCATTAATTAGTAACCTTTTAAATTATATACAATGGGAATCTTTGGTAGTATTGCAGCATTAGGAGCAGGGATCGCTGTTCTTGGAGCAGGTCTCGGAATCGGCCGTATCGGTGGTTCTGCAGTAGAAGGTATTGCGCGCAACCCAGAGGCAGCAGGTAAAATTCAAACAGCGATGATCATCGCGGCAGCACTTATTGAAGGTGTTGCGTTGTTTGGAGTTGTTGTTGCTCTTCTTGGTGCAAAAGCGTAATTAAAATCAAAAGGAAATCACGACGGTTGGTTGTGATTTCCTTTTTAGTTAATTTAAAAAGAACATAAAATGGATTTGATATTACCTGATTTTGGTTTACTAGTTTGGACAGGTCTTGTCTTCAGTCTCTTGTTTATTTTACTTGCAAAGTTTGCTTGGAAGCCAATTTTAAATGCGGTAAATGCACGTGAGCAAAAGATTTCTGAAGCACTCGAATTGGCCGAAAAAACAAAAGCTGAGATGCAAGCATTGAAAGCTGAAAACGACCAAATTCTAAAATCTGCCCGTGCTGAAAGAGACAATATGCTCAAAGAAGCAAAAGAAGCTGCTAGCTCAATGGTTGAAGAAGCAAAAAATAAAGCAAAAGATGAAGCTGCTAAAATTGTAGAGGCTGCTCGTCAGAATATTTCAAGTGAAAAAGCTGCAGCAATGGCAGAATTACGCAATCATGTTGCTGGTCTTTCTTTAGAAATTGCAGAGAAAGTTATTCGTCAAGAATTGAGTGCAGATGACAAACAAAAAGCACTAGCTGATAAGTTTGCTGCTGAAATCAAAATGAACTAAGAAGATGAAATCAAGTAAGTCAGCAGGCCGTTATGCAAAAGCACTCCTTGAATTGGCACTAGACCAAAACAAGGTGGAACAAATTGAAGCAGATATGCTTCAATTAATCAACTTAGCCAATGAAGCACATGACTTTCATGTATTGATTAATTCGCCGCTAATTCAAATTGAAAAGAAAATCTCGATTATTAAAGAGATCTTTAAAAATTTCAACGAGACTTCCCTCAATCTACTTGTTTTAGTTACCCAAAACGGTAGAGAAGGTGCCTTAATAGAAATTGCAAAGCAATTTATCGACTTACTCATGGCGCACCGCGGTATTGTTCCTGTGACAATCATCAGTGCGGCAACGCTTGAAGAAAAAACAAAGGCTGATATTCTTTCAAAAATAAATAGTGCTGTAAATGGCACACCAAAGGTTACCGAAATAGTAGACCCATCAATCATTGGGGGCTTCATTGTAAGAATCGGGGATCAGCAAATAGATGCATCTGTGGCAAATCAACTACAGCGCATGAAACAACAATTAGTATAATCGTCAAAAGACAAAAAATAAGTAGAAATGGCAGATATTAAACCAGCAGAAGTTTCCGCAATTCTTAGAGAACAACTCTCAGGATTCCGCTCAGAAGCAGAATTACAAGAAGTTGGAACGGTACTTCAGGTAGGAGATGGTATTGCACGCATTTACGGAATGAATGGCGTGCAGTATGGTGAACTTATTGAATTCGATGGTGGCATGCAAGGAATTGCACTAAACCTTGAAGAAGATAACGTAGGAGCTGTATTGCTTGGTAGATCCTCTGGTGTAAAAGAAGGTGATACCGTACGTCGTTTAGGTAAAATTGCCTCTGTTAAAGTAGGTGATGGCATGGTAGGTCGTGTAGTTGACACATTAGGTCAACCAATTGACGGTAAAGGTCCTATTCAAGGCGACCTTTACGAAATGCCAATCGAGCGCAAGGCACCAGGTGTAATCTTTCGTCAGCCGGTAACTGAACCATTACAAACAGGTATCAAAGCGGTTGATGCCATGATTCCAATTGGTCGTGGACAACGCGAATTGATCATTGGTGACCGCCAAACTGGTAAAACTACTGTGGCAATTGACGCGATTATCAATCAACGCGAGTTTTATGACCGCGGCGAACCAGTTTACTGTATTTATGTAGCAATTGGTCAGAAAGGATCAACTGTTGCTGGAATCGTTAAAAAATTAGAAGATGCAGGTGCAATGGCATACACTACTGTAGTCGCTGCAAATGCTTCTGATCCTGCTCCAATGCAGTTTTATGCACCAATGACAGGTGCTGCAATTGGCGAATACTTCCGTGACCTTGGTAAGCCAGCACTAATTGTTTATGATGATTTATCTAAGCAAGCGGTTGCATACCGTGAGGTATCTCTTTTACTTCGTCGTCCGCCAGGACGCGAGGCATATCCTGGAGACGTATTCTACCTTCACTCACGTTTATTAGAGCGTGCTGCGAAAGTTATTGCCGATGACAATATTGCTAAGCAAATGAACGACCTACCTGCATCTTTGAAAGATAAGGTTAAAGGTGGTGGTTCCCTTACAGCACTACCAATTATCGAAACTCAAGCTGGTGACGTTTCTGCGTATATCCCAACCAACGTAATTTCAATTACAGATGGGCAAATTTTCCTTGAGTCTGACCTCTTCAACTCTGGAATTCGTCCGGCGATCAACGTAGGTATCTCTGTATCTCGTGTAGGTGGATCAGCTCAAATCAAATCAATGAAAAAAGTTGCTGGTACACTTAAGCTTGACCAAGCGCAGTACCGCGAACTTGAAGCATTTGCTAAATTTGGTTCTGACCTCGATGCCGCAACAAAATCAGTACTTGACAAAGGTGCACGCAACGTTGAAATCTTGAAGCAACGCGAAGGTGACCCATACCCAGTTGAAAAGCAAATTGCAATTATCTATGCTGGTGTAAAAGGTTTATTACAAACTGTTCCTGTCAACAAAGTGAAAGAGTTTGAAAAAGACTTTTTAACTGTTCTTGAAGCCAATAACGCGGATACGCTTGTTGCTTTGAAAGCAGGTAAGTTCACTGATGAAATCGAAGCAGTATTGGCTAAAACAGCCAAAGAAGTTGCTGAAAAATTTGCATAATCACAGCCTCAAACTAGGATTCAATGGCTAATCTAAAAGAAATACGCAACCGCATCAGTTCAGTCGGCTCAACCATGCAGATTACCTCTGCCATGAAAATGGTTTCAGCGGCAAAATTGAAACGAGCGCAAGATGCGGTAACGCAAATGCGTCCTTATGCTGGTAAACTTCGTGAAATCCTTGAAAACCTAAGCGCTACCCTTGACCTTTCTGAAAACGCATTTGCTGAGCAACGCGAAGTGAAGAAAGTCCTTATTGTCGGGGTAACTTCAAACCGTGGTTTGTGTGGTGGGTTTAACAATAACGTCATCAAACGAGTTGGTGCCCTTATTGCCCAAGACTACCAAGGAACAGAGGTATCAGTATTGTGTTTAGGTAAGAAAATCAAAGACGTTTACAAAAGAACTGACCACTTCTATCAAAATGATAAGATAGAAGCAATGGAAGATATCTACACCGATTTGCGTTTTGATGTTGTGGCACAGGTTGCTGACGAAATCATGGCACAATTTGTCAATAAAACATTTGACAAAGTTGTGATCGTCTACAACCGCTTTGTAAATGCGGCTGTACAAGCGGTAGAAACTGAGCAGTTTTTACCAATTATTCCAGCAGCAAGCGAAAATGAAGCTGGTGATTACATTTTTGAGCAACCAAAAATGGAAATTGTCGAGAACCTCTTACCAAAAAGCATGAGGTTACAACTTTACAAAGCCATTCGCGATTCATTTGCCTCTGAGCATGGTGCCCGCATGACTGCGATGCACAAGGCCACGGATAATGCGAAAGAATTACAGAAGAACCTGAAATTAAGTTACAATAAAGCACGTCAAGCAGCAATTACCAACGAAATCCTCGAGATCGTTGGTGGTGCCGAAGCGCTCAATGCTTAATGAACTTTTCTTAAATTAAAAAAGGCGACTAATTGGTCGCCTTTTTTGTTATTTGCTGTTTTCAAATAAATATCAGTCTTCAATTTGCCAATTGAAACGAGCTGCGAGTGCTTTGAAAATAAAACCGCGGAGTCCTTCTGGCTTAAATACATTTATAACGTCGTCCATAAACGCTTGTAGTAGCAATGATTTAGCTGCTTTATCACTGAGGCCGCGTGCTTTTAAATAAAACAGTGCGTTGTCATCGAGTTGGCCGGTTGTAGACCCATGAGAACACTTCACGTCGTCTGCATAAATTTCTAACTCTGGTTTAGAATTGATGCTTGCAGAATCGGATAGTAAGATGTTTGCGTTGCTTTGGAAAGCATTGGTTTTTTGAGCATCTTTTCGCACAAAAACCTTTCCGTTAAAGACGGCAATTGCTTGTTCATCAATAATGCCTTTATATGTTTCAAATGATTCACAATTCGGTACTTGATGATCTATAGTGGTATAGTTGGCAACATGTTGTTGCGCTTTCAATAAATAGGCTCCGTTGAGCTTTGTTTCGGCGTGTTCACCTTGTACTTCGACATGGAGGTCATTGCGAACAAATGAACTATTTAAAGAAATGGTGTTGATTTCAAAATTAGATTGCTTGCCTTGATAAATGCGTTCTTCATTGAAGTCAAAATGCCCTTGCTCGCAAGATTGGATCTTATGAAGCTTGATGCGTGCATCTTGTGCCACTTCAATTTGTGTATGTGTGTGTGAAAAACCAATACTATTTGCTGTACTAAAATGAGCTAATACGATTTGCGCTTCTGAGTTTTTGCCAAACTTGAGTAGATTTCTGTAGAAATATTGACCACCAGAATGCACGTAAATAATCTGGATAGGACCTTCAAGTACTGTGTTATCATTGATTGCAATACTCAAACCATTATTGGCATAGAGACAATTCATCGCACCAAAAACATCTTTATGTGTTACTGATTTGATTTCAATGTTGCTGTTTTCTAAGGAGACAACTGAAATGCTTGAGCTCAGTTGTTCTGGGATAAAAAGTTGCGGCCCATTGACAAAAATTGTTGGAGCATCATGAAGAATTTGATAGGTATTGAGTTGTTCAAACGAAAGTGCTTCAAATGCACTGAAAGTTGCGTTTTGCAGCTTTTGTAAACGCGTATATTTGAACCTTTCTTTTCTTGTCGTCGGAAACGCTTCATTGGCAAGAAATGTACTTGCAGCATCTTTGAGTGGTGCTAGTCCAGCAATTGATGTTGGGGTAAATTGGCTACAAAAATCGGATAACTTACTGTCTGTGATAGCGCTCATGTTATAAACTTTCTTTGATCCAATCGTAGCCTTTTTCTTCGAGCTCTAGTGCCAATTCTTTAGGCCCAGATTTGACAATTTTTCCGTCATATAAAACGTGTACAAAATCAGGGACAATATAATCGAGTAGGCGTTGATAATGCGTAATGACAATTGCCGCGTTTTGTGGCGATTTCAATGCATTTACTCCTTGTGAAACAATGCGCAATGCATCGATGTCTAGACCGGAGTCAGTTTCGTCAAGGACAGAAAGTTTTGGCTCCAGCATGGCCATTTGAAAGATCTCGTTTCGTTTCTTTTCACCGCCAGAAAAACCTTCATTGACTGATCTTGAAGCTAACTTTGCGTCGAGTTCAACTAAGGCAGATTTTTCTTTCACAAGCGCCATGAATTCTTTGGCAGAAATGGGTTCTTCACCATGATACGCGCGTTTTTCGTTGAGGGCTGTTCTGAGGAAGTTCACGTTGCTTACTCCTGGAATTTCAACCGGATATTGAAAAGCTAAAAACAACCCAGCTCGAGCGCGGTCTTCAGTGGCAAGCTCAAGAAGGTCCTGACCATCGAAAATGACTTCACCAGCCGTGATTTCGTAATCTTCGCGTCCGGCTAAAACATTGGCTAAGGTACTTTTACCAGCACCATTTGGGCCCATAATAGCATGTACTTCACCTGCTTTTACTTCCAGGTTGAGGCCCTTTAGGATTTCTTTTCCGTTGATCTGGGCATGTAAGTTTTTAATTGAGATCATGAGTTGTTCTGATTTTGGAACAAGTTTGTTTGTATTATCCGACACTTCCTTCTAGGCTTATTGCCAGCAGTTTTTGAGCTTCAACTGCAAATTCCATTGGAAGTTGATTAAGTACCTCTTTGCAATAGCCATTGACAATCAGGCTAATTGCTTTTTCTTCACTGATGCCGCGTTGCATACAATAGAAAAGTTGGTCTTCGCCAATTTTAGATGTGGTTGCTTCGTGTTCAATTTTTGCTGTAGGATTTTTGCACTCGATATAAGGAAAGGTATGCGCCCCACAGATATCGGTCATCAGGAGTGAATCGCATTGAGAAAAGTTTCTTGCGTGGTCTGCACCTTTATGTATTTGAACTAATCCGCGGTATGAGTTTTGAGATTTACCAGCAGATATCCCTTTGGAAATGATGGTAGATTTCGTGTTTTTTCCGAGGTGGATCATTTTAGTACCGGTATCTGCTTGCTGCATGTTGTTGGTAACCGCCACAGAGTAGAATTCTCCGATTGCGTGGTCTCCTTTTAAAATGCAGGAAGGGTATTTCCAGGTAACTGCAGAACCGGTTTCAACTTGTGTCCAGGAAATTTTAGCGCGGTCTTCGCAGAGGCCACGTTTGGTCACGAAATTGAATACACCCCCTTTGCCTTCTTTGTCTCCGGGATACCAGTTTTGAACCGTTGAATATTTGATTTCGGCATCTTGAAGTGCTATAAGTTCAACAACAGCCGCATGCAATTGATTTTCGTCGCGTTGAGGTGCAGTACAACCTTCAAGGTAAGACACATATGCACCTTCATCTGCCACGACGAGTGTTCTTTCAAATTGTCCGGTACCACCTGCGTTGATTCGGAAATAAGTTGACAATTCCATTGGGCAGCGCACTCCTTTTGGAATGTAACAGAAAGAGCCGTCTGTAAATACTGCACTGTTTAAGGCTGCGTAGAAGTTGTCTGTGTGAGGAACCACTGTACCCATATATTTTTGAACCAATTCTGGGTATTCTTGAACAGCGTCAGAAAACGAACAAAAGATGATACCTAGTTCTTTGAGTTTTGCCTTGAATGAGGTAGCTACTGACACAGAATCCATCACGAAGTCAACGGCAACACCGGTAAGCCGCTGTTGTTCTTCCAATGAAATACCGAGCTTACTCATGGTTTCTTTCATTTCTGGATCTACGTCGTCCCAGGATTCGTATTTTTTGGTTTGTTTTGGGGCTGCATAATAGGCGATATCTTGAAAATTGGGTTTGGTGTATGCGACATGAGCCCATTCGGGTTCTTGCATCGTTTTCCAAATTTCAAATGCTTTGAGGCGATAAGCCAACAACCATTCTGGCTCGTTTTTCTTAGATGAAATCAGTTTGATGATATCTTCATTGAGCCCTTTAGGGACAGTTTCAGTTTCGATATCTGTGACAAAACCAAATTTGTATTCTTGGTTCTCGAGATCTTGAGCGAGTTCGTTTTCGGTATAATTTGCCATGCTAAACAGAAAAAGATTCGCCACAACCACAGGTGCGGTCTGCGTTGGGGTTTTGAAATACAAAGCCTTTACCGTTCAGGCCACCAGAGAAATCAAGGGTTGTACCGACAAGATAGAGGTAACTTTTTTTGTCGACAACAACTTTTACGCCGTTGTTTTCAAAGCTCATGTCACCTTCTTTTTCTTCGTTATCGAATGTAAGTTGGTACATCAAGCCTGAACAACCGCCCCCTTGCACTCCAACGCGAATAAAGAAACCATCTTTCCCTTCGTCTTCCATGAGTCTGAGGGCTTGTTTTTTAGCGGGATCTGTAACAGTCAGCATTTAATTTTATTTAGATTAATTATAAATAAAACAATATAATTCGTGCAAATTTACCACTTTAATGGTATTGCTTCCAAAGAAACAAACAAAGAATTTCAGCACTTGTTTGTGTTTCTGTGTATTTTTAACCCATGAGAAAGTTGATTTTCACGACTGCTATTCATTTTTTGTTTTTTTCATGGTTTTTTGCTCAACAAAATGAGCCAAATTTCAAAACTAAATACGTTTTTATTTTAGTCATTGATGGCCCTAGATATACAGAAACTTATGGTGAGCCTACCTGCAAATACAGCCCACTACTTTGTGACTCTCTTAAAAAAGAAGGCACTTTCTATGCAAACTTCAAAAATAATGGCCCAACCTTTACCGTTCCTGGCCATACTGCTATTGTAACAGGCAATTACCAACGCATTTCAAACGCCGGGACTGCCTTACCGAAGCAGCCCAATATTTTTCAATATTATCTGAAGGCAAGTGGTAAAGATTCCTCGGCAGCATATGTTGTTGCCAGTAAAGGCAAATTAGATGTGTTGGTCAATACTTCTAATAAGAAATGGAACAACCAATTTTTAGCGCAAACATATTGTGGGCCAAATGGCAACGGACTTGGATATGGTCGAGATGATAAAACTTTTGCTCAGGTGAGCTCATTAGTTCAAGGAGAAAATCCGCCTCAACTGATGCTCATTAATTTGCTAGCCGTTGATGTGTATGGTCATGCCAATAATTGGGAAAAATACTTAGAGTCAATTACACAAACAGATTTGTATGCAGCCCAATTGTGGCAAATGATTCAGCAAAACCCAGTTTTAAAAGATCAAACTACACTGATGATCACTAATGATCATGGCCGACATTTAGATGGTGTAAGGTCTGGTTTTGTCAATCATGGTTGCCGTTGTGAAGGATGCAGACACATTTCACTTTTGGTTTTGGGCCCAGATACGCCAAAGAATTTGGTGGTTGCAGAAGAAGCTGAGATGATTGATATTTCAAAAACAATTGCAGCGATCTATCATTTCGAGATGCCAACGAGCAAAGGCAAATACTTACGTGCCGCTTTTCCTAAACAATAGCTTGTCTTAAAATAAATCTTCGAGTAATTGATCATCGACCAAATTTGGCAAGGTCACTTTCAATAATGGTTCTGCTTCCATTGCGCGTTTGATAGCAAAAGTGGCGTTCTCGTTTCTGGCCCAATTTCTTCTGGCTATGCCATTGTTGACATCCCAATGCAGCATACTTGTAAGATTTCTTTGAGCTTGTGCTGAGCCGTCGAGTAACATGCCAAAACCACCGTTAATGACTTCTCCCCAACCAACGCCGCCGCCGTTATGAATACTGACCCATGTGGCACCTCTGAAGCTGTCTCCAATGACATTATGAATGGCCATGTCTGCAGTAAATCTGGAGCCATCGTAAATGTTAGAAGTTTCGCGGTAAGGTGAATCTGTACCAGAAACATCATGGTGGTCACGACCTAGGATTACAGGCCCAATTTCACCATTGGCGATGGCCTTGTTGAAGGCATCGGCTATGCGCATGCGGCCTTCCGCATCGGCATATAGAATTCTTGCCTGAGACCCAACTACTAACTTATTTTGTTGAGCGCCTTTGATCCATTGAATGTTATCGGCCATTTGCTGCTGAATTTCTTCAGGGCTATTGCGCATCATTTCTTCTAGAACAGCGCATGCAATGGCATCGGTTTTTTCGAGGTCTTGTGGATCTCCGCTGGCACATACCCAACGGAAAGGTCCAAAACCAAAATCGAAGCACATTGGCCCAAGAATATCTTGTACATATGACGGATATTTAAAGTCAATGTGATTAGTTGCCATGACATCGGCTCCGGCTCTTGATGCCTCGAGTAGAAATGCATTGCCGTAATCGAAGAAATAAGTGCCTTTAGCGGTGTGTTTATTGACTGCCTCAGCGTGTCTTCTGAGGCTATTTTGAACATAAACTTTGAATCGTTCTGGGTCAGAGGCCATCATTTCGTTGGCTTGTTCAAAACTAAGACCTGCTGGATAATACCCACCTGCCCAAGGATTGTGCAATGAGGTTTGATCCGAACCTAGATCGATATGAATTCCTTCTGAATCGAAGCGTTCCCAGATGTCTACAACATTTCCTAAATAAGCCAATGAAACCACTTCTTGAATGGCTTGTGCATCACGAACTCTTTGACAAAGTGCATCAAGGTTGTCATACACTTCATCGACCCAACCTTGCGAATGGCGAGTGTGTACCGCTTTCGGATTGACTTCTGCAGTTATCGAAATGACACCTGCAATATTACCTGCTTTAGGTTGTGCACCTGACATGCCACCTAAACCGGCGGTTACAAAAATTTTACCCTTGATATCTTCGCGGTTTTTGGCAATGCGTCGAAGAGCATTGAGTACGGTAATGGTGGTCCCATGTACAATACCTTGCGGCCCGATATACATGTATGAGCCCGCAGTCATTTGTCCGTATTGAGATACACCAAGAGCGTTGAAGCGCTCCCAGTCGTCTGGTTTGGAATAGTTTGGAATAACCATTCCGTTGGTGACCACCACTCTTGGGGCGTTCGGATGGGAAGGAAACAAACCCATTGGATGACCTGAATACATCACAAGTGTTTGTTCATCAGTCATTTCAGACAAATATTTCATGGTGAGGCGGTACTGCACCCAGTTTTGAAAAACAGCACCATTTCCGCCATAGGTAATGAGTTCATGAGGGTGCTGTGCTACCCGATGATCTAAGTTATTTTGAATCATGAGCATGATCGCTTTGGCTTGCTCACTTTTGCCTGGATATTGGTCAATTGACCTAGCAAAAATAGGGTGTTCTGGCATGAACCTGTACATGTAAATGCGTCCATATGTGGCAAGTTCATGGGCAAATTCTGCAGCAAGTTCGGCGTGTTGTGCTTTTGGAAAATACCTTAATGCATTGCGAATGGCTAATTTTTTCTCTTCAGGACTCAGAATTTCCTTGCGCTTTGGCGCATGATTTACATTTGGATCCCAAGCTTTAGGTTGTGGAAGCTCGGTAGGTATTCCTTGAAGTATTTCGTCGGCAAAACTGATCATGGATCTCTATTTTTAATGCAAAAGTAAGCATAATTAAACGTAGCTTTGTAAGCTGAAAACCCAAGATTTAATTTATGGAAAACAAAGAATTGGTTCAAATAGCCTCCCAAGTAAGAAGAGATATCGTGAGAATGGTTTCAGCAGTAAATTCAGGTCACCCAGGTGGGTCGCTTGGTTGTACCGACTTTCTTACTTATTTATATTTTGAGCAAATGAAGCACGATCCAGCTGCTTTTAACATGGACGGCAAAAATGAAGACCTCTTCTTTTTATCCAACGGTCACATTTCACCAGTTTGGTACAGCGTGCTAGCCCGTGCAGGGTATTTTCCAGTGGCCGAATTAGGCACATTTAGAAAATTAGCAACCCGCCTACAAGGCCACCCATCCACAGACAAAGGATTACCTGGTATTCGCATGGCTTCTGGTTCTTTAGGCCAAGGTCTTTCAGTAGGTGTGGGCGCTGCTCAAGTTAAAAAATTAAACAACGACCCAAGCATTGTATATACTTTACATGGTGATGGCGAGCTTCAAGAAGGACAAATCTGGGAAGCTGCTATGTACGCTGCCGCCAATAAAGTAGACAACATCATCGCCACCATAGACGACAACGGACGTCAAATCGACGGAGACACCGAACAAGTTTTGTCTTTGGGTGACCTCGGTCAAAAATGGCAAGCTTTTGGATGGGAAGTTTTGAAAATGAACGGCCATGATTTTGACAGCATCCGTACAACCATGCAAGCGGCAAAAGCGCTTACTGGAAAGGGCAAGCCAATTGTCATTATCATGAAAACCGAAATGGGCCAGGGTGTTGATTACATGATGGGATCACACAAATGGCACGGTGTTGCCCCAAATGCAGAACAACTTGAGGCAGCATTGCAACAATTAGAAGAAACTCTCGGAGACTACTAGTGAAAAAAATTAGCGTGATTTGGTTGTTGTTCCTGACGAGCATTTGCTGGTCACAACCCATGACACGCATACTTTTCATTTTAGATGCCTCCAACTCCATGAACCTCGATTGGAATAATCAAACTCGAATGGCGGCAGCCAAAGAAGTTTTGGTGAAGAGTTTAGATGGCTTAAAAGAAGTGCCAAACCTTGAAATCGCATTGCGCGTTTATGGCCACCAGTCATTAGTCACCAATACTTATCAGGATTGCCAAGATACCAAACTTGAAGTGCCATTTGCAGCAAATAACATTGATCCTATCAAACTCAAAATTAAGGGTTTGCAAGCAAAAGGGGCAACGCCAATTGCCAGGTCTTTGGAGGCCTCTGCTGCAGATTTCCCAGATACGCTTGCAAGAAATTTCATTATTTTAATCACCGACGGCCTAGAGTCCTGTGACAACGATCCATGCGTCATTGCACGTAAACTCCGCGACAAAGGAGTGAAAGTCACGCCGTTTGTAATTGGTTTAGGCATGGATCTATCCTACCTAGATAAATTTGAGTGTATTGGAAGCTACACAGATGCCGAAAGTAAAGAGGCTTTCAGTAATGTACTCGGAAATGTGCTCAATAAAGCATTGCAAAATACCAGTGCTCAAATCAATCTAAATACGGTCGACGGAAAGCCTTTAGAAACCGACGTGAGTATGTTCTTGTACGAGGCCGGAACCCAAAATCTAAAGTATACTTTTGTACACACACTCAATCGAAAAGGGCTTCCCGATACGCTTTTTCTCGACCCCTCCATCAAATACGACTTAAAAGTCAATACGGTTCCGTCGGTTATTGTCAAGAACATTGTCATCAAGCCTCACACCCACAATATCATTCCTGCAGATGCAGGTCAAGGGCAGTTGAAAATTACATCATTAAAAAGCCCATCAACTTCAAAAATTGAAACCAGGATTGTACAGCAAACAGGCAGTCAAACACTCAATGTGCAGCAACTTGGCGAAGTTCAAAAGTACTTAGTAGGCACTTATCAACTAGAAATATTAACATTGCCGCGCACCTACAAAGAAGTTAAAATTGACCAATCAAAGCTTACAGTAATTGACATCATTGCCGCTGGGCAACTGACATTTACTTCTCAAAAAATATTAGTAGGTCAAATTTTTTACGAAAGAAACCCCGGGCAATGGGAGTGGGTTTTGGACTTCAAAGACAATCAGAAATCAGGTGCTTGGAATTTACAACCAGGATCCTACAAAGTGGTGTACCGAGAGAAAGACCAACGCTCGAGTGCCTATACGAAAGAAAAGAAATTTAATATCTCAACCCTCAATACAACTAATTTAACTTTATAAGCATGGAATTTGAAATTTTCGGTAACAAAGATACGCGCTCTGGTTTCGGAGAAGGTTTAGCAGAACTTGGACAAACACATCCAAATGTCGTTGCACTTTGTGCTGACTTGACTGGTTCATTGAAAATGGATGCCTTTCAAAAAGCCCATCCAGATCGTTTTTTCCAAACCGGGATAGCCGAAGCCAATATGATCGGCCTTGCTGCAGGGATGACCATCGGAGGAAAAATTCCGTTTACCGGAACTTTTGCCAATTTCTCCACTGGAAGGGTCTATGACCAAATCAGACAATCTGTTGCTTATTCGAAGAAGAATGTAAAAATTTGTGCTTCACACGCTGGCCTTACCCTCGGAGAAGATGGTGCAACTCACCAAGTTTTGGAGGACATCGGCATGATGCGAATGCTTCCAAACATGACCGTCATAGTACCTGCCGATTTCAACCAGACTAAACAAGCAACCATTGCCATTGCCGACCATGAAGGCCCTGTTTATTTGCGTTTTGGAAGACCTGTCATGCCTATTTTTGTAAAACCAGATGCCAAATTTGTTATTGGCAAGGCCGATGTACTCACCGAAGGAACCGACGTCACGATCATCGCATGTGGCCATATGGTTTGGAAATCAATTGAAGCGCTCAAAGCTTTACACGAAATCGGTATTTCGGCAGAATTGATCAATATGCATACCATCAAACCACTCGACGAAGCAGCTATTTTAAAATCTGTAGCAAAAACAGGTTGTGTAGTTACAGCCGAAGAACACATGATGAATGGTGGCTTGGGTGAAGCGGTTTCACAAGTTCTGAGCAGAAATAATCCTGTACCCCAAGAATATGTGGCGGTGAACGATACATTTGGCGAGTCCGGAACCCCAATGGAGCTCATGACCAAATATCACATAGACACACCTGATGTTGTAGAAGCGGTCAAAAGAGCCATTGCCAGAAAAGCAATAGTAATCTGAGTTGGCTTAAATCATTAATGCCTCTTCAATTGTCTGAACCGGCTGATGACAAACACCAAATTCGCAAACTGAAATGGCGTTTTTGGTATAGATAGCCGACATCGGAATTTCTTGATGATAAGACAACAAGCAATTGCGTTGTTGTGTCTTAAAGAATACTTCGAAACTTGAAGCGCCATTGAGCACATGCCACTGTTGAGCAGGTTCCAGGAACCGCAATAAAAGTAGGCCCCAATTTGAGTAGCCTGAGCCATATGCTTCCATGCCGTCATACAAATTGCTGAGCATTTGTTT
>JBJTNI010000021.1:0-88113 GCA_046073985.1 Flavobacteriales bacterium | reverse complement strand
AAAAAAGGAACCTCGCGGTTCCTTTTTTTATACTTTTAAAGTTGAGTTCAGCATTTAAATAAATCCTTACTTTTATTCAAGCAACACCTTTTATTATTTACAAAATCAATCAACGCATGAAAAATGTATTACTCCTATCAGTTAGTTTTCTATTTCTACTCGGTGCATGTACGATTCAAAAACGGGTTTATCAGCCGGGATATACTGTAGAATGGAAAGTAAATAAATTCGGGAAGACTGAGCAAGCAAAGCAAACTGAAGAGATTGCTCAATCAAGCACGGAAATAGAAAAGGAAACAACTACAGGAAAAACTTCCTCCGTCAGCAATTCTACTTCTCGAAGTCAAGAAACCAACAATTTTAATTCGCAAATAGATGAGCAAACACCAGTAGAAACTATCGAATTGGCTTCAAATTCAAGTTCGCCTTCAACAGCAGCGAAAAAAGTGGTCTATTTGGCTAAGGCTAATGCGATTTTTGCTTCAAATGAAAAAAATGTAGGCCAAAATACGAATACCACAACCATCAAGTATAAAGCGAGTGTAGGTTCGGACGACGAGGGCGGTAATGGGGCATTGAAAGCAATTGGTTGGGTTTTTATTATTTTAGGGATTATACTTCTGCTCTTTATTAGCATTCTTGTTGGTATTCTTTTAATGCTTCTTGGTCTCTTATTTTTTGTTGTAGGTAAGAGTTCGTAAGAGTCACTTAAGACCATTCAACAGGTTTTTTCAATAAATAACCATTAGACTTAGTAATTTGAAATGGCAATTGGCTATCCAATAATTTCTTTCTTCCAATCGTTAAGTGTCCCTTAGAAGCATCTGCTGCAATTTGATTTTGTCTTTTTGGTGGAAAGGCCACAAAAACGCGTTTATTTTTCCAATTTTCCTGAATTGACAAAATGGGTGGAACCAAGTCACTATCACCGGAAATTAACATTGCCGTATCATATTTATCCTGGAAGGCATCATTGATCATTTCGGTAGCAATGTTCACATCTGTCATCTTTTCATTGTAATTCAGCCATTGAAAACCACAACTTTTACATTGGATTCTACTAGATTGGTATTGACCAAAATAAATTTCAACCTGATGTTCAAGGAGCGCTTCAATATAAACTGTTTGTCTTTTCTGTTTGATTGGATGATGATTTAATCTGCTAGTGAAGTATTTTACTCCTACTAATTCTTGAGTTGGTTTCAGTAAATTTTCAGATAGCAGCCTTAAGTTTAACCATTTACATTTTTTGTATTTTGCTTCAATCATACCAAAATATAAATTGAATCCATCAACATAAACTTGCACCCTTTCTTTTTTACATAGAATTTGTTCAGAATCCATTTTTTAATTAATTTTGAATATTACTCCGCTAGAGATAGTATCTTTAGTCCGACGCTCCGAAAGGAGCGTTTCTGTTTTAATAACATTATAATCTTGTTTTACTCTTATCAACAAGTAAATGCAGATTTCTAGCGCTATTAAAACGAGAACTTTATTTGGATATTGAAATCCAAAGGAGGAAATTAATTTTGATGAACCAAGAACAATACAAATCCTGTATAAAACAAAAAAGGAACCTCGCGGTTCCTTTTTTTATTAGCCTAAGTAGCTTTTCAGTACTTTGTTTTTATTGGTGTGTTTGAGGCGGCGGATGGCCTTCTCTTTGATTTGGCGGACGCGCTCTCGGGTGAGTTCGAATTTGTCACCGATTTCTTCTAGCGATAGTGGCGCTTTGCCATCTAAGCCGTAGAACATGCTGATCACTTCGCTTTCGCGCGGTGTAAGACTAGTTAACGAGCGGCGGATATCCGAACGCAAAGACTCCAAAGTAAGGCTGGCTTCTGGACCAGGCAGTGAGTCTCCTTGCATAACGTCGTACATTGTGGAGGTAGAATCATCACCTTCGATGAGCGGCGCATCCATTGAAATGTGACGGCCATTTTGAGAAAGGGTTTGCTTCACCTCTTCTGGTGTGACATTCAAGAACTCAGCGAGTTCGTCTGCAGATGGCGGACGCTCAAACTTTTGCTCGAGTTCGGAATAAGCACGATTGATTTTGTTGATATTGCCAATTTTATTGAGGGGCAAACGAACAATACGTGCTTGCTCTGCCAAAGCTTGAAGAATAGATTGGCGAATCCACCAAACGGCGTAAGAAATGAACTTGAAACCACGGGTTTCGTCGAAGCGTTCAGCGGCTTTGATGAGTCCTAAGTTACCTTCGTTGATGAGATCGGGCAAAGCCAAACCTTGGTTTTGGTATTGTTTAGCTACCGATACAACGAAACGCAAGTTAGCCTTAGTTAGGCGCTCGAGTGCAATGCGGTCACCGGCTTTGATTTTGCGAGCGAGCTCTACCTCTTCGTCAGCGGTAATAAGATCAACTCGACCAATTTCTTGTAAATACTTGTCTAAAGATGCGGTCTCTCTGTTGGTGACCTGTTTTGCTATTTTTAACTGCCTCATAATTTCTAATTGCGTTTCCCTTCTACTCCTAAAACGTAGAAAGGTTCGACTTCAACGCATTTTTTTTTCATGTGTTACAAAGATTTGAGCAAAACACCTGATTTACTGCATATTTTACGGAGTTCCTCGAATATTTATTTTTGATTTTGCAGGCGAACTGACCCCAGCGCAGGTTGCGGACAAATAAGCAGAAAGGTTCATCGTTTAACCGGTATGGACACTTTTTCTTCTCAACGCTTTTGTAAAGAATGCGGAATGGCGCTCAAAGGGAGGCGCGATCAAAAATTTTGTTCGGACTTTTGCCGCAATCAATTTAACAACAGAAGTTATGCGTTGCGCTTAGCCGAGCAAAGACAAATCAATCGGATCCTCTTTCAAAACAAACAAATATTATCCTACTATTTACTGATGGAAGGCAAGCGGAAAGTCAAGATGCTCGAACTTTTTCAGAAAGGCTTCAATTTTGAGTTTCACACACACCAAAAACTGGCAAAAAATGGGCAAGTTTACATTTTCTGCTATGATTTTGGCTACCTTAGACTCAGCACTGATCAGTTTATTTTAGTGCAAGCATCTTGTTGACATGACCAGTATTCAAAGACAAACCTTTATAGGCGCAAACGGACGCCGAAGTTTATATGAACTCTCCTCGAATTCTTCACATCGAGAACTGATACTTTTTATACATGGCTTCATGGGCTTTATGGATTGGGGAGCGTGGCATTTAGTCCGCGACTACTTCAGCAATGCTGGTTATGATTTTTGCCGTTTCAACCTCTCTCACAACGGTGGCACTCCTGACGCCCCCTTTGATTTTCCGGATGAAGCAGCCTTTGGACAGAACACCTACTCAAAAGAGCTGTTTGACATTTCAGCAATACTCAATCATATAGAATCCTGGCACCGGACCTACGCTAAAATTCATTTGATCGGACATTCAAGAGGTGGAGGTATGGCCATACTTGCTGCTCAACAATGGCAACAAGTTAGCCCCCTAGGGCAGGTTTGCACATGGGCTGCAATTTGCGATATTGAAAGAAGATTTCCTCAGGGACAAGAATTAGAAGAATGGAGAAATAAGGGCGTCAAATTTGTAAAAAATGGCAGAACACTGCAAGCACTACCGCAGAACTACGAATTGTATTTAAATTACGAACGCAACAAAGCAAAACTTGATATACTAAGTGCGGCAAAAGAAATTGGCAAACGCATGCATATTTTTCACGGAGATCAAGATACGGCTGTACCTATAACTGAAGCTTATGAGTTGCAAGAACAATCAGGAGCTCATGTTTGCGAAGTTTCAGGAGCTGACCACGTCTTTGGTGCAGCGCATCCTTGGACGCCGAAGGCGCTACCAACGCTGCTTGAAGAACTGTGCAACAAAACTTTAGCAACTTTATAAAAAAAGCCAGTAAAACTACTGGCTTTTTTTTTGGGGAGGAAGACGGGTCTCGAACCCGCGACCTTCGGAACCACAATCCGACGCTCTAACCAACTGAGCTACAACCTCCATTTTGGTGGGTGCAAATATACAAATTCTTCTTGATAATATAAAACGCCTGTTTTGAATTTATCGGAAAATCTGTGCGTATTTTTGCAACTGTACTATAAAATAGAGGCCATGCCAGCTCAACAACTTTTCACATCCGAACTTTTAAAACAAGCCTTGAACTACAGCGCTTACCTGCAATTAAGCGAACAACTTGTTGCTGAAGGCAAAACCAGCGGCCCCAATCAGAGTGAGGCATATGTGCATTATACGAAATTGAATTTTCAACGCATGAAACGCCTCAACAAAACCGTTGAAATCCCAGAAAGTCTCTGTGAACTCCTTGTACAAAAAGCAAACAACTGGACTTGGCTTACGCTCACTGAACCTTGGTGCGGCGATGCTGCGCAGTGTGTCCCGGTTATTCATAAATTGGGAACTGTTTGTCAAGAAATTACTTCAGTATATCTTCTACGCGACGAACACCCAACTATTATGGATGCTTTCCTCACCAATGGTGGGAGGTCGATTCCGAAATTAATTTGTTTGGATGTTCAGGGCAAAGTGCTTTTTACATGGGGCCCAAGACCCGCGGTAATTCAAGCGGTGATGAATGAACTTAAAGCTGCCGGAATCAGCGATATCCCGACGATCGTTGAAGCGATTCAAAAGGCATATAATGCCGACCAGCAAGCCGGCATTTATGCAGAATTTGAAGCCTTGTTGAAGGCTTTGTAATAAAGTTGCTTGCGCTTAAAGTGTTCCGCGGTTCTCTTGTTCGCGTTCAATCGCCTCAAATAAGGCCTTGAAATTGCCCTTTCCAAAAGATTGCGCCCCTTTTCTTTGGATGATTTCAAAAAACATAGTTGGACGATCCACGACAGGTTTGGTAAAGAGTTGCAAGAGGTAACCTTCGTCGTCGCGGTCAATGAGAATGCCGTGAGATTTGAGCAATTCGACATCTTCGTCTATGGCGCCGACACGCTCCAATAAATCGTCGTAATACGTTTCTGGTACGTATAAAAACTCAACACCGCGGTCGCGCATAGCACTCACTGTGGCTACAATATCATTGGTAGCTACAGCGATATGCTGCACCCCTGGGCCATTGTAAAAATCGATGTATTCCTCGATTTGTGACTTCTTTTTGCCCTCTGCGGGTTCGTTGATAGGGAATTTAATACGGCCATTGCCGTTCGACATTACTTTTGACATGAGGGCGGTGTAGTCTGTAGAGATGTCTTTATCGTCGAAAGAAACAATTTGGGCAAAGCCCATTACTTTGCCATAGAATTCGACCCAGTCGTTCATTTCATTCCAACCTACATTACCAACCATGTGGTCAATGAATTTAAGACCAACGGGTTCAGGATTGTAGTGAGATTCCCACTTTTTGTAGCCCGGTAAAAAGATTCCATTGTAATTTTTGCGCTCTACAAAAATATGAACGGTTTCACCATAAGTATAGATACCTGAGCGCACCACCCAACCATTCGCGTCCTCTTCTCGGGTTGGCTGCATGTAGGGCTTTGCTCCTCTTTTTGTAGTTTCTTCAAAAGCTTTAGTAGCGTCTTCTACCCAAAGCGCAACCACTTTAACGCCATCGCCGTGTTTGTCGATGTGCGCATTGAGCGCGCCGCCTTCAGTAAGAGGGGTAGTGAGTACAAGTCGAATTTTATCTTGCTTGAGCACATAAGACACGCGGTCTTTCATGCCTGTTTCTAGCCCAGCGTAGGCCTCGGACTGAAAACCAAAGGCCGTTTTGTAATAATGTGCACTTTGTTTGGCATTGCCTACATAGAGCTCAACGTAGTCGGTGCCCAATAGCGGAAGGAAATCTTCGGCGTCGTGAAATATTTTTTCTAGACTGTAGTCGTAGTTTTGAATGTCTTTGAGGTTTTTGATTTCTGCCATTTTGTTGATTTTAAGTCAAAATTAGGGATTAAAGCCGATTTAATGTTGCCAAGAGAACATATAGTCTGGCAATTCCATTTCTAAGCCACGCTTGGTGAGCGACAAGGGTTTGAAGGTGTCGACCATAACGGCGAGTTCTTCGGTTTCTTTTTTGCCAATACTGCGCTCGTAGGCACCCGGATGCGGGCCGTGCGGAATCCCAGCCGGATGCAACGTGATTTGTCCTTTTTCGATGTTATTTCTACTCATGAAGTCGCCGTCGACGTAATAGAGTACCTCATCTGAGTCGATATTAGAGTGATTGTAAGGCGCAGGAATTGCGTCTGGATGGTAGTCGTAGAGGCGCGGAACAAAAGAGCACACCACAAAAGCAGCCGTTTCAAAAGTTTGATGAATTGGAGGGGGTAAATGCACACGACCCGTAATTGGTTCAAAATCGTGAATTGAAAATGCGTAAGGATAGTTGTAGCCATCCCAACCTACTACATTGAACGGATGATGCGCATAAGTGTAATCGTAAAGTACATCTTGTTTTTTGATGCGGATCAAAAAGTCGCCTTCTTCATTGTGGGTTTCCAACTCATAAGGAGTGCGAATATCTCTTTCGCAATAGGGTGAATGCTCTAAAAGTTGACCAAACCAATTGCGGTAGCGTTTGGGCGTATATACCGGATGAAAAGATTGAATGATAAACAAACGGTTGTCGGCGTCGTTGAATTCGAGTTGGTAAATCATGCCGCGCGGGATAACGAGGTAATCTCCGTAAGAGAAGTCGATGTTGCCCATTTGTGTGCGCAATTTGCCAGATCCTTTATGGATAAAAATGATTTCATCGGCATCGGCATTTTTGTAGAAATAGTCTTTCATGCTCTGTGACGGCGCAGCTAATTCAAGATAGACATCGGAATTGACCAAAACGGGCACCCTGCTTTCAACATAATCAGCAGCTGGTTTGAGCTCAAAACCGCGAAAGCTGCGCATGAGCATATTTTTTTGAATGCCAATTTCGGGGGCAATGTTCTTTTGGGCACCAATCGACTTGACCACCGTTGGTGGCTGAATGTGATACAAAAGCGCAGACATGCCATCAAAGCCAATTGTGCCAAATAATTGTTCGTGGTATAAGGAACCATCTGGCTGACGAAAAACAGTATGGCGCTTGTGCGGAATTTGTCCTAGTTTGTGGTAAAAAGGCATTTTTTTAAGTTTTAGATTTCAAAACTAACGCAATAGCTGATTTGAACAAATGATTTTGGTCAGTTTTCGTATTTTTGTCTTTCATCAAATCAACACTATGTCAAAAATATTGGTCTTGGGTTCTTGCGGACAAATCGGAACCGAACTTGTCTTAGCACTGCGTCAAAAATTTGGAAACGACAACGTAGTAGCCGCAGACTTGCGCGATGAATGCCCAACCATTCTTCAAAATGGACCCTATGTACAATTGGATGCGCTAGCCAGAGAACAAGTGCGCTCCTTTGTGATAGACCAACAAATCAAAGAGGTGTATTTACTTGCGGCTTTACTCTCTGCAACTGCTGAAAAAAACCCGGACTTTGCCTGGAAACTCAATATGGAAGGGCTCTTTACCATACTAGATTTGGCCAAAGAAGGTCACCTTCAAAAGATATTTTGGCCGAGTTCTATCGCTGTTTTTGGCCCCACTACTCCTGCCGATAACACGCCGCAACACACCATCATGGAGCCCACAACGGTTTACGGCATTTCCAAACAAGCCGGCGAGCGTTGGTGCGAATACTACCACAACAAATTTGGTGTAGATGTCCGTAGTATTCGCTACCCTGGCCTGATCTCTTACAAAAGTTTGCCTGGCGGCGGCACAACAGACTACGCAGTCGATATCTTTTACAAAGCTAAATCCGAAGGTAAATTCACGTGTTTTTTGAGCGCAGATACCGCCCTTCCTATGATGTTCATGGACGACGCTATTCGAGGTACACTCGAACTCATGGCAGCGCCCGCCGAAGCAATTAAAATCAGATCGGCCTACAATTTAGCCGGCTGCAGCTTTACGCCTGCTGAACTTGCAAACGAAATCAAAGCGCTACAACCGAGCTTTGAAATGGCCTACGCCCCGGATTTTCGTCAAGCCATTGCAGACAGCTGGCCAAATTCCATCGACGATAGCCATGCAAATAAAGACTGGGGCTGGAAAGCGCAATTTGATGCCAAAGCGCTGGTAAAAGTGATGCTAGAAAACGTGAAATAGCAACTTTCTATCCAGGCGATAGAAAAAATTTATTGTTTTGTTTAAACTTTTTATTGTTTTGTTAAACAAATAATGTTTAACTTTATAACGTAATTATTAAACAAAACTTTTCGCCATGTCTACAATCGAATTCAATGAAGCTTTAATTGGTCTGGAAAACAACCTCCAATCTTTTGCCCTTTCTTTTACAAGAAACCGTGAAGACGCAAGGGACTTAACGCAAGAAACCATGTTAAAAGCGATTACCTATCGCAATTATTATACGCCCCAAACGAATTTTAAAGCGTGGGTATTCACAATTATGCGTAACTTGTTCATCAATCAGTATAGAAGAAAGGTAAAGTCGGGTGCTATTTTCGATCACAGTAAAGAAGTTTTCTTGATCGGCAACATCCACAGCCACGAAGACAGCGCAATCGAGAAGATTGGTGTAAAAGACATCAACAGACAAATCAACCAATTAGGAGAAGAATACCAGACCCCCTTTGAAATGCATTTTCAAGGATTCAAATACAAAGAGATCGCAGACAAACTTGGTATTCCGATCGGAACCGTGAAAAGCCGGATTTTCATCGCTAGAAAAAAGCTAATGGAAGCCTTACCGGAATTCGCATTTTCGGCAAATTAATTTATGACAAAAAAAGTACACATTATCGGCTCGGGTATCTCGAGCCTATCGAGCGCATCCTTTCTGGCAAAAGCCGGATACGATGTTCATATTTTCGAAAAAAACGACACTATTGGTGGTAGAGCCAGGCAATTCGAAACACAAGGTTTTGTTTTTGACATGGGGCCATCATGGTACTGGATGCCTGATGTATTTGAAAAGTTTTACCAACAATTCGGTTACACCACCCAAGATTTTTATGAGCTCAAACGCCTAGATCCTTCTTATCGCGTTTATTGGCCTGATCATTCTTATACCAACGTACCCGCAGCCATGCCCCAACTCGAAGCCTGGTTTGAAGAACTCGAGCCGGGTAGTTCTAAAAAATTACAAGCATTTCTAAAAGATGCAGCCTACAAGTACAAAGTAGGTATGGAAGACCTTGTCTACAAACCTAGCCTAAGCCTCACAGAATTCTTCGATAGTCGGGTTCTTGGCGGTTTGTTTAAAATGCACTTGTTTTCTTCCTTTTCTGCTTTTATTCGCAAGTACTTCAAGCATCCTAAAATTCTCTCTTTACTGGAATTTCCAGTGTTGTTTTTGGGTGCTATGCCCAATGAAACGCCGGCGTTGTACTCCTTGATGAATTACGCCGATATTCAACTCGGCACTTGGTACCCGATGAAAGGCATGCATGAATTCATCAAAGCTTTTGCGCGCATCGCCCAAGAACAAGGCGTGAAAATTCAAACTTCAGCAAATGTAGAGCGCATCGTGATTGAAAACGGGGTGGCAACCGGCACCATCGTCAATGGCGAATTTCATGCTGCAGACCTCATTATTTCTGGCGCCGACTACGCGCACACCGATCAAAATTTATTGCAAAAAGATGCCAACTACTCAGCTGCATACTGGGACAAGCGCACCATGGCACCGTCTAGCCTTTTGTTTTATGTAGGCATCAATAAAAGAGTGGAAAACCTCGAACACCACAACCTGTTTTTTGACGAATCTTTGGAAGAACACGGCAAAACCATCTACAAAGACCCAAGTTGGCCAAGAAAACCGTTGTTTTATATGAGCGTACCCTCTTTGACTGACCCAACTGTGGCTCCGGAAGGATCTGAAAACTTGTTTTTCTTAATACCGCTTGCACCCAATTTAAAAGATGACGAAGCAACCCGCGACCACTATTTTCAGCTCTTGCTCGACCGACTCAAAAACCTGACTGGCAACGACATCAAAGACCACATCGTCTACAAGCGAAGTTTTTGTGTTTCGGACTTTAAAAAAGACTACAATGCGTTCAAAGGAAATGCATATGGCTTAGCCAACACCCTACGCCAAACTGCTATTCTCAAGCCACGCATGCAACACAAAAAAATCAAGAACATCTATTACACAGGGCAGCTGACTGTTCCGGGGCCTGGCGTTCCTCCGTCTATTATTTCAGGAGAAGTCGTGGCCAAACAAATCATTGCTAAGCACCACTAAACCCAAACTATGAAAGCATTATTTGACAACGTATGCCAAGAAATGAGCGAGCTGACCACAAAAAGGTACAGCACCTCTTTTTCTTTAGGCATCAGTTTTTTGCACAAGGAGTTGCAAAAACCCATTTACTCCATCTATGGTTTTGTGCGTTTTGCAGACGAAATTGTAGATACCTTTCACGGTTTTGACAAAGAAAAACTGCTTGCTGATTTCAAGGTGCAAACCTACGAAGCCATTTCGGCAGGAATTTCCTTGAACCCGATTTTGAATAGTTTTCAATGGGTGGTTAATAAATATCAGATCCCGCATGAGCTCATCGACACCTTCTTAGACTCCATGGAAATGGACCTCCAAAAGCAAACCTACGATCAAGGTAAATACGAAACATACATTCTCGGTTCGGCTGAGGTGGTTGGCCTCATGTGCTTGAAAGTTTTTGTCGAAGGCGACCAAAAAAGCTACGACGAACTCAAGCCCTATGCGATGAAACTAGGTGCTGCATTTCAGAAAATTAATTTCCTACGAGACCTAAAAGCCGATTACCAAGAATTAGGGCGCACCTATTTTCCAGGAATTAATCTGACAGCATTCAATGCTGAACTCAAAAAAGAAATAGAGGCTGATATCGCACTCGATTTTCAGAAAGGCTACGAAGGTATCTTGCTCTTGCCAAGGAAAGCGCGTTTTGGCGTGTACATGGCTTATAAATACTATTTCAAGCTCTTCAATAAAATCAAGCAAACGCCTGCAGAAAATGTCCTAACCGAGCGCATTCGCATCCCGAATTACCGCAAAATGCGCATTTTACTGACCTCTTACGTACGTCACAATCTCAATTTACTCTAATGCCTGAAGAATTCGTCATATTAGTTAACGAACAAGATCAAGAAATTGGTCAGATCGGTAAAATGGAGGCCCACGAACTCGGATTGCTGCATCGGGCATTTTCTGTGCTCATCTTTAATTCCAAAGGCGAACTGCTCTTGCAACAAAGAGCTGCGCATAAATACCATTCTCCATTATTGTGGACGAATTCCTGCTGTAGCCATCAGCGCCCAGGCGAAACCACACTTAACGCAGCCAAGCGTAGGCTGCAAGAAGAAATGGGAATGCACGCTCATTTAAACACCGCTTTTCATTTTATTTATCTAGCCAAACTCGATCAAGGGCTCACCGAACATGAACTCGACCACGTTGTTTTTGGTTATTCCAACGACAACCCCCAAATCAACACCGAAGAAGTAGAGGCCTACAAATGGATAGGGCTCTCCGAACTACTTCAAGATTTAGAAGAATTTCCTCATGCCTATACTGCTTGGTTCAAAATATTATTGAGTCAGCACCTAGAGGCCATATCAAAAGCAGCTTATGAGAGTGTGTAGAAGAGCGACGTTCAATGCAGCGCATCGCTTATTCAGACCAGATTGGTCAGATGAAAAAAACAATGCTGTTTTCGGCAAATGCAATAATCCCAATTACCACGGGCACAACTACACCTTAGAGGTTTGGATTGATGGTCAGGTTGATCCTGAAACGGGTTACCTCATCGATCTAAAAATTGTCAAAGACCTAATTGGCAGTGAAGTTCAAGACCGTTTTGACCACCGAAACCTCAACCTCGACTGTCCTGAATTTGCCCATTTGAATCCAACTGCAGAAAATATCGCGATAGTCATTTGGGATTTGCTACGCGCCAAACTTGACGCCAAATACGGCCTTAGTATCAAGCTTTGGGAAACACAAAATAACATCATCGAATACGACGGAAAATGAGCACTGCCCTATTCTGGCATCGACGAGACCTGCGCATCCAAGACAATGCAGGCCTGTACAAAGCATTAAAAAACAATACAGAAGTAGTTCCTGTTTTTGTTTTTGACCAAACAATTCTAGAACACCTGCCGCAAAACGACCAACGTGTTCTCTTCATACACCAAGAGATAGTACGCCTTAAAAAAGAATATCAACAATATGGTTCGGACCTTCTTGTTGTTTACGGCGACCCCAAAATAGAAATTCTCAAATTAGTGCAGCAGCACAATGCTTCAAGGGTCTACACCAACAGAGATTACGAGCCAAGTGCTATTTCCCGAGATCAATTTCTATTTGATGATCTACAAAAAAGTCAAATAGAATTCATCGGCGCTAAAGACCAAGTCATTTTCGAGAAAAATGAAATCACCAAAGACGACGGGCTCCCCTATACCATCTACACGCCTTATGCCAAAAAATGGAAGGCTACACTAACGGCCTATCAGCTGAAAGCTTATCCTACTGAAAAATACCTAGAAAACCTACAAGCGCTGCCAAAACAAACGCTGACTCCACTTTCAGAAATGGGTTTTGAAACTCAACAAATTCACGATTTTCCTGCAAGTTCCACACCCAAAACTATTATTTCCAACTATCACCTTCAGCGCGATATTCCAGCTATACTCGGTACCTCTCGGCTGAGTTTACATTTGCGTTTTGGTACCATTTCTATTCGGCAGTTAGCAACAGAGGCACTGCAATTGAATGAAAAATACCTAAACGAACTCATTTGGCGCGATTTCTACCAAATGATTTTATTCCATTTTCCACAGACAGTAGACCGCGCTTTCAAACCAACATATGATCGGATCCAATGGGAAAACGACACAACGGCTTTTGAAGCATGGTGTGCTGGAAACACCGGTTACCCATTGGTAGATGCCGGCATGCGCGAACTCAAGCAAACCGGATTTATGCACAACCGCGTGAGAATGGTAGTGGCGAGCTTTCTTACCAAGCACCTTTTGATAGACTGGCGCTGGGGCGAGCGTTACTTTGCAGAAAAACTGCTCGATTTTGAGCTTGCAAGTAACATTGGCGGCTGGCAATGGGCAGCAGGTTGCGGTTGCGATGCAGCCCCTTATTTTCGGGTTTTTAATCCAGAGGCGCAACAAAAAAAGTTTGACCCACAATTTCTTTACATTAAAAAATGGGTGCCAGAGTTTGGTACCCCACAATATGCCCAACCGATCGTCGAACACAAAATGGCCCGAGAACGCGTACTTGCCAGATTCAAAAATGCTTTACAATCATGAACAAAGACATAAAAATCGGAGACGACTGCCCTTTATTTAGCTTGCCTGATAGCCGAGCTCAAGCAATCGACATGCAAGAATATGTCGGAAAAAAAATTGTGGTGCTTTTCTTTTATCCGAAAGATGACACACCTGGTTGCACCAAAGAAGCCTGTGCCTTCCGGGATGCCTATGCAGATTTTTTAGACCTAGGTTGCGAAGTATTTGGGATTTCTTCTGACGATGCGCTCTCACACCAAGCTTTTCAAGATAAACATCAGTTGCCCTACCCGCTTTTGGCAGATACACAAAAAAAGGTACGCCAACTTTTCGGCGTACCTCGTTCTCTTTTTGGCTTGATTCCGGGAAGGGTCACTTATATCGTTGACCTCAACGGAAAAATCGCCGGAATTTTTAATTCTCAAACCAACCCAGTTGGCCACATAAAGGAGGCGCTAAGGGTGGTTAGATCTTTGCTTACTGCTTGATAAATTGTAGCTCGGCTGCAAGCTTGATGTCGTCGCTGACAACGATATGACCAGCCTCGGTAACGGCACTCCAAGTTAAGCCAAATTCACTTCTTTTGATGCTACCACTGAGCGTCATGCCTGCTTTGGTTTGGCCATAAGGGTCAACGGCAATCCCTGCAAATTCAGCTATCAAAACTACCGGTTTAGTCTGTCCTTTGATTTCGAGGTTGCCTGCGATTTCTAAAGTTTCGTCGTCGATTTTGGTCACGCCAGTAGAGCTAAAACGCAAAGTTGGGTGGTTTTCTGCATCGAAGAAATCTGCTGATTTGAGGTGGCCGTCGCGGTCTGCTACGCCCGTGTTGATCGAAGCGATTTGTGCATCAAAGCTGAACTTTGCGGTGCTGAAATCGTCGCCGTTTGTAGCTGCAGTGGCATCAAACGCAGCAAAAGAACCACTCACGTTTGAGATCATCATATGTCGCACTTTGAAACCTACTTCACTGTGCATGCTATCTACTTTCCAATTTGTTTCCATTTTTTGTGTTTTTAAGTTTCAACAAAGTTAGGGCGAAGGACAGCGCTTTTTTCTTGACCTGCATCAAGACTTTTAGTTGCTTGTGAAAATGCGTAAATTTGAAATATGAAAAAAATGATTTTGCTGGCGCTACTTGCCTTCTCCTTCAACGGTTATGCGCAATTACTAGGCAAAGACCTCCAAAAGCACTACCCGACGCGCTATTACTTTGAAAGTCAACGCATGCAAATGTTCCGTGAGCTGGTTTCCAATGACGCATTTTTGCCAACGCCGCTTGGCGAACGCGCAAATGAAATACCACTCACAGCTTGGTCTCAGCAGCTCGGTATTTGCGCTGGATTAGGCCAACATTTTTACCTTGACGGCGGCGTTTCTTGGCTACAAAATGGCGAAGCTTATTCCTTCAAAGCCACGGCCTCCGACTCCACTTATAGCTACCAAACACACTACCGCTATTTAGCACTGCCTCTACAGTTGAAATTTACAGCCGGCAACAAATTAAAAGTGTACGGCGGCCTAGGGCTTGTTGCAGCACTTTATCAAGGTTACAAGCAGGATATCCAATGGACCAATCCACTGGGCGCCAAATACGATGACCAAATCAAGATCAATAACAACATGAATAGTTCCACGCTTTCATGGCTTGCATCTGCTGGCCTGGAGGCCACCCTCGATGAAAACTATTCATTTCGAGTTGGCGTGCTGTACCGCAAACAAGTTAATAATTCCTATTCCCCTTACGAAGACTACATTCACAAGAGCTTTGGTTGGGGACTAAATTTTGGTCTAAGCAAAAATTTATAATATGTTACTTCAGGACATCTGCCAATTTTTAGAGGCCAAGTTTCCACTTCAACTGCAGGAAAGCTACGACAACGCTGGTCTGATCTACGGACACAAAACGCAAGAAATCAAAAGTGCGTTAATTAGCCTGGATGTTACTGATGCCATAGTCGACGAAGCAATTGCGCTGCGCTGCGAGCTTATTATTGCGCATCATCCGATTGTTTTCAAAGGCCTCAAGAAACTCAATGGCAAGAACTACGTTGAGCGCGTTGTTGAACGCTGCATACAAAACGGTATAGCACTTTACGCTATCCACACCAATTTAGACAACCACGATTTGGGCGTCAATGCTAAAATGGCTGCTCAAATTGGTTTAGAAAATTGCCGCATCCTCAGGCCCATGACTGGCCTCTTGCACAAACTAGAAGTTTATGTGCCACAATCTCATTTGACGGCAGTTGATCAAGCAATTCTTCAAGCAGGAGCTGGCCAAATTGGCGCCTACAAAGATTGTCATTTCAGAACTGCAGGTACCGGAACATTTACGCCTACTGAAGGAGCCAATCCGTATATTGGACAAAGCGCGGTAAGAGAAGAAGTCGAAGAATTCAAACTTGAATATATCGTTGAGTCACACCTTCTTGCGCCTGTTTTAAAAGCCATGACGTCGGCGCACCCCTATGAAGAAGTCGCATACCATATGCTGCAAACTCAAAATAAACATCAAAACCGTGGCGCAGGCATGATCGGCAAATTAGCTGAACCAATGGACACACTTGCGTTTTTGACCAAGCTCAAACAAACCTTTGGTTGTGGTTGTATCAAGCACACCAACATTATTAAAGACCAAATTCAAACTGTGGCACTATGCGGAGGCGCAGGAAGCTTTCTTTTACCCGATGCGCTTAGTGCAAAAGCAGATGTTTACATCTCTTCTGACTTCAAATACCACGAATTTTTTGATGCTGACCAACAACTCCTGATTGCCGATATCGGGCACTATGAGAGCGAGCAATTTACAAGTGAACTTTTAGCTGAACAACTTACAGAAAAATTTCCTAACTTTGCGGTCCGTTTAACTAAGTTGAATACGAATCCCGTTAACTATCTATAGCCCATGGCAGCAGCAACGAAAAAAGAAGGTACCATCGCAGAAAAATTGGATGCGCTTTATGAACTCCAAAAAATCGATTCTGAAATCGACCGCATTCGCACCATCCGTGGTGAACTTCCTTTAGAAGTGCAAAGTCTTGAAGACGAAATTATTGGTCTCAATACACGCGTTTCTAAAATCAACGATGAAATCAAAGAAATCGAAACCGAAATCTCTGATCGCAAGATTGCCGTGAAAGACGCTGAAAGCGCTATTGCGAAATACAAAGAGCAACAAAATAACGTGCGCAATAACCGCGAGTTCGAATCACTTTCAAAAGAAATTGAATTCCAAGAGCTTGAAATCAAATTGCACGATAAAAAATCAAAAGAGGCCAAACTCAAAATTGACCTTAAAAAAGAAACATTAGCTGAAGCAGTTGAGCGTGTTGAAATGAAACAAAGCGATCTCGACAGCAAAAAAGCTGAACTCGAAGCAATCGTTAGCGAAACGCAAAAAGACGAAGAAAAACTCATGAAGGCCTCTGATGCGGCTAAAAAGAACATCGATAGCCGTTTGGTTTTTGCCTATGAGCGTTTGCGCACCAATGCCAAAAATGGCTTGGCTGTTGTTCAGGTGATCCGCGCTTCTGAAACTCAAGAGAAAAAAGGTAATTCATGCGGAGGTTGCTTCAATAAAATTCCACCTCAGCGTCAGCTCGACATCGTTACCAAAAAGAAAATTATCGTATGTGAGCACTGCGGCCGTATTCTTGTTCCACAAGAAACAGTTGAGGCTTAAGCTTACACACCAATACAAATTAAAAACGCTCCTTTCGGAGCGTTTTTTTTTGACTTGAATGGAGTAATTGTGTGCTAATTGAGTTTGAATTGAATGTCCATTTTGGCTAGTTCTTTAAACAATTGACTCGAGGGTTGCACCTTTACACTGCGCGAAGGCAGTGAGACCTCAATGCCGTCAAGTGGATCAAAGACTGTAAAGTGTAATTGACAAGCTCCTGGATTTGCTTCAAAAAGTTCGTGTAACTGATCAATGACAATTTGGTCGAGTTGTTTGGCTGTAAAACGGAGCTTGAGCATTTTGGCGCGTTTGTCTCGGAGTTCTTGCAATAATTCGATGTGGTGCACGACAAATTCAGGATATTGTCTAAAACGCGGCACTTCGATGCGTCCTTTGATGGCCACAAAAGTTCCTGGTTCCATAAAATGCTTGAACTTCAGGTAAGACTCATTGAACAAATTAAGTTTGAACGCATCTTGGTAATCTTCAATAAACAAAGAACCAAAGGCATCGCCTCTTTTGGTGATACGATGTTCAGCATTGGTGATGATTGCAGCGATCAGTAGGTCACGACCTTGATAGGAACTAGGGTCATTGAGCATGGCTACATTGCCAGTGCAAAAAGAAGCAATCTCTACTTTGTAGTCATCGAGCGGATGCCCTGAAATAAAAATGCCCACAACTTCTTTCTCGTGATTGAGTTTGTAAATAGCAGGCCATTCTTCGGCACGCGGAATCGTTGGAGCTGGCATGGTAGTACCAGTAGACTCGCCAAACATGCTGTGTTGAGAAGATTGGGCTTGCTCTTGTACACTAGCCCCATAGCGAATGGCCGCCTCTAAAAAAGTTCGGCCATTGGAATCGGCAACAAAATACTGCGCACGATGGGTATCCTTGAAAGAATCAAAACCACCTGCATAGACTAAACTTTCAAAAGACCTGCGGTTACAAAGGCGCAAATTTACACGTTTGGTAACGTCGAAGATAGACTCAAAAGGGCCGTTGTTTTTCCTTTCGTTGATAATGGCATCAACAGGGCCACTGCCCATTCCACGAATGGCACCTAAGCCAAAACGAATGGCGCCGGCTGCATTTACGGCAAAAGTAAAACCAGATTCATTGATATCTGGGCCCAAAACTTCGATGCCCATTCGGCGGCATTCCTCCATGAAAAAAGAGACCTGCTTGATATCCGACATGTTATTGCTCAGAACAGAAGCCATGTATTCTGCAGGGTAGTTCGCTTTGAGATAGGCAGTTTGGTATGCAACCCAAGCATAGCACGTGGAGTGCGATTTATTGAAGGCATAGGAAGCAAAGGCTTCCCAGTCTTTCCAGATTTTTTCTAGTGTAGCTGCCGCATGACCTTTTGCACTTGCTCTTTCAATAAAAGTTGGTTTCATTTTATCGAGAACTTTGCGGTCTTTTTTACCCATTGCCTTTCGTAGGGTATCGGCTTCGCCTTTCGTAAAATCGGCTAATTTTTGAGACAAAAGCATGACTTGCTCTTGGTAAACGGTAATGCCGTAGGTTTCTTTGAGGTAGTCTTCGCAGTCTGGCAAATCGTATACGATTGGCTCTTCGCCGTGCTTGCGCTTACAATAAGACGGGATGTATTCCATTGGCCCTGGTCTGTAAAGGGCATTCATGGCAATGAGGTCGGCAAAAACGGTGGGGCGCAGCTCTTTGAGGTGCTTTTGCATTCCGGGCGATTCGTATTGGAAAATACCGACTGTTTCGCCGCGTTGAAAAAGCGCGTAGGTGGCTTCGTCATCTATTGGAAAGGCATCGGGGTCTAAAATTAAACCGCGGTTCTCCTTGACCAAACGAACAGCATCTTTGATCAGCGTGAGGGTTTTGAGACCCAGGAAGTCCATCTTGAGCAAGCCCGCCGCTTCGGCAACCGAGTTGTCATATTGCGTGCAGACCATGTCGGAATCCTTGGCCGTAGCAACGGGCACGAAATTCGTGAGGTCATCTGGGGTGATGATAACACCACAAGCATGGATGCCGGTATTGCGCACCGAACCTTCGATCTCCATGGCTTTTTGCAAAACCTGGGCTTGAAGATCGGTGCCGCCGTAGATGCGACGGAGTTCTTTGGCATTGGTAATAGCCTCTTGGTTGCGCAATTTATCGATGAGCTCGGGCTCTGGTAGCGTAAAGAGCTTGCGAAGCGAGATATCTGGTATGAGTTTAGCGAGGCGGTCGGCTTCTGGGAGCGGCAAGTTCATGACTCTTGAGGTATCTCGGACTGCTGACTTAGCGGCCATAGTGCCATAAGTGATAATTTGTGCTACTTGGTTGGCGCCGTACTTATTGATGACGTAGTCAATGACACGCCCACGGCCTTCGTCGTCGAAATCGATATCGATGTCGGGCATCGAGACGCGGTCAGGATTCAAGAAACGCTCAAAGAGGAGGTCGTAGGCTATTGGGTCAACATTGGTGATACCGATACAATAGGCAACCGCCGAACCCGCCGCCGAACCACGGCCTGGCCCCACGGAAACGCCCATGTCGCGCGCGGCGTTACAGAAATCTTGAACAATGAGAAAATAGCCTGGATAACCTGTTTTTTCAATGGTAGCTAATTCGAAATCTAGGCGCTCAGTGATTTCATCGGTGAGGGTGCTGTAACGTTTTTTTGCACCTTCGTAGGTGAGATGACGTAAAAAAGCATTCTCGCCGCGTTTGCCACCGTCAAAAGCATCTTGCGGGTCAATGAACTCATTAGGGATATCGAAAGCCGGAAGCAAGACTTCACGGGCCAGTGCATAGTGCTCACACTTGTCTATGATTTCCGAAATATTGGCTATGGCTGCGGGTATATCAGCAAAAAGAGACAGCATTTCTTCAGTACTACGCATGTAGTATGTGTCGTTTTCAAGGCCGTAACGAAAACCTCGACCTCTACCCTTTGGGGTTTCTACGAGTTCGCCGTCTTTGACACAGAGCAAGACATCATGGGCTACGGCATCTTTTTGTTCGATGTAGTAGGTATTATTTGTGGCAATGAGCTTGACGTCGTGCTTTTGTGCTAAATCTATGAGTAACGGATTGACCCTTTCCTCTACCTCTAAGCCATGGCGACCAATTTCGATATAGAAGTCGGAGGTGAATTCTGCTTTCCACCACAAAAGCGCTTCCTCGGCCTGACGCTCGCCTACATTGAGCAACAAATTGGGAATTTCTCCGTATAAGTTGCCGCTCAAAACAATGAGGTCTTGCTTGTACTGTGAGAGGAGTGTTTTGTCGATGCGCGGCACGTAGTACATACCTTGCGTAAATGCAATAGATGCTAATTTGATTAGGTTTTGGTAGCCGTTTTTGTTTTTAGCAAGGCAAACTATTTGGTAGCCATTGTCTTTGGTCGATTTATCGAGGTGATCGCGGCAAACATTGAACTCGCAGCCAATAATGGGCAAAATTTCTTGACCTTCGAAAGGAGTGCCGTTCGCTTCAGCTTCCTCTCTTGCCGCTTTTATTTTGGCATTGTGGGCAGCGGCTTGTTTTTCAAAATGAAAAGCCGCCATCATGTTGCCGGTGTCGGTGAGTGCAACAGCAGGTTGGCCAAGTGCCACCGCTTTTTGAATGAGGGCTCCTACTTCTGCAGTCGATTGCAAGATGGAATACTGCGTGTGGTTGTGTAAGTGTGCAAATGTGAGTGCTGCTGTTGAAACGACAGCCGCAGGTTTTTCTTGAACAGGAGCCGCTGCTTGGCGCTGGGCTGAGCGGAGCTTTTCACTTTCGGCTTTTAGGTTGACATGCTGCAAACCTATTTTTTGAATAGGCCCCGGATTTAAAGTGCGATATGATTCAAAATAGCCGGCTTCTTGGAGGATTTCGGCTAAAGTGTAGTGTTCTTTTCTTATTAACTCGAGAAAACAACGCGTTGTTGCCTCGACGTCGGCGGTTGCGTTGTGGGCTTCGTTAAAAGGCTCACCGAAAAGGTGTTGGTGGAGTTCTGTGAGCGTTGGCAATTTAAATTTACCACCTCTGCCTCCGGGAATTTGACACAAAAGTGCACTGCGCTCGGTACAGGTATCAAGGACAGGCTTTATCAGGGGGGTATCTTGACCTAAACGAACGAACTCAGCGCCCATGACGTTGAGGTCGAATTTTAGGTTATGACCCACCATAAAATTGGCTTTGTCGAGGTCTTTTTGAAAAAGCGCTAAAACCGTGCTGAGTTCCTCGCCAACAACTGCTGCCAACTCTGTAGAGATGCCGTGTACGCGCTCAGATTCGAAAGGTATATTGAAGCCATCTGGGCGGATAATAAAGTCTTTTTGAGAGACCAGTTCGCCTGCTTCGTCGTGCAATTGCCAAGCGAGCTGAACTACGCGCGGCCAGTTTGCGGTATCGGTTATTGGCGCATTGAAATCGCGTGGTAGGCCGGTGGTTTCGGTATCAAAAATGAGGTACATGATTACTGTAAAAAGGGAACCTTAAATTTAGGGATTTCTGCTGCTTGTCCCTTCAATTGTTGAAAACTATTCTTGGCTTTGTCCCGACCCTAAAGACTAGTTTGTCTTTCCCAATAATCATTTAAAAGTACCACCAACTTGCGCGCAATATTATTTTGGTAGCGTTTGGTGCGGTAGCCTCCAACCCAATTGATGCCGCGGATAGCATTTGTGAGAAAAACCTCGTCGGCAGCGAGCAGGTTTTGAGGCATAATTGCGCACTCATATACTTTGATGCCATTTGCTAAGGCTAGATTGATAACTTGCATGCGCATGGTTCCGGCCAAGCATCCTTCATCGAGACCTGGCGTGTATAGAACGCCGTTACTGATGATAAAAATGTTGCAAGAGGACGTTTCTAAAATTTGACCTTTTAAATCGGTTAAGAAAAGATCGTCTAGGCCGTTTGCTTTGGCAGAAAGCGCAGCCATAATATACGGCAGCCCCATCTTGGTCTTGAAATTAGACAGCAGGTTTTTTTGCAATTTGATATCTTGGTAGATATCGAGTTCGAGCCCGCGGGCATTGAGCTCAAAATGATTGACCTCGTAGGGATAAACTTCAATGTAATACATTGCGTCATTAGCCTCCGGGAGATAGGCTCCGCCACTAATGCGATCGAGAGATAAACGGCAGCGCCCCCCTTCTGTGATACCGGATTGAGCGCACAACTCTAAAATCTTGGCTTCAAAAAAGGCGGTTGTATAACTCGCAGATGGGCGCATGTGAATGGCGCGCGCGCCTGCCAATAAGCGCAAAATATGATTCTCTAGGTTTAGCGGTTTGCCGTTGATGATGCGGATGCTTTCAAAGACGCCATCACCGTAGAGATGCGCGCGGTTGCCCGGTAAAATTGTTGGAGCATCCCCGGCTAAAATAGAACCATTGTTATTGACGTACAGCATGAGCAACAAATCTTCTAATTAAACAAAGATGCAAAAAATTGTGCATAGCCCGGTATAAAAAACAAGACGAATAAAATACCGGCAAGTGCGCCTGAAATATGCGCATCATGGGCAATACCTGTATTCCCTTTTCTAAACGCATAATACTCAATGAGTAAATAAAGCGGGCCAAAAAGATAAGCTGGAATTGGAATTGGGATAAACATGAGCATGAGCCCTTGCGTTGGATGCGCGGCAATAAAAGCAAAAAGCACTGCGGTAACTGCGCCCGAAGCACCTAAACTGCGGTAATTTGGTTGGTCTTGGTGGCGATAATAGGCATAAAGCGTAGCAAACAGCCCGCCCATAAGATAAAGCGCCGCAAAGTAATAAATGCCCTTTGTTAGACCAAAAAGCAACGTGTATTCTCGAAAAAGAAAGTCGCCAATAAAATACAAGCTCATCATGTTGAAAATCAAGTGAGACCAATCGAGGTGCACGAGCATATGTGAGAAAAAACGGTGCCATTCACCGTTGTGTTTAATGCGATACGGAATAAACAGCATGCGTTCTAAAAAACTGCGATTTTGAAAGCCCTGCCAAGAGACGAACGCTGTAAGTAAAATGAGACCGACGACCATTTCAATAAAATTTTTAACTACCTTCAACGAAAGTAAGCAAATAATGAAGGTTGTCAGATTATTTTTAGCGGGATGCCTTTTTTTAGGTTTCTTTTCAATGAGTTGCAACCAAGCGCCTGTTCAGCGCAAAAAAATAGATTTTTTAAAACTCAAAACAAGTGCACAAGAAAAAATGAAGCGCTTGCTGCTCGAAGGACACCCCGAATTGCCCTTGTCAAAAAAAGAACGCGAAAGCCTCGTATCTTTTTACAAAACCGTTCAATACCAACCCTTTTTTGGTGCTGATTCCTTGAGTACTGCAACAAAAGCCAACTGGACACAAACTCTGCAAAAACTTCCGCATTTTGGTCTGCCTGCCAAAAGGGGAATCAAGTTGGACAGCAAACAACATTTTCTAATCAACGAATTATTGCTCTGCTACCAAATCGGGACCCTCACCCACGACCTAGACAGCGGTTTCATAGATTTTGAAAAAAGACGCTTCAGGCCAAAAACTTGGCAAAAATTCCCAACTGAATGGTTTCATACCTCCGTGGCTACGGACTCCATTCTACTTACCCGTGGGCCAACCGACACCAACTACCATTGCTTTGCTCAGCACCTCTATCATTTCTGCGACACCGCCCGGTTAGACACCCTTCGCTACCTAGTAGTGACCGAAAAAGAAGACAAAGCACTGGCCTGGAAACAGCTCAAAACAGCGCTTATTGGTCTGGGCTACATCAAATCAAATAGCGATAGCTTGGCCATACGGGCAGCGCTTAAAAACTACCAAAGAGCGCAAGGCCTGAACCCCGATGCAAGAATCGGTAGCAGCACCTCATTAGCCTTTAAAAGAGCAAGTCAAGACAAACTTTTTCAAGCTCAAATTGCGCTTGATCAATTAAGGCAAGCCCAAACACCACATGCAACTTTTGTTCGAATCAACTTACCTTCTTTTGAATTGTTTTATGTAGCCGACGACACCCTAAGAGCCATTCACAAAGTTATCGTAGGAAAAATAGAACACCCCACCCCCGAGCTACAGTCAAAAATTACACAAATTGTAAGCCTGCCTTTCTGGCGAGTGCCGAGTTCAATTGCAAAAAATGAAATCCTACCAGCACTAAAAAGAAATGCCGCTTATCTCCAAAAAGAACACATGCGTATTTATGCGGCCAACAAAAAAGAAATCGATCCAAAAACAGTTTCTTGGAAAAAAATAAAAGACAAAACTTTCCCTTACCTTATCGAGCAAGATCCGGGCCCTTGGAATAGCCTAGGCTTAATTAAATTTGAATTTGCCAATTCCTTTTCTGTCTATGTACACGACACCCCGAGTAGGTATCTTTTCGGACAAAAATTTCGAAGTTTTTCGCATGGCTGTATGCGCGCCGATGCACCTATTGAACTCGGAAAATTATTGCTGACACACGACAAAAAAGGAGATCAAACAAATGAGGTTAGCCCAGACTCATTGCAGGTCCTAATTGACCAAAGTGTACATCAAAAAATTCGCTTACTACATCCCATTCCGATTACTGTTTGTTACCAAACCGTTACCGCCGATAAATTGGGCCTGTATTTTTACCTCGACCTCTACGAGCGCCAGCAAGACCTCATTGCATTATTTCGTTCGCAAAATAATGGCTAATTTTAGCAAAAATTTAAACCATGATTGTCTCCCCATCAGTTCTATCCTGCGATTTCGGTAATATTCAGCGCGACACCCTCATGCTGCATCATTCAGAAGCAGACTGGCTGCATATTGACGTCATGGATGGCGTATTTGTACCCAATATTTCCTTTGGTTTTCCGGTATTACAAGCCATCAGAAAACACACGGATAAAACTTTAGATGTTCACCTCATGATTGCCAACCCAGACGCCTACCTCGAAGACTTCAAAAAGGCCGGCGCCGATATACTAACGGTACACTACGAAGCCTGCACGCATTTGCACCGAACGCTTAGCCGCATTCAAGAACTCGGCATGAAAGCCGGCGTTGCGCTCAATCCACATACACCTGTAGAAGTACTCTCAGAAGTTGCACCCATGCTAGACCTCGTCCTGATCATGAGCGTCAATCCGGGCTTTGGTGGGCAGCGTTTTATTGCAGCGACCAACGCTAAAGTTGCACGCCTCAGTCAATTGCGCAGCCAAACAGGGGCAAACTTTTTAATTGAAGTCGACGGAGGTGTGAACCTTGAAACTGGCGCTCAGCTTGCTGCGGCCGGCGCTGACGCACTTGTTGCCGGGAGCTTTGTTTTCGGAGCAAGCGACCCCGTTGCCACTATTTCTGCATTAAAAAAGCTAGAAGCGTAACTAAACCCACAAGTGGCCGTTAAACGCAACATGAAGCACTTTATTGCTTTTCTACTCTTTATTTGTTTGTTGTTTCCTTTGAGTACCCTAGCACAAGCATGGGCGCAAAAAGAACAAGCTGCCTATGAGCTTCTGACGGCCATGCGCGCCAGCACCGACGACAACAAAACGCTGCGTCTGCATAATGATTTCAAAAAGACGCTTTCTGAAATTGTACGCTCCAAAGATTTTTTTGACCATCCGCTCAAAACACTCAAGCTTGGCGACATCAAAAGCGAAGATCAAACCGTCAGAGTCTTAACCTGGAATGTTGAATTATCCGATTTATCCTACACCTATGGTGGCTTTATTCTCAGGCGCGAAGAAGGCCGCGATAAAGTAAGTGTGTTTGAACTTACCGATGTGCTTGACCCCTACAGCACCAAACCCGAAAATATCATTGATTATAAAAATTGGTATGGTGCTGTCTACTACAAGATCATCGATTTTTCTTTTCAAGGAAAGACCCAATATTTATTATTTGGATACGACGGCGCAACCACCATGAGCAACTTTAAAATTTTGGATGTGCTCAGTTTTTCGGGACAGAATGCCAAATTTGGCAGCCCTGTTTTCAAAGACGCCAAGACGATCAAAAAACGCGTAGTTTTTGAATACGCCAACCTCGCAAGTATGTCCTTGGAATTCGAACCCAAGCGAGGGCGCATTGTTTTTGACCACCTCTCACCCGAAGCCCCAACTTTAGAAGGCATGCCATCCTATTATTTTCCGGATATGTCCTATGACGCTTATGTCTACGACTACGACCGCGAAATCTGGAATTTAGAATCCGATGTGGTAGCAACAAATCCTGAGGACGTCGGCGAACGCTATTATTATGCCCTCAATAAAAAAACAGGGAAAGTCGAGAAAAATCGGATGCGTGCTGATTGGATGAACCCTACTGACCAGCAAAATCCTGAAAACGGCACCCACAAAGCAAGCCTGCCTGAAAATGGCACCACGCCAGATTTGGAGCCAACCAATAAACGGCAAAAAAAACGTTTTCGCTTGTTTAAAAAACCTAGCAACCCAGAAGCACTTCCTGAATAAACGCCTATGCAACTCGGAATAATCAATCAATTGACAATCAAGCGTTTTGCACCTCCGGGAGCCTACCTTGTGGACGCGCAAGACAACGAGGTCTTGTTGCCCAATAAATACCTCACCCCAGATATGGAAGAAGGAACCGAGGTGGCTGTGTTTTTAATGAAAGATTCCTCTGAACGCCTTGTAGCTTTGACAGAAAAGCCCTACATCTTGCTCGGAGAGTGTGCGTATTTAGAGGTGGTGCAGGTGAATCCTTACGGCGCTTTCATTGATTGGGGCCTCGATAAAGATCTTTTCGTGCCATTTGCCGAACAGCGAACGCGTCTAGAAATTGGAGACCGCCATATTTTTGCCCTACTCTACGACTACGAAACGGACCGCCTTTATGGGAGCATGAAAATTAAAAAGGTCACTGCACCCTGCAAAGACAAAACCCTTGAAGGACAAGAAGTAGACTTACTCATTTGCGACGAGGGGAAATTAGGGCGAAATGTATTGGTCAATATGCGTTACGAAGGGCTTATTTTCAAAGACCATTTGATATTACCGCTCGAAGAAGGACAAGAATGCAAAGGTTTTGTAGCCAAGGTGCGCGATGACGGCAAATTGGATATCCGTTTAGAAGTACCTAATGATAGCCGTTACGATGCTGCAGAACAAAAACTCATTGATACCCTAACGGCCAACGATGGATTTCTAGCCTTGACTGACAAAAGCGACCCCGATGAAATCAGGGCTGTGTTGGGCATGAGTAAAAAAACCTTTAAGCAAGCGGTTGGTAAGCTTTATAAGCACCGCCGCATTGCTATAGAAGCAGAAGGCTTGCGCGACCTCAATAATCCGAGGGTTTAACGACCATCGCCATCGAGCAAGTTTCCTAAGCCGCCTAAAATACTA
This sequence comes from Flavobacteriales bacterium, assembly GCA_046073985.1. Classification (GTDB taxonomy): domain Bacteria; phylum Bacteroidota; class Bacteroidia; order Flavobacteriales_D; family Crocinitomicaceae; genus UBA952. Next base: position 60,891 of record JBJTNI010000021.1, on the reverse strand, counting down.
CCCTCTTCTTTTCGGGTAGTCGTGCCGTAGGCTAAAATTCGGGAGGCTAAACGCGAAATTGGCAAACTTTGCAACCATACTTTTCCTGGGCCTTTGAGGGTGGCGAAAAACAAGCCCTCACCGCCAAAAATGGTATTTTTAATGCCCCCTACAAACTGAATATCATAATCGACATCTTGCGTGTAAGCCACCACACAACCGGTATCAACGCGCAAAACTTCACCGGGCTGCAAGGTGCGCTCTGTGATGTAGCCACCAGCATGACAAAATGCAAAACCATCACCTTCTAATTTTTGCATAATGAAACCCTCGCCGCCAAATAAACCGGTGCCAAGTTTGCGCTGAAATTCTATTCCTACGCTCACTCCTTTGGCTGCGCACAAAAAAGCATCTTTTTGACATATCATTTTGCCGTTGTATTGCTGGAGGTCAAAAGCAATGATTTTCCCGGGGTAAGGGGAAGCAAAAGCTACGCGCGCTTTTCCGAGACCTTGGTTGGTAAAAGCGGTCATGAACAAGCTCTCGCCGGTTAATAAGCGTTTGCCCGCACTGAAGAGTTTGCCCATGAAACCCGTTTGAGCCGAACCATCGCCAAAAATAGTTTGCATCTCGATGGATTGGTCCATGTACATAAAAGCTCCGGCTTCGGCAATTGCCGTCTCTTGCGGATCGAGTTCGATTTCGATGAGTTGCATTTCTTCACCCTTGATAAAGTAGTCGATTTCGTGATTGGTACGCATGTTTTTTCTTGTAAAATTAAGAACAAAGTAGTTAGCGCGGATTGTTTAACTTTGCCAAATGAAAACACCTCAGCAAATTGCCGTTATTGGCGGAGGCAGTTGGGCCACAGCCTTAGTAAAAATTCTTTGCGAAAATCATTCAAAAGTACACTGGTGGATGCGCAATGAAGAGGCCATCCAACATATTCAGCGCTACGGACACAACCCCAAATACCTGCAGTCAGTAGCTTTTGACACCAACAAAATCATTCTTAGTAACGATTTACAAAAAACGCTCAGCCAAGTTGAATGCGTCATCATTGCTACACCTGCTGCTTTTTTGGAAGAAACTTTTGCCGGCATTGACGCGAGCCATTTTGTCAACAAAATCGTTTTCTCTGCAGTAAAAGGAATTATTCCCGCCTACAATGCCATTCCGGCCCGCTTCATTCACAAAAGTTTCGGTGTTCCCTACGACCATATTGGCATTATATCCGGGCCCTGCCATGCTGAAGAAGTCGCTATGGAAAGACTCTCCTACCTGACGCTAGCCTGTTCAAACACCGAGTTTGCCCAACTCATGGCCACAGCCCTCAGCTGTCGTTACATCAAAACCACCACCAGCGACGATTTATTCGGCACAGAATTCTCAGCGGTCTTAAAAAACGTTTATGCGCTAGCTGCAGGGATTTGCCATGGCTTGGGTTATGGCGATAATTTTCAGGCAGTATTAGTCGCAAATGCCATACAAGAAATCGAACGCTTCATCGACGTGATTCATCCTGTACACCGCGATACCAAAACGAGTGCCTACTTGGGTGACTTACTCGTGACGGCTTACTCTAATTTTTCGCGCAACCGCACCTTTGGCTTCATGATCGGCAAAGGATACTCAGTTAAAACCGCACAACTCGAAATGAACATGATCGCAGAAGGATATTTTGCAACGAAAAGTTTACATGAGATCAATCAGAAATTTGGTGTGGACATGCCCATTCTCGAAGCCGTTTATCGCGTCATCTACGAAAAAATAGCACCCGCAATAGAAATCAAATTGTTAGCCGAAAAACTTGCATAAAATGAAGGTATTTAAATTTGGAGGAGCATCGGTCAAAGATGCCGCAGCAGTTAAAAACGTGAGTTCCATTTTAGCGCGCTACCCTACACAAAAAATTCTCGTGGTGGTATCTGCAATGGGCAAAACCACCAATAAATTGGAAGAACTCATTAGTGCGCTTTATGCCCAAGATCACCGCATTTACGCCGGGCTACTCGACGACATCAAAGCATACCATTGCGATATTTTAGCCGGTTTGTTTGCCGAAAAACACTACAGTATATACCGCGAAATCGAAGAGGTATTTGAAAATCTCGCGCAATTATTTTACAAACCGCTCGCTGAAAACCGCGCTTATCAATACGACCAAATTGTCGCTGTTGGCGAATATATTTCAAGTCAAATTTTAGCAGCCTACCTCAATGACCAAGGATACAGTGCAAGCTGGCTAGATGCCAAATCGCTTATTCGAACGGACAACCATTACCAAGAAGCGCAGGTAGACTGGCAAAAAACACAAGTGCTTTGCAAAGAACAAATAGACCCTTTGTTTGAGCGCGTCGCCATCGCTGTGACACAAGGATTCATCGGGCACACCGCAGAGGGCTTCACCACTACCCTCGGACGCGAAGGCTCTGATTACACTGCCGGAATTCTAGCTTACTGCTGCCAAGCCGAAAGTGTCACCATTTGGAAAGACGTCCCGGGAATGCTCAATGCCGACCCAAAGCACTTTGAAAAAACCCAATTGCTCTCGCAAATATCCTTCAAAGAAGCCATCGAACTTTCTTATTACGGCGCAAGTGTCATTCATCCGAAAACAGTTCAACCACTGCAACAAAAAAACATACCGTTGTATGTGCGTTCCTTTCTGGATCCGCAAGCGCCTGGTACAACCATAGCAGCCAATGCAGATCGAGACCACCAAATCCCATCTTTTATTGTCAAATTCAACCAGGTACTCATCACCTTTAGCAGCAAGGATTTTTCTTTTATTGCCGAAAAACAGCTTTCTGAGATTTTTGCTGCGCTGGCACAAATGAAGGCGCACATTAATCTCATGCAAAATTCTGCGCTCAATTTCTCTGTATTGGTAGATCGCAACAAAATTGATGTTGAACAGCTGCATGAGGTCTTAGGCTTAAAGTACCAAATTAAATACAACGAAAACCTCGAACTTGTAACAATACGCCATTACAACGACGAAATCGTGAAGCAAATGAGTTTGGACAAAACAACTTTAGTGAGTCAGCTTACGCGCACAACTGCACGCTTGGTTTTGCAAGGTCAATAAACTTTATATTATTTAGATTCATTCAAAATACCACAAAAGTGGTATCGAAATGCGAAGGACTTTATTGTACATTTGCATATGTCGCAGACTTTAGATGCCATCGCTTTAAATCAAACAGTAGAAATCTGTGCTATTGCCAGTAATCCGATTGCAACCAAGCTTACCGATATGGGCCTTACCAAAGGTCAGAAAATAAAAGCGCTCTTCAAAGCGCCTTTCGGTGACCCTATTGCCTACGAAATCAACGGCAGTGTTATTTCCATGAGAAAGGAAGAAGCAAAACTCGTAGAAGTACACATGGCTTAGTACAAAATTCTTAGTTTTGTAAGTCATGAAAATCGCATTATTTGGCAATCCTAACACCGGTAAAAGCTCCGTTTTTAATATGCTCACTGGCTTGCGCCAACAAGTGGGCAACTTCCCGGGGGTAACGGTCGATAAAAAACAGGGTTCGCTCAAAACAACCACCACGACACATCAACTCACTGATTTCCCCGGAACATACAGCATTTTTGCGCGCTCCTTGGACGAACAAGTCGTGCAAGATGTGCTCGGGAATGCCTCCAACCCAAACTATCCCGAAGCAATTATTTACGTAGCCGATTCTGCCAATTTAGAGCGCAACTTATTGTTCTTTAGTCAACTATATGACCTCGGCTTGCCTATTATCCTCGTTCTCAATATGTGGGATCGCGCCCAACAAAAAGGCTTAGAAATCGATCTAGACAAGCTCCAACAGCACTTTTCTGCCGCAACAATCGTTACTACGAATGCAAGAGTTGGTTTAGGTAAAGAGCGTATTATTAGGGCTATAGAACAACTCAAAAAGGGAGGGCACCCACCATTTTACGCGCAGACTTTCGCTGCCTTGCAAGACGAGGATGAACAAACCAAAAACACCAATGAGCGCTTGGCACTCATTCGTCAAATAGGCCTGGTACAACAAAAAAAGCAAACGCCAAATCCTTCATTGCGCCTAGATCAACTGCTCACGCATCGCGTTTTTGGCTACCTCATTTTTGCTGCGGTTTTGCTGCTCATTTTTCAGTTCATTTTTAGTTTTGCAAGCATCCCGATGGACCTCATCGATGGGCTTTTTGTTCAGCTTAGCGCTTGGGCAAGTGCACAACTTCCGGACGGTATTTTTTCAAACTTACTAACGCAAGGACTCATCCCTGGTATCGGGGGCGTATTGGTTTTTGTACCTCAGATCGCTATCTTATTTTTCTTTATCGCCTTACTTGAAGAAAGCGGTTATTTATCTAGGGTTGTTTTTATCATGGACCGCATCATGCGTCCGTTTGGACTCAATGGCAAAAGTGTAGTTCCGTTGCTTTCAAGTGTTGCTTGTGCTATCCCGGGTATCATGTCGGCAAGAACGATCGCCGACTGGAAAGAACGTCTCATTACTATTTTAGTAGCTCCGTTCATGAGCTGTTCTGCTCGAATTCCAGTTTATACCCTTTTGATCAGTTTAGTCATTCCTAAAATTTACCTCGGTGGTTTTTTAAGTTTACAAGGTCTGGTGCTGTTTGGTCTTTACTCCCTTGGAATTGTATTTGCGCTCGCTTCGGCTAGCGCGCTCAAATTTATTGTCAAAAGCAAACAAGGCGGTTTTCATTTAATGGAACTACCTGATTACAAAACCCCAAGACTCCAAAATATAGCCTATACGGTTTACGAAAAAGTCAAAGTCTTCGTTTTTGATGCGGGTAAAATAATCGTAGCAATTTCTATCCTACTTTGGGCACTTGCTACTTATGGGCCCAGCTCCAGAGAAGGCAAACTAGAGGCGCTGCGCAAGCAACGCAATTTTGTCAACGCAAGTTCTGCAGCGCAGCAAGAACAAGAAAAGGCACTCATGTTGTCCGAGTCGTATATCGGGCATTTTGGCAAATGGATGGAACCCGCTATTGCCCCATTAGGTTATGACTGGAAAATCGGGATTTCTTTACTCAGCTCCTTTGCTGCAAGAGAAGTTTTCGTTGGGTCTTTGGCTACTATATACGCTGTTGGCGACGACACCGACGATGCAAAGCGGCTCATTCAAAAATTAAAAGAGGCCAAACGAGCTAACGGGAAACCTGTTTATACCATGGCAACAGGCGCATCTCTGCTTATTTTTTATGTGTTCGCTATGCAGTGCATGGCTACTTTAGCGGTAGTTAAACGCGAGACTAACTCTTGGAAATGGCCGCTGGCACAGCTCTTATTCATGGGCGCCATTGCTTACCTCAGCGCTTTTATTGTCTATCAGCTATTTATCTAAGATCATTTTTGTAACTTTCGTCTATGCAACAATTTTTAGTCGGTTTGGTCGTTGTGGGTGCTTTGATTTATTTGGTGAAATATGTTCATCAATTGTTCTTTGCTGCTCAAACTCCGTGTAAAGGTTGTGGCTTAACCCCGAAGAACAACCATGAATCACACGCATAAAGCACAGGCATATCAGTACAATCAAGCTTTTTTCGCCGTTAAAACAGGACATGCAAACGAATTCGCTCAGGAATTCGACCCCGAATTATTTGACCACGACAATGTCTATTGGCTGAATTTTCATGGTCTAGAAGATCACGAAAGCATTGAGAAAATTTGCCACAAAATAGGTTTGGATAAACTCAGTATCGAAAATATATTTTTACCATTGCGCAGAGCAAAAGTGGAGGAGTATCCACATTATTTGTTTTTCCAAATTAACACCTTGCGCAACAAGCGCCAAGATGCCGAACAGACCGATCAAATTACTTTTATACTTGGGGCGCACTTTTTACTTTCTTTTCAGACAAACGAAGGGCAACATTTCGGCGAAGTTCGAGACCGCATCGAGAAAGCAAAAGGTAAAATTCGTAATCAGCGTTCCGATTTTCTATTGTTCCGACTTATTGACGCCCTGCTCGATGAATTATTTTTATTCACAACAGAGGTTTCCGACGAAATTGACCGAATTGATCAACGAATTCATATGCAAGTTCAAGCTGATATGCTCAGAGCAATTGAACTGCAAAAAAGACAACTTATCAGTCTTCGTAAAATTGTCCAACCCATCAAGGATTTGCTTGCCACGCTCGAAACCATGGACAACCCACTTATCGCTAGTGCAAACAAACATTATTATAAAAACCTCAGGAATAGCTGCATGAGCTTGTTAGAAGATATCGATGCGCACAAACAAATTCTAGACGGGCTCTCTAATTTATATTATGCTGTTCAGGGCCAGCGCATGAACCACATCATGAAGGTACTGACCGTTGTGAGCAGTATTTTTATTCCGCTTACCTTTATTGTTGGCGTCTACGGAATGAACTTTGAACATATGCCCGAACTTAAATATCCGAATGGCTATTACACTGTAATTGGCGTCATGGTTGCTATAGGTGTTGGCTTGCTCAGCTATTTTATCAAACAAGGGTGGCTGAAGAAAGACTAGATGTTAATGAAGTGTTAAATAGCTAAAACACGAAAATAAGCTTCCTATCTTTCGGAAAGTAAAACTGATACATATGAAAAAATTATTGCTTTCTTTTGGTGTTGTATTTATGGCAGTACTTGGCCTGAACAGCGTCAATGCACAAATTGAAAAAGGTGCTAAAATCGAATTCAACAAAGAAGTACATGACTACGGCAACATCAAATACGGTGGAGAGCCATACTGCTCATTTGAATTCAAAAATACAGGTGACGAACCTTTGATTATCTCAAATGCAAAAGGATCTTGCGGTTGTACAGTGCCAGAATGGCCTAAAGAACCAATCGCTCCAGGTGCAAAAGGAACAATCCGTGTTAAATACGATACCAATCGTCCGGGTCCGATTAACAAAAGCGTAACCATTACTTCTAATGCGATCAACGAACCTAACAAAGTAATCCGCATCAAAGGTGAAGTTGGCCCTGCGCCAGAAAGCGGAACGCCAGTGAATAACGCTGGTGCCCCAACCAACAACTAAAAATCGCTCAATAGCAAAAAAGCCACTCAAATGAGTGGCTTTTTTTTATTCATATCTACGGTCATTCTTTAGATTTCTAAAAACTGGCTAACCACATGAGGCCAAGCTGCTATTGTTCCGGGCCTCAGCAATTGCAGCGTTTGCATACCTGTTTGTTCTGCTGCTGCTAACTCTGCCACAACATCGGAAAGAAAAAGAATTTGCTCAGGCGCTAAGCCTAAAAATTGTGCTATTTTTTGATAAGTAGCCGCTTCTTTTTTTGAACCCGTGGTGGTATCAAAATGATTCGAAAAATGGCCCGATAAATCACCGAAATCACTGTAGCGGAAAAGTAATTTTTGGGCGGCAATAGAACCCGACGAAAATACACCGATTTTCAAGCCTTGCGCTCTCCACTGATTGAGCGCAGCTGGAACATCTTCATAAACATGTCCAGTGATGGCTCCGGTCTCATAGGCACGTTTCCAAATGATACCCTGTAACGTTTTAAGCGGCGTTATTTTACGGTCTTCTTCGCTCCATTTTTTAATATACGCCAAAACTTCTTCGGTTGTAGTAAGGTGCTTGCCATCTTCTTGCGCAGCGAGTTCCCTCACTTCTGAAAAAGCATGCTTTACTTCATTGACCTGAGCGTGCTGTGTAAGCTCAGTGATGTGTGCATTGAAGTAAGGAAATAGGACTTCGTAAACAAAGTGAACTGAACTTGTGGTCCCTTCAATATCGGTCAAAATATATTTAATGCGCTGATCCAAAAGGAGGTGTTTTAAAGTGAAGGTATTGAGCTTCCAAACCAGATTCCGTATAATGTGGGGTCCAACCCGACATATCGGTAAAGATGCGAATTGCCTTAACAAATGGCCGCTGTTCACCTGCGTCAAACCAATGTTTTGTGCCGGCAGGCACACTGATTAAATCACCTCTTTGACATAAAACATTAAAAACTGGTGCGTTTGGTAAATGAAACCAAAACAAGCCTTGTCCATCGACAAAAAAACGGATTTCATCTTCGTCATGCGTATGCTCTGCTAAAAACTTTGCACGAATTTGATCGTAGTTAGGCGTTAGCGCATTTATCGAAATGACATCGGCAGTTTGATAGCCGCCGGCAGCCATAAAAGGCTGTAAATCGGAAGCATAAGCCGCTAGAATTTCTTCTTGCGTTGCCGTATCTTCAAATTGAACAGCGCACTGCCATTGATCAAAAAAGACCTCGTATTGCGCTAAAAATGACTTGATTTGAAGAGGATCATTCAATTGCACCCCTTGATCTGGAATCGATAAAATGGCCATTTTCTAAAGTAAAAATTCACACTCACAAAGATAATCAAGTGTCTCGAGATGACGCTGTGCCTCAAAAAGATCTGCGCCCCAAGCATAGGTACCATGCCCTGCGATAATAAAACAATGGTGTTGAATTGCCTGCTTTTTGACATCGAGTGCCCGACATAATACAGCCATATCTTGCTGATTATCGACAATTGGAATTTCGATTGAATCCAAATGACTCTTACAACCCTTGAATCCTTTTTGCAATTCGTAACCTTGCACAGGAAAGAAATCTTCGTTGAACTGAGAAATTAGAACGGGGTATTTGCTATGGCTATGTAAAATTACTTTTGCCTCAGGGAAATTTTTGTAAATCCAAAGATGGATTTGCGTTTCATCCGAAGGCTTTGTGCCATGAAACATCCCGGTTCCGATACCGGAGTTGTCGATGGTCATGAAGTCTTGTTCGCTGAAAACACCTTTGTGAACACCCGAACGAGAGACCCAACATTGTTGGTGTTCGTCGATAAAAGAGTAATTGGTGGAGGTAGCCGGTGACCAACCCTTTAAATGTAAATTGCGGATGAGTTCGGCGTAAGCAGCTTTCATTAGTTAGCGAGCATCTCTTTGACAATTGACGCAAGAACTTTGCCGTCGGCTTTTCCTGCAAGCTGTCCTGATAAAACGCCCATCACCTTACCCATATCCTGCGGACCTGCCGCTCCAACTTTTACTATGGTTGATCGAACGGCTTCGCGAATTTCTTCTTCGCCGAGCATTTTTGGTAAGTAAGCCTCTATGACCTGCGCTTGGAATAATTCTTCTGCTGCGAGATCTTCGCGATTTTGTTGTTGGTAAAGCGCGTAGGTTTCCATGCGCTGCTTGTGTAGCTTCATGCAGATTTTCATAGCTACCTCTTCCGAAACTTCGCTATCTGCACCTGATGTGGCCTCAAGTAAGAGTTTTGCTTTGATATCTCTTAAAGCCGCCAGCTTCTCCTTTTCTTTGGCAAGCATGGCGCTTTTGATATCTTGATTGATGCGTTCAGTGAAGGTCATGCTTAGTCAACGTTGTCGTGAAGAAAATTATTTCCATTTCTCAGTACTGGTTGCCCATTGGCATCTGTGCTAACACCAAAACGCGAGATATTCTCTTGACTACTCGGCATTTGTTGTTGAAGGTTGATGTTTCTGCGCACATAGGCAGGTTCATTTTCGAATTCTAGCAAGCCATCTGGTTTTTGAAGTTTCGAAGTAAACTCTTGAATGCGAGAAACGCGCTCTTGAGCTTTGCGTTGCTGTTCTTCAGGGCTAAGAATACGCTTTGGTGTTTCGATTTCTACGCGCTGCATGCTGTCGTCTTCAAGAACATGCTTGACAACAGATGCTGGAGCAGAAACAGGTGTAGGTGTTGGAATAGATGTAGTCGAAACCGGCTCAAAAGTAGGCGCCGCAACCGGTTCTGGCTGCACATCAAACACCTCCCAGCTCATCGTTGCTTGCGGCGTTGCAGCTACTTCTTCTTCATCATATAGATTGTAAGTTGTTTTGTCTGTGGCAGCAACGGCATCTATTGGCTTGGCCTCTAGTTCGAAAGGATTGGCAAGTGGCGCCTCGACTTCCTTCATAAAAGGCTCTTCGCGTACGGCCTCTATTGGAGCAGCAGCTACTGACTCAAAAGGAGACGATAAAGGTGCTGTGATTTCTTGCTTTTTTTCTTCTTCAAGTACCACAACAGTGCGTTCTGGTCTTTTTTCAAAACCCGTTAGTGGCGAGGAAGTAAAACCTGTTGCGATGATCGTAAGGCTGATGTTGTCTCCGAGTGAGGCGTCGTGGCCATGACCCCATATGACATCTGCGGTAGAGCCTGCAGCTTCTTGGATGTAATCGGTGATGTCGGTAATTTCGTCCATCATGACTTCGCGGTCACCGTAGGTGATATTGAGCAAGACATAACGCGCACCGTTGATGTCGTTATCGTAAAGTAAAGGTGAAGTCAGGGCGTTTTTAACGGCAACTACGGCGCGGTCTTCGCCTGCTGCGGTTGCGCTTCCCATGATAGCGTGTCCTGAATTGCGCATTACGGTATTGACATCATTGAAGTCTACGTTGATAGCTCCTGTCACAGAAATAACTTCGGCTATGCCTTTGGCAGCAACAGTCAAGACGTCATCTGCATGAGAAAAAGCCTCAGATAATGACATGTTTTTGCCAAATTCGCGAAGTCTTTCGTTGTTGATGATCAGAAGTGTGTCGACATTTTGACGCATGCGCTCTAGGCCTTCTTCGGCTTGTTGTCTTCTTTTGCGACCTTCAAAATTAAAAGGAACAGTGACAATACCAACGGTAAGAATACCAAGATCTTTGGCTACCTGGGCAATTACTGGTGCAGCACCTGTACCGGTTCCGCCACCCATTCCTGCAGTTACAAACACCATTTTGGTATCCTTAGACAAAAGCTCGCGAATTTCTTGGATGTTTTCCATGGCGGCGTTCATGCCGACCTCTGGAATCATGCCGGCACCGCGTCCTTCTGTAAGATTTGGACCTAATTGAATTTTGTAAGGTACAGGAGATAAGTCTAATGCTTGACAATCGGTGTTGCAAACAATGAAATCTACCCCAGCAATTCCTTGCAAGTACATGTGGTTAACGGCATTGGAGCCGCCGCCGCCGACGCCAATCACTTTAATGATCGATGCTGCTTGAGGTGTTTCGTGTTTTGGTAAATCAAATTCCATAATACTGCTGTGTATAACCTGATGTTAAAATATTAATCTTCCGAGTCGTCAAAAAATTTGTTGACCTTTCCTAAAATTCGGTCAAAAAATTCACCGCGACGACCGGTGTTTGAGTGTGTCTTAATTTTTTCTTGCTTATCGGCAATCTGTTGCTCGTGCGCTTTGTTGTCAAGTTGCTCAGTGCGTGCTTGCTCCCATGGCTGGGATGCTTCTATGCTCTCAAAACCTTTGAGCACCAAACCAATACCCGTTGCAAACATTGGGCTAGCCAGCGCATCGAGGTCATTGGTATTGGCTAAATGTTCTGTTGGGTAACCAATTCGTGCATCCATGCCAGTTAAGTATTCGATAAGTTGGGTGAGGTGCTTGAGTTGCGAACCACCACCAGTAACAACAATACCGCCGATTAATTTCTTTTCGTAACCTGAATTCTTGATTTCGAGGTTAACAAGCTCGATGATTTCTTCCATGCGCGCTTGGATAATGCCAGCAAGACTGCGTAGTGTGATTTCTTTAGGATCGCGGCCACGCAAACCAGGAATACAAACAACCTCGTTTTCTTTGCTCTCTGAGGCTAGCGCACTTCCGAATTTCACTTTGAGCATTTCTGCTTGGCGCTGCATGATGCGGCAACCTTCTTTGATATCTTGTGTAATGACATTTCCACCAAAAGGAATTACCGCAGTGTGGCGAATTAGGCCATCGTGGAAGATAGCGACATCTGTGGTGCCACCGCCGATATCGACAAGAACAACTCCAGCTTCCTTTTCTTCTTCGGAAAGCACGGCTTCAGCCGAAGCGATGGGCTCTAGAATGATGTCTTTGACACTCAGGCCAGAACGATCAACACAGCGCGTGATATTCTGAACATTGGTGACTTGACCGGTGATGATGTGAAAATTTGCCTCTAGACGCACACCTGCCATCCCGATCGGGTCTTTGATTTCGGGCTCGCCATCTACGATGTATTCTTGAGGAATGACGGTGATGATTTCTTCGCCAGGATTCATGACCATTTGGTACATATCGTCGACAAATGCATCGATATCCACTTGTGAAATTTCGCCACTAGCTGTACGACGCGTGTAAATGCCTCGGTGTTGCATGCTCTTAATATGCTGACCTGCTATACCGACATGTACGTTTTTAATTTTGAGATTGCCTTCAACTGCATTTTGGGTAGCCTCAACTGCCGCATTGATAGACTGCACAGTTCGCTCAATATTTGAAACAACCCCGCGCATCACGCCAAGAGACTCGCTCTTGCCCATGGCAATAATTTCAATTTTGTCGTGCTCATTTTTACGGCCGACAAAACAGGCAATTTTGGTGGTGCCAATATCCAAACCAACAACTACTCGTGTGCGCTTCACTTCTGTGTTATTATTTCCTTCTGCAAACGATTTGTCCTTCATATTTGACACTTATTTCTTTGTATTTATTCCAGCCCTCATGAGGCATTGCTTCTTTATAAAAATGACTCAGACGTTCAAATTTATCCGAGACTTCTTTGTCGCTGCGGGCAGGTCCAAAGACAATTTGCTGCTCTCCTAGAAGTGGAATCAGGATGAAATCGCCGTCTGATTCTAGGTGAACTTGACCGATCAATTTGTGCATCAATGGATCATTACAAACATAATTTGAAATATGGTAGATTTGATTGATTTTTTGAGAACTTTTCAAAGTACCATTGTTAATAAAATCACAGTGAAGACGAGGGTTGTAGACATCGTGTATCGCTCCAGAAAAAACCAAGACTCGGGCCGTATGAAGGGCCGATCTATACATCATAAATCCGTCTTGATCAAGGTAATAGCTTTGTCCAATTGAATTGAAGATTCGAGCAATTGGTTTACGCAATTCAAGCTGAATTTCCCAGCGATCACCAATATGTTTAAAAACCTCTACGTTTTTAACCTCGGGCATTGCCTTGATATGACGTTCAATAGTGTGGATTTTCAGCGAGCCAACCTGCATTTGTTTTCGAAATAAATTGCGAATTTGGAGTCGATCGATGAGCTCCTTTTCAGTCAAAAAAGCGCTTTCACCCTCAACATGAATGGCAATAGCAGGCGTTCGGAGTTTCTTTTTGGTTTCAGCTTGAAGGGCAAAGTAAAAAACAGTACTCACAAAAGCGACCACCAACAACCAAAGTGTAATTTTCAACCATCTTTTCATTGGACTAACTTTTGTCGGATAAATATTGCTGAATAGGCGCTACCAAACGGTCGATATCACCCGCGCCGATTGTCAACAACACACCTTTTTTAAAATTTTTGGCAAACGCAAGAACATCATTTGTTTGCATGACTTCCTTTTTCGGAGCCGTGCTCATTTCACAGAGCCAATCACTTGTAACACCTGGAATTGGCAATTCTCGGGCAGGATAAATTGGCAACAAAATCAAATGATCAAGCTGGCTCAATTGTGCTGCAAATTTGGCAGCAAAATCTTTGGTGCGTGAAAACAAATGCGGCTGAAAAATACCAGTAACAGGAAGTGTAGGATACATCGCCTTTACAGAACTTAACAAGACCTCTATTTCTTGAGGATGATGCGCGTAATCGTCAATGTAAATCAGGTTGGACTCCCGAACGTGGTATTCAAAACGCCTCTTAACCCCTTTAAAGCGCTGCAGCGCAGCACGAATCTCATGTTCATTGAAGCCCAATTCAAGTAATAATGCAACACAACCTAGTGCATTTTCAACATTATGACTACCTGGTAAACCTAAAGCCACGCTAGGCCAAATTTGTTTGCCAATCCTGAAATCTGCTAGCTGATAGCCATTTTCAAAACGTAAATTTTCGGCGCTGTAATCTGCTGTTTGGGATTGAAGTGCGTAGGTTTTGGATTGACAAAGAGTAGCCAAGTTGAGGCCTTCTTTTTGCAGGCAAATGCCATTCGGATCGATGCGAAGAGCAAATTGTCGAAAACCTTCTTTGAATGCTTCCGGAGTTCCGTAAATGTCGAGGTGATCAGGGTCTGCGGCTGTAATGATTGCCGAAAATGGAGACAATTGCAAAAAGCTGCGGTCAAATTCGTCTGCCTCAACAACAGCATACGGGCTTTGTGCATGCAAAACCAAATTGGATTCAAAATTACTAGCAATGCCACCTAGAAAAGCGGTACACCCTTCCCCAATATCTGATAGCAAATGAGCAAGCATGGAGCTTGTCGTTGTTTTACCATGCGTTCCAGCTACACAAAGCGCTTTAAAAGCCCTCGTGATCGCACCTAATACTTCCGCTCTTTTATAAATTTCAAATTGATTTTCTCTGAAATAATCTAACTCGCCAAGTGCTTTGATCGCAGGGGTGTAAACCACTAAAGTCGTTTTCGGATCTGTAAATGGTAATGGGATTTGCTGGTGAAGGTCTTCATAATGTACAGCAATACCCTCTTGGCAAAGCGTTTGTGTAAGCGCTGATTCGACCTTGTCGTATCCAGCCACCTTATAACCAGCAAAATGAAAGTAACGTGCGAGCGCACTCATGCCAATACCACCAATACCTATGAAATAAATTTGTCGATATGTAGCTAGTGGCTTCATGCAGTAATTACTTTTTCACACACATTGACGATTGCTTGAGTTGCCTCAGGTAAGGCAAGTTTTTGCAAATTTCCTGACAATTCTTTTTGTTTTGCAGAATCGGAAAGCAAATTAAAACAAGTATCAAGTAGTGTAGCTCTTGCCGCTGCATCTTTGACTAAAAGAGCAGCGCTTTGATCTACAAGTGATAATGCATTTTTAGTTTGATGATCTTCTGCCACATTTGGAGACGGAACGAGAATACAAGGTTTGCCTACCAATGCCAATTCACTAACTGACAAAGCACCTGCTCTTGAAATGATGACGTCAGCAAGCGCATACGCGAAGTCCATGCGCTGAATGAAAGCCAAAAGTTTGACTTGCGTTGGCAATTGATTTTGACCCGCTAAGAATTTCGCTTCAAAGGACTTTCCGCATTGCCAAAGTACTTGGATATTACTGTTTTGAAATTTTTCCAGACCAGTAAATATGCTTTCATTGAGGGTGAGCGCCCCTAAACTACCACCAATTACCAATAGTGTTGGTTTGTTGGCATCTAAACCAAAAAAAGCAGCTGCATCTGCTTTGAGCGGGTTGAGGTCTGTTGCCAAATTTGAGCGGACCGGATTACCCAAATAATGTATTTTGTGTTCCGGAAAGAATCGATCCATGGACGGATAAGCTACACAAATAGCTTTGGCTTTTTTTGCCAAAATTTTATTGGTTTTACCGGGATAAGAATTTTGTTCTTGCAAAAGTGTTGGAATGCCTAATAATTGAGCCATTTGCAGCGTTGGGCCACTGGCATAACCTCCTACTCCAATCACAATTTCGGGCTTGAATTTTCTAATGACACTCAACACCAAATAAAAACTTCGCAAAAGTTTGAAAGGCAACAATAAATTTTTCCATGTCAATTTACGCTGAAGTCCCGCTATAGGAAGTCCGATGATTTCATAACCTGCCTGCGGAATTTTTTCCATCTCCATCCGTCCACGGGCACCAACAAAAAGGATTTCAGCCTTCGGATTGCGTTTTTTAATTTCATCGGCAATTGCCAACGCAGGGAAAATATGCCCCCCAGTTCCACCTCCAGAAATAATCACACGATTGACCATCTTGCTGCTCATTCTTCAAATTTTTCTTCTTTTGATACAGACTTTAATTCTTTAGCGAAAGACTGCACCACTCCAATGGAAATACAAGCCATCACAAGTGCAGAACCTCCCATGGCCAAAAATGGCATGTTTTGACCCGTAACCGGAAATACGCCAGTACAAACTAACATATTGATACTCGCTTGAGTTAGTAAATGAATGCCGATTCCCATACAGACATAACTTTGAAATAGGTCTGTTGTTTTTAATGAAATGCGGATCATCCTATATAATAAAATCAGGTATAAAAATACCAGGACTAGGGCTGCACCTGAACCAAATTCTTCAACGAAAGTGGCATAGTAAAAATCGGCATAAGCCTCGGGTAGAAACTCTTTGAGCTTGCCGTCACCGACACCTTGACCAAAAACAGAGCCTACAGAAATGGCCAACTTGGCATTATTCGCTTGCTGATTAGCCTGCAAACTTTCAACGCTCTGATTGGTGGCATCTACACGGTTATTGATTCGGTTCATCCAGGTGTCATAGCGCGGTAAAATATTGGCATCCGGAAAAGTCAAGTGAGCACCAACAACCATGAGTGCTAAGCCTATTCCAATAGCACCTAAGGTGAGTAATTTTAAGATTGGAACCCTGCCAATGAACAACATTATCATACTCAACATAAAGAGCATGGCAGCAGTTGAAAAATTATCTTTTAAAATCAAAAAGCACGTGACACCAATCGGGATCAAAAGCGGTAGAATACCTTCTTTCCAATTATCAAATTTTTGCTGCTTGCGCACCAACAACTTACTCAAATAGATGATCAAAGCGAGCTTGGCAAAATCAGAAGATTGAAAAGTAAGGTTTACAAATGGGATGCGTATCCAACGACCGGCCCCATTGACCTCTGCACCAAAGAACCAGGTAAAAAGTAGCAAAGCCAAGCCAACATAATAGGCAAACTTAGCCAACTGACTGATATATTTTGCAGGTACTCTGTGAATGACGAACATGGCTCCAAAACCGAGCACGACATAAACGAGGTGTTTAAACAAATACAGAAATGGAGACCCGCCTTCAATTTTGATCAAAATAGGCACAAAGCTATATACCGTTACTAATGAAAAAGCCATCATTAGCAAGGTAATAATCCAGATAACTGGATCTCCTTTGAGGTATTTTAGGTAAGATCTCATGGATGCAAATTAAAGCATGCGAACGGCTTGTTTGAATTGCTGACCGCGGTCTTCGTAGCTTTCAAATAAATCAAAGCTGGCGCAAGCTGGTGATAACAATACGATTTCGTCTTTTTGAGCCAAGCGATAGCCGTATGCAACTGCTTCAGTAGCTGACTTGGCTTCAACAATGACCTCCACTTTATCTTGGAAAGCTTCAATAATCTTTTGATTGTCTACTCCTAAACAGATTATTGCTTTGACTTTTTGACCAACTAGCTCGAATAATTCTGAGTAGTCATTGCCTTTGTCTACTCCGCCAACTATCCAAACAGTTGGTTTCTCCATAGACTCGAGTGCAAACCAAGCCGCGTTGATATTGGTGGCTTTGGAATCGTTGATAAATTCAATCCCGTTGACTTTAGCAACAAACTCCATTCGGTGTTCGACATTGACAAAATCTTCAAGACTTTCGCGCACTATTTCAGTACGGATTTCTACTAATCTGGCAGCAATTCCTGCGGCCAGCGCATTTTGGGTGTTGTGTTTCCCTTTAAGTGCTAATTCGTGAATAGACATGGTAAGTTGTTGTTTGTTTATGTTGATGTTGATTTGTTCTGTTGTAGCATAGCCCCCCTCTTCAATGGTTTGTTTCATTGAAAAAGGTCTGAGTTGAGCGCTTGTAATTAGATTTTGTAGTTGAGCCTCAATGATCGGATCATCGGCATTATAAATGAAGTAATCTGCAGCAGTCTGGTTTTGCAAGATGCGGAATTTAGCAGCTACATAATTTTGTAATTCGTACTGATACCTATCGAGGTGATCTGGTGTGATATTTGTCAAGATGGCGATATCAGCCTTGAATTTAAACATGTCGTCTAGCTGAAAAGAGCTGAGTTCCAACACAAAAAAATCAAAATTTTCTGTGGCAACTTGTTTGGCAAAACTTTGGCCAACATTACCGGCTAAACCTACATTGTATCCCGCTTTTTTAAGGATATGATAGCACAACATTGTGGTGGTGGTTTTTCCGTTACTACCAGTGATACAAATGTGTTTGGCTTTCGAAAAATATCCCGCAAATTCTATCTCAGAGATCACTGAAATTGCTTGCTTGCGGATGGCTTGCATCAATGCAGTTTTTTCCGGAATACCCGGTGATTTAATGATGAGATCTGCGGCTAATATCCTTTCCATTGAGTGCTGACCAGACTCAAATTCAATTTGTGCCTCGAGCAATTCTTGCTGAAATGAAGGCTTGATTTGCGCTGCATCGGATACAAAAACATCGTACCCTTTGGCTTTGCCCAGAATGGCTGCGCCCACGCCAGATTCTCCGGCGCCAAGTATGATTAATTTTTGTGGTTGTTCAGACATCTTATCTCAATTTAAGCGTCACGATGGTGATCACGGCGAGCAATACTGCGACAATCCAAAAGCGAGCTACAATTTTTGCCTCGTGTATTCCTTTTTTCTGATAATGGTGATGGAGGGGAGCCATCAAGAAAATTCGCCGGCCTTCTCCAAAGCGTTTCTTGGTATATTTAAACCACCCGACTTGTAGCATCACCGAAACATTTTCAATGAGAAAGATGCCGCAAAGCACAGGTATGAGCAATTCTTTTCGAATGGCAATTGCAAAAACAGCAATGATACCACCAAGGGCCAAACTACCTGTATCCCCCATGAAGACTTGTGCCGGAAAAGCGTTGTACCACAAAAATCCAATACAAGCCCCTACAAATGCAGCAATAAAGATCACGAGTTCTTCTGCTTCTGGGATGTACATGACATTGAGGTAATCGGCAAATTTGGCATGCGAACTCACGTAGGCCAATACCGCTAAGGCAATACCGATGATAGCCGAGGTACCGGTAGCCAAACCGTCAAGGCCATCAGTCATGTTGGCACCATTCGAAACGGCGATAACAATGAAAATGACAATTGGAATAAAAAGCAACCACCCATAAGATTTATTGATATCGCCAATCAACCAATTGTAATTGAATTCATTTCCTTTAAAGAAAGGGATGGTGGTGGTCATGTCATCGGTCTTGATCCACTTATAGTTTTCACCATCAGCCTGAACATGTTCATGCGTAACATAAGTTTCGTCCGCTTGCAATTTGTAATTAGCGTCTACACGTTTGTGCACCACAACATCATCTGAGAAGTATAAAATCGAACCAACGATGAGGCCAACTCCAATTTGACCGATCACTTTAAATGTGCCTTTAAGACCCTCTTTATTCTTCTTGAATACCTTGATGTAGTCATCGACAAAACCAATTACACCCAACCAAATAGTGGCTACGAGCATCGTGATGACATAAATATTATGCAACTTGGCGAACAAAAGCGTTGGCACAAGGATGGCCGCCAAAATAATCAGTCCTCCCATTGTTGGTGTACCAGACTTCTCAATTTGCCCTGCCAAGCCGAGGTCTCTGACGGTTTCACCAATTTGTTGTGCGCGCAACTTAGCAATGATTCGCTTACCGATGATGACCGAAACTATGAGCGAAAAGATGAGCGCCAAAGCAGCTCTGAATGAAATGTAATGAAACAAACCAGCTCCTGGTACATTGAGTTGATCTAGCCAAGAAAATAAGTAATAAAGCATGTTATTTATCGAGTTGGTTAAACAAGTTTTGTGTAATTGCTACATCGTCGAAATCGGTTTTGACACCCTGAATCTCTTGATAGGTTTCATGTCCTTTACCCGCAACAAGAATGATGTCTCCGGGCTGGGCCAACATGATGGCCATTTGAATGGCTTGTCTGCGGTCCACAACAGAAAGTGCTGTTGAAGCAGATGCAGCATCTAGCCCTGCCTCCATGTCGCGTAAAATTTGTGCAGGATCTTCAGATCGAGGATTGTCTGAAGTCAGGATCAATTGATTGCTTTTGGCTGCAGCTATTGCTGCCATTTTTGGTCTTTTTTCTTTATCACGATCACCGCCACAACCTACTACAGTCAATACTTTTGCACTTCCTTTTCTGAAGGCAGCAATCGTTGATAGTACATTTTCAAGGGCATCAGGAGTATGGGCATAATCAATAATTGCTGTAATGCCTTTAGCACTCTTGATATATTGAAAGCGCCCAGCAACATGTGTCAGTTGACTAATGACGCGCAATACTTCCATTGGTGCTTCGCCTAAACCAACAGCTAAGCCATATACTAGTAATAAATTAGATGCATTAAAAGCACCTACCAAACGTGTGTGGACCTCTTGCCCATTGATTTGAAGCACAAGCCCACCTAAACTATTTTCGATAATTTTACCTTTGTAGTCTGCTGGAGTGCGCAAGGCATAGGTGCGCTTCTGAGCTTTGGTGTTTTGCAGCATGACCGACCCATTTTTGTCGTCGGCGTTTACCAAAGCAAATGCAGTTGAATCTAAGTTATCAAAGAAAGCCTTTTTGACTTTCAAATAGGCAGCAAACGTGTGGTGATAGTCTAGGTGATCATGGGTAATATTGGTAAAGCCCGCTGCTGCAAAATGAAGACCCCCAATTCTGTGTTGGTCTATGGCATGTGAACTCACTTCCATGAAACAATGCGTACATCCTACCTCAACCATTTGTCTCAATAAAGCATTCAGGCTAACGGGGTCTGGCGTTGTATGTGTTGAAACAATAGCTTCTTGTTCTATTTTATTCACTACCGTAGATAACAAACCAGCTTTGTATCCCAACGTTGTAAACAGTTCATGCAACAAGGTTGCCGTAGTGGTCTTGCCATTTGTACCCGTAACACCAATTAACTTGAGGTCTTTTGATGGGTTTCCAAAAAATGTGCAAGCCAATTGAGCCAGCGCCAAACTGGTATTTAGAACTTCAAAAACACATGCATCAGCAGCCAGTTCCACTTTCTCTTGGGTAACAAATACCCTACATCCCTGCGAGTATGCCTGCGCTACGTATTTGTGTCCGTTTGCCTGGCTACCAACAATACAAACGAAAATTGTGTTTTCTTTCGCTTTCCTAGAATCAAATTCAATGGTCGCAATAAGATGGTCTAAACTTCCTTGTTGAAGCTGACCTGCTATAGCTGACAATAGATGATTCAATGACTGCATTTTAATTCAATTTAAGTTGGACTAGTTGTCCTTTAACGATTTGACTTCCTGGTAAAATTGACTGACTAGTAACGCGGCCATAACCCGTCATGCGTACAACTAAGCCGCGACTTTCTAATATATACACGGCATCTTTGGCGGTCATGCCCAAGACATTTGGTACGTTTTTTTGGCTGATCGCCTTACCAGAAACTTGTAGTCTTTTGGCAGCTGTGTCGGCCTTGAGCCATTCTGCTTCGTTGTTCTGTTGGTAGCGCACATTGAGCTCTTTCATAACAAACTTGAGGTCACGTGCGGATCCGCTTTTAACGAAAGGAATATCTTGAGACAATGGAGCTCTTGGGTCATTGACGGCGCGGTGATACTGCAAAGCAGAGGCATAAACTTTATTGGCAATTTCGGCAAAAACGGTCCCGGATACGGCTGCACCGTAGTAGGCTTTTTTTGGTTTGGAAATGACGACAATACAAGAGTAGATTGGTTTTTTCGCCGGAAAATATCCTACAAATGAAGCCTGATAACTTTTGCCATTTTCTGAACCATAACCACCGCCCGCTGCTGTAAGAACTGCGGTTCCTGTTTTTCCAGCAATAGTAAACAATGAGCTTTTGAGCGAACGCCCTGTACCACGACTCATGACACCTTCTAAGCAGCTTTGTAATATTTTCAGTGTGTGGGTCGAACAGATTTGCGGATTGAGTATTACGGGTTTGAAGGTTTTTATAACCTGACCATTTCGCTTGATTTTTTCAACAAAAAGAGGTCGGACCAATTTGCCATTATTTGCTACAGCATTGTAAAAGGCAAGTGTTTGAAGTGGCGTTTGTCTGACTTCATAGCCTACTGATGTCCAAGGCAAGGACAGAATTGACCAAGTTTTTGACCCAGGGGTGGCCACATCAGGGCGGGGCTCTCCTTCAAGATCAATTCCTAATTTTTCGGTTAACCCAAAGCGCTTGAGCTGTGCAATAAATTGTTCTGGCTGATTGCGATAAACGCGGTGCATGAGTTGCAAAATGACATTTGAAGACTTCTCAAATGCTTGTTGGATGGTGATGGTGCCATAGCCCATTCCATGATTGGAATCTTGCATGCTTGATCTACCAACAGTATAACGACCCGTAGCATTGACCTTGTCGGTTATTTTAAACTTACCATCTTCCAATCCAGCCATTAACGAAGCAAGCTTCATCGTAGAACCCGGTACTTCTAAGTAGCCAATGGCATAATTGTAATTCTCAGTGTACTTACCTTCTTCAATTTTAGTCAGGTTTGCAACCGCTCGTACATAGCCCGTTTTGACATCCATCAAAATGACACAACCATGTTCTGCATTCATGAAAATCATTTGTTTTTCCAACTCTGAATGCGCAACCTCCTGTATTTCTTTGTCAATTGTTGAGATGACGTCTGCTCCTTCAATTGCTTCCTTAATGACCTTACCAGTTTTTTTCCAACCCGAAGAAATGCGTTGCTCAATTTCTTTTCCGTCCTCACCTTTCAAGTACTCGTAATAAGCTCCTTCAATGCCCACTCGGAAAGGCTTGTTGTCGAGCATTTTGTAGTAGCCAAGGGTGCGATTGAGTAAGTTACCATTTGGTTTTTTTCTGAGTATGGTTTCAACATTGTCAATGATACCACCTTTCATTTGACCTAATTCGAAAATTGGGAGTTTGCGAATGCGTTTGCGCTCGTAGTTTGTCACTTTTCTACGGATCATGAGGTAACGCACGCCATTGGCACGTGCTTTTCGTATCCTTTCTTCGTAATAACGAGCAGAGTTCTCAGGATACAAGCCATGTAAACCCTGTGAAAGCTCACTTACTTGAGCATCAAAAACTTTATCATCTACGACGGTTGGATCCATGTAGATGTCATAAAAAGTCACACTGGTAATCAGTGGAACTTCGTTTCTGTCCAAAATTTGCCCCATACGAGGCACCCTGTTAACGACCCTTGTCGGTAGTTGACCTTCTTTGGTTTCAAAAGCCACACCTGGGCCGTTGATTTGAAGGTTGAGTGTTGAATAAAGCACAGCCCCCATCACAAAAACAAACCCAAAATAAATCAGGTAGGCGCGTCGGTAAAGGTGGTTTTTACTTTTGCTCATTTTTCACTTGTTTAATCCGAATGACTTTGGTAGCATTTTTTGTTTCCTTGAGTTCTCTTGACTCGAGCCTTTCCGCCATTCTATACCTGCGTGTTACCAATTCTAAGCGCGCTTTAGCCTCAATGTATTCTGCGGCATGTTGGTCTAAATTGCGCTGAGCGTTATCAATATCTTTGTTTACTTGCTTTCCGTAGTATCCCTTTGAAATCAGGACAAGCAGCAACAGCATTATAAAAAAGATATAATTGAGGTTATTGAGCACAAACTCACGCGTGAGGAAATCGCCGTTAAGAATCTGAGCAAATGCGCTCGACTTATTCGACTTTGATTGTGGTGCGTCTTGTTTAGCCATTGCGTCTTGCGATTCGGAGTTTTGCACTGCGCGCTCTTGAATTAAGAGCACATTCTTGTTCGTCTGCAATAATTGGATGTCTATTGACTTCAGTAAAAGGCTTGTTCACGTTTCCAAAAAAATCTTTGTCGATTTCACCTGAGAAACTGCCGCGTTTCATAAAATTTTTGACCAAACGGTCTTCGAGCGAATGATACGACATAACAACAAGGTGTCCGCCTGGTTTTAATACCTGAGCTGTCTGTTCTAAAAAATCTTTAAGCACCTGCATTTCTTGATTCACTTCTATTCGAAATGCCTGAAAAACCTGAGCGTAAAACTTGTGGTCCTTGAATTTAGGCGCAAAGCGCTCAAGCGCTTTGATCAGTGCAAATGTGGTGTCTATGGGTGCATGCTCACGTTGTCTGACCAACTGAGCAGCAAGCGCTCTCGAATTACGGAGCTCGCCGTATTCATACAAAATACTTGCTAGTTTAGCTTCGTCGGCGTTGGCAATTAAAGCTGCTGCCGATTGACCACCGTTTCTGTTCATGCGCATGTCAAGCGGTGCGTCTTCACGAATACTAAAGCCACGTTGTGCTGTATCAAACTGATGTGACGAAACCCCGAGGTCAGCTAAAATACCATCGACCTGTCTTATGCCGAGTAAACGCAAATGGTTTTGTAAAAACGCAAAGTTAGCCGCTACAAAATTGAAGTTAGGTGCCTCCCAAAGGTTTGAAAGTGCGTCCGGATCTTGATCAAATGCAATGAGGCGCCCAGATGCGTCGAGTTGCTTGAAAATAGCACGCGAATGACCTCCGCCACCGAACGTAACATCGACATAAATACCATTTGCTTGGATGGCCAAACCATCTAAACAAGCATTTAATAGTACTGGTACGTGATACGAATTGTTAGTTGTCATTGTCTAAGTCACCCATTACTTCATCCGCTAAATCAGCGAAATCTGCCATGTTTCCTTCGATCATTTCGAAGTATCTAGACTTATCCCAAATTTCAATGCGATCGTTGTAAGCAATTAACATTACTTCAGCAACCAAGCCAACACGTTCCATCAATGCTGCTGGCACCAAGATTCTGCCTGCGTTGTCTAAAGAGACTTGCTTGGCACCTTGGTGAAACAACCTGTAAAACATGCGGTTTTTTGGCTTGAATAAATTCATTTTAGAAAGCTTTTCACTGATGCGCTCCCAGTCTGGCAACGGAAAAAGTGTAAGACAATCTTCAAATCCTTTATTGAGCATGAAATCACGCTGGGATACCGCAGGCAATTGTTTGCGCAAGCCAGACGGAAAGAGGAAGCGCCCCTTCTCGTCTAATTTCACTTCAAATTCACCTACTAGTCCTGCCATAGCGTTATAATGGGTAAAATTAGTGGATTCCTACCACTTTTTACCACAGACAATTTCATTTGTTGATAACTTCTAACGTACAGAAGAAATAAAGGTTACATATTAACAATTATTAACACCGTTATTTCTATATTTTACAAGGGTTTAAACTACAACAGTGGGAGTTTGTGGGAGTTTTTTCAACATTTTGTTAATATCCGATTTTTGAACAGGCGAATTTTCTGCCGACAAATCGCGCTCGTCCCTTGAATTGATTAACTTTGCGCCATGCCTAAAAACCGATTGAGCTACCTGTTTATTCCACTACTTGCATTAATTTGGGGAAGCTCGTTTATCCTCATGAAATTGGGTATGTTTGATTCAAGTGGGAAAACCATTTTCAGTTCTACCCAGGTTGCAAGCATTCGTATTGTTCTTGCTGGCTTGGTTTTTATCCCGCTGTTTCCAAGGCTTTACAGGAAATTAGCCAACAAAAAAGATCTTTTATACTTCTGCATTGTTGGCCTTGGCGGCAATCTTATCCCCGCATTTCTGTTTACCTATGCTGAAAAAAGCCTTGACTCTAGCATTGCGGGTATCATGAATAGCTTCACGCCTGTGTTTACACTACTTATTGGCTTTCTTCTCTTTCGAGCAAAAATTGTCTTGCAACAAGTTCTTGGGACACTTATAGGTTTTTCCGGCATTACATGGCTATTGTTAGCTGGTCAATCTTCAAGAACAGACGCACAACTCATACCTGCACTTGCGATTATTTTAGCAACCATCCTTTACGGGCTCAGTGTAAACACAATTAAACACAAACTACAACAATACAAGCCACTTGAAGTCGCTACAGGAGGTTTTTCAATGGCCTTTTTACCGGCTCTTATATGCTTTTTTCTTTTTGATACTCCTCAAGTAATAACTCAGCACCCCAAAGCAATGCAAGGGATACTTGCCATCGGAACACTTGGCCTCATCGGCACAGCATTTGCAGTGGTGCTTTTTAACCATATCATTGCACAAACCAGTGCTTTGGCTGCAAGCGCTGTCACTTATTTCATACCAATTGTCGCCGTGATGATTGGTTTGGGCTTCGGAGAAACACTCGTTTGGCAGCAATATATTGCCATGTTTGTCATCATATTTGGTGTTCTCCTGATTAATTTCACCCCACAAAAAGCAACTAAATAATAGCTTGAGCGTAGAAAATCTCGAGAATTATTTTGGTGATCGCATTGAAAACATTATCTTTGCAAACCAATTTTGGAATATTAAACATTAATTTAAGCTATATGTACGCAATTGTAGAGATAGCAGGGCAGCAATTTAAAGTGCAAAAAGACCAAAAGGTTTTTGTACACCGTCTTGATGCTGAAGCAGGGAAAAAACTAGAGTTTGACCGTGTTTTATTAATCGATGACGCTGGCAAAGTAACCCTTGGCGCCCCAGCTATAGAAGGTGCTAAAGTCACCGCCGAAGTTCTTGATCATGTTAAAGGTGACAAAGTCATCGTTTTCAAGAAAAAACGTCGCAAAGGTTACCGTGTTAAAAATGGTCACCGTCAACAATTTACTGCGATCACAATTAAAAGTATTAAAGCATAATTTCCTTCGGGAACTAAATTAAAGAAACCATGGCACACAAAAAAGGAGTCGGTAGTTCGAAAAACGGTCGTGAATCACATAGCAAACGTCTAGGTGTAAAAATCTTTGGTGGTCAAGCTGCTATTTCTGGCAATATCATCGTGCGTCAGCGTGGTACACAACACCACCCAGGCAACAACGTAGGTATTGGTAAAGATCATACCCTATTTGCTTTAACTGACGGTCTTGTCGAATTCCGCAAGAAAAAAGACAATCGTTCTTTTGTTTCAGTTGTTCCTTTTGAAACTACTGAGGCATAAGTCCAATCAAATTTTTAGTAAAAGCTCCGTTAATCGCGGAGCTTTTTTTTTGCGTATTTTTGAAAGACTCAAATCAAATGAAATACATTCTTCTTGTTCTCATTTCCAGTGCACTACTTATCCTGAGCTTCCCTCATACAGGTAGTTTCACACCCTTGGTTTTTGTGGGTTTGGTACCACTGCTTTATCTTAGATCTGAACTACTCAGAAACAACAAAAAGTCTGTGGTTCTTTTCTTCAGCACCTACCTCACCTTTTTAATTTGGAACATTGGTACAACATGGTGGGTCGCTAATGCATCAGTAAGCGGTGCTATTCTAGCATTTGCGGTGAATGCACTTCTGATGTCAACAATTTTTTGCATCTGGAGTTGGTTGCACCGAAAAATCAATGCTAACTTTTCCTATTGGCTGCTCATTCCATTGTGGTTGTTATTTGAATTTGGCCATCACCGCTGGGATCTATCTTGGCCTTGGCTCACCTTGGGCAATTATTTTTCTGTTCGCACCGGTTGGGTTCAGTGGTACGAATGGACGGGTACACTTGGTGGCAGCACATGGGTTTTATTGGTCAACCTGATGTTATTCCGTTTATACAATGTATATCGGGATGTAGCCAAAAGAAACCGAAATATTTTCATCATTTTAGGTATTTTGTTTTTACCTATCATAGTCAGTCAAATCATACTAATCAATCAAATCTTTCTTTCCTTCCGGGCACCTCATGTAAAGATGATTCAAACCGTTGTTTTACAACCGAATATAGATCCTTACAAAGAAAAATTTGCTGCAAGTGCAAGTAATGAAGCATTCACCGATTCATTGCTTCAACTTGCTAACCAACACGTTACCTCACAAACAGACCTCGTTATTGCACCAGAAACAGCGCTACCGCTTTCTTTCCTCGAAGATCGTTTACATACCTTTGAATTCGGAAGAACACTTCAAGAACAGGTTGCTAAATGGCCAAAAGCCAATATGCTTATCGGTGCTTCTACCGTAAAGCTTTTCGACAGCAAACAAAGTGTAGCAAGTACACCCATACCCGGAGAAAATCGCTGGTTTGAAAGCTATAATGCCGCACTGTTACTAACTCAAAACAAAGCACCTCAATATACCCACAAATCTAAGTTAGTACCCGGAGTAGAACTCATTCCTTTTTCAGCTTATTTGCCTTTCTTGTCAGCAATTGCCATTGAAAATGGAGGTACATCAGGAACGCTTGGCACTGAAAGAGAACCAAAAGTAATGGAGATCCCCAAGGCAATAAAATCAGCTAACTTGAATTCCGAAACTTCTCAAAAAACGACCCTTGCTCCTATTATTTGCTATGAGTCCATTTATGGTGATTTCGTAAGACAGCAAGTGCAAAAAGGCGCTCAATTATTGTGCATCATTACCAACGACGGTTGGTGGGGCGACACACCGGGCTACAAACAGCATTTTTCTTTTGCCAGGTTGCGCGCCATCGAAACTCGTCGTTGGGTTTTAAGAAGTGCCAATACTGGCAGCAGCGGAAGCATTGACCCAACTGGAAAAATCATCAAGAAAACCTCCTACTGGACCAAAACAGCTTTTTCACAAGTTATTGAATTGCGCAAAGACAAAACTTTTTACACCAAACATGGTGATTGGATAGCAGGTCTCAGCTTATCATGGATTTTACTTGTATGTAGCAATATTCTAATGAAGAAAGCAAATCAAAAACGAAAATCAAACGCATGAGGTTCATCTTATTGGTAACGCTCCTCAATTTCATCGCTTTATCATCCTATTGTCAAGTAAATTTTACCAATTCTACGTTGCCTATTGTAGTCATTGACACCGATAATTTGCCAATTCCGGATGAGCCAAAAATTGCTGGTTATATGGGTATTATTTATAACGGCCCGGGGCAAGTCAATTACATGACCGACACCTTTAATACGTATGACGGACATATAGGAATCGAGAAAAGGGGTTCTACTTCAGGTGGTTTTCCGCAACAATCTTTTGGTTTTGAAACCAGAAATGCAGACTCAAGCAACCTCAATGTTTCATTATTTGGCTGGCCCTCTGATAACGACTTTATTCTATATGCCCCCTACACAGATAAATCGTTTATGCGCAATGTACTGACTTATCATTTAGGCAATCAAACAGGACGCTGGGCTCCGCGTACGCAATTTTGTGAGGTTGTTCTCAATGGAAATTACATAGGCGTTTATGTATTAATGGAGCGGATTAAAACTAATCCGGGCCGGGTAGATATCAATCAGTTAAATTATTCAGATACGCTAGACAACCAGCTCACAGGTGGTTACATTGTAAAAATTGACAAAACAACAGGTGGAAGTCAAATTGCTTGGACCTCGCCATACACAAGTCAAGCGCCTGGAAATGGTCAGATTCAATTTCAATTGCATGATCCAAATTTTGACACCATTCATCCACTTCAAAAAGCCTACATCCAAGATTTTATAACTGATTGGGAAATTGCATTAAAAATAAGCA
Organism: Flavobacteriales bacterium; assembly: GCA_046073985.1. Lineage (GTDB taxonomy): Bacteria > Bacteroidota > Bacteroidia > Flavobacteriales_D > Crocinitomicaceae > UBA952. The sequence goes on along the minus strand of JBJTNI010000021.1, from coordinate 31,779 downwards.
GCTTTACAAACCCAATAACAGGATACAAGGCTTACATAGATGTAGGTTCATTCATTGACTATTTTCTAGTGACCGAACTGTCAAAAAATGTAGATGGGTATCGAATTTCTTCATTTTTACACAAAAGACGCCAAAGCGAAGGTGGCAAACTTGTTGCGGGCCCACTCTGGGATTACAACATAGCATGGGGCAACGCCAATTACTGCGAAGGCAACCTGACTAACGGCTGGGAAATCAATTTCAATAGTATTTGTGGTGGTGGTTGGCAAAACCCATTTTGGTGGAATCGATTGCTAGAAGATCCGTTGTATGCCAATGAAGTACAGTGCCGCTGGACCGAGCTTCGAAATGGTGCATTTAGCGACAGCGCCATCATTAGTTATATCGATTCTACTGCCAATTCTTTGATCATACCGGCTCAAAGACATTATCTCAAATGGCCCATTTTGGGCACTTATGTTTGGCCAAATAATTATATAGGGCAGACCTATCAAGACGAAATCAACTATCTCAAAACCTGGATTCAGAACAGAACCGCATGGATGGATGCCAATATGTTTGGCACTTGCTATGCTAGTACAATTGCTCTAGAAGCAAGCAAAATAAATATTTCTCCAAACCCAACCCAAAATGAAATCCATGTGTCGGGTTTAATAGGTACTGGAGAAATCTGTATTCTTGACCTTTCGGGAAAAATTGTTCAAACCGTTCCATACACTTCAGATCATCTGAGCATAGAACTCGAGCAATTACAAAATGGGGTCTATTTTCTTTCAGAACCGAATTTAGGTATCTATAAAAAAGTCATTAAAAACTAATAAATTCAATTCTAATCGAAGCCATCATTAAACATAAAAAAAGGGAGATCCGAAGACCCCCCCTTTCCATCAATCAACAAGTTAAATATTAGTAACCTGGGTTTTGCGTTAAATTCGGGTTCAAGACTACGTCTGATGTTGGAATTGGGTAAAGATTGTATTTGTCTTCTACACCTAAACCTGCAGCATCACCGCCTTTGAAAGGCCAAACGTAGTTACTGCTTGTGAACAAGCCAAAACGAATGAGGTCAGTACGACGGATACATTCCCAGTTTAATTCACGAGCTCTTTCATCTAAGAAATCATTCAAAGTCAAAGACGAATAGTTGTGGTTTGAATCACCGTAGGCACGCTCACGGATATAATTCATGTAAGTTAGTGCCGTAGCTTGATCTCCTGATCTGAATTTAGCTTCTGCATACATAAGGTAAACATCGGCCAAACGGAACATTGGGAAATCTACGTCAACGTGCGCTGAGGTACCGTTGTTAGATCCATTCAAGCCCGCTTTAGTTTTGTTCTTGTATTTTGGATTGGCATAACCTTGAGTAAAGGTACTCATGGAGGTGATGTCAATTTGCTGACCAGCTGTATAGAACATCCAACGTGAGTCTTCGGTAGTATCGGCAAATTTCTCAATGAATGGACGTGTAGCACGGTTTCCGGCCCACTTACCATTTACACCGTAATCAGCGGCTACCATTGATCCGCCAAGTGCCGAACAAATCATGAATGTAGTTCCACCCCAAGTTTGTGCATAAAGACCGTCATAAACGATAGGGAAAATGATTTCAGGTGAAGTATGGTTATCAGCTAAGAAGAGGTCTTGATAAACATCGTCTAGTTGGAAAGCACCAGTATTGATGATTTTCTCGCAATAAGTGGCACATTCTGCATTTCTTGAATTACCTGCTCCTAAATAAGTCTCGGCATTCAAATACATCCTTGCCATCAATGCATGCGCTGCACTTTTTGAAGCACGGCCATACGCAACTGCTGAAGGCGCAGTAAGGTCGTTTTCAATGGCCTTAATTTCAGACTCGATGTAAGCAAAAAGATCGGCGCGCTGAATTTGCTCTGGATTGAAAGCACCAACGCGATCAAGTTCTGTAACAAATGGTACGTTGCCAAATAAATCCATGGCATGATAATAAGCCAAAGCGCGTAAGAAACGGGCTTCATTGACCATCATTTTGATGTCAGCTACCTGAGCAGCTGTAAAGCCGCGCTCGTTAAGTTTTTCTTCACGTGCCTGCCAAATGAATTCGTTACAAAGCGTAATTTGATAAAAGATACGATAGTACATCCCCTTGATCCAGACATTGTCTGCATTCCATTGACTTTTGTTAAGATCCGGAATGCCTGGGTCATTCCAACCACAGATTGCTTCGTCTGTAGGTAATTCTTGCAAGTTCCAAAGTACACGAACATAAGCAGAGAATCCTTCATCAATTCCGGCGATATCAGCCTGACCCGCAGGGCCCTGATTACCGGTCATTGACATACCAGTGTAAAGTTTTGCCAAAACTTTAATGTAATTGTTAGGATCGCTATATACAGCCTCTGCATTGAGACCATATTTAGGAGACTGATTCAGGTTCTTGCCACAAGATGACAATAATAGAGCGCCTGATATAATTGTAAATGCTACTAATCTTTTCATAGTTCAAGAATTAGAAATCAAAGGTGAAGTTAATTGAATACACGCGTGGACGTGGGTAGAAATTGTTGTCGATTCCGCTTCCAATTTCAGGATCTTGCCCAGAATACTTTGTAAGTACCAAAGCATTTTGTACAACGAAATTGATGTTCAAACCAACTTTGTCTTTAGAGAAGCCTAACTTACCGAAATTGTATCCGATGTTGACAAAGTCTAATCTAAGGAAATTAGCACTTTCAAGATAATGGTTACTCATCAACTGACTTGCTGTAGTGCGTTGCACTTCGTCTTGGTAATACAACGAACTGATGTTGTTGAGGTATTTTTTCGTACCGTCAACTGTTTGGAAAGTTGCACTATTCGAGTGAATGTTGTTGTAAATAGTAGCTCCTAATTCAGCACGAGCAGACAAACCAGCATACCATTTTTTGTACTGGAAGTTCAGTGCAGTACCGAGGAACATTTTTGGAGCAGCCTGACCAGCGTAGTAACGGTCTTTGACATTGATGATACCATCATGGTTTTGATCAACAAATGCATTGGTATCTTTCCATTTGTCAGCCGCTGTGATGTTGCCATCGCCATTCATGTCGATTTCAGCTTGTGAACCAACTTCGATTACTCTGCCCTGAGAGTCATATTGTTGCTCGAGAACAAAGAAAGTATAGGTTGGGTAGCCAATTTGGTGCGCTTGGATGGTATTTCCAATACCGCCACCTATTCCACCAATAAGTACACCAGGCGAAGTAGTGTCAACTACTTGAGATAGTTTTTTCACTTCGTTTTTGTTGTAGGTAGCATTGATGGTCCAATCGAGACGCATGTCTTTGGTTGCCAAAATACCTGTGTTCAAGGCAACTTCGATACCGCGGTTCTGCATGGCGCCGACGTTGGTCAAAATTTCGTTGGTAAAGTTTGTACCTGCAGGTACTGGTACAGTAGCTAACAAATCTTTGGTATCTTTTTGATAAACGTCAACGCTTCCTGAGAAACGGTCATTTTTGAATCCAAAATCAAGACCTAAGTTGTAAGAAGTTGTGGTTTCCCATTTCAAACCAGCATCGAAACCTGCTGGACGCAATACTTGGTAATATTGACCACCAAAAGCATATTGTGCTGTAGTAGCTCCTTGGAAATAATTACCAATGTATGCGTAGTCACCGATACCGTCTTGCTGACCCGTAACACCCCAACCTGCACGCAATTTGAGCATATTGATAACAGAAGATTTCTTCATGAATGCTTCCTCAGAAATAATCCAAGCAGCAGAAGCTGCAGGGAAAATTCCCCAACGAGTTTCTGGACTGAATCTTGAAGAACCATCGCGACGAACTGATACGTTGACTACATATTTGCCAGCACGATTGTAGATAGCTCGGCCATAGTAAGACATCAAGACGTTGCGTGTATAAAAAGGAAACGCAGCTGCCGGTTGAATAATGCTATCTTGGGCCTCATTCCAAGCCGGATTATTAGGGCTTTCTGTATCCCAATCTTGGTAAGAATAACCTGCAGTTACATCCAATGTTTGGTTTTCCCAACGCTGACCTGAATTGTAGCTCAAGTAAGATTCGAATAATTTATTTGATTTTGAAGTGCGGTATTCGGTGTAACGACCTTGAGTATAGTAACCTGCTGCAGATGTAGCTGGTGTGATGGTATAGCCTGTTCCTTCAGAGTAGTCGCCACCAACGTTTACTGTTGCTTTCAAAGCAGGCAATGAAGGTAAGTTATAAGTAACTTTTGCATTGGCAATAGCACGATTGACGCGGCTTTTATCCGTAGATTGCTCAATAAGCCCAAGTGGGTTTCTGGCCGATAACGTATTTGGTTTGTTGTTATCAAGCCATTCAAAATAACCACCGTAGGCTTCTGTGCCAGAATAAACTGGTTGTGTAGGGTCAAAGAAAGCTGCACCTAATGCACCGCGATTGGCAAAGAAAGAACCAGTTTGAACATATTTCATGTTCGCCTCGATTTGTAAGGATTTATCTAGTAAGCTTGGATTAAGGTTTAAACTTACTGAAGTACGCTGAAATTGGTCGCGCTTAAGGATTCCGTTATCTATGCGGTTTCCGATAGACAAACGATAAGGCAAATTGGTAATTCCACCAGTTATTGAGACGTTGTTGTCGGTAATGACCGATTTGCGGAATACTTCGCGTTGCCAATCGGTAGAAGCATCTCCAAGCAAGGCTTGTTGTTGAGCCGTTCCGATGCTATTGACGAGATTTCTGAGAGAGTCAGCACTGAGAACATCAAAATATTTAGCGATTGTAGAAACTGAGGTTTTCGAGTCTAAAACTACTTTTACATCGTTTGCCGCTGAACCTCTTTTGGTTGTAATTAATATAACGCCATTTGCAGCTCTGGATCCGTAGATAGCCGTTGCAGAAGCGTCTTTTAAAACAACAAATGAAGCAATGTCATTTGGATTGATCAATGATAATGGGTTGGCTGCACCTGCAATACCGCCGTTATCTAATGGAACTCCATCAACTACAATAAGCGGGTCGTTGGAAGCATTGATTGAGGTACCACCACGCAAACGCAGTGTACTACCTGAACCTGGTGCCCCGTCATTTGAAGTAACTTTCAAACCAGCTACTTTACCCATAACTAATTGTTCTGGAGTAGCTAATGAACCTTGTACGAAGTTTTTCTCTGTAATGACAGCCGCTGAACCAGTGAGGTCCTTGGTGCGCTGAGTACCATAACCGATGACTACGATGTCGTCAGTTTCTTGTACTTTGCCGGCAAATTGAAAATCGTTGGTAACCATTTGGTTTGCAACGATTGTAACCTCATCAGTTTGTGGATTGAAGCCCATAAATTTGTAGATGAGTTTGTAGGTTCCTGCTTTCAGGCCAGTTATTTCATAATAACCTTTTTCATTGGAAACAGCTCCTTTACCTTGCCCTTCGACTAAAACTGATGCATTGTAGAGAGGCTTCCCCTCTGCATCAGTAATATTTCCCTTTACTCCGGTTTGAGCTAAAGCCAAACTAGAAAAGCCAAGAAATAGTAAAAAGGCAAATAAACTTGTAGTAGTTTTCATTTGCATAGTTCTCGTTTTTGCGTTTATAACAGATTAATCAGTCAAATATATTTTATTTTTTCTTAATGTCAAGTTGACACAATGAAAAAGTTTTCACCATTTGATCTCTACTTGAGACACATTTTGTTTATTGTTTAGTATTATTTTCGGATCTATGTGCAACACTTGATTTTTTTCATCGAAGCTGAATTTCACCTTTTTACCAGCAATTTTCACGCACTTAGGAGCTTTGTTAGTATGGATTTGCAACTTGAACTGAAAAGACTTGTTTTGAAGTTGAACTCCAAAATCAGCCTTAAATGCTAAGGTGCAATCAGTTTCAGATTTTACTGATGTACAAGCTAATTTTTTCGACAAGCCCTTTGTTTCTGCCTCTGCAGTATTGCCGTCGTCTTCATACCAAGTAAATTCGGAAGTCAAATTAGCTTGCAGTGCATCTATGTAATAGTGCAAAACTACATTTGAATCTTTGTAGTCGTTGGTACTTTGTATAACTGGGCTCATCGGTATAAATGACCCTGAACGTACAAATACCGGAATATGCTGCAATGTTTTTGGGGTCATTACAACGCGGTACTCAGTTTGGCTAACATTCGACAACTTCTGATGGGCAACTAAAAGACCCGAATGGAAGTCAAACCAACTTGCCGATTGTGGAAGTAGCGTTGTAATCATACTCAGATTCTTATATACCTCTGATTCTAAGGAATCAGTAATCGCATGTACTAAAAATGCTGGACCCCACATATAGGAGTCAGCTGATTCAAAAGACCATGTGGCTTCCGGGAATTCCATGAAAATAGGGCGTAAAAGTGGGTTTCCCTTGGAAGTATTTTCATAAGCCAAACTGTAATTGTACGGCAGTAATTGATAACGCAACTCAATAGCGGCTTTTGCCAAAGCCTTGGTTTGCGCGTCCTTGAAAATGGCTTCACTGGCAACTTCTTGTTGTGCATGCGGTCTAAAAATAGGCTGAAAAACACCGTATTGCAGCCAACGCACATAAAGCTCTGGGTCATTATTGGCACCTGCAAAACCGCCAAGGTCAGAGTGCATATATGCCATGCCTTGCAGCCCCATTTGCAGCGAAATTTCCATTTGTGGCTTGAGACCACCCCATGTTCTGTTGACGTCACCGGACCACGGCACCATTCCATAGTGTTGAGAGCCAGAATAACCGGCACGCATCAAAATGAATGGCCTTTCATTAGGGTAATCTTTGCGGTATCCTTCAGCAAGCAAGCGGGCCCAATCATGGCCGTAAATATTGTGTACTTCATCTGCCCATTTGTCGCCGTGCCTCAATTGAGTAGGATGAACCTCAGGTTCGCCGAGGTCTCCCCAGATACCAGCGGCACCATAGCCATGAAGTTTTTTATAAATTTCCCAAAACCAAACACGCGCTTCTGGCTTATATAAATCGATGAGGCCTGTGTTTCCGAAATAAAAGTCATATCGATACGAATTACCTAAAGAATCGGTGCCTAAAATCTTTTTTTGATTGGCCTCTTGCCAGTTTTTGGAGGTGGTCAGGACAAAAGGTTCGGTGATGAGCACCGTTTTAACATTTTGTTTTCTGAAATCGGCAATCATTTGCTCTCCGTTCGGAAATGAATCACGGAAGAATTCAAAATTCCCAAGCGTGCCTTGAATATCCTTCCCAAACCAATATAAATCGAAAACTATCGCATCTAGCGGAATCTGTTGTTTTCTGAACTCGTTCACTACAGCACGGGCTTCTTGCTCAGAGTGGTAGCCAAAGCGGCTAGAAAAATTACCAAGTGTCCATCGGGCTGGCAGTGGTTGCCTTCCCGTTAGGATTGTGAGCTGCTCTGTCAATTTTTTCCAGTCATCGGCAACAATGACTTGGTAACGCATAGGACCTCCAATCACTTCGTAAGTTAGTTTGTTCTCTTTTTTTGCATCTAAATCGAGGTAACCAATTTGCGGGTTATCAAAATGAATGGCATAACATTGATCAGAAATCACGATAGGCATTGTGAAATTCATGAGTTCAGAATGGTTCTCATAACCATAATGTGCTCTATTATACAATTGTAAGCGATAACCCCTGCGGTTCATGCCAAGCGCCCTCGCTCCGGCTCCCATGAGCTGCTCTTGTGGGCTGAGATTTAATTGGATCTGTGGCGTTTCTTTGAATTGATAACCCATGGCCTCTGATGAAATTTGCCTGCCTTGATACCAATAACTAATTTGAAAAGGTTCTACTTGAATACGCGCTGAAATGGAAGTTTTACTTAATGGGTACAAGTACGCAACAATATTTCCGTTTTTGCTCACTTCAGTGTATGATTGATCAGAAAACATTGGCTGCATGATCACTGCGTGAGATGGTTCAATGTTTTCATTTTTCCCTAAAGGGATAAACGTGGTTTCGATGATGTTATTTGAATAAAATTTTATCAAGTATTTCCCATCAGAGACTTGAACCTCAGCACCATTGGCGCTTGGATTGAAAGAGATAAATTGCCGATTTGGGTTCTGAGCAAGAAACTCAAAACTGGCTATAGAAATACACAGCAGAAGGAAGAACTTTGCCATTTTTTACTTGTTTTTAAGCTGAATGATATAGGCAGTTTTAGCAGGGATTTTGCCAGATTTTTGTTCAAAATCGAAGGTTTGATTGGTCAAAACATCATTCCCAAATTCAAAATCATGCAATCCTTCAGAAAAACGAGCCCAATTCAATTCTTCGTCTTTTTCTGAATTATTAAGGATCACCATCACCACTTCTGCCTCTTTACTTAAAGTTTTTTCTGGTTCAAGATATCTGAAATATACGTACACATTGTTTTGCGGCACGTACTGAAGCAATTCGCCATCGTGAATGACATTTTGGTCTTTCCTCCAATTCAATAAATTTTTCGTAAACTGAAAATATGCTTCTTGATCAGGTGTTCTTTCTTCAACTGTAGTGCCTTTGAAAAAATCCCTGCGGATATCAGCATCGCCTACCGCTTTACTTCCTCGCATACCAATTTCTGAACCATAATAAATTTGAGGAATACCTCTTGTTGTGGCAATAAGTGTCATGGCCAATTTGTAGTCGTTAAAGGAAGGATAAGATTCATTGAATCTTTGGGTATCATGATTTTCAATAAAGACCAAAAGATTCTTTGGATTGGCATATAGGTAATCTTGCGTAAAGTTTTCGTAAAAACGAACTACACCTTGATCCCAACCTTGCTCTTTTTCTCTAAATGCCTGTGAAATAGCGTCATGCAAAGTGAAATCCATCACTGAGGGCATATTGCTATTGAAATGCTGTAGCGCCCCGATCGGACTATCTTTTTGCCAAAAAGCCATTTGTGCTTGGTCATGCATCCATACTTCACCAACTATATTCAGATTTGGGTATTCTGTCATGATAGCCTTTGTCCAGGTAGCTATAGCGTCTTTATCGTTGTAAGAGTAGGTGTCAACTCTGAGGCCATCAAGATCTGCCCATTCAATCCACCAAATTGTATTCTGAATCAAATAAGTGAGCAGCATCGGGTTATTCTGATTCATGTCTGGCATCGTGGTATCAAACCAACCATCAGCAGATGCTTTTTGATCACTTTTCGCAGCATAAGGGTCAAATTGAGTAGTGGTGCGGTAACTCGACCTCGTGAACTGTTCAAACTGATGGATCCAAGTTGAAGTTGGCAAATCTTGGATCATCCAGTGCTTACTTGACCAATGATTAGGCACCTCGTCTTTGATGACTTTCAAACCCAACTGATGTGCGCTGGCTACAAGTGTCTTGAAACTTTCGTTGCTGCCATAGCGTGGATCGACTTTATATAAATCAGATTGCGCATAACCGTGATAAGAATAGACAGGTTCGTTGTCTTCCAAAAACGGTGTCATCCAGATAGTTGTGGCGCCTAGGTCTTTGATATAGGTCAGGCGGTCTTGAACACCTTTTAAATCGCCTCCATGTCTACCTCCAGGTGAACTCTGATTTGCTTGCTCTTTCATATCGCTAGCATTATCATTGAGAGGGTCGCCATTTGCAAAACGGTCTGGCATTAATAAATAAAGGACATCTTCTGAGCTAAAGCTATTTCTGTACTTTGATGCTTCCTTTCTTACAAGTAAGGTGAAAGGATGGGTGGCAACAATCTTTTTCTTGTCTAAAAGGCGAATTGGGTATTCTCCTGCTACTTTTCCTTGTGTTTCAAGTGTAATAAAAATATAATTTGGGTTTTCTGTTCTTACTTCTTCAAGAATTGATAATCCACTTACCTCTACCTTGTATTTGGCAATCTGCGGGCCATGTAATAAAACTTGAACTTGATGATGCTCCATCCCAACCCACCAATTGGATGGTTCTACATGTTGTAACACTTGTGAATGAGCTTGAATTACAAGCATCATAACAAAAAATAAACTACTCCATTTCATAAACACGCTTTTGTATTCCATTTTCAAAGTTTAAAATTTTGATGCAATTTTTAGCATCTGGGTCGATTTCTCTACCCAAAACATCTGTTACATATAATAATTTTCCGGGTACCTGACCAAGCTCGTCAACATCGCTGATACAGGGATTTGGCAAGCCAACATATGCCGACAATTGACTAATAGCACTTTGTTTTCTATTTTGTAGATAGGGTACAATGCCGCTTTTTACATGAGCACCCCATGTTTGCTGAAGTGCATTTAAAAAATCTTGATCACTGAAACCATAGTCCAACCCTTTGTAGTCGTCGAGCAATGCCGCCGGTGCGATCAATTGCTGTTTTTGCTCCAATAAAACTTGTAAATCACTTACTATCCAGATAGAATCGAGGATGTCCAACATATGGAAGGTAAAGCGGTCCTTGAAATAAGGTACAGCCATTAATTTGGTGTACAAGGGCCTTGCTTGATTACCCGGTGACCACGAGTAAATATTTCTCAATGCCCAATTGATATTGAACCAATCTATTCCGAAAGTATTATCTAGGTCATAAGATAAGTAAACCAATTTGCCATCACCCTCGCGTTGATACAAATAATAATTATTCTTGTTATAGGCATACCCATCCCATTGCCCCATCAGTATTTCCAATGCAATATTTCGCAGAAATAATTCGACATCAAAAACTTCCTGAATGGCACAGGGAAAATAAGCGGATGGGACATTATTCAGTACATTGATAAAGTTTAACAATGCTGTGTAATTTGCACTGTCTTTATTGGTCTTGAGTTCATAAACTGTATGGTAAGAACTTGGATTAGCACCCCACCAAGTCAAATCAGCACCATAAAAACACTTCCACAAATTGCCATTGGCCTCTGTCGGAAATCGTAAATCGAGAAATTCATCATCGAGGTGCTCTACATTGATGTAAAGTCCTTTGTATTCATTATTGACATACAGTTTGACATAACTTGTTCTGGCTGCAGCCAAACCTGCAGAGCGCAGTAGATGCTGAGCCAAGAAGCTTCGCATGATGGAAACGTCATTGTGCTCACCATTTAGATTTAATTCTTCAAGTCCTTGGAACTTTTGGCCGGATACAAAGCGATTGAAATCAATTTTAAAAGACTTTTTTTGGGAAGAAAGCGAAGTGTTTCCTCGAGCCCTAAAGCCAATACTATCGTAAAAAACCGTTCCAAAACTACTTTGATAACTGATCTCTGCCATGAATTCATGACCACTAAACAAGCTATCACCGAGTAGTAAATTAAGTGAATCTAGATCAATGTTGACAAAAACACTTGCTACCTCATCTTGTAAGAACGCCAAATTGTAGTTCGGCTGTGGAAGCTGCGCAAAACTCGACCAAGGGAAAAATAAAAATGCAAGAAAGAACTTGTGCATTAATCAATTTTAATAAACTCCTTATTTGATTTCAACTGACCAATAGTGAGTAATGAATGATATGCACCAGCTGGTAAACCATTGATTGATACCGCAATGTTGTTTTTCCCATCTTGAGTGAGCCCTTTATGCCTTTCTACCACGACTCCGTCTTGATTGATGATCAACAATTCGAATGGTTGGAAATTGCTGGCATTGAAACTGATGGTGATCAGATCGCTAGATGGATTTGGAAAAACGCGCAATTCGAAATCTTCAATGAATAATTCTTCAACACTCACTGGTGCGTCTGTAATAGTTGGCTTTGGTAATTTTACGTCCGTGTAAATACGGTAAGCACCGGGAGCGAGGTCGATTGGTGCAAGTGCATTGACAACGTTGATGCTATCACCACTAAAATATTCATACCACCAACCCGCATGCTGAAAATTTGGAATGGCAGCCTGAGTAGTCACAGCAAAATTAGCCAACGAGACACCATTCATAGTGCTGTGGTTCATATTTACACGCTTAACCGCACCTGTAAGACTATATTGAAAATTCAATGAGCGGAAGGTTTCATAATTATTTCGGAGTGCCAAAGTTGCTGCGTAAACATCATATAACTGTCTTCTTCTGGCTTGGGTATAGTAATTCCAAAGGATGGGCTTATTACACACCCTACACGGCACTTCTATCGAGATGTCGTAACCTAATTCTTGAAATTGCCATAGCATCCTTGGACCAGGCTGGGTCAAAAAAGTAACAGCTAAAGCCTGAGCCCTGCCAAGCGCAGTGTAAAGGTCCTTGGCATTATGGGTGCCATTAGTAGTATTTCCATAGGTCAGGGTGTTGAACATAGAACGCTCTTCGTCATGGCTCTCTGCATAGGAAACCAAATGAGGAACTGTCCAACCACGGTTGGTGTAAATACCAGAACTAATGTTACTTGAAGTTGGATATCCCATGAGCGCTTCTTTATAACCATAAGTAATATTGCCCCAAAGCATCATGCCGTAGTCGGCCAGTTGCTTTTCTTCATTGTTGTCACACCAATGCTCTAGAATGACATATGCATTTGGTTTGTAGACCCAAATTTCATCTGCCATTCGCTTTAATAAATTGATGCGTTCAATGCTATAATTGTTGGCATTGTTGGCGAAACCTTTTGTGTAATCAAAACGGAAACCATCGACATTGTAAGTTTCAATCCAGTATTTATTGACTTGATCTATATACTGTTGTGTTGCAATACGTGTGTGATCAAAATCATAGCCCCAACAATAAGGTGGGTGCGGACACACTGCATTGAACCAAGGACTATTTGCTGCAGGTCTTGAATTTGCGGCATCCCAGTACATATTGACCATTGGGTTTTGACCAAATGCGTGATTGAAAACGAGGTCAACAATAACAGCAATTCCGCGACCATGACAAGAATCTACTAATTCTTTGAATTTTTCAGGGGTACCGTAATACTTATCCAAAGCCATGTGAAAAGATGGATTATAACCCCAACTTTGATTGTTTTCGAATTCTCCAGGAGGCATTAACTCAATGGCATTGATTCCTAATTTAGAGAGGTAGCCTAGTGTATCTATGAGTGTTTGGTAATTATGTTTGGCTACAAAATCACGGGTTAGTAATTCATAAATTACCAGATCTTTATTTGCTGGAGCGACAAAATTGTTGTTGGTCCAAGTATAAGGAGTTGCACCTGGTTGCATGAGCGTCACAAAACCAGATGTTAAACCTGTTGGATACGGATGTGGATTCGGATAAGTTTGAGCATCGATGCTTGCGTCGTTATTCGGATCAAGTATGAGTGGACTCATTGGGTCGGCAAGTCGTAAGTTGCCGTCTATGAAATATTGATAAGCATATTTTTGACCAGCAGTGAGTCCTGAAATTTCAAGCCACCAAGTTGACATATTGGTTGCTAAATTCATATGATAATTGGTAGTCGGGAGCCAGTTATTGAAATCACCGATTACGTAAATATGTTCTTTTTGAGGAGCGTGTAGTTGTAGCACTACAGTTGTATCGTTGATGTAATTGATGCCATTATTTAAGCCCGCATAAGGCGGATTGATTGGAACAACTACAGGATTTACTGTGATATAAGTTGAATCGATTACTTGTGTTGATCCGTTGTCGGCAACGAATTCAAGCAAATGGGTTCCTGCTTGCGTTGCCGTTAAAGTATAGTTGAGCTGGGTAGCATTGCTTAAAGTTTGCAATACAACGCCGTCTTGTTTGAGTGTGAGGGTTGCTGCTTGATTTGCAGCCGCTTCAATTGTAATTTGTTCGTTGACATCCAGAGTAGTGCCGGCACTTGGATTGAAAAAACTTGCAAGTAAACCTGCATTTACAGGATACATGTCGTAATAGATATCGCTTCCGTCTGCATCTCGGCCAACTATTGAACCATTTGCAGTTCTAAATATAAAAGCAAATTGTAAAACATTGGTGCCAACTGGAAAACCATAAAATTGGTCAATGTCGATGGTGATGGTGTGTTTGTTGTTGCCAATATTGGTCATGGCAACTTGTGGGTCGACCGTACCCCAGTTACCTTGTACAAATTGCCAGTTTGTAGGCGATGTACTGGTCGAGGTAATTAATCCAGCATGACAATAAATTTGTGCTTGACCCACCAATGCAGCATTGCCTTGGGTTGCATCGTATGTGATTGTGACGACGTCATTGACGTTTGGAAATGCAGGATTGAATTCTAAAATTTGCGCTTTCAATGTGAACGCACTCAGAATAATCGTGATCAATAATATAAATTGATGCTTCATGGTAATCATTTAAATGAAATAAGAAATTCAAAGACAAAAAAGCCTGGGTGTTACCACCCAGGCTTTATAATCATAAAGATTTTAGCTTATTGCTTGATCAATTTACCTGTAGCAACTTTTTCACCAGCTACAACATTGTAGATGTATGAACCAGCTTGAAGCGCTGTTGTGTTCATTTCTACAGTTGTGATTGCTGAGGTCGCAACAGTTTTAGTAGCAACAACTTTACCTGCAAGGTCAAATAATGTTACAGTAGCTGTAGCTGCATTGTTTACTTCGAAAGAGAAGTTAACAACATCAGATGCAGGGTTTGGTGAAACTGTAAGGTCAGCAATTGCATTTTCAGCAACTGAAACACCACAAGCATCACAAGCATCCCATACATAACATACAGTACCTGGCATCAATACATAAGTACGGTTGATGTTACCTCCACCATCGTCAACACCACAAGAGTCAACAGCGATTGTGTTAGCAGCATCTGTACCTTCGTTTGCACCCCAATCACCGTTTACAAATTTGTAAAGTTGAGTTGCACCTAAAGAAGCAACTGGGTAAGATACAGTGATTGACCAAATGTTTGAACCTTCGTCAGTCATTGCAGAGTTAGCGTCTGCAGGAGACCAGCTTGCAACAGCACCAGCAGCTACAGAACCACCGAAGTCACCGAAGTTACCTCCTACGCGGATACCGTTTGCAGCAAGTGTATTGTTTGCCAAATAGTTAGTAACGTCTACTTTGTAAGTTACGTCAAAGCTAGTTTGGAAGCTGTAAAAACCAGTTGTACGGTTAAAAATAACCAAGTACGTTCCAGCTGGTACAGGAATGTTTGGACCGTTAGCAGTACCTAATCCTGATGGGAAATCAGTAGCACCCCAGTTAGTAGCCCAGTCATTGTCTTGACGAAATTTCGCTTCACCTGCAACGCAAGTAACGATTCCGGCATAGTTTTCACCGTCAATTGTAATCATGTCAACATCTACAGACCAGTCATAAGGTGGAACTGCAGATCCGATGATCCCAACTGAAGGAAATTGCGCGAACGCAGCAGCACTAAGAACAAGTGCTGTCATTAGAGTAAAAATTCTCTTCATAGTTAAAAAATTAAAAGGTTAATAATACTTAGTGTCAACTTGACAAGTTCAAAAATAAAAAAATTATTTTATTTCAAGTTAAATTAATGAGAAATATAGATGTTGTGTGGTAATTGTGTGAAAAAATAAAAATTCAATTTTTCACTTCAAGCCTTGATGATCCTAAAACTTCCAAAGACCTTTAAAGACTATCAATTGGGAAAGATCCTCACCTAGATTCGGTTCATGATCATAGAGCGCAAAAACACTAGATCCACTGCCCGACATAGCTGTATAGTAAGCGCCTGCCTGCTCTAAATCATTTTTTAATGCTTGAATTGCCGGAAATTGTTGAAATACAGAAAGTTCAAAATCATTCTTCAAACCAGAAATACCTTCATTTTGCATTATTTCTAGAAGTGTAGGCCCGCTGTTCTTTGGTTGAACCTTGGCATACGCGGCGGCTGTTGAAACATGGATACCAGGATTACACAACACCAACCATTTTTGAAATCCTTGGTCAGCAATTGGGCTGAGGCATTCACCCCTACCCGTAGCCAATTGTAATCCACCTCGAATAAAAAAGGCACAATCACTGCCCAGTTGCGCAGCAAAACCTTCTAGTTGTAAATCAGAAAAACCTAGGTTAAACAAACGATTAAGGCCTATTAAGGTATAACTAGCATCGGCAGAACCTCCTCCTAAGCCAGCACCTACGGGTATTTGTTTGCGCAAATGTATGTGCACGCCTGGGAAATTGCTGTGTTTTCTTAATAAAGCAACTGCTTGTTCACAAAGATTTAATTTACCGTCCGGAGCAAAAGTGAGCCCAGTTTGCTCAAAGGAATCTTGTGGTGCTTCTGTAAGCTCCAAAATGTCACAAAATGGAATTTCAGCCATCACGGTTTCAATTTCATGAAAGCCATCCGGGCGTTTCGATAAGATCCGAAGACCTAAATTCACTTTAGCAGGTGGAAACAAGATCATGTGGTAAAGATAAGCAATTGATGAAAATCGTTATTTTTGCCTACATAAAATAAGAACCATGAGTACAACCTACCTGGATTTCGAAGAACCATTAAAAGAACTCGAAGAACAAATTGCCCAAACCCGCAGCCTTGCCGATCAAACTGAAGTTGATATGCAAGATAAAATCGCGGAGCTTGAGGCTGTTCTAAACGCCAAAACCAAAGAAGTTTTCAGTAACCTCACTCCTTGGCAACGCGTACAACTTTCTCGACATCCAGACCGGCCTTACACGCTTGCTTATATCAATGCTTTAACTGGCGGGCAGTTCCAAGAACTACACGGCGATCGCAATGTAAAAGACGACAAAGCAATGATCGGTGGTTTTGGATTACTCGATGGCCGAACGGTCATGTTTATCGGTCAGCAAAAAGGTATCAACACCAAAATGAGACAATACCGCAATTTTGGAATGCCAAACCCTGAAGGTTATCGCAAAGCTTTGCGACTTATGAAATTAGCTGAAAAATTCAATAAACCAATTGTTACTTTCATAGACACTCCTGGTGCGTTTCCTGGCCTAGAGGCCGAAGAGCGCGGACAAGGTGAAGCCATTGCTCGCAATATTTACGAAATGATGCGTTTAAAAGTGCCTGTCATTTGCGTAATTATCGGTGAAGGTGCTTCAGGTGGCGCTCTCGGAATTGGTGTTGGAGACAAAGTTGTGATGCTTGAAAACACATGGTATTCTGTTATTTCTCCTGAAAGTTGTTCGTCTATTCTTTGGCGCTCTTGGAACTACAAAGAAATTGCCGCCTCTGCACTGAAGCTCACCTCTACCGACATGAAACAAAATGGTTTAGTTGACGATGTCATTCAAGAACCAAGCAACGGCGCTCACCGCGATCAAGACGCTATGTTTGAAATACTTAGAGGAAAGCTCAATGGCTATTTGAAAGAGCTCGACGCTAAAAAACCAGAGCAACGCATAGAAGAGCGCATCGAGAAGTTCTGCAAAATGGGTTACTGGAAATAATTTTAGATGAACTCCTTTTTGGCAACTCCGATTGCCTACCTGAAAGGTGTAGGTCCCCAAAAGGCTCAGATACTTCAGGACGAACTCGGTATTTTTACCTTTCAGGACCTCCTCTTTCATTTCCCTTACCGTTACCAAGACAGAACCGTATTTCATCAGATTTCGCTGTTGCGTCCTGAAGATCAATATATTCAATTGAAAGGACGATTTACCCATATCAGTGAGTCAGGAAATGGACGTCACAAAAAATTACATTGTCAGTTTACAGACGGATCGGCTTCTATAGAACTAATTTGGTTTCAAGGATACCAATGGTTAAAGTCTGGTTTTAATGTGCAAGATCAATACATTGTGTTCGGAAAACCAAAATATTTTCAGAATCAATGGACTATTGCGCATCCTGAAATTAACAAAGTTACCCCCGAAACAGAACTCAAAGGCTACCAAGCATTTTATCCAAGTACAGAAAAATGTCAATCTAAAGGTTTACATAGTAGAGGATTAGCCAAATTGATGGCACAATTGCTTGAGCAAATGAAAGGCAAAGTTCCCGAAAACTTACCACTCTATATTTGTGAGGCCTTGCATTTGATGCCAAAACCTTTGGCTTTGCACGAAATTCATATTCCTAGTAATGAGCAGCAACTCAAAGCCGCGCGTTACCGCTTGAAATGGGAAGAGCTCTTTTTCTTACAACTTGAGTTATTATTGCGCAAAGGAAGCCGAGCAAAAAAGTTGAATGGTTTTCAATTCACAGAAGTGGGTGCTGCTTTTAATGAATTTTATAATCAGCACCTTCCATTTGAACTTACTGGTGCTCAAAAAAGAGTGCTTAAAGAAATTAGAAAGGATCTTGGAAGTGGCCAACATATGAATCGACTGTTACAAGGTGACGTTGGTAGTGGTAAAACGCTCGTTGCCTTACTCAGTTTGTTGCTCGCAATTGGAAACGGACTACAAGGTGCATTAATGGCACCTACTGAAATTTTGGCCAATCAACACTTCATTGGCATTTCTGAATTGCTTCAAAAAATGAATATCAAAGTTGCGTTATTAACGGGATCAACCAAAAAAAAGGACCGCAGCATTATTCATGAAGAATTACTGAATGGCAAAATCGATTTACTTATTGGTACACATGCTTTGTTAGAAGACACCGTTCAATTCAACTCATTGGGTTTAGTCGTGATCGATGAACAACATCGGTTTGGAGTAGCCCAACGAGCAAAAATGTGGCGAAAAAACAAAGTGCCACCACATGTGCTGATCATGACGGCAACACCCATTCCACGGACTTTAGCCATGACTTTCTACGGCGACCTCGACGTATCGGTTATCGATGAATTGCCACCCGGTAGAAAGCCCATTCATACCATACACAGAAGAGAAAACCACCGTGAAAAACTTTACAGCTTCATTAAAGAACAACTCGATTTAGGCAGACAGGCCTATGTGGTGTATCCGTTGATTCAGGAATCTGAAAAATTAGACTTTAAAAATCTCGAAGATGGGTATGAACAAATCAGCTCCTATTTTGAAGGAAGTCACTATCAAATCAGTATGGTGCACGGTAAAATGAAGCCACAAGATAAAGATACAGCCATGCAAGCTTTTGTCGATAAACAAACTCACCTGATGGTTGCAACAACCGTCATTGAAGTGGGCGTAAATGTCCCTAATGCGTCGGTGATGGTGATCGAAAGTGCAGAGCGTTTTGGACTCTCGCAACTACACCAACTCAGGGGGCGCGTTGGGCGAGGTGCAGAAAAATCATATTGTATTCTCATGACCGGTGACGGTATCTCAAAAGAATCTCAAAAAAGAATGGACACCATGGTGGCAAGCAATGATGGTTTTGTTTTAGCGGAGGTCGATTTACAATTAAGGGGCCCTGGTGACTTAATGGGAACACAACAAAGTGGTGCACTTGCTTTAAAAATTGCTGACCTCGCTCGTGATGGTCAAATCGTACAACTTGCCAGAGAAAAAGCCAGAGAGATATTGGAAGAAGATGAGTCCTTAATTCTCGATAAAAATAAAGCCTTGAGAGAAACCATGCTTGCCGTTTTTCAAGGCAAGCCCAACTGGGGAAGAATTTCTTGAGTACAAAAAAAGGGCGGCCAAATGGCCGCCCTTTTAGTTTCAATTGTTAGGATTATGCTTCCTCCATTAATTCTTCGTATGCTTCTTTCGAACCGACAATTAAATTTTGGAATGCACGCACACCAGTTCCAGCCGGAATCAAGTGACCAACGATTACGTTTTCTTTCAAACCTAAAAGGTGATCCTCTTTTCCAGAAATTGCAGCTTCGTTGAGTACTTTGGTAGTCTCTTGGAAAGATGCCGCTGAAATGAATGATTGTGTTTGTAGTGACGCTCTTGTAATTCCTTGTAGCAACGGTGTTGATGTAGCAGGCATTGCTTCGCGTGCTTCAATAAGTTGCTTGTCTTCGCGCTTCAAACGTGAATTTTCATCACGTAAACGACGTACACTTACAAGTTGACCTTTGTGTAATTCAGTAGAATCCCCAGCATCTGTAATGAACATCATGCCGTAAAGTTCGTCATTGGCTTCCATGATATCTGCTTTGTGAACACTTTGACCTTCTAGGAAACGAGTGTCACCAGACTCAATAATTTCAGCCTTGAGCATCATTTGTCGTACAATCACTTCAAAGTGCTTATCGTTGATTTTTACCCCTTGAAGTCGGTAAACTTCTTGGATTTCATTCACGATATACTCTTGAACTTTTGTAGGACCTTCGATATTCAAGATATCATTTGGTGTAATTGCACCGTCAGATAATGGCTGACCAGCACGTACGTAGTCGTTTTGCTGTACGAGAATGTGCTTCGATAGTGGCACTAAGTACTTGCGAACTTCACCAAGTTTAGATGTGATAATGATTTCACGGTTACCGCGTTTTACATTACCATAAGTTGCAGTACCATCAATTTCAGATACAACAGCAGGGTTAGAAGGATTTCTTGCTTCAAATAATTCAGTTACACGTGGAAGACCTCCGGTGATATCTCCGGTTTTACCCGCAGATCTTGGGATTTTCACAAGGATGTCTCCTGCTTCGATTTTGTCACCTTCAGCAACAGAAATGTGTGCGTTAACAGGAATGGAATATTCGCGCAATACTTCTTTAGTCTTCGTATCAATGATATGAATCGCTGGCGATTTCTTTTTATCACGTGATTCGATGATTACTTTTTCGGTAAATCCTGTTTGCTCATCGACTTCTTCACGGTATGTAATATTTTCGATGATACCGTCAAATACAACTTTACCTGCTACTTCACCAATAATCAAGGCGTTGTATGGATCCCATTTACAGATCACGTCGCCTTTTTTGATTTTGGTGTTGTTATCAATCATGAGGTCAGATCCGTAAGGGATGTTGGCCGTCATGACAACAATACCAGTTTTTTCGTCAGTGATGCGAAGTTCAGCTGAACGACCCACGACAATAACACGCTTGCTGCCATCGGCTGCCTTGCGTTCAATTGTACGCAATTCATCGATTTCTACTTTACCATTTGCTTTTGCTTTGAGGTCAGAGATATCGGCGATATTAGAAGCCGTACCACCCACGTGGAAAGTACGAAGTGTCAACTGCGTACCAGGCTCACCAATGGATTGCGCTGCGACAACACCAACGGAGTCACCCATTTGGGCCAAACGGTGGTTTGAAAGGTTGCGACCGTAACATTTCGAACATACACCACGACGCATTTCACAAGTCAATACTGAACGGATTTCAACTTCTTCGATACCTGCTTTTTCAATATCTCGAGCTACATCTTCAGAAATGAGTTCACCAGCATTGACAATAATTTGGTCTGAATCTGGTACATAAACATCGTGTACTGATGTGCGACCAAGGATGCGATCGTAAAGCGGTTCTACAACTTCATCGTTTTTCTTTAATGCTGTTGCTACAATTCCACGTAGTGTACCACAATCATTTGAGTTGATCACAACGTCTTGCGCTACGTCAACCAAACGACGCGTTAGGTAACCTGCATCCGCTGTTTTGAGGGCGGTATCTGCAAGACCTTTACGAGCACCGTGAGTAGAGATAAAGTACTCAAGAATCGAAAGACCTTCCTTAAAGTTAGATAAGATTGGGTTTTCAATGATTTCTTGAACGCTTGCTCCTGATTTTTGAGGTTTAGCCATCAAACCACGCATACCAGATAACTGACGGATCTGTTCTTTTGAACCACGAGCTCCGGAGTCAAACATCATGTAAATTGAATTGAACCCTTGACGGTCAGATTTCAATTGCTCCATGAGTGTGTGTGTCAGGCGCGAATTCGTATGTGTCCAGATATCGATAATTTGGTTATAACGCTCGTTGTTGGTGATAAGACCCATGTTGTAATTCATCATGACCTCTTTCACTTCATTTTCCGCTTTTAACACGAGTGTTTCTTTCTCTTTCGGAATGATGATGTCATCGAGGTTAAATGATAGACCACCTTTAAAGGCCATTTCATAACCCAATTGCTTGATATCATCAAGGAACTGAGCAGTGCGAGAAGTTCCACAAACTTTGAGTACTTCACCAATGATATCTCGCAATGCCTTTTTAGTCATTACGTCATTGATGAAACCTACTTGTCTTGGGACTTTTTCGTTGAATAATACGCGACCACAAGTGGTTTCTACCATCTGTAAAGTTGGTGTACCGTCCTGACCTAGGTCATAGGTTTTAACCTTGATGTGGGCATGTAAGTCTAATACTTTTTCGTTGTATGCAATGATGACCTCTTCCGGTGAATAGAAAATACCTCCTTCACCTTTCACAACATCTTGTTCAGTCGTGCGCTTTCCTTTTGTAATATAGTACAGACCCAAGACCATGTCTTGAGAAGGTACTGCAATAGGAGCGCCATTGGCTGGGTTCAAGATATTGTGCGAAGCCAACATGAGCATTTGTGCTTCTAAAATAGCAGCATTTCCTAAAGGAAGATGCACCGCCATTTGGTCACCATCGAAGTCGGCGTTGAATGCCGTTGTAACCAATGGATGCAAACGAATTGCCTTACCTTCAATCAACTTTGGTTGGAAAGCTTGGATACCTAAACGGTGAAGCGTTGGTGCACGGTTGAGTAGGACTGGATGACCTTTCAATACATTCTCAAGGATGTCCCAAACAACTGGTTCTTTGCGATCAACAATTTTCTTGGCTGATTTTACGGTTTTTACAATTCCACGCTCAATCATTTTGCGAATGATGAATGGCTTGTAGAGTTCAGCTGCCATATCTTTTGGCAAACCACACTCGTGTAATTTTAAATCTGGTCCGACAACAATTACAGAACGCGCAGAGTAATCAACACGCTTACCGAGTAAGTTTTGACGGAAACGACCTTGCTTACCTTTCAATGAGTCAGAGAGTGACTTCAAGGCACGGTTGGATTCTGTTTTAACCGCAGAAGATTTACGAGAGTTGTCAAAAAGTGAATCAACGGCTTCTTGTAACATGCGTTTTTCGTTACGCAAGATAACTTCCGGAGCCTTGATCTCAATTAAACGCTTCAAACGGTTGTTGCGGATGATCACCCGACGGTATAAGTCATTGAGGTCAGAGGTTGCAAAACGACCGCCGTCAAGTGGAACTAACGGACGTAATTCAGGTGGAATAACCGGAACAACTTTGACAATCATCCATTCTGGACGGTTCTCGATGCGCGTTTGGGAATCGCGCATGGCTTCAACAACTTGTAGTCTTTTGAGCGCTTCATTCTTACGCTGAACAGAGGTTTCTGTTTCTGCTTGGTAACGAAGGTCATAAGACATTTGGTCGAGGTTCAAGCCACCTAATAAATCGTAGAGCGCTTCAGCACCCATCTTTGCGATGAATTTATTAGGATCGGTGTCATCGAGGTAATGGTTATTAGCCATTTCCGGAAGATCCAAAATATCGAGGTATTCCTCTTCGGTGAGGAAATCCATCTTTTTAAGATTTGCCCACTTATCAAATCCAGTTGCATTACCCGCTTGAATAACGACATAACGCTCGTAATAAATGATTTGATCCAATTTTTTAGTTGGTAAACCAAGGAGGTAACCAATTTTGTTTGGAAGTGAACGGAAGTACCAAATGTGTGCTACAGGAACTACCAATGAAATGTGTCCCATACGCTCACGACGTACTTTCTTTTCTGTAACTTCAACCCCACAGCGGTCACAAACAATTCCTTTGTATCGGATACGCTTGTATTTTCCACAGTGACATTCGTAATCTTTTACTGGTCCAAAAATACGCTCACAGAACAAACCATCACGCTCCGGTTTGTAGGTGCGGTAATTGATGGTTTCTGGTTTCAAAACTTCACCACTAGAATTTTCCAGAATGACCTCTGGTGAAGCCAAGGAAATAGTGATTTTGTTGAAGCTGCTTTGCTTTTTTGGAGTTTCTTTTTTGAAAGCCATTTTATCTCGACTATTTACGTTAGTATTTTAATTAATCCATTGACACGTTGAGACACAATCCGCGTAACTCGTGTAGTAATACATTGAAAGATTCAGGAATTCCTGGTTCAGGAATGTTATCACCTTTAACAATGGATTCATAAGCTTTGGCACGACCCATGACGTCATCTGATTTGACCGTAAGGATTTCTTGTAGGATATTGGCTGCACCAAATGCCTCAAGAGCCCAAACTTCCATCTCACCGAAACGCTGACCTCCAAATTGCGCTTTACCACCGAGTGGTTGTTGCGTGATCAGAGAGTATGGTCCGATTGAACGTGCGTGCATTTTGTCGTCTACCATGTGTGAAAGTTTCAACATGTAGATGATACCAACAGTTGCAGGTTGGTGGAAACGCTCCCCGGTACCGCCATCGTGTAGGTAAGTTTTACCAGAACGTGGTACACCAGCTTTGTCAGTCCAGTCATTGATTTCTTCTGGTTTTGCACCATCAAAAATTGGCGTTGCGAACTTCACACCTAGTTTTTCACCTGCCCAACCAAGTACAGTTTCGTAAATCTGTCCGAGGTTCATACGAGATGGTACCCCAAGTGGGTTAAGAACGATATCAACAGGTGTTCCGTCTTCTAGGAATGGCATATCTTCTTGACGAACGATATTGGCAACAATTCCTTTGTTTCCGTGACGACCCGCCATTTTATCACCTACTTTTAACTTGCGTTTTTTAGCAACATAAACTTTGGCAAGTTTCACGATTCCGGCAGGGAGTTCGTCCCCGACAGAAATGTGGAATTTCTTGCGCTTGTAGTTACCAAGTAGGTCATTGGCTTTGATATTGAAATTGTGGATCACACGCGAAATCAATTGATTGGTCTCGGCTTCAGCCGTCCAGTTCAATGGATTTACAATTGCGTAATCAAGTGCACTCAAGGCCTTATTGGTAAACTTGGTGCCTTTTTTGATCAATTCTTCTTTGAAGTTATTGAATACTCCAGCTGATTTTTGCTCACCTAAAATGACAAGAAGTTTTTCAACAAGTTTGTCACGAAGTGCTGCGAAATCGCGTTGGTAATCCGCATCTAGTGCCTCAAGCATTGGTTTGTCTTGAGATTTCGACTTGCGGTCCTTGATTGCTCTTGAGAACAATTTCTTTTCAATGACAACACCACGTAGAGATGGTCCAGCCTTCAAAGATGCATCTTTTACGTCTCCGGCTTTGTCACCGAAGATGGCACGTAAAAGTTTTTCTTCCGGAGATGGATCTGTCTCACCTTTTGGTGTGATTTTACCAATCAGGATATCACCTTCTTTGATTTCAGCACCGATTCGGATCAAACCATTCTCATCGAGGTCTTTGGTTGCTTCTTCAGAAACGTTCGGAATATCTGAAGTCAATTCTTCCATTCCGCGTTTTGTGTCGCGAACTTCTAATGAGTACTCATCAATATGAATTGAAGTAAAGATGTCATCACGAACAACTTTTTCAGAGATCACAATCGCATCCTCAAAGTTGTAACCCTTCCATGGCATAAATGCCACTTTCAAGTTTTGACCCAAAGCAAGTTCTCCTGCTTGGGTTGCGTAACCTTCACAAAGCACCTGTCCTTTCTCAACGCGGTCGCCCTTGCGAACGATAGGTTTGAGGTTGATACATGTACTTTGGTTTGTCTTCATGAATTTTGTCAAGGAATAACGTGTTACCTCGCTGTCGAAACTCACCAATTTGTCTTGGTCATTCCAGTCATAGCGAATCACGATTTCATTGGCGTCAACGTATTCAACAGTACCGGAACCTTCAGAGTTAATTAAAACACGAGAGTCACGAGCAACAAGTTGTTCGATGCCTGTTCCGACGATTGGTGAACTTGGACGCAAAAGTGGAACAGCCTGACGTTGCATGTTTGAGCCCATGAGTGCACGGTTGGCATCATCGTGCTCAAGGAAAGGAATTGAAGAGGCCGCAATAGAAGCAATTTGGTTAGCTCCTACGTCCATCAGACTCAATTCTTTTGGTGCAACAACAGGGAAATCACCTTCGTATCTTGCTTTCACAAGCTCTGAAAGGAAGTTACCCTTATCGTCAACTTTGGCGTTAGCCTGAGCAATTGTTTTTGAATCTTCTTCTTCGGCTGCTAAATAAATAGGACTCTCTTCGAAAACAACTCTACCGTTATCTACTCGGCGGTATGGTGTTTCGATGAAACCTAATTTATTGACTTTTGCAAATACACAAAGGGAAGAAATCAAACCAATGTTTGGACCTTCCGGCGTTTCGATGGTACACAAACGACCGTAGTGCGTATAGTGAACGTCACGAACCTCGAAACCTGCGCGCTCACGAGAGAGACCGCCTGGCCCGAGCGCTGATAAACGACGCTTGTGCGTAACCTCAGATAACGGATTGGTTTGATCCATAAACTGAGATAACTGGTTGGTTCCAAAGAAAGAATTGATTACAGACGATAGTGTCTTGGCGTTGATCAAGTCAATAGGAGTAAATACTTCGTTGTCACGAACGTTCATGCGCTCACGAATTGTACGCGCCATACGTGCCAAACCTACTCCAAATTGAGAATAAAGCTGCTCACCAACTGTTCTAACACGACGGTTTGATAAGTGGTCGATATCATCGATATCGGCTTTAGAATTGATCAATTCAATGAGGTACTTGATGATCATGATGATATCGTGCTTTGTTAATACACGAGATTCTTCGTTGGCATCAAGATTTAATTTTTTATTGAGACGGTAACGACCTACCTCACCCAAATCATAGCGCGCATCAGAGAAGAATAATTTCTCGAATACACCTTTTGCTGTTTCGTAATCGGGTGGATCTGCGTTACGTAATTGACGATAGATGTGTTCAACAGCTTCTTTTTCAGAATTAGATGTATCTTTTTGAAGCGTGTTGTAGATGATGGTGTAATCAGTAGAGTTACCATCTTCTTTGTGAAGGATCAATGATTTTGCTCCTGAATCCATGATGGCATCGAGGTGCTCTTCACCAATCATCAATTCACGATCAAGGATCACTTCGTTTCTTTCGATAGAAACTACTTCACCTGTATCTTCATCGACGAAGTCTTCGATCCAGGTCTTTAAAACCCTTGCCGCTAGACGACGTCCGATTAATTTTTTCAAGTTAGCCTTGCTTACCTTTACTTCATCAGCCAAACCAAAGATATCCAAGATATCACGGTCAGTTTCGTAGCCAATTGCACGGAAAAGCGTTGTAACCGGTAATTTCTTTTTACGGTCGATGTACGCATACATGATGTTATTGATGTCTGTCGCGAACTCAATCCAAGATCCTTTGAATGGAATGATACGAGCAGAATACAATTTAGTACCATTTGCGTGGCGCGATTGTCCAAAGAAAACACCTGGTGAGCGGTGTAATTGCGAAACGATTACGCGTTCTGCACCATTTACCACGAATGATCCTTTCGGAGTCATATAAGGAATTGTACCAAGGTATACGTCCTGAACGATGGTTTCGAAATCCTCGTGCTCAGGGTCGGTACAATAGAGCTTCAATTTTGCTTTGAGCGGCACACTGTACGTGAGACCGCGTTCGATACACTCTTCGATTGTGTAACGAGGTGGATCAATGAAATAATCCAAAAATTCAAGAACAAATTGGTTGCGGGTATCCGTAATTGGGAAATTTTCAGCAAACACTTTGAAAAGTCCTTCACTTTCGCGGTTCTCCGGCGTTGTTTCCAACTGGAAAAATTCTTGAAAAGACTTTAATTGAATTTCCAGAAAGTCTGGATACTCAAATTGGTTTTTGCTTGAAGCAAAATTAATTCGGGTTGAATTAGTTGTTGTTGCCAAGGCTTTTTTGTTTTAATGTTTTGTACTCTGTTGAAATCAACATGCAAAAAACAGGACAAGGCACCCGCCTTTCAGCGGTGCCTTTCCTGCATATCCTGAATCGAATTACTTAACTTCTACTTCAGCACCAGCCTCTTCAAGAGACTTTTTGAGACCTTCAGCCTCGTCTTTAGAAACACCTTCTTTCAATGTAGAAGGAGCAGCATCAACTAGGTCTTTAGACTCTTTCAAGCCGTTACCAGTTAATTCTTTAACGAGTTTTACTACTGCAAGTTTGTTAGCGCCACCAGACTTAAGGATAACGTCAAACTCAGTTTTCTCAGCAGCAGCTTCGCCACCAGCAGCAGCACCACCACCTGCAACCATTACTGGTGCAGCAGCAGCAGGCTCGATGCCATACTCATCTTTCATAATTGTTGCCAACTCGCTTACTTCTTTTACTGTAAGGTTAACTAACGTTTCTGCAATTTGCTTTAAATCAGCCATTTTATTTAAATTTAAAAAGGTTTAATAATGAATTGTTTATGCTCTTTCTTCGAGCGTTTTAAGGATACCAGCAACTTTGCCACCAGCACCTTGAAGACCAGACAATACGTTTTTCGCTGGGCTTTGCAACAAGGCGATGAGATCTCCGATAAGTTCTTCTTTGCTCTTAAGGGATTCTAATGCGCTAAGTTGATCGTCACCAATAAAGATCGCTTCATCGATATAAGCACCTTTTAAAAGCGGCTTTGGAGATTTCTTACGGAAATCTGCAATTAACTTTGCAGGGGCATTTGCAACTTCAGAGATCATAACAGAGGTAGAGCCTTTTAGTACGTCGCGTAACGCACCGAAATCTTTACCTTCTACTTGATCCATTGCTTTCTCGAGTAACGCGTTCTTTACAACACGCATGGAGATGTTAGATTGAAAACATCTTCTGCGCAAGGTGTTAACGGCCTCAACGGTTAAATCTGCAGTGTCTGTCAAATACACAACGTTACTTGCAGCTAACTGAGCTGCTAAATCGCTGATGTACTGTGCTTTTTCTTCTCTTGTCATGTGTTCTAAGTATTAAGCAGTAACAGACTTCGCGTCAATTTGTATTCCAGGACTCATTGTCGAGCTCAGATAAATACTTTTAATGTAAGTACCTTTTGCAGCAGATGGCTTGAGCTTCATGAGGGTTTGTATCAATTCGGAAGCGTTTTCACGAATTTTATCACCATCGAAACTTACCTTGCCGATACCAGCGTGAATGATACCGTATTTATCAACTTTAAAGTCGATTTTACCAGCTTTCACTTCTTCAACTGCTTTACCAATTTCCATGGTTACAGTTCCGGTTTTCGGGTTTGGCATCAAGCCGCGCGGACCGAGGATACGACCAAGCGCACCTACTTTACCCATTACAGAAGGCATCGTGATGATGACATCAACTGCAGTCCAGCCAGCTTTGATTTTGGCGATGTAATCGTCAAGACCAACGAAGTCTGCACCAGCATCTTGCGCTTCTTTTTCTTTGTCAGGTGTACAAAGTACGAGTACTTTGACATCTTTACCAGTACCATGAGGTAAGGCAACGGTTCCACGTACCATTTGGTTTGCTTTACGAGGATCAACCCCTAAACGAACACAAATGTCTACAGAGGCATCGAATTTAGTGGTAGAAATTCCCTTCACCAAATTACATGCTTCTGAGAGAGTGAAAGCTTTTGACAAATCGTATTTTGCCAAAATTTCTTTTCTTTTTTTAGAAACTCTTTTCATAATCAATAATTATTTGGATTTTGGAGCTTCGCCACCTTTTACGGTAACCCCCATACTTCTTGCTGTTCCTGCTACCATGCGCATAGCGGAGTCAACCGTAAAACAGTTCAAATCAGGAAGTTTGTCTTCGGCAATTGCACGAACTTGATCCCAGGTAACGGAACCAACTTTCACGCGATTTGGCTCAGACGAACCCTTCTTAATTTTTGAATGTTCAATGATTTGTACCGCTGCTGGCGGGGTTTTCAGAACGAAATCAAAAGATTTATCACCGTAAACGGTAATAACAACCGGCACCACCTTACCCATTTTGTCTTGTGTACGCGCGTTAAACTGCTTACAAAACTCCATGATGTTCACACCTTTCGCACCAAGAGCTGGTCCGATTGGCGGCGATGGATTGGCTGCGCCTCCTTTGATCTGTAACTTGATCAATGCTGCTACTTCTTTAGCCATATATATACAAATTATGTAGTTAAACGTGGGCGACTAGACGGGAAGCTTTAGTCATCAGGCCCACTCCTACGGTTAATACAACTTTATGCCTCTTTCTCAACTTGCATATAGTTGAGCTCGAGTAAGTTTTTGCGGCCAAAAATTTTGACCATTACTTTTAGTTTCTTTTTGTCTTCGTTAATTTCGTCGACAACGCCACTAAAATTATTAAACGGACCATCGATTACTTTCACAGACTCGCCAACCACGAAAGGTATTTTGAGTTCTTCTTCTGTAATAGAGAGTTCATCTACTTTACCTAAGATGCGGTTGACCTCTGCCATACGCATTGGCACAGGGTCACCACCCTTCTCTGTTCCTAAAAATCCGATTACATTTGGTATGCTTTTAATGACGTGAGAAACCTCACCCACCAAAGCAGCTTCAATAAGCACATAACCAGGTAAGAAAGCCTTTTCTTTATTAACTTTCTTGCCGTTCTGGATTTTGAAGACTTTTTCAGTTGGAATCAGGACCTGATTTACGTAATCAGTGAGTTTCATGCGCGCGATTTCAAGCTCAAGATACTCTTTCACCTTTTTTTCCTTGCCACTTACAGCACGGACTACATACCACTTCTTTGCGATTTCTGCCATTCTTGTTGAGTGTTTAGAAAGATCCGTAGATAAAACCGAGTACACCTTTCCATACAGAATCTTCTTCTCCGGTGATACCGAAGGTGAAGTCCATGGCAAAGATGACAAGGGAAATAAGCAAGGATGCGACGACGACAAGAATAGTGTTATTCTGTAACTCTTTCCAAGTGGGCCAAGTTACTTGATGAACCATCTCGTTGTAGATGTCGATGATGTATGATCTTAATTTTAACACGAACAGTTGTTTTAATTGTGCACGGGCGGTAGGATTCGAACCCACGACCAATGGTTTTGGAGACCACTACTCTACCAGCTGAGCTACACCCGTTTAAAAAGGGGAGCTGTTAACTCCCCTTACTTTTTACTTTTGGTAGAATATTAAGCTACGATTTCTGTAACCTGACCTGCACCTACTGTGCGTCCACCTTCGCGGATCGCGAAACGAAGACCTTTGTCCATCGCAACTGGTACGATCAACTTCACGTTAATAGATACGTTGTCACCTGGCATAACCATCTCGCGACCATCGCTAAGGAAGATCTCACCAGTTACGTCAGTTGTACGGAAATAGAACTGAGGACGGTATTTGTTGTGGAAAGGAGTGTGGCGACCACCTTCTTCTTTCTTCAATACGTAGATCTCAGCTTTAAATTCGATGTGTGGAGTAGTTGAACCTGGCTTACAGATAACCATACCACGCTTAATTTGTGATTTTTCAATACCACGGAGTAACAAACCTACGTTGTCACCAGCTTCACCGCGGTCAAGGATTTTGCGGAACATCTCAACCCCTGTTACAGTAGAAGTTAATTTAACCTCACCCATACCTAGGATTTCAACTGGCTCACCAGAGTTGATCACACCTGTCTCGATACGGCCTGTTGCTACTGTACCACGACCTGTAATCGTAAATACGTCTTCAACTGGCATCAAGAATGGCTTGTCAACGTCACGTGGAGGAAGTTCGATGTAAGTATCGACAGCATCCATTAATTCTTCAACTTTAGCAACCCACTCAGGCTCACCGTTCAATGCACCAAGTGCAGAACCTTGAATAACTGGAGCGTTGTCACCGTCGTATTTGTAGAAAGAAAGCAATTCGCGTACTTCCATTTCAACGAGCTCTAATAACTCTGCATCGTCTACCATGTCCACTTTGTTCATGAACACAACAAGACGAGGAACACCAACTTGACGACCAAGAAGGATGTGCTCACGTGTTTGTGGCATTGGTCCGTCAGTAGCGGCAACCACAAGGATTGCACCATCCATCTGAGCAGCACCTGTAACCATGTTCTTCACGTAATCCGCGTGACCTGGACAGTCAACGTGCGCATAGTGACGCGTTTCAGTTTCGTACTCAACGTGCGCAGTGTTAATGGTAATACCACGTGCCTTTTCTTCTGGTGCTGCATCAATATCTGCATAACCTTTG
>JBJTNI010000020.1:0-79880 GCA_046073985.1 Flavobacteriales bacterium | reverse complement strand
ATCCTGAGCCAGGATCAAACTCTCCGTTGTATAATAACTTCGAATTTTAAGAGCTCGAGTATGTTTGTTTTTATTCTTAAAAACGCTGTTTCCTTATTTCTCAATACTTCAAAGAACTTTTTCTTTTGTCAGTTAGTAAAGCCTCCGCCTCTTCTAACCCTCTCTAAACCCTCGCTTCTAACAGACCGTTGTCTCAATTGCGGGGTGCAAAGATATGTACTCTTTTTGGTTTCGCAACAATTTTTTGAAAGAAATTTTAATTTTTTTTCGATCAGAATTATAACTGCTTGATTTTAAAGCAAATTACGCTTAAAGATTTTTCATCTTTTCTTTTAGCTCTAGAAGAACGCTATCTGAGGTAGCAGTTGAAGGAGCAAAATGGAGGTTGCCAAACGATGTATTTAAATCCGCAATGAAATGCTCTTTTATATAGAGCTTGCATATTTTGTCATTAGGTTCAAAGGCCAACACCCAATCTTGTTTATACAAGTACCCCTCACCCCAAGTAGCAAGAACTAGTTGAAGAATCACGCTTATTTTGTCTTCGAGCGTGCTTTCACCCGAAAATTTCAATTCAGATAGCGCGATGCCGAGTTGATCAATTAAAATGGTTTGATCAGATTTAGACCAAGTTTTGAATTTTGGTAGCAAAGATTCAATATAGTAACGCTCGTTGGTATTCATGACATAGCGTTCTTTGCGGTCATTGATTTGCCTTGCAACTGCAAACCATTGTTTGAGCGCTATGAGTAAACCAATTAATAATGTTATTCCGGATAGCTTTGCTGGTAAAACAAAATTTTGCCATATTAATATTGGTATGAGCAATAATAATATGGCAAAAAATGGCAACCAGAATTTGAAATGAAAATTATTCAGCGATCCATTTGTCATTGCGCATTTCACCTTTGATGGTTACGTCTTTGGTTCTGGAGTAGTCTTCGGCAGCCATGAGCATTTGCTCACGGGTGTCTCTTCTGATTAAGATTGCTGATGATCCTTGAGACTTTACTTCTATGTAGAATCCGTTTCTTAAACGAGCGGGTTTTGTTGGTGGTCTTCCCATTGTGATATTGGTTAAAGTTTGATAAGTGTTGACAATATAACTATTTTATTCAACAATTGTTGTCTTTTTCTCAAAAATCATGCCTAAATCATTTCAAGGCAAAGCACTAACTTTGCAATATGATTCAATTAGACCGACTCGGATACTTTCTGCCGCAAGGCCACCTTTTTGCCAATGTGAACCTACAAATAAATAAAGGTGATAAAGTTGGTTTGGTGGGTAAAAATGGTGCAGGAAAATCAACTTTACTCAGGATTCTTTCCGGTAAAATTCAACCCACAGAGGGTCAAATTCACCACCCGAGAAATTTAAAGTTCGGATTTCTGACTCAAGACATTCATATTGATGTCCAGAAAAGTGTCTATGACTTCTTATTTTATTCTAATGAATTACTAAACGGCATCAGACACCGAATTGATGAGATCAATGAACAACTGATAACACGCACCGATTACGAAACAGAAGGATATTTAACCTTACTTGACGAACTGAGCGAACTCAATCATAGTTTCAATGTACACGAAGGCTATCAATGGGAAGAAAAGATCAAAGCCACTCTTGAAGGGCTTGGTTTTAGTGAGCTAGATCAGCAAAAAAATATTGCCCAATGTTCAGGAGGTTGGAAAATGCGTGCAGAGTTAGCTAGAATTCTTGTCAATCAGCCAGACATATTACTATTAGATGAACCTACAAACCACCTAGATATTTTATCTATTAGTTGGCTAGAAACCTATTTGCAACGCTTTGACGGAGCCGTCATCTTGATTTCACACGACCGTTTGTTCTTAGATAACGTGAGCACCAGAACCTTAGAAATCTCTAGGCAACAAATTTTTGACTTCCCTTATCCCTATACGAAATATAAGGAACTCAGGGCCGAGGAACTAGAACGCTTAGAACAAGCTAAAAAACAACAAGACAAAGACATCAAACATGCTGAGGAGCTGATTGAAAAATTTCGCGCCAAGAAAAATAAAGCTGCATTTGCCCAGTCTTTGATTAAGAAATTAGAAAAAACGGACCGCATTGAAGTTGAAAAAGACCAAGTTGCAAGGCTCAAATTGCGTTTTCCACTTGCAGTGCAACCAGGTAAATGGGTTTTGGAACTAAGCGGGATCGGCAAAAGTTACGACGACAGACAGCTTTTTAAAAATGTATCTATCACCATCGGCAGAGGAGAGAAAATTGCATTGTTAGGACCGAATGGCGTTGGGAAGTCAACTTTACTGAAGGCAATCATGGGAAACATTGAGCACGAGGGTAATGTTACACTCGGACACAATGTCAGCATTTCCTATTTTGCCCAAGATCAAGCTGAAAAACTTGACCCTAAACTCAGTATTTACGATACCGTTGACCTAATAGCGAAAGGAGATTTACGCAAAGACTTGCGCAGTATTTTAGGAGCATTTCTTTTTTCAGGAGAAGATGTAGACAAAAAAGTTGCCGTGTTGTCGGGTGGAGAACGCACCAGACTTGCTTTATGCTGTTTATTACTAAGCCCTTCTAATTTTCTGATTCTTGATGAGCCTACCAATCACCTCGATCTACAGAGCAAGGAAGTTTTGAAAGAAGCCCTTTTGCATTACGAAGGAACATTTATTATTGTATCGCATGACCGAGAATTCGTCGATGGCCTCAGTAATAGAATTTGGGACATCGAAAAAGAAAATATTTTAATCCACCACTTTAACTTACAGGAATACCTCGACTACAAACTTCAAAAAAATGCTGGTGCCAACAATGAGAAAGCCAAAGTGCAGCCAACAAAGGAGCTAAAAAACCCAAGCACTTCTGAGCCAGTAGTGGTGACACAAAAACCCAAATTTGACAAAGCCAAGCAAAAATTGGAGCGCGAAATCAATAACCTCGAACAACAAATTGAGCAGCAAGAGCGTTTATTGACTGACATCGAAAATGAACTCGGCACACTTGATTATGAAAATAAACAACAATACAACCAAGTTTTGAATCGCTACGAAACCGAAAAAGTAAATCTGGAAGGCCTGTATCAAAAATGGGAACTCAAACAAAATGAACTCATAGAAGTTTAATTCTGCTAATTTTATACCGTGAAAACACTTGTCTTTCTTTTGTTTGGTTTGTTACTCATTTCAGCAAATTGCAAGCAGCAAAACCAGCATCCGGTGCCTTTTGTTCCTGTAGATGTCACAATTGATATCCAACTACCCAGTTACAGTGATTTACAAGGTGTGGGCGGCTGGACCTACCTCAATGGAGGCTCTCGCGGTATTATCGTTTATCGCAGAGGTATTGACGATTTTGTTGCATTTGACCGACATTCTCCAGCAGACGTAAATGGAACTTGTTCCTTACCTCTTTTTCCGGAAGCTCAGAATTTTTTACAACTAAAAGATACCTGTAACAATGCTGTTTTTTCACTTTATGACGGTTCACCAGTGAGTAACAGTATTTATGGACTTAGGCAATACGCCACCCAATTCAACGGAAATAACTTACTAAGAATTTACAATTAAAATGGCAGATATAAAAGTCACAATCATTGACCGCGAAGGGCAAGCACATCTTTTGGAGGGACCAACAGACATGAATATGAATATCATGGAACTTTGCAAGGCTTACGAACTTCCAGTGAAAGGAGAATGCGGCGGGATGGCCATGTGTGCAACTTGCCAATGCTACTTGGAGTCTGATACTGATTTACCAGAGCAAAGCGATGCCGAACTCGACATGCTTGATCAAGCATTCTTTGTCAAATCAAATAGTCGTTTAGGATGTCAGATTCATCTCGATGAAAGCATCGATGGCATTGTATTAAGATTGGCGCCAGAGCAAGACTAATAGCTTTTTTGGGCTGCTTTCGCACTGAAATTCAGTGGCCAGAAGGTGTTAAGCGATCCGCAAAAACTTTTCTAAATTTTTCAACCTTCGGACGCACAACCGCCTGACAGTAAGGATTACCCGGATTGTTTTCAAAATAATTATGGTGATAATCTTCTGCTTCAAAATAATTATTGATGGCTACGATTTGGGTCACGATTGGTTTATCCCAAACTTTTTCAGCCTCAAGTTTTTGGAGGTATTTGAGTGCCAATTCCTTTTGCATTTCGTTGTGGTAAAAGATCACTGAACGGTATTGCGTACCAATGTCATTGCCTTGTCTATTGAGTTGCGTCGGATCATGCACAAACCAGAACACCTCTAATAATTCCTCATATGAAATGACAGTTGGGTCGAAAACAACCTGAGCGACTTCCGCGTGGCCAGTTTTTCCAGTACATACCTCTTGATAGCTTGGGTTGTGTTTTTGTCCGCCAGCATAACCAGGCACGACAGAAATGACACCTTTCATATCTTTGAAGCAAGCCTCGATGCACCAAAAGCACCCCGCTCCAAATGTTGCAATTTCGGTAGTTTCTTTCATTTTATCTTGTGATTGATTGTTCAATTTTGGTTCAAAATTAAGCGCTGCAGAATTTACGCAATAGCGCAACCCAGTTGGTTTGGGGCCATCCTCAAAAACATGTCCCAAATGCGCCTGACAATTGGCACATTTAATCTCAGTTCGCACCATTCCATGAGAACGATCGAGGTGCTTGCTAACATTTCCATTTGTAAGAACATCATAAAAACTTGGCCAACCGGATCCAGAATCATATTTGGTCGTACTTTCAAACAAAGGTGCATCACAAGCGACACAAACATAGGTACCGTCTTCATGGTGGTCCCAATATTTACCTGTGAAAGGGCGTTCGGTGCCACCATTAACTACATAACAAACATTTTCGGGTAGCGCTCGACCGTTGAAGGTATTGTTATTCGATGAACCATCCTGATTGGGTTCTTGTCCGCAAGCATTTAAATTTAAAAACATGAGCAAATAAACTAAGTATTTCATGAATAGATAACAAAGTTCGCTCAGAATAGTTTAATCCAACTAATTTTGCACCGTGATTAAATCCTACCCCAAAGATTTCTGGTTGCTGTGCGCCAGTATGTTCTGCTTTATGCTCAGCTTCAATTTAATCCTACCAGAAATGAACCAATTTATTAGTTCACTTGGTGGGGCCGCCTACAAAGGAAGTATCATATTTTTATTTTCCATCGCTGCCGGAGTTTCAAGGCCATATGCAGGTAAATTAGCTGATATCATGGGGAGAAAAAAAACCATGAATATCGGTCTACTCATCACCATTATTGTGAGTTTGGCCTACCCCTTCACCCGTAGTATCGGGCTTTTGTTTTCATTGCGCTTCATTCATGGCCTCAGTGCTGGTTTTAGCCCAACTAGCGCTACTGCCCTTCTTACGGACCTCTTGCCAGCAAAACGCAGAGGAGCCGCCATGGGTATTTGGGGCACGTTTATTTCTTTGGGCATTGGTGTTGGGCAGTCTTTGGGTTCTTTCATTTTTAGTCATAGTAACTACGATACACTGTTTTTATGTGCGGCAGGCTTTGGTTTTCTAGCCGTTATTTTCAGTGCGCTTATTAAAGAAACCCTCTCAAACAAGCAAGCATTCAGTTGG
Organism: Flavobacteriales bacterium; assembly: GCA_046073985.1. Classification (GTDB taxonomy): domain Bacteria; phylum Bacteroidota; class Bacteroidia; order Flavobacteriales_D; family Crocinitomicaceae; genus UBA952. The sequence goes on along the minus strand of JBJTNI010000020.1, from coordinate 74,306 downwards.
TCGCTACTGAAATTAAAACCAGAAGATATCATCGAAAAACCAGTAAAACCAGCGGCCTTGATCATGTTTTTAACGGCAATCAGTTCAGGTATGATCTTCGTACTGACACCTGACGTCTCTGATTTTTTACAAATTGCAAATAAAGGCTATTTCTTTGGCATCTATGTGCTTTCAACTATTGTCATGCGGCTATTTTTTTCGTCGTTATCTGATCGGATTGGACGAGAGCAAACCCTTTTGATTGGCTGTGTCTTTTTGATCATGAGTATGAGCTTGCTAGCAAATGCTAATTCATTCTTCGGCTATACACTTGCAGCAGCTGTATTTGGGTTAGCAACGGGTGTTTCTAGCCCTACGCTATTTGCGTGGACAGCAGATTTGAGCTTACCCGAACGTCGCGGAACGGGTTCTGGCACCATGTTTATTGCGCTCGAAGGTGGGATACTCTTTGGCTCAGGACTGACCTTTATTTTTTATCAAAACACCTTAGCTAGTGCGCAATTGCTTTTTAATATAGCGGGTGGATTTGCTTTGGTAGCCTTGATTGCATTGATTTTACAACTCCAACAAAAGAAAATTAAACGTGCTGATTTAAATAACGCCGCACCAAATAATGCCCCAAGTAAATGAGCGGTGTTAGCGTAACGGCGATGAGTAATTTGAGCAAATAATTGGTCGGCGCCACTTCAAAATAAGTCTCTAAAGACATTGCTCCGGGCAACACGAATCCAATATACAACACAATATATGAATCTATGAGTTGCGAAATCATGGTACTACCGGTACTGCGCAACCAAATGAATCGATTGCCGGTTCTCTGTTTGATTTTTTCGAATAAAAACGCATCGAGTAATTGCGAAACTAAGAAAGCTGCAATGCTTCCGACTATTACTGCCTGCGCTTGACCAAAAACTAAATTATATGCGGCGTTGGTTGCTAATTTTGAACCTTTAATTTCATGTGCCGGAATGGCCATTGACAAGCCGACAATCAAAAAACAATAGGCAATGAGGGCTGCTGTGATCCAGGAAAGTCTTCGGACGGCCTTTTGACCATAAAATTCATTCATGAGGTCAGTAAGTATAAAAACAACTGGCCAAGGAAGGATACCGATAATGGTAATGAAAGGACCAAATTGTTTGCCAAATAAATGCCACTCGAGCGGAATTTGTATGAGTTTGTTACTGATTAACTCAGCCGTTACGGCGTTGGTAACGAATAGTCCTGCAAGAGCGATAAATAGCCAGTGGCGCCTTTCATTGAGTTGAGCTTGTTCCATGCTCAAAAATACAAATTATTGCCCTCCGTAATCGAGCCGCTTCGTTTTGATATAGCGCTGGATGTAATACTGGGAAGTTTTGAAATTATCGATCCGAACACCAGTATTTGCAGAGTGGATAAATTTGATAGCATCTGGCGTCACCTCCACTACCAAAGCAACATGTCCGACGGCAGTTGAATGAACATTACTGCCTTTGAAAAACATGAGGTCTCCGGGTTGAATTTCAGAAAGCTTGACAGTAGTACCCAACTCAGCCAAACCGTAACTTGTACGCACTAAATCAAAACCAAAATTGCCAAAAATATAGTTGATAAAGCCTGAACAATCAAAACCTGAAGGAGTTGTGCCGCCATAGCGATATGGCACCCCTAAAAAACTTTTAGCATAGTTGATGATGGCATCAACTTGCGGGTCATTTTTTGGAGTAGGCGTTTGCGCTGTTGCGTGGTTCGAGAGTTGAAGACACAAGAGCAGAAAAAAGATGCGGAGAAATTTCATTTTCTGACGTCTGTTGCAAAAATAATAATTATTTTCGAATGTTCATTCAAGTAAACAGATGCCTACTATTGAAAATCAATCACTTAGCAAATTATACTACAGCATAGGCGAAGTTGCTGAGCTCTTACAAGTAAATGCTTCATTGTTAAGATTTTGGGAAAAAGAATTTAACCTTTCTGTTTCAAAAAAAAACAAAAAAGGCAATCGACTTTACACCGCTAAAGAAATTGAAAAAATCCAGCGCATTTATCAATTCGTAAAAATTGAAGGCTACACCCTTGAAGGCGCAAAAAAAGCACTAAAAACAAAAGCTGAACCACAAATAGTCGAGCAAAATGAAGTAGCCATCACAAGTAATGAAGGTCGTGTAGCTTCTTCTCCAAGTATCGCATCCATTCAACAGACCTCAAACATTGACACAATTGCGCTTATTTCCAAATTAGAAGCCATCAAAAAGCGCTTGCTCTACTTAAATTTAGAGGAAGTCTCTAACGCGACAATTGCGTCAATGAACCCTCCTGCTTCAGAACACGCTTTTGATCCTTCAGCACATCCTGAGAAACCTGCCGCCGTTTCTTTAGAAAATCAAAACGAAGCTCATCAAAGCACACTTTCCACAAACGTTAAGCCGCGCAAACCCAAAAGCGAAGCCAAACCCAAGCCAAGTACTGACGCGCCTACGCTTTTTGATTTTTAAATTTCTGCTTCATATAGCTTGCGGCTTGTAACATCCGAGCACCATACCAAGAGCACATTTCCCCATCGATGAGTTGAATTTTTGCATTAGGGAAAAATGCTTGCATTTCGCCAAAATGCTTTTCTGCAAAAGGATACGGTTCTGAGCTAAGAAAAATCAAGTCGGGTTGTTTGTCTGTGGCTGTTTGGCTTTCTTGCCATTCTTCTAAACTCGGATAACGTACCAACGAACATGCATTTTGAAAACCAAATTGGCTCAAGAATGCATGAATATAGGTTTGTTCACCCACCAAAAAATAGGGGTCTTTCCAGATGAAATAAAGAAAAGACAATCCACTACCAATTTGACTCACATTCTGAAATTGTGCTCGAATTTGAAGTAAAAGCTGCTCAGCTTCAACCTTTTTATCTACGCGTTCTCCGATAATAGACAGATAGCTGAAAGCTTGCTCTATGGAATTGATCTCAGTCAGAAGCACTTCAAAGTGCTGCATTAAATAAGCGATATCTTCTTTGGTGTTTTCTTCTTTATTGGCAATAATGAGATCTGGTGCCAATTTTTGAACCGCAGCAAAGTTTACTTTTTTTGTGCCTCCTACCTTTACTTTGGTTCGTTTCCAAGCTTGTGGATGTACACAAAATTTTGTGATGCCCACTACTTCAGCGTCCAAACCAAGCGACCAAAGATATTCGGTAAGAGAAGGAACTAAAGATACGATACGCATCTTGTATAAACATTATGACAGCGCAGAAATGACGTCGTAGCGAGACACAATATGATGCTTCCCTCCGCTAAGTTCCACCAATACTGCAGGCGTATTTTTGTTGATCAACTTGCAAAGCTCCTCGACTGGCGTTGAGGCTTTTACAACCGGAAATGCAGGGCCCATGATCGATGAAATTGGGGCGTCGCGCAGTGCAGGGTTATCAACTAACAACTGATATACATGAGAATCGTCTATGGAACCTACAAATTTGCCATCTTTCAAAACTGGAATTTGAGAAATGCTAAAATTGCGCATTTTTGCCACCGCATGAGAAACTAATTCTTCAGCATAGAGCGATACAAGTGGTTTGTCTGCATGTTTGGCAACGAGATCAGCGGCTGTCACGACTTCTTCTTCCAGAAAACCGCGTTCGCGCATCCAATCATCGTTGAAAATTTTTCCTACATAACGACTACCGTGGTCGTGGAATAAGATCACTACAAAATCATCTTTAGTGAGTTGCGCTTTCATCTGAAGCACACCTTTAATGGCTGAGCCAGCAGAATTTCCTACAAAAATACCTTCCTCACGTGCCAATTTACGGGTATAAACCGCCGCATCTTTGTCTGTCACTTTTTCAAAATGATCAATTAAGGAAAAATCGACATTTGCCGGAAGGATATCCTCACCGATGCCTTCTGTGATGTATGGGTAGATCTCGTTTTCATCAAAAATGCCCGTTTCCTTGTATTTTTTAAAGACCGAACCGTAAGTGTCAATGCCCCAAATTTTGATGTTTGGATTTTTTTCTTTGAGGTATTTGGCAACGCCAGAGATGGTTCCGCCCGTCCCTACCCCCACAACAAAATGGGTGATTTTACCATCGGTTTGTTCCCAAATTTCGGGGCCAGTTTGTTCGTAATGAGCTTGTCTGTTTGACAAATTATCGTATTGATTGACATACCATGAATTTGGTATTTCTGTAGCCAAGCGTCTTGACACAGAATAATAGGACCTTGGGTCTGTGGGTTCAACTGCTGTTGGGCAAACAACGACCTCAGCCCCTACTGCTCTGAGGATATCCATTTTTTCTTTGGATTGCTTGTCGTTGAGTACACAAATCAATTTGTATCCTTTGATGATGCAAGCCAAGGCTAAGCCCATTCCTGTATTGCCAGAAGTACCTTCAATTACTGTTCCTCCTGGCTTAAGTAAACCTGACTTTTCAGCATCTTCGATCATTTTAAGTGCCATGCGGTCTTTGACAGAATTGCCCGGGTTGGTGGTTTCAACTTTTGCAAAAACCTGAGCCGGAATATCTTTTGCCAATTTATTAATGCGGACAATTGGCGTATTACCGATGGTCTCGAGGATATTATTGTAAATTTTCATGTGTGCACTTTGGACAAAGTTAGTCATCTAGATGAAATCATTAATTTTAAAGCATGTTAAAATACGTCCACTTTTTCATTTTCATCATTGCGCTACTTACCGCAAGCGCTCAAAATGGTCCAATTTTACCTACACCGGCTGTATACCAAAGGGTCAATGGGCAATTTATTTCGAGTGGGGCCGTACTCGTAGATCCATCAGAAATCAATCCGCAATTATTTCAATCTTTCAAAGACCTCGCCAACTGGAGTCATGGAATTGAGCTAGTGCCGAGTGTACAAAACCCGATGGTGAGTTTTAAAAAACTCAATAATGTCAAGCAAGACTCTTACAGCATCAATATCACTGACCGCATTATTATTTCTTATTCTTCCGATGCTTCGTGTTTTTATGCACTTACCTCTTTAATGCAACTTACCCAAGTTCAAGACGGACAAATTCAGATTCAGCAGTGTTTTGTCAAAGATTATCCGAAGTTTCAATGGAGGGGGCTGCACCTCGATGTCTCTAGACATTTTTTCACTACCATTGAAATCAAGCGCTTTATCGACCTCATGGCCTATTACAAATTCAATACCTTACATTGGCACCTCACCGATGACCAAGGTTGGCGCATAGAAATTAAAAAATACCCATTACTCACTGAAGTGGGTGCCTACCGAGATTCTACAGTAGAAAATCATTATACTACTGTCCCAAGAACCTACAACACATCACGCTACGGTGGCTTTTATACCCAACAAGAAGTGAAAGATATTGTGGCTTATGCAGGTTCAAAGTACATAACTGTTGTTCCGGAAATCGAAATGCCTGGCCATGCCCGAGCTGCCTTAGCTGCGTATCCACGTTATTCTTGTACTGGCCAAATTCAAGGAGTCGAAGGACTCTGGGGTGTTTTTGATGACATTTTTTGTGCCAAAGAAGAAAGCATTTTGTTCCTACAGGACATCCTAGATGAAATCATCCCGTTATTTCCATCAGTGTACATTCATATCGGTGGAGATGAAGCGCCAAAAACCCGCTGGAAAGAATGCGACAACTGTCAGGCTGTAATCAAAGCAAATGGTTTACACGACGAGCATGAATTACAAAGCTATTTTATAGGGCGCATGGATGCCTTTTTAAATGCAAAGGGCAAAAAGCTAATCGGTTGGGATGAAATTTTAGAGGGTGGGTTATCGCCCAATGCTACCGTCATGTCTTGGAGGGGTTATGACGGGGGCATTTCAGCAGCCAAGCTAGGTCATGATGTAGTGATGTGTCCAGGATCACATTGCTATTTTGACCATTATCAGGGCAAAGGTTCAGATGAACCATTGGCTATTGGCGGCTTCACTTCATTAGACAAAGTACTGTCATTTGAACCCATACCTCCATCCATGGATGCAGCACAGGCAGCTTATGTATTGGGGGCTCAAGGAAATCTTTGGACCGAATACATCGCAGATTATAAAAAATTGGAATACATGGCTTACCCAAGAGCCATTGCTTTGAGTACTGCACTGTGGTCAGAGACCAAACCAAGCTACGAGGATTTTTTGCCGATATTAATCAAGCATCATTTCCCTTTTCTTGAAAAGAAACAAGTTAATTATTCCAAAACTTGCCTCAAACCCGAAATAGAAACAAAACGCAAGGCTAATGGAGGGATTGAAATATTTAAAACACCTGCGAAAGGGATCATTGCCGACTCTGAATTGATCAGCAGTATCCCAGCTGCAAAAAGAAAAATTAAAGCATTTGATCTTTCCATAGACCAAGGAAAATCCATACCTGCCAAACAAATCAAAGTTATCGCGCACAAAGCGTTAGGTGCTCAGATAAATTTTCAAACCCCACCCAACCCGAAATACGATAACGGAAGCCTCACCATTGTAGATGGGCAACTAGGAGCCAGACCATGGAAAGGAAATGAATGGCTTGGCTTTAACACAGATAGTGTAAGTTTTGACATCATTTTTGAAAAACCAATTAAAGTCAAAGAAATCAGGATCCATTCTTTACACGACCGTAATAGTTGGATTTGGGCAATCCAGGGTTACGAGATTCAATTAAATAAATTTGGTCATGGGGTAAACATTTCTTTTGATTACAATATGGATGAAACCTATATATTGGAAATCAATGACAAAAAAGTAAAGCAAATTCACGTAGTACTCTACGGACTTTCTAAAATTCCGGAAGGGCAGCCAGGCGCAGGAAATACGCCATGGCTGTTTATTGACGAAATAGAAATTCGTTGAGTTGAAAATTGGCAAAATTTATAGCCCCATTAATCAGGCAATGTCGCCTGGACGTCAGGGAATAATGCCCAGCCGAACAGCATGAACAATGATGCCTGCTGTATTGCGCACATCTAATTTTTCAATGATGCGCATTTTGTGAGTTTCCACTGTGCGTGGTGAAATGTGCAATTCTAAAGCGATTTCTCGACACGTTTTTTCTTGGCATATTCCTCGAATGACTTCAATTTCTCTGGCGGTAATGCGCTCCAGAGTTTGAATTGTTTTTTTCTCGGCGTCTAGCAGGCGCTTTGTATGCGGATGAATGTAGGCGTGCTGAAAGAAAACCTGCCGAAACGCCGAAACGGCCTCTTCTTGAATTTGCATTTTATTGACAACTCCATGAAAGCCCCATTTGAGATACAACGGAATCATGGCTGATTTAAAATTTTTAACCGCCAATAAAAACTTGGCATGAGGAAAAGTTGCCATCCAAAAATTCATGTAAGCTTGATCTAGTTCTTGTAATAAATCGGCATCGATCATGATCACTTGAAATGCTGTGCCAGCATACCTTGCTCTGAATTCACTGAGGTTTTGAGCTTCACCTACCCATTCAAAATCGTTGCGCTGTTCGAGCATTGCTCGTAGCCCTGTTCTGAAAATAACATTAGAATCAATAAATCCGACGCGAATGCGCGCACCCAAATAATTACTCATACGACTTGCATTTTAATAGGCCAAGGCCCGGTTTAGATTAATACAAGTAGATTTGTTTCATAAGGCAAAAATAAAAGGTAGTAGCCAAAGGCAGTTCCGTAGATTGACGGATAACTTTAAAATAAAGTTGCACTGCTCTCTTAACTTAGGTCAAGCGAAGACCAATTAAATGCCGATTATATTTGTAAGATGGAACGCAGAAAATTCACCTCACTATTGACTTTAAGTGCTATAGCTATGCAAATTGGAGATTTAAAAAGTTTAGAAAAATGGAGTCAAACGCTCAAAGGAACCAAACTCACTCCTGCACTTTTTGTCGGACACGGTTCTCCGATGAATGCCATAGAAGAAAATCAATTTGTGGCTGGGTTTCGGACTACAGCGCAAAAATTACCTGAAATTCAGGCTATTTTAGTGATTTCGGCACATTGGCTCACGAACGGAACAGCGGTAACAGCTATGGAAAAACCTAAAACTATTCATGACTTCGGTGGTTTTCCTGCTGAACTTTTTGCCCAACAATATCCAGCACCCGGTAGCCCAAAACTGGCTCAAGAAATCAAAGCATTAATTCCCAACACCCCTATTCACCTCGATCATGACTGGGGTTTGGATCACGGAACTTGGACAATACTCAAGCATTTTTACCCTCAGGCCAATATTCCTGTAGTGCAGTTTTCCATCGATTACAGACAACCGTTATCATACCATTTTGAATTGGCTCAGCAATTGCGTTCGCTGCGTGAAAAAGGGGTTTTAATCATCGGCTCAGGAAATATCGTACACAATTTGGGTGCAGTCGATTTTAGCAAGATCAATGAAGTTGGTTACGGATATGAATGGGCACACGAAGCTCGGAAATTTGTCAATGACTGCATCATAAAAGAAGATTATCAGGCATTACAAAATCTAAAATCAGCTCCTAAAGCACTACAACTTGCTATTCCAACCCCTGATCATTACATTCCATTGCTTTACATTTTAGGTTTAAAAAATGGAGCAGAAAAGGTGCAGTTATTTAACGACGAACTTTTGGCAGGAAGCCTGAGCATGACATCTCTTCAAATTGGTTAGAATTTCTGTAAAATAAACCTTTCTGTCCTGTAGGATGTTCTATCTTTGTAACAGAAATAATTGAAATATGTCACAAAGAAATTGGCAAAGTATCAAAACCTACGAGGACATCAAATTTGAGTTCTTCGAGGGTATCGCTAAAATCACAATCAACCGACCAAAAGTATACAACGCATTTAGGCCAGAAACCAACTTTGAAATGTTGGACGCCATGAATATTTGCCGAGAAAGACCAGATATCAATGTAGTGGTTCTGACTGGTGAGGGCGACAAAGCATTTTGCTCTGGTGGCGACCAAAACGTCAAAGGTGTTGGCGGTTATATTTCCGAAAATGGGGTGCCTCGTCTGAATGTACTCGATTTACACAAAGCTATTCGTTCTTTACCTAAACCAGTGATTGCTATGGTCAACGGTTATGCAATTGGCGGAGGCCATGTTTTACATGTTGTTTGTGACCTCACCATTGCTTCAGAAAACGCTCGTTTTGGTCAAACAGGCCCTAAAGTCGGCAGTTTTGACGGCGGTTTTGGTTCGTCCTATTTGGCACGCCACGTAGGTCAAAAAAAGGCAAGAGAAATCTGGTTTTTATGCAATCAATATACAGCAGAGGAAGCCGAAAAAATGGGAATGGTCAACAAAGTGGTTCCATTAGCCGAACTCGAAAACACCGTTGTCGAATGGTCTAAAATCATCATGAAAAGAAGTCCACTAGCCATTCGCATGATCAAAAGAGCCATGAATGCCGAACTCGATGGCCAACACGGACTCATGGAACTTGCAGGTGATGCAACCCTACTCTACTACCTCACTGAAGAGGCGCAAGAGGGTAAACATGCCTTTTTAGAAAAACGAGATCCTAATTTTCAACAATATCCAAAATTTCCTTGATGTCAGTATCGCAACTAGAACCAACCGCCCTTTGGCAACATTTTGCTGCGCTTAACGCAGTGCCAAGACCTTCCAAAAAAGAAGAACGCATCATTGCTTTTATGAAAGCTTTTGGCGAAAACCTTGGTCTTGAGACACTTGTTGACAAAACAGGCAACGTCATTATTAAAAAACCTGCCTCGCCAGGCATGGAGCACAAGCAAACAGTCATTTTGCAATCTCACCTAGATATGGTGCACCAAAAAAATGCCGAAACCCAATTCGATTTTGATACGCAAGGAATAGAAATGTACATCGACGGCGATTGGGTCAAAGCAAACGGAACCACATTAGGCGCAGACAACGGTATTGGTGTAGCTGCAATCATGGCTGTACTTTCTAGTAACGACATCCCTCACCCAGCTCTTGAAGCATTCTTTACCATTGATGAAGAAACAGGCATGACCGGAGCCAAAGAAATGGACTCACAATTGTTGTCAGGAACCGTTCTTTTGAACCTAGACACTGAAGACGACGACGAACTTTCTGTAGGCTGCGCAGGTGGAATCGACACCAACACTTTCTACACTTACAAAGAAGTAGATACCAACCCTACAGACACTTGTTTTCAAATTAGCATCAAAGGTTTACTGGGTGGGCATTCTGGCATGGACATCGATAAGGGCCGTGGAAATGCCAACAAATGGATGGCCAGAATTTTATGGGAATTACAACTCGCTCAACAAATTTATTTACACGAATTCGATGGCGGAAGTTTGCGTAATGCCATTCCTAGGGAGGCAAGCGCAACAGTAAGCTGTTCCAACCCTGGACTTTTTGAACAAACATTAGCAAGCATCATTTCTGATTTCAAAAACGAATTCAAGAGCATTGAACCTTACTTTGAGATCAAGGCTGAAACCAGAACATGCCCAACACAAATGATGGACCCAGCTGATTTCAATAAAATTCTACGCACGCTTTGCAATGTCCACAATGGCGTGTTTCGCATGAGCCCTGAGATCAGCGGTTTAGTAGAAGCTTCTTCCTCTTTGGCAAGGGTCATTATCAAAAACAAAGAATTTTTGACTCAATCATTACAACGCAGTTCTGTTGAAAGTACCAAAAAAGAAGTAAGCATGACTATTCGTTGTGCTTTTGAAAATATGGGGGCCAAGGTTGAACAATCCGGTGACTACCCTGGTTGGCAACCTAACATGAGTTCACCAATTTTACAAACCATGACCACCCTTTATCGCCAGTTGTTCAATGAAGAACCAAAAGTTAAGGCCTGCCATGCTGGTCTTGAATGTGGCTTACTCGGTGAGAAACTTCCGGGTGTTGACATGATTTCCTTTGGACCAAACATTCGTGCCGCACATTCACCAGATGAAATGGTACAAATATCTTCCGTTCAAAAATTTTGGCAATTTTACCTCGCAAGCTTACAACAAATTCCTAACAGATAATCCCACACCATGAGCCAACAACTCCATACCATAGAAGAAGCAATTTATGAAATCCAACAAGGTCGGGTAGTCATTGTAGTCGATGACGAAGACCGCGAAAACGAAGGAGATTTTCTTACTGCAGCGCGCAATGCTAGTCCTGAATTGATCAATTTTATGGCTACTCATGGCAGGGGCCTGATTTGTGCGCCCATTTCCGAGGATCGCTGTGATCAACTTGGTCTGGAATTAATGGTACGCAATAATTCAGCTGCATATGAAACACCGTTTACAATTAGTGTTGACCTCATTGGGCATGGTTGTACAACTGGCATATCAGCCTCTGACAGAGCCAAGACAATACTTGCTATGATCGACCCAAAGATCAGACCCGAAGAGCTTGGCAAACCAGGGCACATTTTTCCTTTGCGTGCCAGAAAAGGTGGCGTACTCAGAAGAGCGGGTCATACAGAGGCCGCTATCGATTTATCGAGACTCGCTGGATTTGAGGAAGCTGGTATCATTGTTGAAATCCTAAATGAAGACGGCACCATGGCAAGATTGCCTCAACTGCTTGAAATTGCCAAAAAGTTTGATTTAAAAATTGTGAGCATTGCAGATTTGATCAAATACAGGGTAGCCAATGAATCTTTAGTGCAAGAACAAGTTCAAGTCGAAATGCCAACCGTTTACGGCGATTTCAAACTACGCGCTTTCAAAGATCAAAGCAATGACCAAGACCATTTAGTACTGACCAAAGGTAGCTGGACAGAAGACGAAGCTGTACTTGTAAGAGTCCACTCTTCTTGTCTAACAGGAGATATTTTTGGAAGTTGCCGTTGTGATTGCGGCCCGCAACTGCACAAAGCCATGGAGCTCATTGATCAAGCGGGAAAAGGTGCTATTGTCTACATGAACCAAGAAGGAAGAGGCATTGGTTTACTCAATAAATTAAAGGCCTATAAATTACAAGAAGAAGGCTTAGATACTTATGAAGCCAATGAAAAATTAGGTTTCAAAGCTGATGAACGCGATTACGGCATAGGCGCTCAAATTTTACGAGCAATAGGTGTTCGCAAAATGAAACTGATGTCTAACAACCCGAAGAAAAGGACTGGTCTCATCGGTTATGGTCTTGAAATCGTAGAAAATATTCCGCTAGAAACACAAAGTAACGTGCACAACGAGCATTACTTGAAAACCAAGCGCGATAAGATGGGACACACCCTTAAATTGGATCATTGATGTTACAAGCGAAAGGTCTTTGTAAAAACTATAACGAACTCCAAATTTTAAAAGGAGTTGACCTCGCAATCACTGCTGCTGAGGTTGTATCTATAGTGGGTTCTTCAGGAGCTGGTAAGACAACATTGTTGCAAATTTTAGGAACACTTGACCAACCAAGTTCAGGTCAGCTATTGATTGAAGGTAAAGATCCTTTTGCCTTATCAGAAAAAGAACGCTCCTATTTTCGCAACCAAAGACTTGGTTTTATTTTTCAGTTCCACCAGCTCTTACCTGAATTTTCGGCACTCGAAAACGTTGCACTTCCGGCCATGATCGGAGGCAAAAACCAAACAGACGCTTTTAAATCTGCTGAAGTACTACTGCAACGACTCGGGGTTTCACACAGATCTACTCACCGTCCGAACGAACTTTCCGGAGGTGAACAACAAAGGGTGGCAGTTGCGCGTGCATTGATCAATCAACCTGCGTTGGTATTTGCCGATGAACCATCAGGTAATTTAGACACCGAGAATGCGCTTGCGCTGCATCAATTATTTTTTGAACTCCGCGAAGAATTCAAACAATCATTTATAATCGTGACGCACAACGAAGAATTTGCACAAATGGCAGACCGCTGCCTCAGAATGAAAGATGGACGCTTCATCTAAGCTAACTTCCCAGGAATTAAAAGAATTCCTAGACCAAAAAGCAGCTCAATATGAACTTCCAAATTTTATAGCCGAGGACCCTATATCTTTAGCGCACCGTTATTCAAAAAAAGAAGACATCGAAATTGTTGGCTTTTTAGTCGCGACTATCTCATGGGGCAAACGCAGTAGCATCATTAAAAGTGGCGAGCGTCTACTTGAAATATTAGGCCCTGAGCCCCTCGCCTACGTTCTCAACTACAAAGATGGTACTTGCCCCGAATTTGTGCATCGGACTTTCAACACGATTGATTTGAACGGCTTTTTATTAGGACTTCAATCTTGTTATTTAAACGGAGGTTTGGAGGCAGCCTTTCAATCTGAAACAGGAAAGGTTTACGATCGGATCATGAATTTCAGGGCGTGTTTTACACCCTTTCTTCAAACCCGGAGTCAAAAACATATTGCTAACCCAAGCAGTGGGTCTGCTGCCAAAAGACTCATTATGTTATTAAGATGGATGTGTCGCCCTGCCAAGAATGGTGTTGATTTTGGTTTGTGGCAATCAGACGACCTTCGGTTTCTGATGATTCCACTGGATGTTCATACGGGAAATATTTCTAGAAAATTAGGTCTCTTGACACGTAGCCAAAATGACTGGAAAGCCAATGAAGAACTCTATGAAAAATGTGTTGCGCTCGATCCACAAGACCCAGCCAAATATGACTTTGCTTTGTTTGGCCTCGGGGTGTACGAAAAATTTTAATTGCTTTGAGGTGCTCTGAGTGGCACTAAATGCATGTACTTATTAAGACCATGGCCTGTCAGTGTCTTGAGCCACAGGTTACCGTCACGATCCATACTCAAGTTGAATTTCCAATATTCTTTTGCAATGCGAATGGTAAGTATTTGAGTGGTCTGGTTAAACGTGTAGGACCCCTTATCAGTAGTATGCTCAGACAAATCTTTCAACGAGCCTATCTCAACCTTTCCACCTCCATAAAAAATGAATAAACCTTCTCCCCTTTGATAGGTGCGTTGTGCACCATTTTCGGTGGCTTTAGTCACATCGAGCTCCCAAACTTTGCTGTTGCCACCACACAGTATATTGGTGTAATCTACCCGATAAGTTTGCTCACCATTGATGCAACTGCCCAGTACTATGAGCAAAAGAATACTAAAAAGCCAATTGTTTCTCATAGAGGATTTTCCAGATTTCGGCAGAAACTTCTGCTTGCTTTTCAGGTTTGATATCGGCATCGTTGATTTGTTCACAACAAACAAATTGGTAGCGGTGTTGCTTCCAACTGAACAAACAATTGTAAAAGTACTTTTCTCCTTGATAGCGTTCAAAAAAACGAACAACAATGTCGTCATAACCATTTGGCCTGGGCCTCAATTCAATCGGATAACCAATGAAACCATTGGCCTGTACATACTTTGTTGCCTCTCGCTCATAAATGATAAAGCGTCTTACCGGAAAATGATTGACGCCAGCTTTCATAAGCACCATGCAGCCTTGATCAAGGCTGAGTCCTTTGCGCAACGGAAATATTCGAAAGAAATTAGGCGTACAAGAAGGTCGATTTTCATCCTCACTCCAGTTTAAAGTTGAATCACATAAGCGAAGTTCCTTGAGTAGCAGTGCTTCTTTTTTACCTTTAAAAACATTGGTCAAGAAATCTGTGGAAATTTGAACACCCTTGTTTTTTTTCAAAACCGCCGCTTGGTCTTCTTTTTTTGATACATTTTTTTCAGCTTTACTTGAAAAAACTAAGACCAACAAACCGATTAAAATTGCGGATGAAATGATGATGATTTTTTTCTTTTGCATCAGTTAAAAATTGATTGAGATAACATTTTGGCTGTTTCAAAAGCCTTGAGATCTATTTGTGTGATGCTCTTTTTATCACTCAAATAATTCAACAAATACTCTGTGGACAGATTTCCAGTGAGCTCATCTTTAGCCATAGGGCAACCTCCGTATCCACCTATAGCCGTATCAAAATGAATACAGCCCGCTTCTATACATGCCTCTACAAGCGCACTTTCTTTACCTGGCACCACATGTAAATGTGCAGCAAATTTTTGAGTGGGGAAATCTTTTAATAACTGGCTAAATAGTTCTTTTGCTTGCGGCGCAACAGCAACTCCAATGGTGTCTGATAGCGCAAATTCATGTATCGCAAAATTATTTTTGATTTTTTCAACCCACTGACTCAAGAGATCAGCTGACCATAAATCGCCATAAGGGTTTCCAAAACCCATAGAAAGATAAATTCTTAAAAGTTTTCCGGACTTGACACAGGTGTCTGCCACTCGTTCGAGCAATAATAGTGATTCTTCAAGTGTTTTATTGGTATTTCTCTTTTGAAAGGTTTCTGAAATTGAAAAAGGATAACCCAAAACATTGATTCGATCGAAAGCCGCAGCTTCTTGTGCCCCACGTTCATTGGCAATGATGGCTAAAAGTTTTGTTTCAGAAGCATGTAACTGCCCAAGTACCTCAGCGGTGTCTTTTAGTTGCGGAATAGCTTTGGCCGATACAAAGCTTCCAAAATCGAGGTAATCAAAACCACAACCCAATAGCGCATTGAGGTAATTTACTTTGGTTGCAGTTGGTATCCATTGTTGAATGCCTTGCATCGCATCTCGGGGACATTCTGTAATGATCAGCGCTTTGTTCATGCTTGACGCTTTTGTTGTAAAAGTGCGCTATTGATAGCTTTGATCAATTTCGGACCTTCATAGATGAAACCTGTATAGAGCTGAACCAAAGAGGCTCCGGCTGCAAATTTGTCCAATGCATCTTGCGCACTATGAATGCCTCCTACGGCAATAATCGGAATTTTCCCAGCAGATTTTTGATGAATATAACGAACTACTTCAGTGGATCTTTTTGTGAGTGGTTTACCGGAAATGCCGCCAGCTCCCAGCGCTTCAACAAAGTTTTCTGGGGTTTTTAATCCTTCCCTTGAAATAGTAGTATTTGCAGCGATTAGCCCTGCAATTTTGGTTTCAAAGACAATTTCTATGACTTCGTCTAGTTGTGTATCTGATAAGTCTGGAGCAATCTTGAGTAAAATTGGTTTAGGCTTCTGCTTTTCATCATTGAGTTTTTGCAAGGTCGACAATAAGGCTAATAGTGGGCCTTTTTCTTGTAGCGCTCTTAAATTGGGTGTATTTGGAGAGGAAACATTCACTACAAAATAATCTACATGAGGAAACAAAGCTTCGAAACAAATTTGATAGTCTTGAGTGGCTTGCTCATTTGGCGTCCATTTATTTTTACCAATATTTCCACCGATAATGAGTTGCTTATTTTTTCTGTTTTTGAGTTGTTGGATTGCTGCTTCTACACCATGATTGTTAAAACCCATTCTGTTGAGAATAGCCTGATCAGCCTTTAAGCGAAATAGACGTGGTTGGTCATTGCCGGGTTGTGGTTTGGGTGTTATGGTTCCAATTTCAATAAAACCAAAACCACAATCGGAAAGCGGATCTATGTAGGCGGCATTTTTGTCGAATCCGGCGGCCAAACCAACTGGATTTTCGAAATCCAAGCCAAAAAGATGCACTTTTAATTGAGGATCCTTCTTCACGTATATAGACCGAAAAATCCAACGAATAGGTAAAACTTGATGCATCAAACGCAGCAATCCTACAACAAAATAATGAACGCGTTCGGCGTCGAACTGAAAAAGAAAAAAACGAAACAGTTTGTACATACACAAATGTACAAACTATTTCTTGTGCTCAAGTGCTAGCAAAGCAAGAGAACCACGAGTAAAAACGCAGGATAATACCAGTAGCGCCAAGGGTTCATGATTTGCTTTTGATAAGAAAGCGCAGCAAGCACCTTATTGAAATTTTGACGTTGCTGCACACTTTCAACACTTGGTTCAGTGCGATCGAGTAAAATTTTAAGCATAACTATTCGATTTGATGGAAAAATTGTTTGAGTTTCAATACGGCGCGAAAAGTTTTCACTTTTGCGTTGTTTTCAGATAAACCGGTTATGTCGCCAATTTCTTTGAAAGATCGTTTTTCAAAAAAACGCATCTCGATCAGCTGGAGTTGACCTTCTTTGAGTAAACGCAATTTGAGTAACAAACGATCCACATCTTCTTGGCGATATTCATCCGTCCAGTCTTCGATCACTTGCTTGAGCACAACCTTGTCGATACTGACAGTGCGCTGAGCTTTTTGATCTCGAAAACTCTGGTAAAGTTCGCTTTTGGCGATGCGATACAACCAAGCTGAAAATGGCAAACCACGGAATTCATATTTGTGTAAACCTTGAAGGGCTTTTACAAAAACACTTGACGTGATGTCATATGCTTGCTCTTCTTCATCTACCCTTCTGTAGATATAACGAAAAATAGCATCGTGATAACGCTCGTAAAGTGGTGCAAAATAACGCGGGTTTTCTTTGGCGCGTTCGACGAGTTTTCTTTCCTCTTCGAGGAGAAAAGACTGCTGGTTGGCGGAGAGTTGGAGAGCCATAGTCTTTTGGTTTTAAGAAGTTTAACAAGAGTTTAATAGAGGCTTGCAGTCCTCAATTACCGGGATAACGCCAAATAATTGTTTTTGGTACATGTTTAACAGAAAAAAAACAAAATCATTTAAAAGTGATATTTAAACTGAAGGTCTATTTGAAAATTCATACGCTCTGTCTGATAGGTCTGTGCTGCGAGTTCAGGGGTTGAAGATGCCATTTTAAATAGCAATTGTGTTCTTAAACTGAGGTTGAATTTTTGATTGATTTGGTAAGAAATCGTTTGCTGTGAGAAGTAACCCTGACCGGTTAATTGTAGTGTTGCTGTGCCAAACCCCAACTGATAATTCATTTGATAGTGCGCTGAAAAAACAGGAGGCACAAGATAAGATCCGATGTGTAAAATAAAGCGCAAAGGCATTCCTAATTTTTGGAATTGCATTGTATAAAAAACGCTGTAGGACCGTTGGCCACCTTTTAAAAAACCAATTTGAGCGCCAGTATTAAGTGTCAGTTGACGCTTGTATTCGCTTTGGGCCTCTATCCTCAATAAACTCGAGTTTTGGCCAAAAGATTTTTGAAAACTGAATTGCATTTTTGAACTTTTAGAGCGTGAATAAAGCAACTGGGTTCTGAATAAAGTTTGTCTTTGAGCAAAAGCAACAGCAGTCAATTGTGGAAAAGAATACTGGTCGATGTAACTCTGCCATTTCCATTTTTTAAGTAGTTGATAGGTCAAGCTTAAAAAAATACCACGTTCATTTTGAGCAAGATTCTTAGCATGAAAACCTTGTTCATAAAAGGCTGTGTAATACAAACCATAATAGCGGAAATTGAAGGCGAGCTGCACTTTTGAATGCAAGGGCAATAAAGCGCCAAAAATGATTGCATTGGTATATTTCAAGGGTTGATCTTTGCGGTACAACTGTACCATTTCGACAAAACAAAAACTCTGTCTGATATTGCCTTTGCATTGAAAACCAATACTCATTAAGTCAGTTGGTCGGTGCAGCAAGAAAATTTGCCCTAAAGAATCTGTGTGCTTACTTGGAGCATAATTTTGATAAAGCAATAGCGCACCCAGCTGGTAATTTGCTTTCTTGCATTGCCAACCTGCGCCAAACAAACTCTCTTGTAGCTGATCTTTTCGTTGCCATTCTAGATTTGTTCGATGCAAACCGCTTGAATTTAACGAACCAAATTCAAGGGCTAAAGTATCTTGAGTAGATGGGACATCAATTAATTTTCTAGAGCTAATGCCATAAAATTCTTGTGAGGCCACATTCCATTGGATTGAAATGCCATTCAAGTAGCGCTGTTCATCAGCGCCGTTATAAGCTTGTAAACCTTGAGCAATACGCACACTTTGTAATAAATCAATTGAACGCCCCATTGCCCGAGTTGTCCATAATTGAAGCCCTTGACCCCATTGAAATTGATAGGCACCAATTGCCAACTTTGCAACCTGAGTATTTGCTTTGTAAAAAAATGAAGCCGTTAAAAAGTCAATGCCAGTTTGCTTGTCATTTACCCCAATCACCTCTCCTCGATCCTTGGCACTATTTAAGGTAAATTTGAAGTGTTCGGTGCATTGAATCTGAAATTTCTGTTGTAAAGCAAATTGATTGCCTAAATAGGAGTTACCAATTGTAGTGTCGGCAACATGATCGCTCCAAACCAAGACGGGCATGGATAAGCGCAAAATGAAAGTGCCGTTATAATTGGCTTGTATTTGCCATACCTTTTTATCGAAGTTGGAAAGGTCCGGACTGATATATGTAACCAACGCTAACTTTTGAATTACGCCGAGCTCAAAACAAGCATAACTTTGTAACTGATAAAATGACTTCAAATGATTGGATCGGAGTAAACCTTTTAAGATAGCTACCTGTGAAGAATCGAGCAAATGATATTCTTGTAGGAGTTGCAAATGACTGGAGTCAAGCATGACTGGGTTTTCTTGAAATTCTTGCCAGACCAATTGCTGTTCAATTTGCCCCACACATTTAGTGGCGAAAAAACTTAAAATAAAAAGTAAGTAAATGCAATTTTTAACTTTCATTTCCGACAAAACTTAAAACCCCAAACAAGGCCCAAACCAATATTTTGTTGCCATTGGATACCTACTGACCACGAACATGTTTGCAGCATTTGTTTTTGGAGCGCCATGCTAAAAAGTTGAGGCTGTAGCGCGCCCATGAAAAGCAGTTGATAGGATTTCATTTTTTGCTGAAAACCAAAACAAAATTGAGGTGGAATACTTTGATACCAATTTATATGAGCAAAACAAATGAGCTCAGCACTTAATTGATTGGCATAGGCCCATTTGAACAGCGCCAGTTCAAAAGGAGCGTTGATTTCAAAAGTAAGCCCAAAATATTGCTGGGCATCTAATTGGTATTGCAGACCAAATTTGACCATGGAGGTCAAACGAGTACCGTATTTCGCCGGCTGAAATATTGTCTGAAAACCAAGGCCAACACCCATTTTAATTTGAGAATTGAGCTCAAGTCCAATGCTTGTTAGATTGGAAAGGATATGATAACTAGATATCCCCTGTAAGGTCGTTTGTTGACTCAAGTATAATTTTTTTCTTGGGAGCTGAAGTGCGACACTCAAGAGCTGAAAACCTGGCAATTGAGCAATAAAGGCTCCTTGAATTTGTAGTTGAGGTTGATCAGTGTTGGAGAATGCGGCCGGATTGATTTGTTGGGCGTTTTGTGTAATGGAGATCTGTGGCCCTAGGTAAGGTGGATAGCTTACAAGCTGCGCAGTTAACAATTGCCAACAAAAGGAGGCGCCAAAAAGGTGAAAGTACTGGTTTTTCATAATTGTCAAAACTAGGGCAGTTGCCCCACTTGTATTTCAGCGTTTTCTGCAGAAATTAATGAGATTCCGTATATTTGAGGACACATTTCAATATGCCAAAAACCTTTCTTCCCTTTAGCCAAACAGATCATTCAGAATGGATCAAGCAGCTGCACAAAGAATTGCAAAATCAAGCCGACCTACTCATCTTCAAAGATCCTATTGAAGGCCTTGAAATAGACTTAACCCAAGAACCTAAGTGGGTAGGTGTGCCTGCAAGTTCAAATCCGGAATGGAAACATTTCTTTTATTTAGAAGTCCAGCAGGAAAACGTCGCAAATGAGCGCATTCTTGCAGCGCTCATGCAAGGGGCAACTGGCCTCTTGTTGAAAAGTGCCAAAGATGCCTGCGATTGGCATAAAGTGCTTGAAAATGTAGAAGTGGCCTATATTGACTGCCGAATCATTCTTTCGAGTCCTGAAGAACTCAATGCGTTTGAACAAGCTGAACTTTTAGCGAAAAAAACCCACATTTCTTTTCTATTTAATGAGGGTACAAACCGCAACTATTTTTCCGCTTTTGATATTGAGCAAATAGGTGCAAATATCAGCACGCAACTTACATTCGCATTACTTTCTCTTCACCGAGCGCTCGAAAACAATGGCTTACAAAACAAATATTTTTTTGAACTTGGCCTTGGCACCCAGTATTTTTCAGAACTTTCAAAACTCAGAGCATTCAGACACTTGATCAGTAGGCTTGAAGCGGTACATCAGGTTAAAATAAACTATGAATTGATTGTCAAGACAGGTTGGACAAATAAAAGCCTCAAAGACCCCTACACCAATCTTTTGCGCCAAGCCACAGAAGCCCTGAGCGCAATCGCAGGGGGCTGTGATGCAATTTGCATTCAAGCATACGACGACTTAAGCAACGAAGGTTCTGACGATTTTTCTAGACGAATGGCCCTCAATATTGGTAATTTAATCCAAGAAGAAGCGCTCATGAAGCGCAATAACGACCCATTTAAAAATGCACGAGTAGTGGAAGCACTAACCACAGCTATTGCCGAACAAACCTGGGAAGCATTGATAGCAGCCGATGACTTTACAGACAACACCGCATTTGTGCCGATCATTGAAAAAACAAGGCAGCAACGCCTACAACAAATTCAGTCAGGTGAACAACTATTGATTGGAATTACAGAATATCACAACACTTTTGAAACCCGTGTCAAAACTTGGGGCAAGATTCCAAGTACATTAGGCTTACCCTATTTCATTTTCGAACTCATTTAGCATGCCAAGAATTTCACTCAAAGCCCACCAGACGCAACAAGGACTGCTAGCCACGCAACCTGAAAATCAACAACTGACCAACTTTCGTTCTGGAATTGCACCTTTTCTAGGTGGTCCGTATGCGTCAATGTATTTGGCCAAACCCTGGACCATACGACAATATGCTGGCTTTTCGACAGCGGCAGCTTCTAATGCCTTTTATCGCAGAAATTTAGCCGCTGGGCAAAAAGGCCTCAGCGTAGCTTTCGATTTAGCCACTCATCGGGGCTATGATTCAGATCACCAAAGAGTTTTGGGCGATGTGGGTAAGGCAGGCGTGGCCATCGATTCAATAGAAGACATGAAAATGCTGTTTGACCAAATTCCTTTGGATCAAATGTCCGTTTCAATGACCATGAATGGTGCAGTATTGCCAATCATGGCTTTTTATATCGCAAGTGCACTAGAACAAGGTGTAAGCCAAGATCAATTGAGTGGTACCATCCAAAACGATATCCTCAAAGAATTCATGGTCCGCAATACATATATTTATCCGCCAGCACCTTCAATGCGCATCATCGCGGATATTTTTGCCTACACTTCGCAACACATGCCGAAATTCAATTCAATTTCGATTTCGGGATACCATATGCATGAGGCAGGTGCAACAGCTGCCATAGAACTAGCTTACACATTGGCCGATGGCCTAGAATATGTACGGACAGGAATACAATCTGGATTGAATGTAGATGATTTTGCACCACGACTCTCCTTCTTTTGGGCAATAGGCATGGATCATCAAACGGAAGTTGCCAAACTTAGAGCCGGACGCGTTTTATGGGCAAAAATGATGCAGGACTTTGAACCGAAATCAAACAAGTCCTTGATGCTCCGGACGCATTGTCAAACTTCGGGTTGGTCATTAACAGAACAAGACCCATTTAACAATGTTGCACGGACCTGCTTGGAGGCGCTTTCTGCAGCCTTAGGCGGTACGCAATCTTTGCACACCAACGCTTTAGACGAAGCGATTGCTTTGCCAACCGATTTTTCTGCTCGAATTGCCCGAAACACACAGCTATACTTGCAAAAAGAAACCGGTATTACTCAATTCATTGATCCGTATGCTGGCAGTGAAGCCATTGAACAAAAAACAGCTGCGCTTATTGATGAAGCTTGGGAATTGATCTCTGAAATTGAGGCACTTGGGGGCATGGCTAAAGCCATCGAAACTGGTCTACCCAAATTGCGCATCGAAGAAGCCGCAGCCAAAAAACAAGCACGAATAGATGCCGGGCTTGACATCATTGTTGGTGTAAACAGATTCCAAACAGCAGAAGAAGCGCAGCTCGACATATTAGAAGTTGATAATACCCAAGTGCGCGATGCTCAAATCAAGCGCCTTCAAGAATTAAAGGCACAACGAAATAATCAAGAGGTTGAACGCCTATTGCAAGCACTTAAAAAAGCCGCGGCCTCCAATGAAAATTTATTAGAAATATCTGTACGCTGTGCACAAGCAAGGTGTACACTTGGTGAAATTTCAGCTACATTAGAAGAAGTTTTCGGGCGCTACAAGGCTAAAATTCAAACAATTAGTGGTGTTTATGCCAAAGAAATTATGCAAGATCAAGATTTTTTAACTGCACAAACGCTTGTCGAACAATTCAGAAAACTAGAAGGGCGAAGACCACGCATCATGATCGCCAAAATGGGTCAAGACGGCCATGACCGCGGTGCCAAAGTGATCGCGAGTTCTTTTGCAGACCTTGGTTTTGATGTCGACATGGGTCCATTATTTCAAACCCCAGAAGAAGCGGCCAAACAAGCCATTGAAAATGATGTCCATGTTTTAGGCGTTTCGTCATTGGCGGCAGGGCATAAAACGCTTGTTCCTGCGGTAATAGAAGCACTGAAAAATCAAGGCCGTCCGGATATTATGGTTGTAGCCGGAGGGGTCATCCCTCAGCAAGACTACAACTTTCTTTTTGAGGCGGGTGTATTTGGCATTTATGGGCCTGGCACTAAAATTGCATTGGCCGCACAGGAAATCTTGCATCTTTTGATCAAGAGCCATCAATAAATTTTATTAACTTCGAACAGAATTGAACATTACACGAGAACAACCATGAAACACCTACTTCAAACAACATTTTTGCTAAGTGCATTTTGTTACCTCTCGAGTTTCACCACTTTTGCACAGAAACCAACCCTCGATATCGTTGCTTCAAAGCGTGTCATCACACTTGACGACGAAAAACTAGAAGAAACGAATCAAACTGGTAAAAAAGTTGATCCTAATAAAGTAAAAGAAGCCCAAGAGGCAAGAACCAAAGTAACGCTCAAATCCAATTTTGTAAAAAATGGGGTGCAACAAAGATCTCTTGAGTGGGCGGTAACGGGTGTTCAAGGTCAAGATTGGGAAATTACCAAAGGGGATTTCACCAAAGGTGAGGTTGAACTCAATTTCAAACGCGTCGGAAACTATTCCGTTTCTTTATCAGTAACTTACGTTGATCCAAATCAAAAATTAAAAAAAGGGCAAGAAGAACCCGACGAACTTGATCTTTCTGTTGACTACGATAACTACATTACCGTTACCAATAACCTCGACGAACTCACCCAATTACATGCCGATTCCAATTTTATCAAGTTAGTGAAAAGAGCCGGTGATTATTCTATCAAAGAGAAATACGCCAATGACCCTACCCCTTACATATTTTTAGCTAAAGGATTATATGGTGTTTACCGCAAACAACTCAAGGATCCAATGATTCAAGATCCGTTTGAAGAAGCGCTTACCGCTTGTGCTACAGCTATTGAAAGAGATGCAAATGGTGTTTTTGAAATGCCTATTCACAAAATGTGGCTCAATGGCATTCAGCAAGAACTCTTAAACAACGGCGTTCGTTTTATTCTTGAAAGCCAAGATGACTACCCAATTTTGTACAGTAACCAAGACAAAGAAAAAACAGCTGAAACACTAGGCAGCATGCTCGAAGCCTGTGACTCTTACAGTACTATTTCGAAAAATCCTGTCGCTATCAAATTTGTTGAAGCCGCCATCCGTTACAATAATAAAGATGCCAAAACAGCCAATCTCATTTGGAAAACAGAAGTTCCAAACCTGCTCAACATCAAAGACAAGGACTTTGACAACTGGACCCAAGCTGACAAAGATGCCCTAAGAACAGGGCTTATTTTAAGTTCGCAAGCGTTACTAGCTCAGGCCGAGGCTAAAAAAGATACGTCTGCTGCTACTGCCAGAAAAATCATGCAAAAAGCCGAAAAATGGTTTGAGTACGATAAGGAATGGATTGCTTATTATGAGGTTAAACTCAAAAGATTTGAAGGACAATAACCGCTATAAAAGCATTAACGTAGTACCCATATGCTCAAGAAACTACCCAATTGGCTCAAAAATAAATACATCCTCACGAGTATTATTTTTGCCATTTATTTCTTGTTCCTTGACGATTGGGATATTTTTACTTTGATCAGACAAAAACGCAAATTGGCGCAAATTGAACAGCAAGACGAACAAATGCACCAACAGCTCAAGGATACCAAAAAAACACTTCGAAAACTACACAAACTTGACGAACTTGAGGCCTATGCTCGTTCTGAAAAGTTTTTCAAACGCGACGACGAAGAAATATTTGTTATTACAAAAGAGTAGGCTTACTTTGTGAGCAACGCTCCTGGATAATAATAACGCAGTATCTGATCAAATGTAAAACCTTTGCGGGCCATTTGCATCGCACCTTCTTGACACAGCCCTACACCGTGTCCAAAGCCCTTGCCGTAAAGCACCATTTCCTGCCCCACTACAACAGCATCAAAGAAAGTAGATTTCAATTTAAATTGTTCTCGTAAATCTCGGAGTGGAATGCCATAAACAGGGTGTAAATAAAAAGCCATGCGCTGTGTTTGACGAAAAGCTTGCAAGAGCGCTTGACTAGTAGAATCTTGTAAAGGAAAATTATATTTATTAACCAAAAAGTTGGTCCATTGATCTAGGGGTATGCTTTTGACCCACTGGGCCTGTTTTGTGTGAATACAAAAAGTATCCTGAAAACTCTGAAGGCCATTGATCTGTTCATTCCAAATATATTGGGGCTCGCAGGTTTGTCCACCGCAATTGGCATGAAAGAAAGTCGGGTAATAAGTGTTGTCTGTGTTCAACAATACGTATCCCTTAGTTAATTGAACCGCCGTGTCAATGGTTGCCGTTCCTGTGCGCTTGTTCAAGTAAGCCTGACAATGAACCCGCTCACATAAAGCAAAATTTTCACTTTGATGCCGATTGAGGTTACTGAGTGCATAGGTCCGAGAAATGACGGCTTGTGCCTCGTAGTAAGCCAAGCGTTGACCAGATCCACCTTCTGAACTGACGACACCTTCGAGGTAGGTATCAATATCTACACAATTAATGAGGCTTAACATCCCTTTCCAGACACCAATTTCAAAGTCGCCCTCATAAGAACGCATTTTTGAAACAGAAGGGCTCGTAATGGTCCAATTACAGTAATCTTCTTGGCTCTTTTGTGTCAAAAGAATTTTTTCGGCTTGTTGCTGTAACTGCCCTTTCGAATAAACTTGTACCAAGCCATTATAAATTTTAAAGACATATGTCTCTGTAGTGCTCATGACTTGGAAGGCCCCTCCATCTGCACGCTCCGTTTTGGCCTGCATCAAATAGGATCCTTGCCCAATTTGAACCTGTAGTTCCTTGATTTTTGTTCCGGTAAATAAACCAATACGCAAGGTTTGCGCATATCCTAACACACTGACCCACATAATCAAACTGAAAAACTTCAATTTATTCATAAGTATGTATGCATAGATTTGGCTACTAGGCTACTTGGTGACTCCTGAAGAAAGAGCTGTGATTTTAAACGCCGATATTGCTCAATTTGCATTGCTCTGCCTGTTGTTTCTGGTGCAATTGAATGTAGCTCTGCAACCATATTTTGAACAGTACAACGCTCTTGTATCAGTTCTGTAACAACCAATTGATCCAAGATTAAATTGACAAGCGAAATATATTTGATGTGTACCAGTTTTTTAGCCAACCAAATGGAAAGTGCTGAACTTCTGTAACACACAACTTGTGGCACTTCAAATAAGGCCGTTTCAAGGGTTGCTGTTCCGGAGGTCACAAGAGCCATATCGGCATGGCACAGCGTATCATAGGTATGGCTTTGCACACATTGAATGGCAGCATTCAGACCAAACGATTCATAGAAAGCCAATGGAATATGCGGCGCACAAACTAAATGAATTTGATGCGTTTGTTCAAAAGCTTGAGCGGCTTCAAGCATACGAGGCAGTAGCCTATGCAACTCTTGTTTTCGAGAGCCCGGAAGTAAAGCTAGCACTGGCTTATCAAAATGCTGTTGATGCTGTTGATGTTTTGGTGCCAAAGAGCGATACCGTTCAATTTCATCGAGAAGTGGATGCCCGAAATAGTGAACCTGAACGCCAAATTTTGCATAAAAAGCAGGTTCAAAAGGCAAAATACAATAGAGCTGATCTACATATTTTTGAATTTTTAAAACCCTTTTTTGCTTCCAAGCCCAAACAGTCGGTGAAATATAGTAAAGCACTTTGATACCATGATCTTTGGCCCATTTAGCCATGCGTAAATTGAAACCTGGATAATCAACCAGGATCAGTAAATCTGGTTTTTGAGACAGCAGTTGCTGTTGGATGGCTTTAAATTGCTTGCGAATGACAGGCAGATTTTTGAATACCTCCCAAAAACCCATAAAACTAAGTTCTCGGATGTGCTTGTCAAGGTGCACACCTTCTTGTTGTAGTCTGTCCCCACCCCACCCTCTGAATTGAATCGCTGGAGATATTTGTTTCCAAGCAGCTACCAAGTTGGCCGCATGTAAATCACCGGAAGCTTCACCGCAAAGCAAATAAATTTGAGGATTTGTTTTCAATTCGAATTAAAATAGGTGTTCGAGGTTGACATAAATCATGAAGGGCGCGTAAAGCAGCATGCCAAAAACGATGCCTCTGGTAATGAAATATTGCTCGCGGTTCAAGAAAAAGTAAAACCAACCCAAGTTTCCGATTAAGCCTAAGGATAAATAACGGCTTAAAAAATCGGGAAATTCGAGGGTCTGATGCCATAAATATTGAAAACTTTGACCATAGGATTGCGCCAAAATAAATACGATGATTGGCAAGCAGACAAGTGGTGATAACGCACCAATGAAGAGCCCTTTAAAAAATGCGCTATTGAGATTTTGTTTCATGTTCCCAAGATTTTAAGGATTGAATATGAGCATAGGCCGTTAGATCAAAATGAGTGGGCACAACACTTACGTAACCTTCTTTTAGAGCGTGGAGGTCGGTGTCTGGTCTTTGATCGAGGTCAGAAAATTCACCGGTAAGCCAAAAATAGGGCCTGCCGTATTGATCTTGGCGTTTCTCAAAACGATCTGCCCAATATGCGTGTGCTTGTTTGACGATTTTAATGCCTTTGATTGCTTGCAATGGAAGGTCTGGAACATTGACGTTAAGGCAGCAATTCGGGGGCAAACCTTTCTCAAAGAATAACTGTAATATTTGTTCAATGTAATATTGAGCTGCACTGAAGTCTGCCTCAGGGGAGAAATTACACAAAGAAAAACCGATGGATGCAATACCCTCCATGGCTCCTTCAATGGCTGCAGACATTGTGCCTGAATAAAGTACGTTGGTGGAAGAGTTTTCGCCGTGATTGACACCTGAAAGAATGAGCTCAGGCCTGCGATGCAAAACTTCGTAGATACCCAATTTGATGCAATCGACTGGCGTACCGCTACAAGCATAGGCTAAAGCCGGTGCATGCAATTTGCTCTCAAAAAGACGCAAGGGATCGTGAATGCTGATGGCATGGCCCATTCCCGATTGAGGTTTGTCAGGGGCCACAACAATCACCTCACCAAATTTCATGGCAATTTGGGTCAAAGCAGCCAATCCTTTTGCATCGATGCCATCGTCGTTGGTGATCAATATTAAGGGCTTGCCTGCTTTTTTCATGAGGTAAAATTAGTCAAATATCGTGTTGAAAATGCTAATTTTGAAGCGATGAGTGAGAAAATCAAATGGATAACTGCAAAGCAGCAATATGCTTTCTGCGCCCTTGGAGTCATACCAGTAAGAACTTCAGCAAGTGATGCTGCTGAACAATGCACCCAATTATTATTTGGAGAGCCTATTGAAATATTGGCAATGACTCATCCCTGGATTCAGATCCGGACCTTACACGATGGTTATGAAGGTTTCATTGACTTCAAACAAGTACTCCCCCTCACCGAGAAAGAACTCAGGCGTTGGCTTGATGAGAAAAAGCCAAACCCAGAAAAATTAGCATATGTCAATGGGCCAATGGGCCTACAGCTTTTGACAGGTAGCAGTTTCATTGGTCAGCAAAACACTTTTCAAATTGGAGAATT
This sequence comes from Flavobacteriales bacterium, assembly GCA_046073985.1. Classification (GTDB taxonomy): domain Bacteria; phylum Bacteroidota; class Bacteroidia; order Flavobacteriales_D; family Crocinitomicaceae; genus UBA952. The sequence goes on along the minus strand of JBJTNI010000020.1, from coordinate 45,488 downwards.
TCGCTATGAAATCAAGGAGCCCAATGATGCTATACCAAAGCAGGCATTGCACCATGGCAATATTTGGCCTTACATTTCTAGCTTTTTGAATACACCTTACCTTTGGGGAGGCCGAAGCATTTTTGGCATTGATTGTTCTGGATTCGTGCAAAATATTTTCAGACAACTCGATTACAACTTACCTAGGGATGCCTACCAACAAGCTGAACACGGTACGCTCATTGACTTCGAAGAGCGTCAAGCACTAGACCTCGCATTCTTCATCAACGCTCAAGGAAAAATCCATCATGTTGGTCTTATTGCTACAGACCTTCAAATCATTCATGCCTCCGGTCAAGTCAGAATAGACAGCCTTACCCCGAGTGGCATTTGGAATGAAGCTGCACAACTTCAAACTCATCAACTCTTAGAAATTAGGCGAATTATTCACGCTTAAAAGGCGCTATCTGAAGCATTCTTCCGATATTTGTAAAAAAATAATTGAACATGAAAGACCAAGCCATTTTTGACTTAATTAATGCTGAAAAACAAAGACAACTTCACGGTATCGAGCTCATTGCTTCCGAGAATTTTGTCAGTGACGACGTCATGCAAGCCATGGGTTCAGTTTTAACCAACAAATATGCGGAAGGTCTTCCAGGTAAACGATACTATGGTGGCTGTGAGGTTGTCGATAAAGTAGAGCAACTTGCCATCGATCGTTTGTGCCAATTATTTGGTGCAACTTGGGCAAATGTTCAACCACATTCAGGTGCACAAGCCAATGCAGCAGTGTTTTTAGCCTGTTTGCAACCCGGTGATAAAATCTTAGGTTTTGACCTCTCACATGGTGGGCACCTCACTCATGGTTCGCCTGTTAACTTCTCCGGAAAACTCTACCAACCATTTTTCTACGGAGTTTCAAAAGAAACTGGCCTTGTAGACTACGACCTTATGGAAGAAACCGCACGTCGTGAAAAGCCTAAAATGATTATTTGTGGAGCCTCTGCTTATTCCCGCGACTGGGACTACGCGCGCATTCGCAAAGTTGCAGACGAAATTGGCGCACTTGTCCTAGCCGATATCTCTCATCCTGCTGGTCTTATCGCAGCTGGATTACTCAATGATCCACTCGAACATTGTCATATCGTTACTTCAACAACACACAAAACACTAAGAGGGCCACGCGGCGGCATCATCATGTTACGTCACAACTTTGAAAATCCTTTCGGTTTGCGTTGGAATAACGGCAACCTCAAATCTATGGGTGCACTGCTCGATGCTGCTGTTTTCCCTGGAATTCAAGGAGGCCCACTAGAGCACGTCATTGCCGCCAAAGCGGTAGCTTTCGGAGAAGCACTTGACCCATCTTACAAACTTTACATGCAAGAGGTCAAAACCAACGCTGCTACATTTGCTGCTGAGCTTGTCAAGCTCGGTTATGATATTGTATCCGGAGGCACTGACAACCACAGTATGCTTCTTGATCTTCGTTCAAAAGGCATTACCGGTAAAGACGCTGAAAATGCCTTGGTTTTAGCCGATATCACCGTGAATAAAAACATGGTTCCTTTTGACACTGAATCTCCGTTTGTAACTTCTGGTATTCGCATCGGAACGGCTGCACTTACTTCAAGAGGTGTCAAAGCTGCAGAAATCAGCCAAATGGTTCAACTCATCGATCGTGTACTCATGCATGCCAACAACGAGCAAGTTATTAGCGAAGTCAGACACGAAGTCAATGCATTAATGAGTGGCAAACCCCTTTTTGCTTGGTAAAACATCCGCTGTAAGCCAATCAAAATAAAATGGTCTTTGAATCCAAAAGAGATGGTTTTCGCTGGATTGTCAGTGGTTTGGTTTTTGTCATTTATTCTTTTATTGCACTGCTGATCTATTTTACAGAGCACGATCTTCATGCAGCATATGGGCTTGTATCGGTTTGGTTTTGCTTAACTGTTTTCATTGCTTGGATCTTGCCTAACACCACTAAATATACTTTTCTTGAGGACCATTTGTTGTGCCAGAGCATGGGCTTCAAAAAAAGAATTCCGTACAACACTTTTCGTAAGGTAGCGCCTTCTAATGGCCTATATGCCGGCTGGAAAATGAACACTGCATGGAAGTGCCTTGTCATAACCTACAATAAATATGATGAATTGCTCATTTCACCAGTAAACGAATCATTATTTATCGAAACATTCGAACAAAAAAAGGCTCAATTTACCGCAGCAAATTGAGCCATTCTTTTTGAATCAATACCGATTTTTAGGTTCAATTAATCGATGCCTATTTTTCCGGTGCTATTACCATGACAACTATTGCACGCACCAGTTGACAGCGACGAACCCATTGAAACACTGGCGCCAGATGGGCCAGTCACTTTTGGATACAAGCCTGTGTAGTCGACATTTGCAGTCGTGTAGAAGTTTCCTTTACTATCGATGTCAATGGTATATTTGAGTGTTCCGGTTCCATTCGGGCCAGTATATAATTCAACTTTTCCGGTATTCACCGTATTCTGAAGATCACTCTGATATATGGTTCCGGCAACATTGAAACAACCCTCGCCTTCTCCCGAAGCAGTATGACACTGCATACAGTTCATGCCTTTATTGTGTGAATCATCGGCGCCAATACTGCTGATGTTGTCTTCATGACAAGACCAAGCTTTCTTACAAGAACCAAGTGTAAGTAAACCGCCAACTAGAGCGAGGGCCAATAAAAATTGAATTTTTGATGTTTGCATAACGAATTTATTGTATGTTTTTTTAAATGAAAATTTATTCTACTTCCTTATTTAAGATGGCGAGTAGCTCATAAGCACCATTGGTAATCACTTTTGCATTTTTTAGACGCGCTAAATTTTTATCACTAATAGCACTTACGGTCTCGTTACTCAGTATTACGTCGATAGCAATCGGTAAAAAGTTGGTTCCGTTTTGAATAAACACAACATCTTTTCCTTTGTACTGAACTACTGCATCGTTTGGCAAGACCCAGTGGTCAGTAACTTCAGCTTGAATAGACGCTTTCAAATAAGAACCTGGGGTAATTGTATTTGGTAATTTTTTGAAATGACAATGAACTTTTACAGTTCTTTCAGGACTAATTTCGCTTCCAATCAGAAATATAGAAGCCATTACCGGCGTCTCGTCCTCAATGAAGTTGAGTTGAACTTGCTGATTTTGACGCAAATAAGACAAGTACTTTTCATAAACCACTAATTCGGCGTGCGCATGCTTGAGGTCTATGATTTCCATTAGGCGATCCTTAGGGTCTGCAAAGGCACCAACGTTGGCAGTTACTTTTGTGATGACACCACTAAACGGCGCTCTGATACTTTGCTCTCGTTGAATTTTGCCATTTTTGAGCGCGCTTAAATTAACTTGAGCCATATCGAGTTTGACCTCTAGCCCGCTTAATTTAGCCTTAGCAATTTGATAGGCACTCTTGGCCTGCTGATAGTTCTTGGCTGATCCTGCTTCTTTTTCAAAAAGTTGTTTTTGTCTGAGGTAGTCAGACTCAAGAAATACGAGTTCTCCGTTGACCTCTAAATAGGTTTGTTGCAGTGCAACTATTTCCGGATGCTCAACAGTCATTAAGATTTGTCCTTTTTGAACACGCATACCATCTAGCACTTTGATTTGCTTGATATAACCACCGTATGGCATCGAAATGTAAGATTTGTTTTGTGGCGGCACTTCAATTTGACCATTGGCAAAGATATTTAGACCAAGTGACTGTTTTTGAATGGTCCCTGTCGACAAACCCAGATTTTGCTGTTGCTTTGCCGTCAATTGCAACCCGGTAACTTGCGCAACTTGGGTCTTAACTTTGTCCGCGGTTTTATCTGCGTTTGAGGAACAACTTTGCAACAGCCATACTATTGCAAAACTGTAGGCGATGATGACTAGATTATTTGTTTTCATTAGAATACCAGTTATATTGAATAAATAAGTTTTTAAGTTCGTGCTGCCATTGCAACAATTCTTGTTCTAAGGTCATTTTGTGATCCTGTAATTGAATAAAATCGAGTAATGAAATTTGCCCACTTTCAAGTTGAAGCGCAGCATCTGTTTGCAACTGCTCAAGTTCAGTATCAATTGTCAATTTAAAATCTGAATAGGCTGCTGACAGTGTTATAATTTGGTCATACAGTTGTTTTTGTTCTAGATCGAGCTGTTGAAACTGTTGTTTTTGCTGCAATTCATTTTGTTTCAAGGCGAGGTCTAATGCTTCTTTTCGTTGCTGAAAAGCCTTGAAATCTATGGGTATTTGGGTCTGAACAAGCGCGCCTTGAAACCGTTTATTGGGTCCGTAATAGACATCTTGCCCGTCCACATTCTGAATTCCTACAAGCGTTTGATTAAAATATCCTAATGCAACTTGAGGTGTTTGCTGGGCTTTATTGAGCTGCATGTCGAACTTGATTTTTTGAGCATTCAGCTCGTATTGTTCAAGGAGAGGATGATTTTCTATCGAGGGTGCAAGAGGCAACTTTTGAATGTCCATCGGGTCTTCTTGTGCCAGTTCAAATACTGGCCCAGAATAGGACATAAGTGTATACAATTGTGTCCAGGCTAAAGCTAAGGTCTGTTGTAATTGTTTCAGTTGCGCTGAAGATCTGGCGGTTTTTGAATGCACTAAAATGTAATCCATTTTTGAAACCTCGCCAAGCTCAAGACGCAGCAACATTTTTTGTTCTAAAACTCTGTAAACTGAATCTTGATACATTTGGAGCTGAAGCTCTTTTTGCTGTTTACGAATAAGCTCTAATTGCAAATCGAGTTGACGCTTGTAAATACGCTTTTGTAAGTTCAATTCCTCTGATGAAAATGCGGCTTGGTTATTTCCTATTTGCGACTGAATTTTCTGTACACCTGCAAATGGTATTTGTTGGGTAAAAGTTATGTTATTGTCTTTGGCATACTGAGAATTGAATTGGCCGCGCATGTAAGAGACTGAAAGTGGCTGCCACACAGATAATCCTTGTGCAAGCGCCAATTGACGCTGCCCTTCCAAAGCAACAGATTTAAGATTGCCATTTTGATCGAGCATTTGCTCGTAAATCTGTTGATCCGTGAGTTTTATTTGGGCTGAAAATGGCGTTGAAAACAGCAACAATGCCAACATTGTAAGGATTCTTTTTTTACGCATTTTGAATGGTTTTTCAAACACAACATATAAAACAGGCAATATAAATAGGGTTAGAAAAGTTGCTGTAATGAGGCCGCCGATTACTACGGTTGCCAGGGGTTTTTGAACCTCAGCGCCACTGCCATGAGACAACGCCATCGGTAAAAATCCAAGTGAAGCAACAAAGGCCGTGAGCAGCACAGGTCGCAAACGATTTGCTGTTCCTTTTACAACCACTTGCATCAAGGGTGCACCTGTTTTGCGCAAACTATTGAACTCAGCAATCAGTACAATGCCATTGAGAACCGCCACGCCAAATAAAGCGATGAAACCAACCCCAGCAGAAATAGAGAATGGCATATCTCTGAAATACAATGCAAGGATGCCGCCTATCGACGCCAAAGGAATTGCGGAGTAAATCAGGGCCGCTTGTTTGACAGATTGAAAGGTCAAATAAAGCAAAAAGAAAATCAATAACAGGGACACAGGGACTGCAATAAGCAAGCGATCGCGGGCATGCACTAAATTTTCAAAAGTACCGCCGATTTTAGAAAAGTACCCGGTTTCAAATTGAATAGACGCATCCATTTTTTGCTGTAGCTCTTGCACAATGCTCTCGACATCTCGCCCACGCACATTGAAACCCACCAATATTCTGCGTTTGGCGTCGTCACGCTGAATTTGGTTTGGTCCGTTTTCAATCTTTATTTGAGCGAGTTCAGACAAAGGGATTTCCTGACCAAGTGCATTGGTTACAAACAATTGATCGAGGTCCGTCGGTGCTTGCCTGAAATCTTGTCGGAGTTTCACAATTAATTCAAATTTGCGTTCCCCCTCAAAAACAAAGCCTGCACTTTGACCAGCAAAACCTAAATTTACGGCCTGATTCACGTCCGCCACCGAAACTTGATATCGGGCCAATGCAGCTCGATCATAGCGCACGATGAGTTGGGGTAAACCGCTCAATTCTTCTACATAGATGTCCTGAACCCCACCAATTTCATGTGCAAGGCTTCCTACTTTTTTGGCATACTGGCTCAGTTGATCGAAATCTTCGCCGTAAATCTTGACCACAACATCTTGCTTGGCACCCGTCATGAGTTCATTAAAGCGCATTTGAATTGGCTGCTGAAATCCGAAAGAAACACTTGGTAATTGCTCATCGAGTTTGGCCTGCATTTTTGCAGCAAGTTCTTCTTTAGAATGTGCTGTTGTCCACTCGCTTTTGTCTTTGAGAATGATCATGAGGTCACAGGCCTCCATTGGCATTGGATCTGTTGGTATTTCAGCTGTGCCTATTTTACCAACGACTTGTTTGACCTCTGGGAAATTTTGTAAAAGAACCTCAGATGCTTTTGTGGTAGCTGCAATTGTTTTGGTCAGGCCCGTACCTGTCATGAGCCGAGTTTCTACTGCAAAATCGCCCTCGTCTAAAGACGGAATAAACTCAGCTCCAAGCTTACCGAACAACGAAAAAGCCACAATAAATAACACCACAACAGCTGTAATGATTATTTTTTGCTTGCGTAAAACCCACATAAGCATTGGGGTGTAGCGTTTGCTGATTGCTGCAACCAGACGGTCACTGAAGCCTTCTTGGTGTTTTAAATTTTTGGATAAAAACAAGGAAGAAACCATCGGGACATACGTCAGGGATAGAATGAGTGCTCCGAAAATGGCAAATATGACGGTTTGTGCCATAGGCCTGAACATTTTACCTTCGATGCCTACAAGTGCTAAAATCGGTAAATAAACTACCAAAATAATGACTTGTCCAAAGACAGCACTTTTACTGAATTTGGCAGCGGAATGATATACTTCAGTATTCATTTCGTCTTGGGAAAGCTGCCCTTTTCTCTTGTGCTGCAAAAGATGCAAAGTAGATTCTACAATGATGACAGCGCCGTCAATAATGAGCCCGAAATCTAGTGCCCCTAAAGACATCAGGTTTCCTGAAACACCAAAAATATTCATGAGGGCAATCGCAAAAAGCATGGCCAATGGAATGACCGACGCAACAATAAGACCCGCCCTCAGGTTACCTAAAAGCAAGACGAGAACGAAAATGACAATCAAGGCCCCTTCAATCAAGTTATTACTGACCGTATGGATGGCTCTGTTGACTAAATTTGTTCGGTCGAGGTAGACATTGAGCTCAACACCCTCAGGCAAGTTTTTTTCTATTTGAGCCACGCGTTGCTTGACTAAATCAATGACTTCTGAAGAGTTGGCGCCCTTGAGCATTAGGACGATACCCCCTACCGCTTCACCTTTGTCGTCAATGGTTAGTGCCCCGTAGCGAATTTGAGCGCCATAAGACACCTTAGCTACATCTCTTATATAGATTGGCGTCTCGGCACTCGGATGATTGATTTGAATTTGTTCAATATCAGACAAGTGATTGATCAACCCTTCTGTTCTGATATAGGTAGTCATGTTTTGCCTTTCCAAATAGGCACCACCTGTATTTTGATTGTTCGCCTCGACTGCTTTAAACACTTCGTCGAGCGTGATTTCATGTGCTTTGAGTAAAATTGGGTTGATGGCAATTTCATAGGTTTTGAGTTCGCCACCAAAACCACTGACATCTGCCACCCCTTTTACACCAAGCAGTTGCCTTCTGATGATCCAGTCTTGAATGGTGCGTAATTCGGCAGGTGAGAATTTTTGTTCAAAACCTGGTTTGGCCCCGAGTGTGTATTGATATATTTCACCAAGCCCTGTACTGAGGGGCGCCATTGAAGGATCGCCAAAACCCGCAGGGATATTATTTTTGGCTTCTGAAAGGCGTTCTTGTACTTGCTGGCGCGCCCAATAGATATCGGTTTGTTCGGTGAAAACAACGGTTACTACACTCAGACCAAAACGGCTAAAAGAGCGGATTTCTTCAATGCCGGGTATGGTAGCCATGGTTTGTTCAACCGGAAAGGTAACGAAACGTTCAATATCGGTGGCACTTGCAGCTGGTGCTTGGGTCACGATTTGAACCTGATTATTAGTAATGTCCGGAACGGCATCAATGGGTAATTGGCTGAGAGAAAATAAGCCCCAAACGATGAGTCCGAGCGTCAAGACAGCAACAATGAGTTTGTTGTGTATCGACCAATGAATGATGCGATTTAACATAAAAATTTCAATTATAATAAAGAACTAAGCGACGTTTCTTTATGACAATTGAGGCGGATGCCAAAAATGAAAGTAGTCATTGACGACTACATTTTGAGGAGCTACATGATTGCGCTCTTGATTGTTTTCGAGGCAAGTTTCAGCACAAGCAGTTTGAATTGGCGTGAATTCTTGATAGTAAAATTGTACTGTTTGTTGGGTTGTAGATTTGAAAGGTAATTCTCGGTGTTCTGAATGAGGCTCAGAGAATTGTTGGATGTAGTGTTCTTGAATAAAGGCGATGAAGCTTGGGTCTTTGGCTTCTCTTTGATAGGCAGCGTAATGCGTAAGTAGAGCGTCTGTTTTGAAAAACTCAAGCCCCTGCCAATTTGGTGCTAACGAGAGCAACAAAAAGTAAACAGCAAGAACCAAAGCCGAAAAACGCATATTCAAAGTTACAAAAAAGAATACATAACTTCGTGTAAAATAATCGTTATGCCTAGATTTCGAATCGTACAATTGCTCGTTCTGTTTTTGATATTCAATACAAAAAGTGTTGCACAAGACACGCAATTATCGTGCCGAGAACTCAAAGGCAGAACTCAAGTCAACGGCATCAAAAGTGCTTCTTTAAGTGTAGCTGAGATTGCCCAAACAGAACTGTATGACGTCAGTTACTACTTCTTAGATTTGCACATGACCAATACCTCGACGTATCTCCAAGGGAAAGTCGCGATTCATGCCACGGCATTGGTTCAATTGGATACAGCGTTGATAGAATTGTTTGAAACGTTAAATATCAGTCAGGTCAAAGTAAATGGCTCAGTCGTTAGCTACAACAGAATTTCGAATCGGGTTAAAATACCAGTTAATGCCGGTGCTAACCAGACATTCATCATGGAAATTCAATATGCTGGTAATCCGCCAACAGCGCAGACCAATCCTTTGGGCGGAAGCGGACTCACTGCAGGCACTTCAAATACTTGGTCAAACAAAGTTGTGTGGTCGTTGTCAGAACCCTTTTCAGCCTACGAATGGTTTGCAGTTAAGCAAAGCCTAACAGATAAAGCAGACTCTTGTGCAGTGCATATCACTGTTCCGGATACCTTAATGGCTGGTTCTAATGGGGTCTTGGAAAATGTGGTGACGCTTCCTAACGGTTACAAAAGATTTGAATGGAAACACAGACACCCGATTGATTATTACTTGATATCTGTTTCAGTTGCTAAATACATCGACTACAGCATTTACGCTAATCCTGTGGGTGCTAACGCACCTGTATTGATTCAAAACTTCATCTATGACAACCCAAACACACTACCCTATTTCATTGATGAAATCAACGAAACAGTCGATTTCATAGAACTCTACGCCCAACTTTATGGGCCCTACCCTTTTGCCGACGAAAAATACGGACATTGTATGGCTCCTATTGGGGGTGGCATGGAACATCAAACCATGACCACACAAGGATTATTCGAAAAAACTTTAACTGCTCATGAATTAGCGCACCAATGGTGGGGCAACAATGTCACCTGCGCCTCCTGGTGTGACATCTGGCTCAATGAAGGCTTTGCGTCCTATAGCGAATATTTGATGTTGGCAAACCTGTATCCTGGGCAACAGGTAAACCAAATGCAGCAAGTGCACCAAAGCGTTATGAACCAGGCCGGCGGTAGCGTTTGGGTGCTGGATTCTCTCAACGAGGCGCGCATATTTAATGGCAGACTAACATACGACAAAGGTGCTGCTATTATTCATTCTATCAGGTATTTGATCAATAACGACAGCCTTTTCTTTGATGGCATGCGCGCTTTTCAGCAATTTTATGCCAACGGAACGGCTACAGGCATCGATTTTAAAAACTTTATGACCAACTTCTGTGCAGTTAACCTAGATGCATTTTTTGAGCAATGGTATTTCGGCGAAGGATTTCCGACCTATGATGTCGTCTGGAATCAAGTTAGTACAGATTTACATTTACAGATCAATCAGGTGGTTTCAATGCCGAATATCACACCGGTTTTTACGAATCCTGTCGATCTACGTATATCACGTCAAGCGCAACCCGACACGCTCATTCGATTTGATATTCAAGCCAATAATGCGCAATTCATTATTACAAATTTAGGCATCGTTCAAGGTGGCATTTACATAGACCCGTCCAATTGGATCATCAATGGTTTTGGAGGCGTTGACTTCAATCCGGATTTTACTGCCCAAACTCAAGTGATTAACACTGCGAACGATTGGCTGATATACCCTAACCCAGCGCTGAATGCTTTTTCAGTGAAAAACAATGAAGAAGGAAATTTGAACTTTGAACTTTATCAAAGCAATGGGAAGTTATTGAAAACAGGGCAGATTATTGCAAATCAATGGGTTGACATTCACGAGTTGTCGCAAGGTACCTACATAATACGTCTGACAAATGACAATGAGCGGCAAAGATCGCTCCTATTCAATGTGGAATAAGTTGTTTTATGAAGTTCATTTGTTTTCTTCATTAGTTATCATAAAAGGAGCGTAACAATATTTCCTGGAATTCGTCGTTGATGTTCGAACTAAAAAATAAAAGAATCATATGTACAAGAATTTCGTTTTCGGAGCCCTCATATTATTGAGTGCGAAGGTAAATGCACAAGTAAAAATCACTGAATTGTATTTGCAGTCTGGTGCTTTTTTCAATCAGGCTAAAGGCAGTTTAGCAGATTTTCAAGCGCTTGCTCCGCAATCTAGTATTTTACAGCAAGACCTCAGTCTGTATCAAAACAACCCCTTTTTCAATTTTAATTTACCTGGGCAGGCGCAAACCTTAAGTGCAGGTCTTCAATTGGCTAAGCTTCCAAATGCAACGCTGCGCGTTGGTTTAACTCATATTAACCAAGGATCAGCACTTTCATATGGTGGTTCATACACAGAATCTTTTACTGTGGATACGCTCACTAGCTCACAAACTGGTGAACAATTTTTTATTGACTCTTTCAGTACACATGGCTATAATGCGCGCTATTCACAAGAGCAACTCAGACTCGATGCCTCGCTTATATTTCGACTCAACGGCGAAAAACGCTGGAGTATTTATGGCGGTATCGGCGCAAATATTGGTTTGAGCTACAATTGTCTAACAACAGTACACCATGGGGTGTCTCCAAATGGTGATTCTCAATTTTACGGCATCTATAACGATTACATGACGTATCAAGGAGGTGTTCAGCAAAACGAAACATTTGAAAACAAAGGTGGCATCGGAGTTGGTATTTATGCGCCACTAGGCATCGATTTCCAAGTTGGTAAAAAACGTGACTTTTGGAAACCTTTCCACCTTTATGTCGAAATGAGACCAGGGCTGAATATCAGTCAAATTTCGGGTCTTGGGACTTCATTCAGCGCTGGTGGATTTTCCAATTTCGGACTTCGAGTCAAGTTTAACTAATATAAAAGCATTCTAAATTAGAAGCCGGGAAGAATTTCTCGGCTTTTTTTGTGTTTAAATAAAGGTAATGAGTAAATTTGTGGCGCAAATCAAACTAAGTACTGTAACATTTGTTACGTAATTAAAATTCATACCATGGACGCAGCTTCAAGCGCTAATTACCTGCCACTCCTTATGCAAATTGCAGTGGCTGCAGCATTTGTCATCTTCACCTTATTTGTCACTCACAAACTCACGCCCAGAATTAGTTCTGCAAAGAAAGACGACAATTTTGAGTGTGGTATTGACGCACAAGGAAACGCACGTTTTCCGGTATCGATTCGCTACTTCATGACTGCCATTCTTTTTGTATTATTTGACGTAGAAGTAATTTTCTTTTACCCATACGCAGTCAATTTTTATGAACTCAAATTAGAAGGCTTATTGGCCGTCATTATGTTTGTCGGTTTTTTCTTGACCGGATTTTACTACATCTATAAAAAAGGAGCATTAGAATGGGAAAAATAGAAGACCTCGAAACCATCAATGGTGAGGGTTATCAGCTCACCACTCTCGATAAAGCAATTGCTTTAGCACGCGCCAACTCTGTTTGGCCTTTGCCATTTGCAACCTCTTGTTGCGGCATCGAATTCATGGCTACCATGGGCAGTGCCTATGACCTCTCGCGTTTCGGAATGGAACGCATGTCGTTTACGCCGCGCCAAGCCGACTTACTGATAGTAGCTGGCACCATCTCCAAAAAACTGGGGCCTGTTCTCAAGCGTGTTTATGAGCAAATGGCCGAGCCAAAGTGGGTGCTTTCCGTAGGGGCTTGTGCTTCCTCTGGAGGAATTTTTGACACCTATTCTGTTCTTCAAGGTATTGATCGCATCATACCTGTTGACGTCTATGTTCCTGGGTGTCCACCAAGACCAGAACAAATTATTGAAGGTGTCATGAATATCCATGAACTCGTCAAAAAAGAATCTAATCGCAGACGCTATTCTGAAGAATACAAGCATTTGCTCGGTACTTACCAAATCGATATCGATCAAAATGGAGAAGCTCAATAATCAAGACTTTTTAAGCGCCATTCAAGCTGAATTTGGTACTGCGGTTTTGGCCCACGAAGAAGCTTATGGCATGCTCAATATAGAAATTGAACCAGACAAAATTCACCAAACTATTGCTTGGCTGCAAGCTCACCCAAGCTTGAGTGTGAACTACCTGACCAACATTGCCGGAATTCATTACCCAGAAAACACAAACCGAGAATTTGCAGTTGTATATCAGTTGCACTCTTGGAAAAACAATTTGCGCTTGCGTATCAAGGGTTATTTAGCCAAAGATGCGCTTCAAATTGCGAGTATCACTGATCTTTTTGCAGGTGCCAACTGGATGGAGCGAGAAACCTATGACTTCTACGGCATTGACTTCAAAGGCCATCCTGACCTCCGTCGTATCTTAAACATGGACGATATGGATTACTTCCCAATGCGCAAAGAATATGTGCTTGAGGATGCAACCAGAGAAGACAAAGACGACAGATTTTTCGGACGCAATACCAACGAATTATGAGCGAAGCATTAAAAGACGTATTGCAGCAAGCTGATCCTGCAAACATTGCCACAATTAACTTTGGCCCTACCCACCCATCGACCCACGGTATCTTTCAAAATATATTGAAAGTCGATGGTGAAAAAATCATTTCCTCTGAGCAAACCGTTGGTTATATCCACCGTGCATTTGAAAAACTTGCAGAACGTCGCCCGTATAACCAAATTACACCCATCACTGACCGTCTCAATTATTGTTCAAGCCCTATCAATAATATTGGTTGGGAAATGACCGTTGAAAAATTAATTGGAGTTGATATTCCAAAACGCGTTCAGTACATGCGCGTGATCATCATGGAATTAGCCCGCATTGCTGATCACCTCATTTGCAATTCAGTTATTGGTGTCGATGCCGGAGCACTCACCTCTTTCTTTTATCCGTTTTCAGAGCGCGAAAAAATTTACGAGCTTTATGAAGAATTAAGCGGCGCGCGCCTCACTACCAACATGGGACGCATCGGAGGTTTTGAACGCGATTTTACGCCGGTTTTTCACCAGAAACTCAAATCATTCTTGAAAACTTTCCCGAAAGCTTTTGAAGAATTCGATAGCATGTTGGCACGTAACCGCATCTTCATGGACCGTACCAAAGGTGCCGGACCAATTTCTGCCGAACGCGCCCTTTCTTACTCGTTTTCTGGCCCAAACTTACGCGCTGCTGGTGTTGACTACGATGTGCGCGTCATGAGCCCTTATTCTTCTTACGAAGATTTTGATTTTATCATTCCTGTTGGCGTAAACGGCGACACCTATGACCGTTTCATGGTTCGACAAGAAGAAATCCGCCAAAGTTTGCGCATCATAGAACAAGCATACAATAACCTCCCTGAAGGAGACTACAAAGCTGATCTTCCTGATTTTTATCTGCCTGCTAAAGCCGATGTTTACAATAACATGGAGGCGCTCATCTACCATTTTAAAATTATTATGGGTGAAACCGAAATTCCGGCAGGTGAAGTTTATCACTCTGTTGAAGGTGGAAACGGCGAATTAGGTTACTACCTTATTTCTGATGGCGGACGCACACCATACAGACTACAATTCAGAAGACCTTGTTTTATTTATTACCAAGCATATCCAGAAATGATCAAAGGAATGCCAATATCTGATGCCGTTTTAACGCTCAGTAGCATCAATGTCATTGCCGGAGAACTAGACGCCTAACATGAAAGCAGAGCATCCACAAGCAGTAAATGAAGCACCGATAGATTTCAGTGCACATACCATGTCTGAAATTCAACGCGTGATTGATTTGTTTCCGGCAGGAAAACAAAAAAGCGCCATTCTACGCATCTTACACTTCGTACAAGAAGAATTCGGATGGGTCAGTGTTGGTGCGATGAATCGCGTTGCTCAAATTTTAGAAATTCAACCCATAGAGGTTTACGAGGTAGCAACATTTTACACCATGTTTCACCTAGACCCTGTTGGCAAGAATGTATTAGAAGTTTGTAGAACCGGACCTTGCCAATTGGTAGGCTCTGACGACATCATCTCTTACATTGAACAAAAACTAGATATCAAAGTAGGCGAAACCTCTAAGGACGGTATGTTTACCTTGAAAACTGTCGAATGTCTTGGTGCCTGTGGTTATGGCCCAATGCTGATGTGCAAATACAAGTTTTATGAGCACCTCACCAAAGAAAAAGTCAATGAATTACTCGACGCCATGCGCGACGCTTCTCAATCTTAATCAAAATGGCGAAAAAACTACTTTTAGAACACGCTGATGTGCCAGGTATTGCTTCTTATGAAGTTTACCGCAAGCATGGTGGCTACGCCTCCGTTGAAAAAGCACTCAAAACCATGAGTCCTGACGAAGTCGTAGAAGAAGTGAAAAAATCAGGCCTACGCGGTCGAGGCGGCGCCGGATTTCCTACCGGAATGAAATGGTCTTTCTTGGCCAAACCTGAAGGAGTGGAAAGACACTTGGTTTGCAATGCCGACGAATCAGAACCTGGTACTTTCAAGGACCGCTACCTCATGGAGAAAATCCCTCACCTACTCATTGAAGGGATGATCACTTCTAGTTATGCCCTAGGTGCACGTCGTTCTTACATCTATATCCGCGGCGAATTCATGTATGTGCTTCGCATCCTAGAAAAAGCAATTGCCGAAGCCTATGCAAATGGCATGCTCGGGAAAAATATTTTAGGTTCTGGCTATGACCTCGACCTCGTCGTGACACCTGGAGGTGGAGCTTATATTTGTGGCGAAGAAACCGCGCTACTAGAATCTTTAGAAGGGAAGCGCGGTAATCCACGGATGAAACCACCTTTCCCAGCGGTCAAAGGACTCTGGGGCAATCCTACAGTTGTCAATAACGTAGAATCCATTGCCGCTGTTGTTCCGATTGTCAATCATGGTGGCGAGGCTTATGCATCAATTGGTATCGAAAGATCAACTGGTACAAAACTGATCTCCGCGAGTGGAAATTTAGTCAGACCCGGTGTCTATGAAATCGAACTTGGGCTTTCAGTCGAAGAATTTATCTACGGCGACGACTACTGCCGCGGCATTGCCAATGGCAAAAAACTAAAAGCTTGTATTCCAGGAGGTTCATCAGTACCTATTTTACCGCATTTCTTAGTAACCAAAACCGCCAACGGTGACCAACGTCTCATGACTTACGAAAGTTTAGCAGATGGTGGTTTTGCAACGGGTTCGATGCTCGGTTCTGGTGGCTTTGTGGTTTTTGACGAAGATCAATGTATCGTCAGAAACACATGGAACTTTGCCAGATTCTACGCCCATGAGTCTTGTGGTCAATGTTCTCCATGTCGTGAAGGAACTGGCTGGATGGAAAAAGTACTATACCGTCTAGAACACGGTACTGGTACCCTTGAAGACATCAGCTTACTTGAAGAAATCAACAAAAAAATAGAAGGCAACACCATTTGTCCGTTGGGCGATGCTGCTGCTTGGCCTGTTGCCGCTGCTATTCGCCATTTCCGCGAAGAGTTCGAATGGCACGTGAAGTCTCCACAAGAGGCGCAGACAAGAAATTATGGTTTAATCCAAACACCGCTTGAAGCATAGTCTTATGATAAAAGTAACAATTGACGATGTCGAAATTGAAGTAGCACCAGGAACAACTATCCTGAATGCTGCCCGACAAGCTGGTGGCGATCTCGTGCCACCTGCCATGTGTTATTACAGCAAATTACCTGGTACAGGTGGAAAGTGTCGTACCTGTTTGGTAGAAGTAGCCGCAGGTTCTGCTGCTGACCCACGCCCAATGCCTAAATTAGTCGCATCTTGTTCTACACAAGTCATGGACGGCATGATTGTCAAAAACAAAACTTCCCAACGTGTCCACGAAAATCGTGGTGGGGTTGTTGAATTTTTATTGATCAATCATCCACTAGATTGCCCAATTTGTGACCAAGCCGGAGAATGTCATTTGCAAGATCTTGGCTACGAACACGGATCTGCTCAAACGCGTTTTCGTGAAGAACGCCGTACGTACGCCCCAATAGAAATTGGCAACAAAATTAAATTGCACATGAACCGTTGTATTTTATGCTACCGTTGTGTGCACGTGGCCAATCAACTCACAGATTCACGCGTTCATGGTGTAATGCACCGAGGGGAACACGCTGAAATATCCACTTACATCGAAAATGCCATAGAAAATGACTTCTCAGGCAACATGATCGATGTTTGCCCTGTGGGTGCACTTACAGACAAAACTTTCCGCTTCAAATCAAGAGTATGGTTTTTAAAGCCAATGGAGGCTGAATGCGCCTGTGAAAAATGTTCTGGCAAAGCTGTTCTTTGGATGTTTGGCAATGAAATTTACCGCGTAACTGCCCGCAAGGACAAATACGGCGAGGTTGAAACCATTGACGACAAAACTGCCTGGATTTGCAACGACTGTCGTTTTGACAAAAAAGACACCAGCAAATGGAACATCATTGGTCCTAGAAAAATCGATCGTCATTCGGTAATTTCTCAAGGGAAATACGCCACCAAAAATGACCAAAATCCTCAATTGCTTCGCTAATGGATACTGCTCTACTCATCGAAAAATCAATTCTAGTTGTCTTGCTTTTTCTTGTTTCATTGGGTGCTGCAGCCTACATGACTTACTTTGAACGCAAATTAGCTGCCTGGATCCAAGACCGCGTTGGGCCAGACCGTGCGGGGCCCTTTGGTATCCTTCAGCCTATAGCCGATGGTGTTAAAATGTTTCTTAAAGAAGATTTTATTCCTGCAAAAGCTGACAAGTGGTTATTTATTATTGGCCCTGGATTGGCCATGTTTACTGCGCTCATTACCAGTGCCGTAATTCCATGGGGGCCATCCCTGAATCTTTTCGGACGCGATATCACACTTCAGGTAGCCGATATCAATATTGGAATCTTGTATGTTTTTGGGGTCATTTCCATTGGTGTTTATGGCATCATGATCGGTGGATGGGCCTCAAACAATAAATATTCGCTTTACGGAGCTATTCGCGCCAGTTCGCAAATGATTTCCTATGAATTAGCTATGGGGGTAGCAGCCATTACGATTGTCTTGTTATCTGGCTCTTTGAGTTTGAAAGATATCGTTGAAGGTCAGAAAGATGTTTGGAATATCTTTTATCAACCCTTGGCTTTTTTAATCTTCTTTATTTGTGCGCTCGCTGAATTGAACAGAGCGCCTTTTGATTTGCCTGAATGTGAATCCGAGCTAGTAGGTGGTTATCATACGGAATATAGCTCTATGAAACTCGGGTTGTATTTATTTTCAGAATACACCTCTATGTTTGTTTCCTCGGCCATTATGTCCATCTTATTCTTTGGCGGATACAACTTCCCTGGCATGAGCCATTTCAGTGGAAACACACTCGCCATTCTTTGCATACTTGCATTTGCAATCAAAATTTTCCTCTTTATTTTCGTCATCATGTGGATCCGCTGGACTATCCCGCGCTTTCGCTTTGACCAACTCATGCATCTCGGTTGGAAAACACTACTGCCGCTTTCCTTGATTAACTTATTAATCACTGGAATCGTGATTGCTTACCAAAACGGATGGTTTTAATTTGAATAGAAATGATGGAAAGTCTAACCAATAGAAAAAAAATAGTTTCTGACAAACCCATGACCCTATGGGAGAAGATATATTTGCCAGCAATTATCAGCGGAATGATCACCACGTTCAAGCATATGCTGCGCAAAAGAAAAACCGTAAAATATCCAGAAGAAACACGCGAATTTGCTCCTGTTTACCGTGGCCAACATGTCTTGAAACGCGACGAACAAGGCCGTGAAAATTGTACAGCCTGCGGTTTGTGTGCTGTGGCATGCCCAGCCGAGGCCATTACCATGACTTCTGCCGAGCGTCAGCGAGGTGAAGAAAATTTGTATCGCGAAGAAAAATATGCTGCTACCTACGAAATCAATATGCTGCGCTGTATTTTTTGTGGTCTTTGTGAAGAAGCTTGTCCGAAAGAAGCTATCTTTTTAACAGATCGCTTGGTTCCAACCTATTTCGAACGCGATAATTTCATTTATGGTAAGGATGTATTGGTTGAATCTCTTGATCAACGCATTGACATCACCAAAAGACAACACACCGGAAAACGCTCTCAATCATGAGTTTACAAGTCATCTCTATCATTCTCGGAAGTCTTACTATTGCCTCTGCCCTGATGGTAATTTTAAGCAAACACCCCGTACGCAGTGTCATCTACTTAGTCGTCACCTTCTTTTTTGTGACCTCCATGTACATCATGATGAACGCTCAGTTTTTAGCAATCGTCAACATGATTGTCTATGCCGGCGCAATTATGGTGCTTTTCTTGTTCGTACTGATGCTTCTTAACCTCAATAAAGAAGTAGAACCCGTTACTAATCGCAGTGCCCAACTTGCAGCATTAATTGCCGGGGGGAGTTTATTTTTGGTGCTCATTACTGCACTCAAAGATTCTTTAATTCTGGGGCAAAATTACCGTTCCCAAGACAGCTCAATAGGTTTGGTCAAAGAACTCGGAAATCTCTTGTTTTCTAAGTACATCGTTGCTTTTGAAATCACGTCTATTTTATTTATCGCCGCTATGGTAGGAGCTATTCTCCTTGCCAAACGCGAAAAACAAATCATTGAATAATATGCAAGCAGCCAATAGCATCGGGACATCCCTCGATTTCTTCTTATTTGTAGCTTTTGCGCTATTTACAATTGGTGCAATCGGTGCCATGACTCGCAAAAACATGATCGTTTTACTCATGTGCATTGAACTAATGCTCAATGCGGTTAACCTAATGTTGGTTACTTTTTCCACGTATTACGGAAGTGGAGATGCTCAAATTTTCGTGTTTTTCACGATGGTTGTGGCCGCAGCTGAGGCAACAGTGGGGCTTTCTATCATCATCATGGCATACCGCAACCTCAAATCAATCGACATCGATATGTTTAACCAATTAAAAAATTAATCATGGCCAAAGACTTGACGCTTATTTTCATTCTAGCTTTGCCATTGATTGGTTTTGTAATCAATGGTGTTTTTGGCAAACAGCTTCCTAAAGTGATTGTAGGAGGGCTTGCCACGAGTGCTGTATTCATCGCCTTTCTCCTGGCGCTTACCCTTTTCAACGGGCTCGACGGCATACAAATTGTCAACCTTTTTGAAATCATCAATTTCCAAGACACCCAAATCAATGCTTCCTTCCAAATTGATGCGCTGTCCGTATGGATGACACTCATCATTACTGGAATTGGTTCCTTGATTCATTTATTTTCGATGGGTTACATGAGTCATGATGAAGGGTACCACAAATTTTTTACATACCTCAATCTGTTCATCTTTTCGATGTTATTGTTGGTATTAGGATCTAACTATTTTGTTCTTTTCTTTGGTTGGGAAGGTGTCGGAATGTGTTCTTATTTACTGATTGGCTTTCATTACAGCGACCTTCAAAAAGGTACAGCCAACAGTTTAGCCGCAAGAAAAGCCTTCATCATGAACAGAATTGGTGACGCTGGTTTACTAATCGGGCTTTTTATGCTCATTGGCCAGTTCGGCACCCTAGAATTTCAAAAAATTGGATTGGCTTTAAGTACTCAACCAGCTTTGCAAGGTGGTGCTATGTTCTTAATCACCCTTTGTTTATTTATTGCCGCAACTGGTAAGAGTGCTCAAATTCCTTTATTCACATGGCTGCCAGACGCAATGGCAGGGCCAACACCTGTTTCAGCGCTCATACATGCCGCAACAATGGTTACAGCCGGAATTTACCTTACCGTCCGTTCAAACTTTTTGTTCGAATTAGCGCCACTCACCAAAGACATCATCCTGTATGTAGGTTTGGCAACCACTTTAGTGGCAGCGTTTATGGCATTGCGTCAGAATGACATCAAAAAAGTACTCGCCTATTCCACAGTATCGCAACTCGGCCTTATGTTTGTGGCATTGGGTTTTGGAGCCTATACCGTGGCCTTATTTCACGTGACTACACACGCTTTCTTTAAAGCTTTGCTTTTCTTGGGTTCGGGGTCTGTCATTCACGGCATGCACGAAGAACAAGACATCAGAAAAATGGGAGGCTTGGCCAAACTCATGCCAGTTACGCATCTTACTTTTCTGATCGGAACAATGGCTATTGCTGGCATTCCATTTTTATCAGGCTTTTACTCCAAAGATGAAATATTAGCGCAAGCCTTACACCACAACCCTGCTGTATACGCAGTACTAGTAGTGGCAGTTACTTTAACCGCAATTTATATGTTCCGCCTTTATTTTTTAACGTTTCATGGCGCATTCAGAGGTGGAGATGCCTTAAAAGCAAAAGTGCACGAAAGCGGTTTATCGATGACACTTCCACTTATGATCTTGGCGATTCTTTCCTTATTTGGCGGTGTATTGAACCTTCCAGGACTGTTCTTTCACGGAGCGGCACATTGGTTTGACCATTATTTGAGTAATGGTACTTTTGGTTTATCAGAAGTACATAATGCACATCTTGATTTCAATACGTCTATTGGTCTAATGGTATTTGCAAGCTTGATCGCTATTGTTGTACTTGTTTGGGCTTTGCGCAATTATGCGAAGAAAGGAGCACTCGCCAAACCAGACGATCAAATGAACACTTGGGAAACCTTATCTGCAAAAAAACTTTACATCGACGAAATCTACGATGCTATTTTTGTTCAGCCCTTACTTAAACTTTCACAATTTGTTGCGACTGTTTTCGATGTACAAATTTTGCGAAATGGTGTTTACGCGTTGGCAGATAGCGTGGTCAATACTGCTACTCAAACACGCAAATGGCAGAACGGTTTACTTAGTTCCTATTTATTTTGGATGGTCCTTGGCGTCATCTTATTTGTTAGTTATTACATTTTAAAAATCTCGGTTTGGCACTAATTATCTTACTCCCACTCGCTTTTAGTTTGCTCGCTTGGTTGCTACCAAGTTCCATTACCCGTATTGTAGGTCTTGTGAGCAGTTTTGCTACTTTGGCTTGGAGCATCTTTCAATTGAGTGTATTTGACACGACTTCTACACTTTATTTTGATTTGGGCCTTAGCATGGTTCGATTTTCTCTGGACAGCCTTGGTTTTACTATGGTTCTTTTGACCAATGCAGTTATTTTCTTGATTTTTCTAGCCAATTTCCAAAGAAGCATTGTTCACGAAACACGTTTCACTGCACTCACGCTCCTCATGCAATTTGGTTTAATTGGCCTATTTACCAGTAACAGCATTCTCGGTTTTTACCTTTTTTGGGAACTCACGTTGTTACCTGTATTTCTGATCCTTTTTTGGTTCGGAGCTTTCGAAAAACAAAAAGCATTATTGCAATTTTTCCTTTACACGCTTTTAGGTTCATTGGCAATGTTGCTTTCTGTTATCGGACTCATGCACATCACCAACCAGCAAAGCTATGAAGCGCTTCTTGCTGCCGACCTCAACCAGCTTGGTAATACTGGCATTTTTCTAATGGGTGGTTTCCTGCTCGCATTCGCGATCAAAATTCCACTTTTTCCGTTCCATACTTGGCAAGCCGAAACCTATACCAAAGCTCCTATTGCCGGAACTATGTTGCTTTCTGCACTTATGCTCAAAATGGCGCTTTTTGGATTGATCAAATGGGTGCTTCCTATTTTTGCAGGTGCTGCCGTTGACTTCTGGCGTTGGCCTGTCATTATTCTTGGCCTCATTGGAATCATCTACGGAGCAGTTGTGGCCATCAAACAACAAGACCTTAAAGCACTTTTTGCCTATGCATCTTTGAGTCACCTTGGTCTGATTGCGGCAGGCATCATGCTAGGCGATACAGAAACAACGAAAACTGCTATGCTACAAATTGTCAATCATAGCATTGTAGCT
Organism: Flavobacteriales bacterium; assembly: GCA_046073985.1. Classification (GTDB taxonomy): domain Bacteria; phylum Bacteroidota; class Bacteroidia; order Flavobacteriales_D; family Crocinitomicaceae; genus UBA952. The sequence continues at coordinate 22,916 of JBJTNI010000020.1, read as the reverse complement.
TTAGGCTTATTTTTAGCCGCTGGCATCATTGAACATCGCTTAAAAACGAGAGATATTTCTGCACTAGGTGGCATCGCTAAAATTGCTCCTCGTTTTGCATTTTGGTTTGCTGTCTTGACCTTTATTTCGCTTTCGGTACCATTTACGGCAGGTTTCATTGGTGAATTCTTTTTATTGAAGTCATTATTTTCAGCACATGTCCTTACCGGAGTACTTGCAAGCTCAACCTTAATTCTTGGTGCTGTGTACATGTTAAGAGCCTACCAAAATACCATGTTTGGCCCTATACAAATCAGCGCTTTCTCAGACTTACATTGGTCTGAAATGATGGTTTTTGCAATTCTAAGCATTGCAGCAATTTACCTTGGTCTATCACCAAAATGTATTACAGATTTCGTAGGGCACAGCCTCGTACAACTCAAACCTTAAGTCAACATCATGGATAGTATTGTCATCATTTTTATTGCCGGGCTCATTGGACTTTTCGCCGGAATGCGCAAACAAGCCGTGCTTTCACTCCTTGTTGCTGTACTTGGCCTTGTTGGCGCCGGAGTTGCTGCTTATTTCAGAGGCAGTTATGTTTCGCCGATTCAAGCTTATGCAGCGCAAGTCCCTACCCCACCATTGGTCATTATGTTGTTATGCGGCGTTACGCTGTTAGCCATCCTTGGTGGTTTTCAACGATACAAGCAAGACCTTGAACACACCAGCGATTACTTTGCCTTGATATTATTTTCTCTTTGCGGGGCTATTCTGATGGCAGTTCCATCTGACCTCATGCTCTTTTTCATTGGGCTTGAAATTTTATCTATTCCTATCTATGTTTTGGTCGGCATTGAAAAAGGGAGTAGCATTTCTGCAGAAGCTGCTGTGAAATATTTCTTTACGGGTTCGTTTGCTTCCGCTATTATGCTTTTTGGAATCGCAATGCTTTACGGAGCTACAGGAAGTTTTCAATTAGTCGAAATTCAGTCCAACTTAGCCATTGGTATTTGGCAATCGCCAATGGCCATGATTGGTAGTTTATTTATCTTGGCTGGCTTTGTATTTAAAATCGGTGCAGTGCCTTTTCACTTTTGGGGGCCAGATGTTTACCAAGGAGCCTCAAACGCCGTTTTAATGTATATGTCAACGGTTGTTAAGATTGCAGGTATTTATGCGGTCATGTATGTATTTGGTACCGTTTTCAGAGATTCTTATTTTTTCTGGATAGACCTCGTTAGCCTGATCATAGTTGCTTCTGTATTTTATGGCTACATCACTGCCTGGAAACAAACAAGCTTCAGACGACTCATCGCTTATTCATCTATTGCCAATGCAGGCCTAATGCTATTTAGTCTTGCTGATGTCAACAACACCAATATTTTCTTCTTCGTTATGGCCTATGCTGTTGCTACCATAGCCTTGGTTGTCAGTAATCAGGTAAATAGCCCAGACAACGATGATCTCAGTTCTTGGGAAGGATTGGCCTGGAAAAATCCTATATTAGGTATTGCAATAGTTTTGGCTTTATTCTCTTTGGCCGGTATTCCGCCGATGGCAGGGTTCTTTGGTAAATTCTTTTTACTATGGGCCGCAGCTCCAAATTTACCTTACACAACCATACTTGCACTTATTGGTTCTGTCATTGGTGCGTTTGTTTATTTGCGTCTGTTGCTTTTAGCTCTCAAAAAACCAACAGTCCAGATAAAAACACAATTATCAATCGAACAAATCATTGTCTTAATTACTTGTTCTGCTGTTACCTTAGGTGCTATTTTTATCATCTAAATTCTTTGTGCTTCCAACCAATTCAAGTCCCTTACGACTTACAATAGGATGACCAAAGAAATACGCCTGTACGACAACCTCATCAAAGCTTGTATCCGAAAAGAAGCGCGGGCACAAAAAGAGCTTTATGAACTGTTCGCACCAGCCATGTTCAAGGTCTGTATGAGATACGCCCAAGACGAATCAGCAGCACAAGATATCTTTCAAGATGCATTCGTCAAAATTTTTCAGAACTTACATCGCATCGAAAGCAGTGCTCACCTTCCAGGATGGATCAAAAAAATTGTGGTTTATACTTCCATAGATTATCTCAGAAGTTCTGCCAAATTCGCGCAACATCAAAAAATTGAAACAGCCTACCACTTAGCTACTCCTGAGCCCAATGTCCTTGATCAAATAGGAGAAGCAACAATTTTATCATTCGTTCAAAAATTACCTCCTCGTTCACGCATGGTTTTTAACCTCTATGTGATGGAAGGCTACTCTCATAAAGAAATCGGTACACTCCTTCATATTTCTGAAGGCACGTCGAAATCACAACTTTTTGAAGCAAAAAAAGCACTTCAGAAAGCAATAGAAAAAAATGAACGCACACAAATGATCGGCTAAAAATGCAAGAACTAGACGACTTTGAAAAATACCTGCGCGAGCAACTTAAGGGGCAACAGACTCCTCATGAGCTCATGTGGAAGCGTTTACACGATGTAGTAGGTAAACCTAAAGCATGGTATGCCAAAAGTTTGGTCAAATACGGCCTCACTGCTGTAGGCTCGGCCTTGATTGGCTCAGTTATTACCCTCAACGTACTGAAAACTCCAAAACCGGTTGAACAAGCGTCACAAAGCGCAACTTCTCGATCCGTCGATAAAAAACAAACTCAACAAGCTGCTGAACTTGCACAGCTTTCAAATAACAATACCGTAAAAGCTCGATATCCAGAAAATAAGTCAAGTATAGGTGCTGCAATTTATCCTGTTGGCAATACACTTAACAACACAGAAAATCTAACCGTAAGCCCTGCTGCGTTATCCCAGATTTTAAATCAAACAGCAACTATCGCTGCAAATGAAGAGCAAGCACTAAATTTACTTGGCACCAAACCATTACAGCGCATTCAAAATACGCCTCAAAAATTACAAAAACTAAGCCCGACTAAAAATAAGGCTCAATTGCTCAGCTTGCAGGTTTATGGTACAAAGTCAGCAGCAACCTTGCGTAGCCCAGGCTATTTACTCAATAATTCGGCAAGCTATACGCAAGCGGTCAAAACCATTCAGAAACCTAGCATTCAACTTCAGTTTTTCTTACCTAAAAACTGGATTGTTAGTATAGGTGCGGGGCAACAACAAATTGATATTCAAGAATCTTTTTATAAAACAAACGTTTACTCCTATGATGACAAAGAACATTACCTGTTCAATTATATCCTGGGGCAACGAAAAGTTTCTGATGAAGAATTAGAAGATGGCCCATGGCCAAATTTTCCTCCGAGTCCGATTGGCTCTGACACAAGCCATGTGCATACCAACTACTTGAGTAACGTGCATCTAAAAACCATTCAGGTACCGTTTACATTTGGTTACCAAAAAACTTTCAGAAATTTTGCTTTACAATTTTCTACTGGCCTCACCCTAGACTACCTGACAGAAGCAAGCCAAACACTTTCTGTCCCGGGCTTTGCCCCAAGTGTGGTTCGTATAACACCTCAACTGAAACGAATGAGTTGGCAGCAAATACAAAATTTCCGTTTCGAATACTTAGCCAATCAACATCTAGGAATCTACCTTGAACCACGCTACTCTATCCAAATTAAAAACTTCCAATCGTTGAACCAACAAGGTTTCAGCCTCAATCAATGGCAACTCAACACCGGAATTTCTTGGAAATTTTAAAAAAAAGTTTTCCGCATTTAAAAAGTTGCTTAATTTTGCAGCAGTTCTTTATTTAATGTCTTATCAAGAAAAGCTGAGGGATTTGGCCCTATGACGCTTTAGCAACCCATCCAACGATGAAGGTGCTACTTCCAACGTGTTTACACGACAGATAAGTGAGATTTCGCTGAACAATTTTATTGGCTTCCTTCAGCTCTTCTGCTTATCAGGAGAGCCTAATAGGCTTTTTCTGATGTTTTTCTTGATTTGATCAAATTTAATTTAATCTTATCATGAAAAAAGAAACAGCTATTTTAAACAGTATTCCTATTGACCCTCTGACTGGAGCTATTTCAGTTCCAATTTATCAGACGGCAACTTTCGTCCAAGAAGCACCGGGCCAGCACAAGGGTTTTGATTACGGACGCAGCAATAACCCAACCCGACAAATTCTAGAAGAAATTGTCGCTCAATTAGAAAATGGCATTCAAGCCAGCGCATTTGCCACAGGGTTAGCTGCCATTGACGCCGTCGTAAAAACACTGCAGGTCGGTGATGAAATTTTAGCAGTTGACGACATTTACGGCGGTGCATATCGCTTATTTACAAAAGTTTACGCTAAGCTCGGAATCAAAGTTAATTTTGTAGACACCCAAAATCTTGAAGCAATTAAGTCAAAAATCAATGACAAAACAAAACTCATTTGGTTAGAGACACCGACAAATCCGTTACTTAAGATCAGTGATATCCGTTCCATTGCTCAAATTGCTGCGCAAAGCAATTGTAGACTAGTAGTTGACAACACGTTTGCGGGGCCTTTATTTCAAAATCCATTGGATCTAGGTGCCGATTTTGTCATCCATTCTGCCACTAAATATTTGGCAGGCCATTCGGATCTTGTTGGCGGCATCGTAGTTACAAAAGATCCCGAACTTGCTGCGCAGATCAAATTCATTCAAAATAGCACGGGTGCCATTTTAGGGCCTTTCGACGCTTTTCTGTGTATCAGGGGCATTGAAACATTACATCTTCGTTTTGAAAAACAAAGTCAATCTGCCTTGAAAATCGCTAATTATTTGGCAGCACATCCGGCGATAGACCAAATATACTACCCAGGGCTTTCACAACATCAACTACACGATTTAGCCCAACAGCAACAGTCCGGAAATTTTGGCGGTGTTTTATCTTTTAGCCTCAAAGATGATCAACAACAACTCGCATCAAAATTGGTCACCAAGACCCAGCTCTTTAAACTTGCCGAAAGTTTAGGCGGTGTCAAGAGTCTGATATGTCAACCTGCGCTCATGACTCATGCATCAGTACCAAGAGAAGTCCGAATTCAAAGGGGCATACAGGATTCTTTGATTCGTTTATCTGTAGGCATTGAACATGCAGACGATTTAATTCTAGACCTTCAACAAGCATTTGAGCAATTATGAAAACAAAACAAAAAATAGGATTGATTGGCTTTGGTGTTGTAGGCACAGGACTTTATCAAATTTTAGACCGAGATAGCAAAGGGCTTCATCCTTTTGAATTGGAGAAAATAGCCGTGCGGCAAAAAAACAAACGAAGAAATTTCAATAAAAGTTTACTCTCAAGCGCCCAAGAAATTTGCAACACCCAACAAATCGAAGTTGTTGTGGAAGCCATTAACGACGCACCAAAAGCTTACGAAATTGCCCTACAAACTTTACGCAGCGGAAAAGGCTTCATTACGGCCAATAAAAAAATGTTGGCTGCGAATTTACCAGAACTCATAGCGTTGTCACGCGAGCAGCAGGTGCCTCTTTTATATGAAGCAGCAGTCTGCGGTAGTATTCCAATTATTAGAAATTTGGAAGAGTATTATTCATTTCATGCCCTTACTGAAATTCGAGGCATTGTGAATGGGTCAACAAACTATATTTTGGATCAAATGCAGCGCCTACAACTCGACTACCAACTTGCATTGAAAAATGCCCAGGAGCTCGGCTTTGCAGAAAAAGATCCAGCTTTAGACGTCGAGGGCCATGATGCCAGTTACAAATTACAAATACTCATCTTACATGCATTTGGCATCTTCATTGAGAATGAATTGATTTTCAAAAGAGGCATTACTGATCTTGGGAAAGACGAATTGCAATTCGCGACTCAACACAACTTAAATATCAAGTTAATTGCAAGTGCCAAACAAAACGATATTTTGGAACTTACTGAGGCTATTGTTTGCCCTACTTTGGTAAATGCTAATCATGCTTTGAGCCATGTTAAAGGGGCTCAAAATGCCATTTTAGTTGGTGACAACGAAATTGGTTTTCAATTATTTGAGGGACAAGGTGCCGGTGATTTGGCAACAGGCTCAGCATTATTCAATGACCTCTGCGCCGCACAACGAGGTTATCAGTATCCATATAAGCGCGGCCTGACGCTGCAACATCAAATCACTGCCCCTGTCAAAAAATGGGTTCTAGGTTTTCATGACAATTTAACTCCAATTGAACTATTCAAATCAATTGAACCTTTAGCAATAGAAAAAATTGGTGCCACCATTTTTGTCACAATAGCAAGTACAACTCAACAACTCCAAGAGCTCACAGAACAATATTCATTTACTCTGATGCTTTTGGCTGATTAAAACATTTTTTTATTTTTAACTTTGTATCAATGGTTAAAAGAGTTTTTATCACCGGAGCCAATGGTATGTTGGGTGCAAGCGTTACCCGTGAAGCACTTGGTCAAGGCTACGAAGTGAAGGCCCAAATTTTACCTGGCACTAATACCCATGTAATTGACGGCCTTAATATCGAAATTGTTGAAGGCAATATTCTTGATCGTGACTTCCTTGAAAAAGAAATGGCAGACTGCCAATACGTCATTAACATTGCAGCCCTTACTACCATCTGGCCAAGACGCCTTGGTATTATTCATGAAGTAAATCTCAAAGGGGTTCAAAACATCGCCGATTTCGCACAGCAGTTTGCTTATCAACGAATGGTACAAATTGGTACTGCCAATTCTTTTGACCATGGCCCTAAAACAATGCCTGGCCACGAGCTAAATAGCTATGAAGCGCATCAGTTTAAAATGGACTACATGGATAGTAAATACGAAGCGCAATGTTACCTGCTCGATTTACATAAAACACAAAATTTCCCGGTTATTGTGGTCAACCCAACCTACATGATTGGCCCCTTTGATTCCGGCCCCACTTCGGGCCGAATGCTCATTGAGCTCTACAACAACAAACTACCGGGTTATGCCGGAGGCGGCAAAAATTTTGTTTACTCCAAAGATGTAGCAGTTGCTACTGTCAATGCACTTCGTATGGGGCGCCTTGGTGAATGTTATATTGTCGGTAACGAAAATCTTTATTTTGGTGAAATGTTTAGAAAAGCTGCACAAGTTTTTGATAAACCTTTCAAAATCAAAAAATTCCCTGGATTTGCCATCAACATGGTCGGAGCCATCAATTCACTCAAAGCAAAATTAACAGGTAAGGCACCAAAATTAAGTTACTCCATGGCCAAAATGGCAAGTGTCAAACAGTTTTATTCTCCGGAAAAAGCGCGCAAAGAGCTTCTTCTTCCAAGTACACCTATTGAAGAAGCGATCGCTGATTGCATGGGTTGGTACAAAGAAAATGGCTATATCGCTTAACTCATGATTCATTATTTAGCTCTCCCCAATCAGCAACCAACCCTTAGTGGCGGGATTGCCCCTATTTACCTCGCCTTAATTGGTTTTGTTGTTTTTTGGTTTGGTTCAAAATCAGAAAAAATTAAGGCGCGTTACTTTGCTCGTTATGACCACGACACCGCCTGGCTCAAGTTTATTTACATGACGAAATGGCTTGGTTTTTTCAGCATGGGAATCTTTCCACTATTGATTTTATTACTTCTCGAACCCCATAGAGGACTTTCTTATTATGGCTTGAACTTCAGATCAGACACCCTCATATTCAATTTATTGGTGACAACAGGCTTATTACTTATTGTGATACCGCTTGCCGCATTTTCCGCCAAAAAAGAAAAGAACCTGATCAACTACCCCCAGATTCGGGCCAAAATTTGGACCAAAAAAACTTACCGACTCAATTTACTGGGTTGGGCAGTATACCTCATTGGCTATGAACTTTTATTCAGAGGCCTTTTGTTATTTCCGTTAGTTGAGGCATATGGCATATGGCTAGCGATTGCTGTAAATGTGGCGCTCTATTCGGCTACGCATGTCCCCAAGGGTCTCGATGAAACCATTGGTGCGATTCCACTCGGCTTTGTACTGTGTTTACTAACCCTCATGGCCGGCAACATCTGGATTGCCATTATCGTTCATATCGGCATGGCCTGGACCAACAGCCTCACTGCACTGAAACACCATCCAGAAATTCATTACAGACCATTATCATGAGTTCTTTTCAAAATAAAGTAGCACTCATCACGGGTTCAAGTCAAGGAATTGGGAAAGCCATAGCCATAGAACTTGCACAGCATGGTTGTTTGGTCATCTTGAATGGTCGGCAACAAGAAAAGCTTGACTCCTTAAAACAAGATATTGAAAATTCTGGCGGACAAGCCTATGCAATTGCTGCAGATGTCAGCAACTTCAATGAAGCGCAGCGCTTGATCAGCCAAAGCATTAGCCGTGCCGGAAAACTCGATATATTGATCAATAATGTGGGTATTTCTAGCCGAGGTAACATTGCAGAGCTCAATGAAAATGTCATTGAACAAGTCTTCAAGAGCAACGTGAACGGTTGTATTTTCCCAACTCAAGCTGCTCTGCCCCAAATCAGACAAAATAAAGGCAGTATCGTTTTTATTTCAAGTTTGGCTGCCATTCATGGTTTGCCAGGCCTTGCCCCCTATTCTGCTTCAAAAATGGCGCTTCAAGCCTTTGCTGAAGCACTCAGAATAGAAGAACACGATCATCACATCCATGTTGGTTTGTTGCGAGTGGCAAAAACAGCAATAGAACACCAAAAACAAACCGTTGGTGCCAACGGACAAATGCAAGTTTTAAAAGCCCGAAACAACGAAAAAGTGCTCACCATGGCACAAGTTGCCAAAGATTGCTTACGTCTCATTGAAAAGCGTCAATTTACAAACACCCAAACATTGTTGGGTAAAATCAACCGCATCCTAAATAGCATCTCGCCACTTTTGGTGGAAAAGATCCTGATAAAAAACATCCACCGTTTCAAAGAAGAAAGTCAATGATAGGACATGATTTTGAAAAAATTCAGCTCAACGTTTGGGGCTTTCATTTTTTAGAACCCAATGCCATGATTGGCGACATCCTTTTATTTAGCTTGGCTTTATTTTTTGCATACAGGATTAAGCAGCTACATAGTCAACATCCCTTTCATCTAAATTGGCGCCGTTTTTACCTCCTATTTGGCATCAGTTTTATGGCCGGCGGCTTAGGTCATTTTCTCTTTGCTTATTGGGGTCTTTGGGGCAAATATCCATCTTGGATTCTCAGCATGATCGCTACCTACTACATGAGTCTTGCCCAGATTAGCCTGTGGCCAAATCAGCGTCAACAAAGTCAATTCAAAACAGCAGCAGCGCTGCTACTCTTCGTAGGAATTTTGGTTGAACTGTATGTTTTCAATACAGCGGACCTCAGCACAGACCAAAGCCGAGGGCTCGCTGTACCTTCTATAGTAAGTGGAATTGGCATGGTATTTTCCTTGTTTTTCCTTGGTTTACATTATCAAAAAAGCATTCACCGTCAGTTTAACTATTTTTGGATAGCTGTGCTCTTGCTTTTTCCCAGTGCAATTATCCAGAGTCAAAAAATAAATTTGGCTCCTTGGTTTGACCGCAATGACTTCAGTCATTTATTACTGGTAGTATGCTTAGTGCTATATTGGAAAGGAATACAGGCGTACCAGCTCTCAAAATCTTAAAAATAGCCATAAAAAAAGGCGAACCAATCGGCTCGCCTTTGAAATGTAATTTTGACGTATCGTTTCTTACCAACGGTAGTAGAAACCAACGGTTCCGTTCATATATTTAGTAAGGTCGCCGTCAATTTTGTAAAGCTTTGCGTATGACCAATCTAATAAGATACCTGCGTGCTCGCTAACTTTGATTGTAGGAGACACACCAAAAGTAAGGGCCACCATGTCGTCACCACGAAGTAAGTAAGTATCGTTAAAAATCATGTTACCATTGTTCAAAAGACCAACACCACCATGAAGTGTCAAACCAAGTTTAGATGCTGCATTGGCCATACCAATAACGTCTGCACCTAATTGAAGGGTCAAACGAGAAAGGTTGTCATCGCCGAGGTAATCGATACCTGCGTCAAGTTTGGTTTGAATATTTTTAGCGAGGTTGTATGAAACACCACCATTCAAAGAAAGACCTGTACCGAGCTCTCCGCCAAAATGTGCACCGTGGTTTAATTGAATACCCCATTTACCTGTTTGAGCGAAACCGATAGTTCCGGCTAAAAGTGCGAATGCAAGTGTAATTTTTTTCATTGTGTTTGATTTTAAGTAACGAAGATATTGAATTCTATTGACATGCAGCCAAATTCAAGTTTTTTTTTGAATCCAACCCTTATTTCTTCTATTTTTGCAACAATTCGGATTTTAATCCAAAATTCATTGGCTCCGTGGCGCAACTGTATAGCGCACTGGATTTCGGCTCCAGCGGTTGGGGGTTAGAATCCCTCCGGGGTCACTAAAGCGGAGATTTGATCAATTTTGATCGGATCTCCGTTTTTTATTTCCGATAAAACCTTTGATAATGAATGTGTTAAGTGAAAAAATACATTCGTTCGAAAAGTTAGAACTCGCCCCTTTTGCTTGTCGTAAGTGAATCCATCTGGAAACAAAATGTGTTGCAACTTGTGCTTATCGAACATATTTGCTGAACCCCATATTTTACTAAGGTTTTTGGCGATTTGAAGGCCATTTTTGATGCATTTTTTCAGGTTAGAACTCGTCAGGTTGGGGTTCATGAGTTTTTGCTCCAAAATTGAAATCTCCTCCCGATACTTTTCGCTGTATTTGGTGTAAATCAAGGTATCAATCTTACCAATTGCGTAGCGTTCTTCCATGTGCTCCAAGTCTTTTTTAACCTGCGTCAATTTAGATTTCGTCACCATCATTTCATTGGCATCTTCCTTAGACAACGCCAACAAAGTGTATTGCATGACTTCTGGTGCTACATCCTTCTCCACTCCTTTCAAATCCAATTGGTATTCATTCAGAAGGTTTTCGAAAGCCACGTGCAATTTTTTAGCACTGTAATTGACCCCAGCGCATTTCTTTTGACATTTGTAATAGAACAGGTCTTTTGACTTTACATAGAAGCCTGTCATCAAATGATTACAGTTTGGACAACGCAAAGATTTCTTCAAAGGCAAGTCCAAAGACATAGTTTCATAGGTTTTACTAACCACTTTACTTGCAGGTGCATGAATGGCCAAGAAATCTTCTTGTGAAACCAAAGGTTCGTGTTGGCCTTGAATGATTTCACCTGGAAGCATTTTTGAAATGAGAATTCCACAATAAAACGGATTGTTAAAAATATCGTGCAAGCGTTTTTCATCAATCTTCATTCCCTGAGCATTCAGCTTACGGACAATTTCTGCTGAACTGTATGTATTATGGCGTCTCCACTGAAAAGCTTGTCTGAGCAAGTCCCCTTCTGCTGTAACAACAATTTCCCAATCTACTGCTCTGTGGTGCTTCTTTAGGTTTTGATAACCCCTTGGAGGCGTCCATAGCCAATAACCTTTGCGAAGTAATTCGGTCATTCCTGTTTTGGTCTTGTCTCTGCGCATTTCGTTGTCAAAACGGCTCAACAAAAAGAAGAAATCTTGTTGCATGATTCCTCCTGCATTTGAAGTATCTACTTTTTGTGTGACGGCGATCAGGGTAATTCCTTGTTTCTTGAGTTCATCAGCAATGTATGAGGCATTGGCCCCTGAACGAGAGAAACGGTCGTAGGAATAGATCAGGATGTATCCGATAGTCGAATTCTGACGAGCATATTTAATCATGCGCTGAAATTCTTTGCGTTCATCGGTTTTAGCGGACTCGTAGGTTCCACCAAAATATTCCACGACTTCGTAGCCATTTTTCAAGGCAAAATCTTCGCAATACTGCTTTTGAGTGGCCAAACTTGTATTGTTATCAGCCTGCTCTTTGGTCGACACACGAGTGTAGATAATCGCTTTGTTGCGGTTATTCTTTTTGGTGCTCAGTCCATAGAGTTTTTCAAAGTCCTTCAATCTATTCATTACCTTTAAATAAAGTGTACTTTATTACTAATTCACAGTAAGTTTCGAGAACAGCTAGGTATTCCGTTGCTTGTTCTATTGTCATTTTTTTCTGCTTGCTAATTTTCTCAATTAATCTTTTTTTTCGTTCTTCTTTTGACAAATCCATTTCAATTCATGGATGTGCTCGCATTCCTAGGTATTAGGTAATTTGCGCTATTTACAATTGATCCAAGTTATTTGGTATCAAGTTTATGTTTAATTGTGTTGGTGCATTTCACAACTTTTCCTTTTTGTGTGCTAATCGAGATATCTTGATACCCATTTCTAATAATGAGGTCCTGTATCCTATTTAAATTATCTACACTATTGCTTTGGGTTACTTTGATAGTTTCAGCTTTCTTCGTTGTATCGTTGAAACTGATTTCGATCTTTGAAATATCCTCCTGCTTCAATAGTTTTAAAACCATGGCTTCATCTTTAGTTAAGATGTTTTGGTTTTCAGAACATTCGTCTTCACCAAGGTCTGCTATCAGTTCTTTGATTATTTCAAATAATGATATACTCAAATACGAATTACTCATGAATTTATTCAATTCATGAAAATCCTCGTCATTAGCATTCCTCATTTCTTTATTAAAGAAAAAGACTTCCCCTTTTTCATTGATAAAAATTCGATGGTCGGCTCTAGTTATGATCAAATCAAGAAGAAGATTCTCGAGTACTGTTGCTTTCATTGAATTTATAAACTCAATGAAATCTGCTGATTTAAACATTTTTTCAAGCTCTGTTTTTGAGACCTCAGAATTTAGTGAGGCAAAATAGTTAAGCAATTCATCTTGCCCTTTCATTAACTCATTGTGTTTATAGAGCATACACAAAACATCTTTTAACTGCTTTATTAGCTCCAAGGGTAAATTATATGCCCTTAATTTTTGAATGAGCTTGATCCAAAATGCTTCAGCAAGGTTAAATGAATAGGTTGCCCCTAAAGGATTTCTTCTAAGAAGCAACTCCATTTTATCCCAGTGATTAAGAATTCGAGCTGGAATATCTAAGCTTTTACGACTATACCTTGGAGTACGTAAGTAATCTAGAGGATCATTATTTTGACTATCTATTATCTCGAAGCCTTTCGCGTAAGTGTCGAATTTATTTTTCATGCTTCAAAGTTATCAATAAATATAATACAAGTTACATTAATGTAAGATGAAATATTTATATTTGCCAAAAAGAGAAGATGGAATATCTAGATGGTAAATATCTACATGTTTGTGGTTTTGATTTGTGTGGATGCTCATTCTATGGGCGCTTAAATCAAGTTTATTGCTCAACCCAATGTAAACAAGCGTACAACAATCGTAAGGCGAGCATAATTAACAAAGCGACTAAAGGAACAGATCTCAAAATTAAAAGGGCCGTACGGATCTTACTTGGTCTATTCAAAGCAGACAAAGAGGGGAAATTTGTTATTAATCAAGTTGACCTCATTTCTAAATCATTTCCCTTTGATTTGCCTACCTTAAAAATAAAGGATGACCGATATAACGGTGTTATGCACAGTTTTGGGTCTTTTTGTTTTTACCAAGAAGGTGGGAATTTTATTTTTTACAAAATCTAACAAATATGGCACATATACCTTTTAATCACTTCGATGCAACAGCATTCAATAACTTTGTTCCAGAAGCGACAAAAACTGCTAGGAGCAGTGCTTTTCAAACCGTATTAATTATCGGGGGGCTTGCAATTGGAATTTGGGCAATTTACAGAGTTGTAAATTCAAGAATAGAGCAAGAAATGGCAAAAGAACAATTGTAATACCACATCAATTACACTTCCCCTCTCTTATTAAAAGTGATAAAAAATCCGCATTAAATTGATTTAATGCGGATTTTTCAGTTGGGAGTTGTTTGTATTCGAATAAATTCAGGTGGATTCGGGTGTGATCGGGTGAATGTGTTTAAATTTGAATACCTACCATAAAAAGAAATCATTAGTGTGAATTTCAATCTACGATTTGATGCTTGGAGAAGTATTTGGTTCTCAAAATTTAAACTCCATGATGAACAAGGCATGAAATTGGCACTACTCCAATAAATAATTTAAAGCTTTCAGAACAAAAATGAAGTTTCTCACTTGATTTTATTCTCTAAAACCAGTAGCTCTAAAGTCATTACCTGTTATTTCACTTGAGATTTCATCTATAAATTGCAAGGGTGATTTATTTATAAATTCGGTTAGCAACCAACTATGATTTTTTTCCAAATGTTTAATTAAAGCTTGTGGTTCATATCTTGCCATTTCACTTAATCTGTGCATTGTGGCAAAAATTAATACTAAATTACTTCTATCAATAATATGAGTTGATAGGTTTGTTCTTTTAATATACCAAAGATTGTTTTGCCCGTAAATTGTTCTTAGCTGCTTCCTTATTTTGGTATGGTAACTTGTTAAATAAGATAAACTATCTTTTGTAGGTTGATTCCTTTTACAATTCCAGTTAAATGTTTTGTTTCTTCGAATTACATAAAATTGTTTATTGTCATATTTTTTATCAAGCCCAAAACCAATCAAATTGCCACATGTTCTATTATTACTGTGCTCAGTTTCAAGTTGAGCTTCAAACCATCCGACTTTTCTGGTTTTGTCGTGAACATATCTCGGATTAAGAATTGGCACAAAAAGCTCTGGGTATGAAGAACTGGAATATGTTAATTGAAATGCTCTGTGGATAAACGATAGATTGTAAAAAATATCTTTTAATGTGTGTGTCGGTTCATTATTTTTTATTGGTTCTCTAAGATATGCACATAGGCCTGACAACACTCCTTTAGGTTTTATTGTAAGTGTTTCATTTTGAAGAACAAATTGCCCATCCTTTCTTTTCCCTGTTACTCCATGCTTTAAATTGAAGTTTTGTTTTTTATATTTCAAAAGTGCTTTTGTAGCATTTAAGAAGCAATAATATATCGTCAATGGTGATGACACGATTGATAGAGCCTTCGAGGCATCATAAAAATTTCTTGCCTGTTCCCAATAAAACAATGCTTCTTCAGCTTCCTTAGACTTATCTTGTTTTAAATATATTTCTACGTAGCTCCATGTAGAGTCAGTAAGAATTGTTTTTGAAGTGAAATTCGGATTATAATGAGCTTTTTTCAAAACAACCTCACTTTTCCCGACTTGGATTGTTTGTCTAGTCGTCCTATCTTTAACTTTTTCTTGTAATACTTTAATCTTATATTCAGCTTTCTCAAGCCTTGTCTTTAATTTTATTGATGGATCTATTTTTTTTGACATTATTGATCTCAATGAATTCTGTTAATATATATTTGAAAACAGTCATATAAGACCATTACTCTTCCTCTTATTTCAATAGATTGTTTTGTCCAGAAAAAAAAACTCACCCCCGCCCAATCGGCTGATACAACCCTTTCTCGATGCAAATGCGGGCAAAGTCGGCTGTGGTTTTGGCTTTAAGAAGTTTGAATAATTTGGATCGGACGCGGTCAATGCTTTTCTTGGATAGTTCAAGGCGTGAGCCAATTGCTTCGCTTGTACTGCCAGAGCAAATTAAACGGATGACCAACATTTCTCGTTCTGAGAAATTGAAGTAAGCCATGGC
Organism: Flavobacteriales bacterium; assembly: GCA_046073985.1. Taxonomy (GTDB): domain Bacteria; phylum Bacteroidota; class Bacteroidia; order Flavobacteriales_D; family Crocinitomicaceae; genus UBA952. Next base: position 7,430 of record JBJTNI010000020.1, on the reverse strand, counting down.
CTCTGCTCTACGTTTATTAGATTCAATCTTAAGCGACATCGATTCATTGACAATGTCAGAAAAATGTCGGCCTTTTTCTTGAACATTAAATATCGCATTCATAAGTTCTTCTACACTACTATTCTTTTTCAGATAACTCTTTGCTCCCATATTGATGAGCTCACCAGCTATCTCCAAATTGACATGCATACTAATAAAAATGACACCGATTTCAGGATGCTTTTTAAGCAAAAATTCTAAGACCTCCTTACCATCCATATCCGGCATGTCAAGATCTAATAATGCGATGTCTATAGTTTTTGTTTTGAGTTTTTCAAGAAATTCAATGCCATTATTAGCTGTAAATGAAACCATCACACCTTCTTCATTCCTAAGTGCAGCGGTTAAGCCCTCTAGAAACAGCGTGTGATCGTCTGCAATTGCGATTCTGATTTTTGGTCCGCCTTTCTCACCTCGTTGCTTTTTTGCCATAACTCGTGAAATTAATTATTGTACGGGAATGACAATGATATTTTTCCACCTCGCTCGGCACGTTCAAAATTCAGCGTACCTTTTAGTATGGAAACTCTGTGTCCGATTGAAGACAAACCAATTCCAGTATTTTTCAATTGCAAGTACTCGTAGTCTGACTGACTAATTGCAACACCATCGTGTTTGATCAAAAATGAAATCTGAGCACCTGTAAAATGGAACTCACCATCAATATAGTTGGGCTTGGCGTGTTTAATTGTATTATTGAGCAATTCTGAAATGATATAATAAACCTGAATCTCTTGCTCCTGGCTTAGGGTAATATCAGCTGGTAAGTGTTCCAAAACTAGACATGGCTTCCCAATACTATCTTGAGCATTCTCAAATAAACGATCAACAGATTTTCTAAGTCCAAAATTCAATAAATAATGTGGCAACATACCATTGGTTATAGACCGCAAGCTCGATACAGACTTCTCAATCATGTTAGCTATCGAAAGTATTTGTTGAATGACATCAGCATCCTTACTGAAATGTTGAGTTGCTTCCGATAACTTTTGCTGCGTCATCGAAAGCGTTGCCCCAACATCATCATGCAAGTTTCTGGCAATCTGCGTCCTTTCATCTTCTTGCGCCTTCACAACCGCATTGATCATCTCGAGTTCTTTTTCACGAAGCACACGCTCATGCTCCTCCTCCAGGCGCTTCCGCTTGTTGTATGAATTAAGGAGTACAAGGACAATCCCAACGGATAACCCGCTGGTAAACAAAACTGAAAGAATCAGTTGAATTAAGCTTCTTTCAATTTCCATAGGGAGTAACCGAATCCTATATTTAAAGATATTTCTAAAATGTTATAATAGGCGATCAGAAAAAACGCTGCAAACGTGGGCTTAAGTAGAATTTCTGTTTCAAAAAAACTTAAAATAGTGGAAGACCCACTATAAACCATGAATAATCCCATCAAATAAATTGAATATGCTTCTAATTTGATGCTACCCTCAATTAATGTTTTATAAAGACAATATCCTGAATACGTGGTTATTGATAAATTACTGAAGACAGTGAGAATTTCATTATTTTTCATCCAACCATTGAGATAAATACTTTCAAATCCAAAAATTAAAAGTGCAATAAATGATAATGAAATGAAAACAATTTTATGTTTTACTATTTGGTAAAAAACAAATAATATGGTCAAATATCGAATAATTGTTGAAATGTGATATATTGGAATTGCGCTACCTATTTTAACCGCGGAATATCTCTCTAAAAGAGACAAAATCAAAGATGCAAAAAGAAAAACGAAAAGAGGTTGATACCTCTTTTCGTCCAGTTTGTAAATTTTATATATTAAGAATGGAAAGATATAGCTTGTATACTTTACTATTAAAAATATATTTAAAATATCTTCCATTAAGAATTCAATATGTTTTTCCTTGAACAAAATGGAGGGCATTTGTCACCTTTATCCAAAATCAACCCATTCTCCATATCATTTTCATTACTATCTGCTCCTACCAACACTAAAACTTTTTGACCTTCATCGTTGATTGCGTAATAAAAACGAATTCCAACACAACCTTCTTGATTCAACAATTCGAGTAGCTTTTCTTTTCCTTGAAATTCAGCAATAACATCGCCCGGTTGGATGGTGCTGCGGTAGTTAGCAGTCCAGCGTGAGGCATCGTTCAAAGTTACAAATTCTCCTTCGTTTCCGTTAAATGACATATTTTTTGATTTAATTGGTTAGTTCTCAAAAATAAGAGATTTCAAATTTACAATGTTGTAGAATTAAGAGGTGATATAATAGTTAACACATTGTATTACTGCTATTTAGATGTTTTCTTTAGCGATTTCATTTTGAGTACATATACTCACATTATTAGTACATGTACTCATTTTATGTAATTAGTATATATAACCGCATTTTTAGTACCCTTACTCATCTTTTGTCGTATTCAAAGCATAAAAGATGAATCGAAAAAAAACGAAATTCCTAGAAGGAGCTGATTACTTTAATTTATTTGACCAACTTATTGAATCCATGTATAGTGGGAAAAAGGTTAGAGCGAATGGCTCACCTATTTCAAGAGGTACAATTGCCAATTATGAGGTATTGCGCAAACACTTGAAAGGCTTTGCCGATCTGGGTAATTTTACTCTACGGATTTACAACGACCTACTATTGACACAACGAGAGCGCAAAAGTGCGGCTCATTACCATATGAAACTTTACAAGTCGTTTTTGAAATATCTATATGCCAAAGGCTTGTACGATAACTATGTTGGGCTATTGATCAGAAACTGGCGCTCATTTTATAATTACCTGAATGATGACCTTCATATGTATGTGGGGAGTTACCACAAGAAATTTCATGTCCCTAAAGATGAAATCCCTGTAGTGGCACTAACTAAAAAGCAACTCTTCACACTTTTGTACGATGAGGAGCTGCAAGCTGAATTGACATCAAGAAAGCTGCTTGAAGTCCGAGACTTATTTATTGTAGGTTGCACTGTAGCCTTGCGTTACTCGGATTTAAAAAGACTCAGCAAGTTGCAACTCCAAAAAAAGGAGCAGCACTATTACCTCGATGTTCGAGCCGCAAAAACGCAAATAGAAACCCGCATGCTGCTCCCCTCCTATTGCATAGACATCTTTAAGAAATACCTCAAAAGAGGCGACCACCTCCTACCTCAAATTACATTGCAATACTTCAACAGAAAAGTAAAAGAACTCAGCGAACTGATACCTGAAAACGACTACTTACACAAAGTGCGGGAGCGAAAAGGAAAAACCATCATCAGGCAAAAAGACCCCAAAACACAACGAAAGCTCAAGTTATCTGACCACATCTCCTCACACACCATGCGCCGCACTGCCATTTCCATCATGCTCGAATCCGGAATGGACGAAATACTCGTGCGCCGCATCTCTGGCCACGCCCCAAATAGCAAAGAATTTTACCGATATGTGCGTCTAGCACAACACCGCCTGGATGCAGAAACCACTAGGGTGTTTAGTTTTGAGGATATGAAGGGTTAATTTCCCCAGAATCCCTCGTTTTTCTGAATAATTACTCAGGAATTCCTTGATTTTACCACGGATTCCTGAGTAATTACCATAGAATTCCTGCTGTTCGTTATGAATTACTTCGGAATTCCTTGATTTTATTTTGAACTAGGGTATTTTACAATATTTGAGTCCAGGATAAACATCTGATTTTTGTCGATTATTTTGCCATTGCAAGGCCTGCAGGTTTGACAATTCATCTTTACCACCAAGTATCACAGGTTTTATATGATCAATTTCCCAACCAAAGCCAGTTTCAGTTGTATCTCCATATTTATCCCAATGAATTATCGCTCCACACCTATCTTTTCTCTTTTGATCTTTATTTTCATATGGGATAATTTCAGCCTTTTCCCAAACAGCCTTTTTCATATCATTACGAAAATCATATCCATATATATCTGTACTAAAATTTCTTTTCATCCATCATAATTTTAAAGATTGGATAAACTTAGCCAGATTGAAAATTTGTGTTGAGGCAAAAACCTAAGTTAAAAATCACATAGTACTTTGTGAAAATCCACAAATGCTTTATGGACAATACAAAACGTGTTGGGAAGAATACAGAATGTTGTTATGATTTTTTAGTACTTGTACTATGTTTTTTAGTACAAGTACTAGTCAAAGTAAATGTTGATAATTTAAATTTTAGTGACTTTTCCGTGGAATTAATCACTACTGATCCGATTGGGGAAAAGTATATAATTTACAGGGGAAAAAACTTCCAAACATTGTTTTTCGCCATTATACATCATTTGTTCAATTGACTTTGAATAATTATATGCTTCTTTCGATAATTCCCAATGAACAAAACCTAAAGGAGAATAGATCGAATAAAGTGTAAATTGTCCGTTCTCTTTTTCTTTAGCAATTACAATTTGATCTCCAATGTATTCGTAACTTTCATAATTCGCGGTTATCACCCTATTTTTATTTAAAAGTAATTGAGTGCTTAAACATTGAGATGGAGAATAAAAAGAAAAAGTATCTGCTAATATCATGGATTCATTCATCGATTTAAAATCTTTTTTAGATTTTAAAAAAAATGACATATAGTGATACTTTGTATTATTACACTCAGTTCTATCTTCATAAATAACGTAATACGCTCTTTTTACTCCTATCGTATCGATAATTTTGAACACACAAGTGTCTTGCCCCAATAGGATTTTTGAATTGAAAACTAAAAATATCATTAATGATCTTATTTTTCTTTTACTCGTCATTTGCTTCAACAATTTTACCTTCCAATTTTTCATTTTTAGGATTTATAACAATAGTTTTTGCTTTAATGGCTGGGGCAGTCGATGACGACATATCACCCTTTCCAATGGCAAAATCAATAATCTGTTGTACATTTTCGCTGTAAATAATTGGTTCACGCGTTTTAGTTCCATATCTATCAATTTCTTTCATAAGTCCCCTTAAAAAATGTCCAAGATTTAAAGTGTGACCTATTTCATGTTGTGGAGTGTCACTAGATTTTCTTGAATAAGCTATTTCAGTAAATTGACCAATCGAAGTTGCACCAAATAATTGGTCTGTAATTTGAGCATCTTGTTTAACTATTAAACTATTACCAATATCATCATCGTATGCATCTAATTTAATACCCTCCTCAGCGCCATACAATGATTTAGATTCCTCCGAAACCTCCTTTACTGTTAGTTGAAAAATCACATCATATTCTGTTACGGTTCCATCATCTTCTGTTACTTGATATTTAAACTTACCATTTTGAGAATTCCAGAATTCCGTAGCTTTCAATGCTGTATTAAAAGATTCTGATCCCTTTACATCGGTATAATAAACTGCCCTTATTGTAATTGTATTTCCTTTCTCACTTTTATCAACAATTATTTCATAATCATGCCCGTAAAGCTCCTTATTCATGTTTGGTTTATTTCCAACAAATGAATAAGGCGTTTGAGCTGGTCTTTTTGCTAGTAATAAATCTAATGAGAACCATCTACCAATTCTTGGATCGTAAATTCGTGCACCAAAGTCAATTGAATTGGATTCTCCCTTAATCTCATCATCCTTCTCCTGATTCTGAAACCCAAACCTATACCCCTCCAAACTAACCGTTCTTCCATCCAATTCAACGCCAAAAGGGCTGTAGTCTGAGGTGTTTCTAATCCCAACCCGATTTGGGCAATTTCTAGAATTTAAGTACATAATTGCTAATTTCCTAGGTGATTGGGTACACGATAGTTAATTGCAAAATTCACCAAATTATCTACGCATTCTAAATCGACGTTATCTATTAAGATGGTTCGAATGGTATTACCTGATTTATCCATTAAATAAACCTCATGTTTAAAACCGTCAATGGCAAAATGATCAGGGTCCGCTGAATAATAATTGCTTTCCAGGCTCATTATTTGGTCTATTTGCTGATTGACGTATGATACTTCGGTAGAATCAAGAGGATATTCAAAACAGAATTGTTCTTCCTTATTCATCATCTTTTGAAGAAGCATTTTATGTTCAATATAGGTAATATTAAAATACTCTTCAGAACCAACAGCAGACCATTTAATAAGCACTTTGTTCTTTACTGAAGGTTGATTATCATAGACAATATTTGAGCTCGTCAAACAAAACGTACTGAACAATGCAAGTATGAGATTGATTGTGGTTTTCATTGCCTATGTTGTTTAAACTCTCTAATAATGTCATCATTATTGTAATAATTCTCCTCAACATAATTCTCAACTTCTTCCAAAGACCTTTTTGGAATACCTAAAAATTGTTCTTTATAAAAATCTCCATTCAAATAAGCTTCAACCTCATCTTGATAGTCATAAAGGCATTTCATATCACTAATTTTAACCTTATTTGTTAGCCGTCCATCTAGATTTTGATTTGCATGTGTGTTCTCGTGAACAATTGTATGCAAATTTCCTTCATAAAATGTAATCACAAATCGAGAATTAATAGGATCCCACCGAGTTTTTCCACCTTCTTTTATTTTGTTATTTACATTTTCAAACGAAATATAATGGAAAACATAGGATGAATTGATTATGTTATCCATGTCGTTTTTTAATTCTAAGAGTATTAAATTATCTTCTTCTAGCCTGGTTATGGTATTCTGTAATTTTTCTTTGAGTATTTCATTTTTTGTATTCAAAATTTCATTTTTGAATACATCAATTTGTAAATTATTAAAAGCTATTCTTGACTCAAGATTTAAATATAATTCATCAAATTGCTCCTTGGTTTTTTGATCTGCAAATGAAGTATCTTGCCCTAATCGGTCTATTATTAACAAAGGATTATTTGCTAATGCCGCATAAACACTCTCATGATGTTTAATCACCGGATCCACACTCAACCACCTTCCCAACCTCGGATCTAATTGTCTAAACTCTGTAGTGTAGCTATTTCCTTCACCTTTGAATTCATTGTCTTTTTCTGAGCCTTGGTAACCAAACCTATACCCCTCCAAACTCACCGTTCTTCCATCCAATTCAACGCCAAAAGGGCTGTAATCTGTGGAGTTTCTAATCCCAACCCGATAAGAACTTACTGCTGGGCCTGAGCCGTTGTTAAGCGGAATTTTGATGTCATGAATGACCGTTAAGACGTTGCCTAAATGGTTGGTCATTTCGTAGTACTTGAATCCTTGGTTTACAACGGTGTTGTTGGTTTCTGAACTTGGGTGTTCGATTAATACAACCGGTTCAGCATACATACCGAGGCGGGTGCTGCCGTAGATGTGGCGTTCCTTGAGCTGGAAGCTCATGGTTTGGTTTGGCGCTTGCGCATAGTCATAAGTGGCCATGGTGTTGCCTTGGGCATCTAGAAGATAGTAGGTGCTCTTTTCTAGTAAACCTGTTTGGTTGTTATAAACATGCTTGGCAATTCGGCGGCCCATGGC
>JBJTNI010000019.1:0-7598 GCA_046073985.1 Flavobacteriales bacterium | reverse complement strand
ACATTTTAGAAATTTGCCAACAATCGAATAGAGCTCCCATTAGGAAAAACACACTCATGTTGTTATTGGCAGTCTTTTTTATTGGAATCCTCTGCCTTTATTTAGTTTTAGTCGAATTTGAAGTTCAATATATTCGAGTTGATTATGCCTATCAAAATCTTTATTTTTTGCAAGTTCAGAACTACGTGAAACAAAATAAAGGCAGAGGATTCCAATAAAAAAGACTGCCAATAACAACATGAGTGTGTTTTTCCTAATGGGAGCTCTATTCGATTGTTGGCAAATTTCTAAAATGTTATTGATTCCATGATTTGATGCATTATGAATTTCTCGTTTGTCGTTTTGATCAAAATTAACGTTGTTCGATAGCTTGGAAGAATCATTTAACGGTGCATTAATATCAATGTTATCATCTATTTTTTTTCCGCCTCTGAAGTTATTGGAATCTTCATTTTTTTGTACCGTAAATTCATGAGAATAAGGGGTAGACCAACTTCTTCCAAAAATCTTATTACTTATGTATTTACCTGAATTTTTACCCAATTCTCGAATAAAACTGTTAAAAAAATTAGATGACATTGTTGTGCTGTTTGTCCATCGCAAACGTCGGATATTTACATTACAGAAATGATACATTATTGATACACATTAAGCCATTTTTGATACATGTATGATACAATCCATATTTTTGATACATGATTGATGAATTGAAGATGGAGTTGGAAAAAACCTTTAATCGCAAAATTGCGGATAGGGGAGATTGTGAGGCGCTTGTTCAAGACATCTATGAAAAGACCGGTGCAGTGCTGTCATACAATACTTTGAGAAGGTTGTTTGGTTTGGCAGAGTATCGCAAGCCCAGAGAAAGTACGCTTGATCAGTTGTCCATTTATTGTGGTTTTTCATCTTTCAAAGATTTCAGCACGCGCTATACCGACGTCGATATCTGGCCAACCTGGGAAAGTTTATACGTGAGTTTGGCTCAAGATGACATACAACAAATAGTCAGCCTTCTAAAATATAGAAAAGCCAAACAAGAATACTTTACAATGTCGTTTGCTGTGTGTCTGAGAGAATTGATCAGTAGGCGCGAGTTCTCAAAAATTATTGAATTGTTGCAAGAACCTGCTTTTCAATTTTCGCAGTTGCCTTATGATGAAGTGGCTCAAATTGGTGTTTTGGTTGGTTTGCATTTCAGACATTTTGACGATGAACAATTAGAAAGGCAATTACTGTTGGTGCCTAATTTTCGAGACTTCGTGTTTAAAATATTTGTCGATTATGCACGCCTCAATCAGAAATATGGCCGCTGGATCAGCTTTTTAAGCGCACAAAAAAAATTAGATAACGAAACTCAAATCTTTATCACAGCCCTGGAAATTTGGCGGCAATTACTCATGTGTGAAGTCCCGGACCCCAAATTGCTCAAAAAATTGCCCATACCAACTGCTGACATGCACCCCATTTTGTTTGGACGCGTTTTTGGCATCAAAATGATCAATGCCAAGACCAATCAACAACGCGACCACTTAAAAGAACTTATGACAAAGCGCCTTGAAAAAGAACCTCAATACATTACTGAATTGCTCTATGAGCCAGCTGTTCAGTCTTTGGTCCTGCGCCACAAGGAACTTAAGTTATTTGTTGCACAGCATAATCATTTGGTCAACGACATCAAGTTTTGGTATCATTTTTCTCAGGTATCGATACACCGTATTTTTGAAGTTGCGTGGCTGCTCGAAAAACAAGATTTTACCAAAGCAAAATCCATTCTAGAACATATACCTTTTGGCCATATTCGACATGGTTACCGTGAGTTTTTAGAACTGTATATTGGATTTTTTAGAATGAAAATCAATCAAGGATTAGGCTTGAAAGATCCGGAGACACAAAAGAGCTTTCTGTTACAAAAACAAGCGCTCAATTACCCGTTATTTGATGACGCTTATTTTAAAAACTACTTTGCATAAGCTAGTTAGACGCCGCTTTGAAGGTTGAGGTAGGCTTTTTTGTACTTCTTTTTCTTGATGTTGTAAGGAATATTGCGTGTTGCGCGGCGGCAAACATCCATTTGCATTTTGCGTTTCAACGAACCCATTTGGCCTGATCTACTGGTGTAGGCACTCCAGAGTTGGGTGTCTGTCTGGCGATCATAGAGTTTGAGTGTGATCTCGACTTGGTTGGTGATGGGAATGATCCACGAATTATTTGAAAGTGCCATTGCGGCTGCTTCACTGACAGGTTCTCGGATATCGATATTGCCCCAAACAAGTGCATCGACTTGCAGCAGGCTACAAAGTTCAAAGTTGGTAAGTGATGTATTCGGGAATCCAATACCAAACAACATTGAATTGACTTCGTCGGGGGCCATGATTTCGGCATGTATGCGGCCATCCCGCCCGTAATGTTCGAGCTGTCGGTATACCCTCAACTGAATTTCTTCGGATTTTTTTTGACAGAGGTCGAGGTATTTTTCGTTACTCATCCAGATTTTTCTTTCTACCGTTGCCCTAATTGGCATGACCGCAATTCTAGAATGATTTTGCGTAATAGCCACTACGTCTGGCACTTCCTTTACCGCAACACAAGAGGAGAATAAAAGAGTAAGGGTGAAAAAGTAAAATAAGCGTTTCATTGATTTTTTATTTTTTTGGTCTTGCATACGAAAATCGTTCCAAAAGTTTCGGTTCGGCATAGCCATCCAGACCATTGATAGCTACCACGTGTCCTTTGTCGAGTTGCAACCAGTTGTCTGGGCTCAGGAGTTCTTCTTCATAAAAGATGGCCTCAATAGAAGCAATGACATGGATGCAGCCGTTTTCTTCGATGAGGTATTCGTTGACATACTTACACAGCAATTTAACAGGGCTGCCTTTCACAAAAGGAACAGGGCAACCGCCGTGGTAAACTGGCTCGAGGTCCGTGACATCAAATTCGCTGATTTCTTCGGGGTAATTGGCCGAGGTATGGTGCGCGTCTGCAATTTGAGCGGTAGTGATATGATTGACTGAAAAATAGCCGTATTCTTTGATGTTTTTGTAAGTGTGTCGGGGCACAGTTGTGGGCCTTAAAATAAAGCCGATCAAAGCGGGGTCACTGCCCAAATGTGTAACGCTCGAAAAAACAGCAACATTGGTTTTACCTTCATTTGAAATGGTGGCAATGAGGTTAGCAGATTTATAGCCAGTGCAGCTATTGACGAGGTTCAGGCGGTCGATGCGGCCCATTTTTTCGATTTCAGGGCGGTCTATACGGATCAATGACATAAGTTTTATTGGAAGAACAACTACAACTTAGAAAGGTTTGAAGGCAGGAATGATAAAAAAGATACCTAAGTTGGCTTGTATGGTTTGGGTGAGGGGCGTGTCTGTTAAGCCCATTTTTTGGTATTGCAATTTGAGCTGCAGCGCAAAATCTCTGGAGAAAAAGTAGGTAGGGCTGAGGCCCACATTGACATGAAGCATGTCGTCGCCGTTGAGTAAAAAATTATCTTGGATATTTGTGCTGCGCAAATGCGTGAGGCCCAGGCCTAGGTTGGCATAAAAGTAAAATGGGGTGCGTCTGTTGCGGCGCAAACGCATGAGGTCTTGACTAACGCTGACCGAACCACTGATCAGGCGAAGATCAGGAAAAATGGCATTGTTAAAATCAAGGCCGTAGCCATGGTTGTTGACAGATTTATAGATGCCAAGTGTGTAATTGGCCCCCAATTGTTGTTGTGCTTGGGTGGCGCCGCCCTGAAGCTGTCCAAACCAGGCATTCCAACTGCGGGCAAAAGCTTGCGCGTGTGTTTGAACACTACACAGTGTAAGTAAAAGGCAAAAAATCAGCTTTTTCATTTCCCTAAAGTTAAGGATTGTTCTGCAAATGGCTGCTTGAAAATTAATCTTCGTGGAACGTAAAAAATTTACGATGTTGTGGCTTACCTTCGTAGAAATTTTTTTGTTATGATCTTCTATTTTGTCATTGCGCTTGTGTTGCTTAACCTGGTTTTGTTATTATTGATTTTCAATAAACTCAATGCCCAGCAAAGCAATAATACCGAGCAACTCATCAAGGAAATGCTGGCCGCCCAATTTAAAGACAACCGCCAAGAGCTCTCAGAAGCTTTGCGCCAAAACCGCGACGAACTCACGCTAGGTCTTGATCGCCTCACCCAAAAACTAGAAGAAAAACTCACGCTCATTTCTGAGGGCCTCAACAAAAACGCCAAAGAAAACCGCGACGAACTCTCCAATTCTTTGAAAAACTTCTCAGAAAGCATGTCTGCCAAGCAATCTGAGCTCATGAAATCCACAGAAGCTAAGCTCGAAAAAATGCGCGAAACCGTTGACGAAAAACTCCACAAAACACTCGAGGAGCGTCTGGGGCAGTCATTCAAATTGGTTTCCGATAGGCTAGAAGCGGTACAAAAAGGTCTTGGCGAAATGCAAAGTTTGGCCAATGGTGTCGGAGATCTCAAAAAAGTGCTTTCCAATGTCAAAACAAGAGGAGTCCTCGGAGAAATTCAGTTGGGTAATATCTTAGAGCAGATCATGGCACCAGAACAATACGAGGCCAATGTCAAAACCAAAAAAGGGTCCAATGACCTAGTAGAATTTGCCATTAAACTTCCGGGCAAAGACGACCTCGGTCAAGAAGTCTATTTGCCAATCGACGCCAAGTTTCCACAAGAAGACTACGTTCGTTTACAAACCGCCTATGATCAAGGCGATATCGCGGGCATTGACTCCGCCAACAAAGCACTGTCAAATAGCATCAAGAAATTTGCCAAAGACATCCGCGACAAATACATCGACCCGCCACACACCACCGATTTCGGTATCATGTTTTTACCAATCGAAGGTTTGTTTGCTGAAGTGGTCAGACAACCAGAACTCGTGGCCACGCTACAGCGCGAGTACAAAATCATCGTTACGGGCCCAACAACATTAGCGGCCATGCTCAATAGTTTACAAATGGGCTTCAAGACACTCGCCATCCAGAAGCGCTCGAGCGAAGTATGGCAAATCTTGGGCGCGGTCAAAACCGAATTCACCAAATTTGGTGGTGTTTTGGAAAAAGCCCGCAAGAAAATCTCTGAGGCCGACAACGAACTCGAAAAACTAGTCACTACCCGCACCAATCAATTGATGTCAAAGCTGCGCAAAGTAGAAGAATTACCTGCCTCACAAAGCAGCCAACTACTTGACGGCCCCGTAGATTCTTTGGATGAAATTGAAGATACGGAGTTATAGCTAGCTACGCCTCTACCGCCGCTTTCTTTGATTGGCGGTACAAGAAGCTTTCGTAAATGAAACGCTTGGCAAAGCGCACTTGCTTGTCGGCATTGATCAGCTTTTTATAGACATTGGCATTGACGCCAAAATACTCATAGCTGGAACCATTGGTGAAGGTAATTTCCAACAACAAACCTTTGTGACGAAAATCGGCAATGCCACATTCATTGATCGTTTGTTGGTATTCTTCGAGCTGGGCCGCTTTGGTTTCAGGCGCTATGCTCACTAAAAAATGATAGCCATCGACTACTTGGCGCCCCATTTCTGTGGCTTCTTCTTTGAGTGGGTCACCGTCCTGAAATTTATCAGGGTGCCACTGCTTGACCAGTGCCCGATATGTTTGCTTCAGCGCAGCCAACTCAATTTGATTGTCAATCTGGAATAATTTTTTGTAGGCGTTGATGCGTTTCATGGACTTAATTAGGGTTGCAAAGGTACGGCAATTGTATCATGCGCTTGCATGGCTTGCTGAACTTTATCGAGGTGATCTTTATTTTTCTGCATTAGTTCAGCTACAGGCACAAAAGGTTTGGCCGTAATGGGGAAGTCCCGAAGCATTTCACCGCTGTAATAAAACTCGTAGCAAAGCCCACCAAACGTATATTCTTTGTTGCCAACCGTAAACGAAGAGCCACCTACTTCAGGATTCTTTTTTGGCTTGCTTTTATGGAAACCCAAGTTAAAGAGTGTACCCACAATTTCTGGCCTGAACGAGAGGTCGTGGCCTGCGCGTTGCCAATGGGCTTGGTACTGCCTGATCAGAAAGGCCGTATACAAATAAGAATAAAAATGATCTCCTCCCATAATGAGGCGCTGAATGGTTTTGTGTTGGTGCGCCTTGATGCTATCCACCACTAAGCCTGGCGCTGCATCGGTGGTATTCAGACACTTGTAAAAATAGTCACCAGGATAAAACGGGCTTTTTTCATTGATCAAGTTTTGTTCAATCTGCAAAGCAGTATGCTCCAAAATACTGGTCACACCATAGCCACGGTTTTTCGGTAATATGACCCGACTAAACGGATACACATATTGCTTGAAACGCTCGCGGTTGGCATTGAACATCCGCACTTGCTCACCAACCAAGCACATCACAATCATCCTGGATTCTACGCCAGTAATCCGAGAAGCAGAGTCAATAGCAGCCTTGTCTTTTCGAACTGCATCACAGAAAGTTTTCCAAACTGCATAATTCGAAAACTCGAACAAAGACTTCGGGTTGTTTTTGGCCTTGATTTTTCTGAGTTCTTTCTGAAACAAGCGATTATCCTTGAGTAACAATGCCGCTGCATCGAACATACGGCGCGCCACCCCGAGGTCTTTGGTCAGAAAATAAGCCTGATTGATCTTTGCAGCATCTATTGGATTGTATTTGGCCAGTAAGCCAATTTTCTGCAACAACAAACTCTCTTCGCGGTTAAGGTTGGCCTTCTTCGACTTCAAATCTGTACCATATTGCTCAGCCATAGAGCTGAAATAGCGGTTATTGATGTCTACGTTGCCTTTTTCGTTGGTCCACTTGAATTTTACCGCCAAGGCAGTCAGCATCAAAAAAATTGCAAAAGCAGAGAGGATATGTAGGGTAGTGAAATAAGTGATGCGTAAAAACCGATACTTTTTCTTCTTTTTTTCTTGAATTTCTTCCATGTTGAACCAAACGACATTTAACCGCAAGTAGTGTACTGAAAAAATGAGATTTGGTTACGTGGGTGGGGGGGGGGAGGCTTGTGTATTTGATACTCATTTTCCTTACTTTTACTTGAGCAAAATAAAAAATATGTCTTCCAGCAAAAACTCCATTGGTACAATTGTTATTATTTCATGTGCAGTAATTCTATTAATAGTTGGTCTGCTGTATTCGTTAATGGGAGGTGCTAAGTCTGACGTCGTAACAAAAGAACAAGCTGAAGCAGATTCTTTGCGTACGGTTTTAAGAGAAACACAACAAAAATTGATGGAGGAACAGCGTAAAAAAGAGGCAGTTGATGTGACTCCAAAATTGACTTTAGAACAACAACAAGCCAAACTTGAACATGAACTTTGGCTGAAAGAAAGCCAACATCCTTTGGATTACCTTACCATAGATTACAATCACACTTATCGATGGTTTGCAGGTAAAGAAGAATATTCAGGACACATTTACAATGCAGCCAAGTACGCTACTTTCATGAATTTTGACATACGTGTGACTTTTTTATCAGAAACAAAAACGGCATTAGAAACCAAAGTTTTTAAAATCCTTAAGTATTGTGACCCAGCTGGAAGTGCTCCTTTTACAATTCAAGCTGAAGCACCAAGTGCCTACAAATATCATAGAGT
>JBJTNI010000018.1:0-31930 GCA_046073985.1 Flavobacteriales bacterium | reverse complement strand
CAAAAACTTTGTAGGTTCGGGCGAAAACGCTGGCAAGCCAATGTATGGCTGGTCAATGGAAGACATCGCTACAAAAGTTGGCTCACAAGATATGCTCAAAGAAGCTTTGGCCATGATCAACGTTGTGCCAAACCCTTACTACGCATTCTCTGAGTATGAGCGCACACGTTTAGATACAAAAGTTAAAATTGTAAACCTTCCTGAAGTGTGTACGGTAAGAATTTACACGGCAAATGGTAAATTAGTTCGTAGCTTCAAAAAAGACAGCCCTCAAACTTATATCGATTGGGATTTAACAAACCACAAAGCCATTCCGGTTGCCGGTGGTATTTACTTGATCCATGTCGATGTACCAGGAGTAGGAGAGCGCGTCTTGAAGTTCTTTGGTGGTATGCGTCAAGCTGACTTACAAGGTATTTAATCATTGTATATTTCAAAGTAATGAAAATGACTTTAAAACATATATTTCTCAGCGCAGGTTTAGTAGCCTCGTTGCAATCTTTCGCAGGAAACGAAGATCGTGTAGGTTCTGCTGGTGCTTCTCATCTATTGGTAAATCCTTGGGCGCGTTCAGGTGCTTTGGGTGATGCGTCATACGCAAACAGTAACGGTCTAGAAGCTACCTACATGAATATTGCCGGTTTGGCGTTCACAGAGAAAACACAAATGAAATTCAATTATTCGAATTGGATGGGTTCAGCAGGCATTGCCTTGAATGGCGCTGGTGTAGCCCAACGCATTTCGGATTCTGAAGTTTTTTCGATCAGTGTTCAATCGATGAATTACGGGGACATTCCTATTACAACTGTAGCAAATCCTGAGGGTAACATTGGTTTTTTCTCGCCTCGCATGAATATTTTTAGTGTTGGATACGCCAAAGAATTTTCATCATCAATTTATGGCGGTATCAATTTCAAAGTAATTTCAGAAAGCATTTCAAATATGAAAGCCAATGGAATTGCAATTGACGCAGGTATTCGCTATGTATCTGGTGAGCAAGACCAACTTAAATTCGGAATCACGTTAAAGAATGTTGGGCCTGTCATGCGCTACAAAGGTGATGGTTTGGCACAGCAGGTGACATACGTAAGTACAGGTTACATTGCATCATTAGAGCAACGTTCAGCAACATTTGAGTTACCATCTTTACTTGGTATTGGTGGTTCTTATGACTTCATTTTTAACGAAAGCAACAAGCTTAATCTGGCCTTAGGATTTACTGCCAATTCTTTCATGAAAGATCAATTCCGTATCGGTCTCGATTACGGAGTAGCAAAAGAAAGTATGGCGTTCAATCTAAGAGCAGGTTTCTGTTATGAAAATGGCATGTTCAATGAAGAAACTCGTTCAAGTGCTTTTAGTGGTCCTTCAGCAGGTTTTTCAATTGATGCCTTGGTAGGAGAAAATAAAAATGCGCTTGGCATTGAGTATGCTACGCGTTTTGCCGGTGTTTTTGGAATTATTCATACCATCGGAGCTACTATTAGCTTAAAATAATTTTCTAACTTTGTTAGGTGCAAGAGAGCTCTATTAGGGCTCTCTTGTCTGTTTCAATAAACCGAGTATCATGGCTATCAATTATTATACAGCAGAAGGTCTTCAAAAGTTAAAAGACGAATTACATCATTTAAAAACAGTCCAACGACCTGCCATTTCTGAGCAAATTGCAGAAGCACGCGACAAAGGAGATCTTTCTGAAAATGCAGAATACGATGCAGCTAAGGAAGCGCAAGGAATCCTTGAAATGAAAATCTCCAAATTGGAAGGCATCATTTCTAATGCAAGATTGGTTGATGAAACGCATATGGACAACAGCAAAGTATTCATCCTTTCAAAAGTTTTGATTAAAAATCAAACCAATGGAATGGAAATTGAATATACGTTAGTGGCCGAAAATGAAGCCGATATCAAGGCACGTAAAATTTCAATCGAATCTCCAATTGGTAAAGGTTTGTTAGGGAAAAAAGTAGGTGACATCGCTGAAATTCAAACACCTGGTGGCGTCATGAATTTTGAGATCATCTCTATTTCAAGATAATGGCAAGTTTATTCACAAGAATTGTCAACGGTGAAATACCCTGTTTTAAAGTTGCTGAAAATGCTGACTTTCTGGCTTTTCTTGATATTCAACCACTTGCCATAGGACATACATTAGTGATCCCTAAAAAAGAAACAGATTACATCTTTGATATTGATGATGCGGCCTATCAAAAATTATGGGCTTTTGCTAAGGAAGTAGCCCAGCAATTAAAAGCACATATACCCTGTAAAAGAATTGGAGTAAGTGTCATTGGTCTTGAAGTACCACACGCACATATCCACCTCATACCACTTCAAACAATTCAAGACATCAATTTTAGTGGCTCTAAATTGAGCCCAACGCCTGAAGAACTTTTAGCGCTATCTACACTTTTACAAAGTAAATAATTGAGCAATTGCATGAAAAGCTTTGGACTACTCATCGGATTACTCTTGAGTGTTTTGGTTTCAGCCCAACCGATGCGCGTACTTTTTATTGGCAATAGTTATACGCACTATAACGACATGCCAAAGCTGTTACAGCAAATGGCCACGAGCAAAAATCTGAGTGTAGATATTCAGATGGATGCGAAATCGAATCATACTTTTGAGATGCATGCAAAGCGCCCAGAGCTCTATCAGTCTATTAAAAAATATAAATGGGATTACGTCGTCATTCAAGGATTTAGTCGAGAGATGGCACAAGACACTGCAGTCATAGATTCTTTAAGCCTGCCTTACATTCGTCAAATTCTTGACTCCATTTATACAAATAACAAGTGCACCAATGTTTTCTTATACCAAACTTGGGCTTATAAAAATGGTTTCCAACAGGATTCTTTGCCTATTAACTGGGACTACCAAACCATGTCAGACCGAATTCATTACGGTTATAACTATGTGGCAAATCAATTGAATTTATCCATTGTGCCAGTTGGTAAAGTTTGGGAAACCGTAAGAACAAACTATCCGGAGATTGGCTTATATCAAGAAGATCAACAACATCCTACACTAACAGGCTCTTATCTGACGGCTGCGTGTTTTTATACTGCTTTATTCAGAACGACCCCGAAGGTTCCGTTTCAGGCTAATCTCGATCAAAAAACAGCAAGTCTACTGCAAGATTTAGCTGGTAGCGTTGTGTTGAATAATAAAAATCGATACGGCATCAATAGGAATACCATAGACATTGAAGTCAAACTCAACGATGCCAATAAAAAGGTAGTGCATTACAGTGCCAATTTCCCTAATTCAACTAGCGTTGTCTGGGAGTTTGGTGATGGTTACAGTGCGCCAACAACAAAGGCCAAACACATTTATGCCAAGCCAGGCGTATATGAGGTTAAAATAAAGGTCCAAGATGCTTGTGGCCAGCGTATTTTAAAGCGAAAAGTTAAGGTCTAGCCGGATCTTTTAGTTGAATCCCAAACAACATGCTGCTGTATTTTTTCATTGGCCACAATATAAAATGGAGCCGTGCACGTATGGCATCTATATAGTAAACGAACACGATAAAAATCAGCCAAAATCCAAGGGTATAAGGAATGACCTCCCACGGACCCAGTTGGTGATGTATGTAATCATTAAAACCATATTTGATCACGCTTCCATAAAGGATTATCATGTGTAAGATGTAAATACTGAGTGTGTTTTGGCCTATTTTAAGAAATAGGTTTTCTTTTTTAATCTTGAACACATACGTTTCAAGTCCAAGTAAGGTAGCCAATACCACTATTACGATTCCAAGTTTTTGCAATAGCCAATCCATGCGATACAAACGCAAGCCTTCTAAACCAGTTATAGACTCTAGGGATACCAACAATGTTTTGATTCCAAAGTAGATTGAAAATCCTAAGATGAGCGCAAAGAGAATTACCTTCCACGATTTGACTTGTTCTTTGTAACGATGGATTAAAACACCTAGACCTGCACCAAACATGGTGTAACCCATGTGAGGTGTAATTGGGAATAGCGAATAAGGCCCATGAAATATATTTTGAATGAATGCTGGGGCATGTGTTGGCCAGTATGTTTCACCGAGTTGTCCAAAAAATAGGTATGAAAGAAACAGCCCTAGGCCAGCAAGTGCATAAAGTAAAAACAATGGGATGAATTGAATGGAGCGCCAAATACCGTAGATGAGTATGATACAAAGGATACCGGCAGCGATACACTGAAGCACATGAAAAGCATAGTATTGGAGTAAATATCCCCAAAAGAGTAGTTCAACAACTCGCTTGAGTCCTTTTTTGATGCGGATATTTTTGAAAAAGGAAACATTTTCGTTTCCCAACATCAAATAGGTAAATACCAAGCCTGTAACGGTAAGGAAGGTAGGTGAGGTAAAGCCTCTGATGAATTTCCAAGTAACATAAGCAGGATATGATTCATCGGCCCATTGAAGCGCCAAAGAGTCATGAATAAAATGCCCTTCTAACATGAGTAAAATGGCAATTGTCCGGGCCATATCAATGAAATACAGCCGGGTCTTTGGTGGTGAGCTAAGCGTTGTGTTTTCCATGTTGGATGGTAATCGGGCGCAAGTTACAACTAATTTTTAGCCGCTTTTGAGCGCAGTTCAATAATTTCTATTCTTCTTTCTTTTGAAGCACTTGTCGAGTAGACAGAATTTCGTTGATCATAGAAGTTGTCGCTAACTTCCTTCCTTGCTTGGTATTCACCCATAGGAACCTCGATAAATGTAAGTCTTGGTTGTTCGCCTTGCATATAGGCTGCAAATTTTCCGTTGTCGACCTCCGCAAAATAATTTTTGATCGAATCAATTCTGCGTTTGGTCAAGTGCACGTTGTAATCAGATTTTGCCAGGGGACTTGCATATCCTTGCACCATAATACTGAGCTCTTTTCCTTGCTGCAACTCTTGCCACACTTGGGCTCTGAAAATTGCTAAATCGTTCATTCCTTTTATGACTTCGTCGTCGAAGAAATCTTGGAGTTCTGTACGCAATATTTGGGCTGTAGTGGAATCTCTGTTTTGCTGTACGCCACTCAAATAATTTGGAAACTGTTGTTGGTATTGAACAAAAGTTTCTTCGTAATTCAAATTGGTACTTTCAGCCCTTGATTTAGGGTCGGGACAATCGTTTTCAAAATAAAGCGCAATAGGCAATTTAATGATTTGGATTTCTAGTGAATCGGTTCGTTTTTTCTCTAAGGATGGCCTTTGTAAATAACTCGTAAAAACGTCACTACAACAAGTAGGATGGCTGACAAAAAGACTGCCTTCCCTGTTAGAACTCAGATAGGCAGTGTCTGCATCACAGAAAAAATAAAGGTCGTTTGCCGGACTATTAAAGGGTTTTCCGATGTTAATGGGAGGCCCAAATTTTCCGTCGGCTTGCAACTGACTGTAAAAGACATCTTGGCCACCATAACCAAAGTGCCAAGAGGATGAGAAATACAGTCGATTTGTAAGGACGTCAAACCATGGGCTTAGTTCATTCTCTGGACTATTTATCGCTGTTATAGCCAAAGGTTCTGAAAGATCGCCGTTGGCCTGGATTTGCGCATAAAAAATATCTAGGCCGCCTTTACCGTCTTTAGTATTGGCACTAAAAAACAGGACTTCCTGACCATTCATTTGATTGAAATGAGGCATGCTCGTGTAATCCGAAACTAAATTTGGCAATACTATCTTACTTGTGTCTAGCTCCCAGGCCCCATTATTTTGTAGGCGCACCCATTTAATATCACAAATTTGTTGCCCTTTTAATTGCTGGCAAACTGTGCATAGAAATGCGGTACTATCAGCGTTAAAAGAAATATTACCTACCGAGCTATTTGGATTCAAATTTTGAATATGAAGAACCATTTTTTGGCGAAGATTGGTGTCTGGCGCAACGAAAAGTTGTAGGCGATACGCATTTGCAAAAACCTCAACTTGGTCAATCGCCAATGAATCTGGTTTGAGTGCAGAGAAGTAGATTTGATGATTGCGTACAGCATGAGCAAATTCAACATCAAGCGTGTTGATCGGATGAGGATGCATGGCAGCTTGTTCAGATGCGTTCTGATTTTTAAGTTGCTTGAGTACCCATGTACAGGAACTGACTTCTTGGGCAGCTTTTTTATAAAAAACATTGGTTTTATCTTCTGAAAAATGCTGTTTGACTTCTTTGAATTGAGCGAGGGCTTCTTTGTATAATCCTTGTTGTTTGAGCATCAAGGCGTATTTTAATTGCGCCTCTTCAAATTGGATAGACTCAGGATCAAGTTCGTAGACTTTGAGGTAAAACTTTGCCGCGTTTTTGTAATCTTTAGCAGCATCATTAGTTTGAGCAATTTTCCATAACAGCTCAATAGAAGTAGGGGTTAACTCGAGGGCACGTTGGTAGTAGTCAAGTGCCTCAATAAAATCTTGTTGAGCTACTTGTTGGTCGGCATGCGCAATAAATTTGGCAGCTTGTTTTTGCCCCATCAAGGAATGGCTAGAAATGAGCAATACAAGTACTAGATAAAATCTGGACATACGCGGTACTGCTTTTGAGGAGGTTTGAAACGAATAAATACATAGCGAAAACTCAATTCGAAAGCGCCACGTCCACGGCTAGCCGGAACCAAGGAGCTATAATTGAAATCATAGGAAATGCCGGCATACATAGGGCCGCGCTTGAAACCGAAATCCAGGCAAAATGCATCTTGAATACGCCACCAAAGACCTGCACTGAGTTGAATTTGTTTGGCATCAGAAAACAGATAATGGGCCATGCTTCCTATTGTGAAGGAGCGATATGAACCTTGTAAATTGAGCTGTAAACTAGGCTGCAGAGCGAGCTTTGCGTAATAATCGTAATGAAGTGTTGCGAAATAATTAAAGCGGAGGTCACGTTTGGTATTGTCGAGAAAAAAACTTTGATTAGGTCTCGTTAAATTGTACAGACCTAGGCCATGTTCTAGCTGAAGAGAATGATTGATGCGGTATTGATGAATGGTGCCCAAACCTAACATTGGTCTGATCATGGCTGCGGTTTGAAAATTTTCGTTGGTTGGGGCATTTGGGTCAAAAATATAACCGTTGAACTGGCTATCAAAATAAAACGCATTGCTATTTAGTTGGCGATAATTGAATCCGAATTGGAGGCCGACACGCAGTTGCTGTACTTTGTTAATCTGGAGAGATCTTGCCACATTTCCTTGCAGCTCGAGTGTCTGAAATTTCCCGTCGCCTACTTGATCATGAAAAAAATTGAGACCGACGCCGTATGTTTTCCATTTTGTATCTGCAGCAATTGCTGTTGTTTGAAAAGGAATACTGACACTGCGCCATTGGGTGCGGTAGTTAGCCGTTAAGCGTAGGTCTTCAGCGAAATTACCGGTATGGGCTACATTGAGGTAAATCGGGTTTTGATTGAATTGTGTCCAATGGATGTCTTGCGACCAAGCTAAAAAACCTGCAGCAAGATAAATCGTTAGAACATATAGACGCAACATGTAACGAAGTTACAAAAAAGCAAGCCAATTTGAATTTATGGGTTACTTGCTGAAACAGGGATGATTTTACCATTCAATAATTGACCACTATGTTCGGCAAAGTTAGCGATGTACTGCGCCATTTGAACGGGCGTAGTAGGGGCTTCGTATCCTGGAAAAGCAGCAGCAAGCATTTCGGTCTGAACTGCACCTAAACATAAGCAGTTCATGTGCATGGCTGTATTTTTATATTCTTCGGCAAACATTTCGGTAAACGAGCACAGAGCTGCTTTGGCAGTTGAATAAGCAGTTAAACCCGCAAATTTAAGGCTACCCTGAAAACCTCCCATAGAGCTTATATTGACAATATGGGCGCCATGTTTTAATTTGGGCAACAAGGCTTGGGTTGCTTCCATAATACCGATGACATTGACTTGATAACTCTTGTGGAAATCTTGGTGCGTGATCAATTCGAAAGATTTGTTGATGAGCAAGCCTGCGTTGTTGATTAATATATCGATATGGGACGGAAGTTCAATCGCTGCTATTTGTTCAGGCACCTGGTCAAGTAAATCGATTTTGTAGCTAAAAACGTTTTCTTGGGTAAATTGAGCTTTCATAAGATCAATTTGCCTGGCTAAAGCGAAAACTTGATGAGAAGGATCCTTGGCAAAAACTTCAACTAACGCAGCGCCAATTCCTTGACTCGCGCCTAGAATGACAATATTTTTACTCATCGAAACTAATGATTAGGTTTTCACTAGTTGGATGTGCCTGACAACTCAAGATATATCCGTTGGCTACTTCGGCGTCAGTGAGTGCATGATTGATGCGCATTTGTGCAGTCCCTTGTAATACTTTGGCACGACAAGACGAACAAACGCCGCCTCGGCAAGAAAACGGCGCATCAAGACCAGCTTTTTCAGCAAGTTCCAATAGACTTTTATCTGAACCATTCGTATCAAATTCGACGATGTCGCCTTCAAGCATCACTTTTACGTGGCTTTTGCCTGAAAAAGCCTCAGTGGCATTGGCTTTCGGTGTTTCGGATGCAAAAAAGAGTTCTTTGTAAATCTTATTTTGAGCAACCCCAAAAAATGTCAGCGTGGCTTCAGCCATTTCAACCAAACCCTGTGGCCCACATAAAAAATAGGCATCGGCTTGTAAAATACTGAGGTCTGTCTTAATCAATTCTTTCAATTGTTGCTCATCTATTCTACCGTGATGAGCTCCTTCTATCGTTGTCTGCGAGTAAAAGGGAACAAAAGTTGTATTGGTAAGCGCATTGATTTGGTTTAAAAACAAGGTCAAATCAGGGCGTTTGTTGCCATAAATCAAATGGAATTGAACCGCTGGAGCTGCAGACTTGAGCATGCTCATGATTGGTGTAATGCCGGATCCGGCAGCGATAGCCACAACTTTTTTGTGTTCAGGCTTAAAAACAAATGCTCCTTCAGGTTCAAAAACAACAATTTGTTGACCTTTTTCAATTTGTTGTAATCGGGTAGATACTTTTCCTCCATCGAGCTTTTTTACACCGATAGCAAGATCTTCTTGTGGTCCAGAGCAAATAGAGTAGGAGCGACGCTCTTGTTTACCATTGATTTCAAGTTGAACAGTGAGGTATTGCCCGGGTTGATACGCAAATGCTCTTTGCAATTCAAGTGGCAACTCAAAGCTAATTTGTACAGCTTCTGTGGTCAGTGGCGTTACATTTTTAACCACGAGTTGGTGTGCGCCTTTTGGAAGCTGCACTGTTTTATTGGATTTAAATCGGTCGAAAAGTCCCATAATGCTTAGTCGTCAAATGAAATGAGTACATCTTTACTGTTTGGATGAGCTTGGCAAGTAAGGACATAGCCTTGCTCAACTTCTTCAGGAGTCAGGGCATAATTGATATCCATGGTCACTTCTCCTTTGAGCACTTTTGCTTTACAAGTACAACACACACCGCCTTTACATGCAAATGGAGCATCTGCACCGGCCTGATAAGCGGCATCTAAAATACTTGGCCCTTGACTTGATAAATAGAAATTGGTTACTTCGCCATCCATGATCAATTCAACATGTGAATCAAAAGCGTCAACTGGGTTTTCAGCAACTTCTTTTTTCTCAATTGGTTCGGCATGGAAAAGTTCAAAATGAATTTGTTTGGCTGATAAACCAAATTTTTCGAGCTGATCTTTGGCTGCAAGAATCATTTGTTGAGGTCCGCAAAGGTAAGCTGCATCTATGGTTTGCCCTTTGAAGAAGGCTTGCAATAGTTTTTCAATGCGCGCTGTATCGATTCTGCCCTTTAACAAAGGTACACCTGTGTTTTCTCTGGAAAATACATGAACGATGTTGAGTTTGTCTAGGTACTTATTTTTGAGCGCTTCAAGTTCTTCTCTAAAAATCACTTCTCCTTGCCCTTTGTTTCCATAAAAAAGGGTAACTGTGCTTTGCGGCTCAGCGGCTAGGATGGTTTTTAAAATGGAAAAAATAGGGGTGATGCCACTCCCTGCTGCGAATAGCGCGTAATTTTTTTGGGCATTTGAAATGGGTGAAAATTTAAAGTTACCCATTGGAGCCAAAACTTCTAGCGTGTCACCAACTTGTAACTCTTGATTGGCGTAGCTAGAAAAAAGGCCATCAGGAATTTGCTTAATTGCAACGCGCCATTCATTTTCATGAGGTGCACTACATAAAGAATAGGACCTGCGAATTTCTTGATTTTCAATTGTTTTTTTGAAAGTAAAGTATTGCCCAGCCTCAAACGAAAAATCTGTTGCCATGGATGCTGGAATCGCAAAAGCGACTGAAACACAGCTAGGAGTTTCACGTTTGATATCGGAAACTTGTAAAGAGTAAAACTTGGTTGACATGATTCAAATTATTCAGGTTCAAAAGTAAACAATAAACTTCAAGCCCTAGCAAACATTTCTCAATGAACAAACTGACGAGAATCATGTTTTGAAGGCGTGGTAATTTCCTATATTTGTTACATTCTAAACGAAGCTTTATGACCCTTGCTGAACAAGAAAAAAGATTTCAAGAGAAAATTGACAACGAAATCAAGATTGAACCCAACGACTGGATGCCAGACGCCTATCGCCAGACGCTCATTCGTCAGATTTCACAACACGCACATTCTGAGGTTGTTGGAATGCTCCCTGAAGGTAACTGGATAACCAGAGCACCTAAC
The DNA here is from genome assembly GCA_046073985.1 of Flavobacteriales bacterium. Classification (GTDB taxonomy): domain Bacteria; phylum Bacteroidota; class Bacteroidia; order Flavobacteriales_D; family Crocinitomicaceae; genus UBA952. Next base: position 21,298 of record JBJTNI010000018.1, on the reverse strand, counting down.
CTCAGAAGAAAAGCTGTTTTGTTGGCCAAAGTTCAAGATGAAGCTGGGCATGGTTTGTATTTGTACTCAGCTACAGAAACACTAGGTGCAGATCGCGAGCAAACCATTGATGATTTGCACTCTGGCAAAGCCAAATATTCTTCCATCTTTAATTATCCAGCCTTAACTTGGGCCGATATCGGTGCAATAGGATGGTTGGTAGATGGTGCTGCCATCATGAATCAAGTGGCATTGTGCAGAACATCTTATGGTCCGTATGCCCGTGCGATGGTCAAAATATGTAAAGAAGAATCTTTTCATCAGCGTCAAGGCTACGAATCTCTAATGGTACTTTGCAACGGAACACCACAACAAAAAGCAATGGCTCAAGATGCTTTGAATCGTTTTTGGTGGCCTGCGCTCATGATGTTTGGTCCTAACGATGCAGAATCTACGCATTCAGAACAATCCATCAACTGGAAAATCAAAAGATTTACCAATGATGAGTTGCGCCAAAACTTTGTAGATGCCACCGTACCTCAAGCCGAAATTTTAGGATTAACTATTCCAGATCCAAATTTAAAGTGGAACGAAGAACGTGGACACTATGATTTTTCAGAAATCAACTGGGACGAATTTTGGCAAGTTGTCAAAGGCAATGGTCCTTGCAATAAAGAAAGAGTCGAGGCGCGCTTGAAAGCCAAGCAAAACGGATTGTGGGTGCGCGAGGCAGCCAACGCTTACGCCAAGAAACGCGCCATGAAAAAATCAGCCTAATTAATTACACAGACTATGTCAAATACAGAATGGCCACTTTGGGAGGTCTTTATCAGAAGTAAACAAGGACTCAATCATAAACATGTCGGAAGTCTCAGGGCCCCTGATGCTACTTTAGCACTTGAAAATGCCCGCGATGTTTACACACGCCGATCAGAAGGCATTAGCATTTGGGTAGTTGAGTCTGCTCATATCCACGCCACAGATATCGACGAAGCTGAGTCTTTCTTTGAGCCTTCAGATACCAAAATTTATCGTCATCCAACTTTTTATGAAGTTCCGGATGGTGTCAAACACATGTAATCATGAAGGAAGCTGCTTTATTTGAATATGTCCTCCGAATAGCCGACGACAGCCTTATTCTCGGGCAACGCCTCGGAGAATGGTGTGGCCATGGCCCAATTCTCGAAGAAGACATCGCCTTAACCAATATTTCCCTCGACTTAATTGGGCAAGCCATTAGTTTGTTCGATTTAGCCGCTGAATTAGAAGGCGAAGGAAAAACACACGATGACCTCGCTTTTTTAAGATTTGAAAACCAATACAAAAATGTGTTATTGGTTGAACAACCAAATGGCGACTTCGCCATGACAATCCTTCGCCAGTTTTTCTTTGATGCTTTTCGAAAACCGCTCTATGAGGCGCTTTGCAAAAGCCCAAACTCACAACTTGCCGCAATTGCAGAGAAATCGTTGAAAGAGACGCGCTACCATTTGAAGCACTCTTCAGAATGGGTCATTCGCATGGGCGATGGTACCGAAGAGTCACATCAACGTGCACAAGCTGCCATAGATCACTTATGGAGATATACCAATGAATTATTTTACGAGGATCACAACGATGAGCAATTACAATCACAAAATCTTGTTCCATCTCTCAAAAATATTCATTCAAGCTGGCTAGAGACCGTCAAAATGGTATTTGCGGAAGCCACGCTTTCAATACCGTCAAATAACTGGAAGTTTGATGGCGGCAGAGAAGGTAGGCACTCTGAACACATGGGCTACCTTTTGGCAGAACTCCAATACATGCAACGCGCCTATCCGAATATGCAATGGTAAGCCCTGAGCTCATCAGATCTTACTTGGAAGAAGTCAGTGATCCGGAAATTCCTGTATTAACGATCATTGACCTCGGTGTAGTACAACAAATTTATCTAGACGCCGACACCTGGGTCATTGAACTGACACCAACCTACAGTGGTTGTCCAGCCATGCAGCAAATTGAGGCTGACCTCCTGGCAAAGCTTCGAGAAAAAGAAATCCAAAATGCCCGCGTTAAACATGTTTTGAGTCCAGCCTGGACAACCGACTGGATCAGTGAAGCGGGCCGTCAAAAACTCTTATTATACGGAATTGCGCCACCTGTCAATGAGCCAGATAAATCAATTTTATTTGCAGAAGCACCCCGTGTAGCTTGTCCTAAATGTAGCAGCAAAGATACCCGAATGGTGAGTTTATTTGGCAGCACAGCATGTAAAGCACATTATCAATGCAATGATTGCAAGGAGCCCTTTGATTACTTTAAGTGCTTGAAATAGAATTAAATAAAAAAGAAAAAGCGGTAATAATCACCGCTTTTTTATTTTTTTAGTACTATGTATTGCATAATACAAAATAAAACATATAACTTTGCATAAAACTTTGACAATGAATGTTGAAAATACACAGTCTCAAATGCGAAAGGGTATCTTGGAGTATTGCATTCTAGGAATTTTAAATAAAAAAGAAGCGTATCCCTCTGAAATTCTTGAGCAACTCAGGAGCGCCCAATTAGTAGTAGTAGAGGGTACGGTTTATCCTTTGCTCACGCGTTTGAAAAATATGGAACTACTCACTTATCGATGGGAAGAATCAACTTCTGGTCCTCCTAGAAAATATTATTCAATTACAAGCAAAGGACAACAATTTTATACAGAGCTTGAGCGCACTTGGCAAGAATTGCAACAAGCTGTTTTAAAAATCAATAAAGCATAAGGCCATGAATAAAACAATTTCAATTCACATACAAGGATTTCCATTTATTCTGGAAGAACAAGCCTATCAAGCGCTGAGTCAATACCTTGATGCGCTACGTAAAGTTTTACAACATGAGCAGGGCATAGACGAAATTATTCAAGACATTGAGTTGCGTATCGTAGAACTTTTACAAGAAAAAGTAGCAGCGCAACAAGTGGTTCAACTTGAGCAAGTCACTCAAATCATTCAATTATTGGGTAGCCCTGATAATTTTGCGACATCCGAAGGAAGCACCGAGCAACAATATTCGGCAGCGGGTCCTGAGCATGTTACAGCAGAAAAACGTTTCTTCAGAGATCCTGAAAATCCAGTCTTAGGAGGGGTCGCAAGTGGTGTAGCAGCCTATTTCAATATTGACGTCGTTTTTGTTAGGGTATTCTTTGTGCTCTTCACCATGGCATTTGGGTCCGGAATCCCTATTTATATCATCCTTTGGATTGTTACGCCTCGTGCCAAAACTGCCAGTGAAAAACTTCAAATGCGCGGTAGAGCGGTCAACGTAGAGAATATCAAGACAGAGTTTAAAGAAGCTGCGGAGCGAGTAGAACAGAACGCCAAAAAGTGGTCTAGCCAATTGAAAACGGGCTCTAGTCTCAGCAATGGTGCACAACGCTTTGTAAACTTCTTAAAAGTTGCTACAGGTATCTTTCTGATCTTATTTGGTATTAGTGTTCTGATTGCTATTGGTGTATTTCTTTTTATTGATCCAGAATTGATTCCAGCACAAATCAATGGAGAATTCACCTCTTTAGGAGAACTAAGTGGTTTGTTTTTTGAAACAGCTCAACTGAATTCCTATATTTATCTTGGCGCTGCATTGATCGGTAGCTCATGGGGTTTATCTTCCTTATTGACCGGAATCAGACTCCTCTTTGCCTTTCAATCTAAATGGTTAAAAATTGGGTATTTCTCATTTGGCACATTGACAACAATAGGATTTATCCTTCTCTTTTATGTTGGCGTAAACACGGCCAAAGATTTTGCAATTGACACCGAACTGAGTAAAGAAATCAGTACTTATAGCGGTGACTCTTTGAATCTTGTCATTTCAAACGAGTTACACTTGAAGGCGTTCAACCAGCAAAAGTTCAATCTCAATGCCAATGGATTCAAAATGAGCATGCATACAGACCAAGGACTTATTTTAGCTGAAAACGGCCGTATTTATATCAGTGGAATTGAAATCAATTACGAAGAATCTACAGACACGCTTTATCATGTACGGGTATTGAAAAAAGCAAACGGATCATCTTATATGAAGGCAAACTTACGTGCGGCACATATTCAGTTCCCTTGCAAGCTCCAAGACAATAATTTAACTTTTTCAAGTGGTTTTGCTTTTCCAGTAAAAGACAGATTACGTGATCAAGAAGTAGAAATTGTCATCGCCGTGCCTTCCGGAAAAGTTGTCAGATGGAAAGACCAGGTTGTTTACCCTTATGTCTCTGAATTTTCTCCGGATCAAGCATCGAACAGAGCATATGTTCACGGAGATGGGCATTACTCATCGTGGTAAATCTTGTCTGGACTTTTTCAATTGTTGGGCGTCTAGCCAATAGATCAATTTCATGGAGAAGCTGTTTCGAGCACCTGTTTTAAGCACATTCGAAAGATCTTCCCAATAAGGTGTACTTACAGCGTCATTTCCAGCAAAGACAGCGTTTTTCCAAACAAGGTTTATTTCGCTTCCAGGCATAAAAACCCATTTATATACAAAGTCAATTGTAAATGCATTGTAATTGATATCATAAGCAGATTTTCCTTGGGCTGTGAGTCCGGTGAAGGTAGTGAGCGGCGCTAGGTTGCCGTCTGTTTGCAACTGATAAAAATCAGCATATTGTAGCGCTGATCTGTAATGACGCAAACGCAAACTAAGCGCCATTCTATTGGTCAAGATGTAGTCTGCAGAAATGGATTGAATGGTGGTATTGCGATCCCTGACACCAAATATAATTCCGTCGATTTGCTGTGCGGGTTCACCAAAAGGAATGGCATAACCGTAACTATTGAATTGTAGTTCTTTTTCAATATTATAGGTCAAGAAAAAAGCATCGGCAAGCCTGAATCGAGGTGAGAAATTAAAAGCAAGTTGTCTCCATGGACTATTTTGATAATCTACATAATTGACGCCGGCATCAAAGGCTATAGGTTTTTGATAATTGGTAGATAACCAGGCATTGATAAAATAAAAACGCGGGATATTAAAAACAGCACCCCATGTACGCGGTTCGAAATAATCTTTGGTTGCATTTGGCGTATAGCCTACATTAAATCCGGTGGCGTTGAATTTTTTGGTAACAGTAAAAAAGTTCAATGTGGCCATATTACTACTAAACGCCTGTGGATTATATAAGTAGGTCTGTGAAAAATTGGCGTTGAATGTCCAACGCATGAGCGTTTCCCATTTGGGTTTGAACTGTCTGTACGACGAGCTGAGTTCGAAAATACGTCTGTTGTTATTGTAGTTGAAGCCCATGTCATTGGGGTCATAGGTATCGGATTCTTCGAGGTATCCAATGCCTCCAATGAGTGCTCCTCGTTGTTTTTGAACGTTCAAATTAATGCTGTGACCAAGCGTATTGGTTTGATCAAATTGAGACGATACAATTCCTTTTCCGTTGAAATTATAATCGTTGTTGTTAGAGTTCAGGTTGAAATTGAAAGCAGAGACATTGGCGTCGTAAAATGCGCCAGAGCGCCAAACATTGGTATTGGTGAAAGTTACTGAAGAGTTGTTTTTTAAATTTTGATCAAAAACAAGCACATTGTAATTGGTCAATGGAGAAACCAATACTTCGCGCTTTGATCCATCTGAGGCCAAAATAGCCGTGGCAAATTGTTCGGCATTGACGGCATTAAAAACGCCTAATCCAAGACCGTTGGCCATGCGCCCTGAAATTTTGGAAGCGTTATAAAGTTGTGAAGAACCTGGCGTGTTTTCTAAATATTCGCCATCTTTCAATAAGGTTTGGCTCACGCGGTAAGGCGCTTGAATGCCAATTCTACGGCTGTAAAAAATGCCGGCTTTGTTAAAGAGTTCCATTCCTTCAGTAAAAAACTGCCGGTTCTCATTGAACTGAACTTCAAACGGTGAAAGATTCAAAACTTGCTGATCAAATACAACTTGACCAAAATCGGGCACAAGTGTCACATCCAGGGTAAATGCCTCATTGACACCATATTTAATATCCATTCCTCCATTAAACGATTTGAGCAGCCCTTTTTTTCCGTCGGAGTTGATGACTTCATCGGCATACGCGGAAACATAAGGCATCAGCGCCAGGCGCAATGGTGGTGTGATATTTTTAAGTCCGATCACATCGCCACTCTCGAGTAGCATGTTTTCAAGATCGGGTTTTACGGTAACCCACGAAGATTCTTCTCTGGTGCGAGAAATTTGCCTGCCAAAGTTAATACCCCAATTTTGAACTTCCGTTTTCGGAAAACGAATGGCAGAATAGGGTATGCGTACTTCTGCAATCCAGCCATCTTCGACATAACTTACAGCACTATGCCAGACTAAATTGAGCTTGTCATTGTAGTCATTGGTAAAAATTTTAGCGTCGAGTTGTACCCCACGACTTGTGATACCGAAGTAAAATCCGTTTTGGTTGTCGTTGTAGGTGTCCAGAAAAATGCCAATGATATCACAATTTGGGTTGTAGTCGTCGCGCAGAGAAAGAACTCTTGAGATAGAGTCGGGGTGGTCTTGGCAATAAAAAGCAAAATAGATGGCGTCGTCGTCGTAGCAAAGTTGCACACTAGTAGCAACCTTCGAGGCCTCCCCGGGAACAGGTTTGATTTGAATCCAGTTTTCAAATTTTAACCCATTTTGCCAAGCCGCTTCTTTGAGTGAACCATCTATGCTTATTTTTTCAGTTATTTTTTTGGCAGTCAGTTGCTTTTGGGCGCACACAAAACTGCTGAGAAAGGTGAAAAGGAGGAGAAAACGCATGAACAAATTTACGATTTATATGCCTTTTCTTGCTACTACATGGAGGCATTCTTCGCGTGCTTCGAAGGTTACCCAGATTTTGATGTCTTTTTTGAATTGCAATAGTATTTTGGCAATGGTAGTTTGGAGATATTGCAATTCTTCAGGGCTGAGCTCTTGTTCTGCTGCGAAACGAGCATAAGAAAAATCGAAGCTGTTTCCGTTCAAGTGTGGGCTTTTGCGTACTGCCGTGCGATTCGTTCTCACCAATTTAGAAACTGTGTGGTGAGTGCGTGTCATGGAAGTAACGATGAGGTTGCAAGAAGCTAAATGGGTAGGGGCGATTGAATCTTTAAACGCACTGCCGATTTCTTTTAAAATTTGGGCGGCATAGGGTGTCAAGAAGGCATATGAATATTGAAATTCATCTAAAACGAATCCTTTCTGAGCATCAACAAGTACGAGTTTTTTGGCTTTGTAAGCACTGCGAAGCCCTGCAGTAGTTTGGACCGGCTTGATCCCTTGCTTGACTGACCGATCCATGTACTGATTGAGGTAATTATTGAGTTGACAGGTATAGATAGAAGGGTCAGAAGTAGGAAGGAGTTTGGGCTTTTCGGTGTTTGAAAATTGTAAATTTTGAGGTGTAGCCGGACTAGTAGGCCAATTCACAAAGGCAAGTAGCATGAAGCTCAATAAGAATACACCGACATATTTCAAACGCATGGTAAACAAATATAAAAATTGAATGCTTTGGTACAACGCAAGTTCGTAATTTTGTGTCATGGGGAATTTTGACAACCTAAAAGCACAATTAGAACAACAAGAATGGCCAAATGTCTATTTATTTAAGTTTATCGTCCCCAATGACAACCAACATTTAGCTCAAGTAAGTGCATTGTTCGACGCCAATAGTGAAGTTGTTTTTCATGAATCGCAAACTGGTAAATATGTAAGTGTCAGTGCCAAAGAAGTGATGCTTTCGGCACAAACCATCATTGATGTCTATGAACGCGCCTCAAAAATACCTGGCATAATATCATTATAATGGAAGCAATTGTAAAATTTTTATTTGTAAGTTTTTTGATATTGTTGGCAGTTATTGCCTACAAACGTTTGCTCAAACGCTTTCAAAAGGGTCAAATAGTACACAAAGATTATTGTGAACTTTACAACCTTGATCAAGACCCTGCAAATGGCGAACTTGCATTTTATTTTGTGTGTCCGGAAGCACAAAATGTTCAGTTCGGAATCTGGCAAAACCGCCAATTATTGCACGAATTAGCAAATCAACATTTCGAAAAAGGCGGCCACATCTTGCGTTTTGATTCAACAGCGCTTGAAAACGGCGTTTATTACTACGGAATCATTACCTCAGATCAAGAGACCACCAAAAGAATGCAGGTACAGAATTAAGATTCGTCAGATGACTTCTCGATTTTAATTCTCGAAGGCTTTCTAGGGATCTTGTACTTTGACTTATGAAAATCACTTTTGTAGCCATCAGTTTTTTCAATTCTATAAACAACGCCCAAACTATATTGGCTGTACGATGCAGCTCCAAGAATGTCCACTAGGCCAAATTTATAAACTCCTTGGGCTTGGAGGCCAATTTGTTTACTCATCCAAAAAGTACAACCTGCTGACAAATTAACTGTTGGTGTAAGCATCGGGGCACTTTGTCTAGGGTCATTGTTTCTGATCGTGAATCCGGCTCCGGCACCCAAGTAAGGGTCAAGCGCTCCACGCCCTAATTGCTTGTAGAAAGAATACTTAAGAGCAGCATCGAAATAACCTAAAAATCCATTGACGCCCATTGAGTCATTGACCATTTTTGTAGCGTCATAGGTTTGAGCACCTAACACGCCTTCCACGCTCCAGCCATTATAGATATAGCGGTCTACGTATAATCTTGTTGGTATAATCGCGCCATGCAGTTGATCTGCAGGCATTGGGTTTAATTCTTGGCCGTCGTCATCGGTTGCAGTCCAAGCAATTCCAAATTGCCAAAAGTAGTTGTCGCGATTGGTGATCATTTTGTCAGGCTGCGCAAAAGCAAATTTTGCTTGAGCCAATAAAACAAAGAGAATAAGGAGGGCTTGTTTGTTGTTCATGTTGTGTTTTGTAAATCAAAAGTACTTATTTAATCATACGTGAAAACTTACAGAGATGAAATGAATTGACAACACATTGTTGATGTCGTGTTGGACTTAATTGTGTAAATTTGACACTATGGGAAAAGTCAAAAAATACGAACTGACCTTCGATGAAGAGCAGCCCTTCGAAATATATGGCATTTCCTCGGCTTTTGCCGACTACAGACTTACTTGGGAACTCAATCAAATATTGGGCATTCACCTAGAAAAAACAGAAGAAAGTTTCGAGGTCTACCTTTCCAAAACGAAAAGTACTCAGCATTTTAGGTACTTTTTTTACGAAGACCAAGAATTACTGACAAAGTTTTTTTTAGTGAAAAACAAGCAAGAGCAACAACTCTTGCAGGCCGATCGCCCCATGATTGATTATTTTTTAATACTGAAAGAAAACAATTCTCATCCTTCGTCTGAGCTTCAAACACAACTCCGTAGTATAAATGGGGTAGTGGCAATTTTTGAGTTCAACCACGAAGAGTTTGAATTAATAGATTATTTAACAAGTTGATATGAAAAGAACAAAGATCGTTGCAACCATGGGCCCAGCATCCCTGAAAAAAGAAACACTCAAAGAAATGATGCAGGCTGGGCTAAATGTTTGCCGCCTTAATTTTTCACATGGCTCTCACCAAGATCATGCTGGTGCGGTTGCCCTGATCCGTGAACTCAACGAAGAATTAGGACTCAATGTTGCCATTCTAGCAGACCTCCAAGGTCCAAAAATCAGAACGCATGAAATGGAAAACAACGGCGTTTTAATCGAGGTTGGTCAACAAATTGATATCGTCGTCGATAAAGTAGTCGGTAACAACGAACGCTTTTCTATCAACTATAACTTATTGCCCCGCGACGTTAATCCTGGCGAACGCATCTTACTTGACGATGGCAAGCTAGTGCTGAAAGTTCTAGAAACAGATAAAAAATCTAAAATTCGCTGCGAAGTTGTTCAAGGTGGTTTATTATGTTCAAAGAAAGGCGTCAACTTCCCGAATACGAAAATTTCTATGCCTTCTTTGACTGAAAAGGATATTGAAGACCTCAATTTTGCACTCAAACTCGGTGTCGACTGGATTGGCCTTTCATTTGTCAGAACGGCAAAATGTATCACGGATTTAAAAGAGCGCATTGCTAAAAAGCGCAGTATTGCTTTGGTGGTTGCCAAAATTGAAAAACCAGAAGCTCTTGAAAACATAGATGAAATCATTGAAGCAAGTGATGCACTAATGGTAGCCCGCGGTGATCTCGGTGTAGAGATTCCTTACCAAAATGTACCGCTGATCCAAAAAATGATCATCAGTAAATCCATATCAAAAGCAAAACCTGTCATTGTCGCGACTCAAATGATGGAATCTATGCTCAACAGCCTCACCCCAAGTAGAGCTGAGGTCAATGATGTAGCCAATGCGGTACTAGATGGCGCTGATGCAGTGATGCTTTCTGGCGAAACTTCTGTCGGACAATATCCTGTCCAGGTGGTTCAAACAATGGCCAATATCATTACCGAAATGGAAGGGCACCCAAGTTTGTATCACAAAGAAGAATTACCACCAAAAGGTAGTCCGCGCTTTATTTCAGATTCTATTTGCTTTAACGCTTGCCGCTTGGCACAACGTGTTGAAGCCAAAGGAATTATCACCATGACTTACTCAGGTTATACAGCCTATAAAATTGCATCACAGCGCCCAGAGTCATACATATATGTATTTACAAGTAACCGTAAAATCCTGACCCAACTTAATTTAGTTTGGGGCGTTCGCGCGTTTTTCTATAACAAAAGAATTTCAACAGATCATACCATTGCAGATATCAAGCACCTCATGAAAGAAGATGGCTATTTGCATGCCGGAGATGTCGTGATCAACGTGGCTTCTATTCCACTTGAAGATCTCGGCGGCACCAACATGTTGAAGCTGAGTTACGTAGATTAACGTAGACCAATAGCAGATCTTCCTGTAAATTTGTTTCATGAAAGCAAACTGGCTACTCAAGAATTCAGCGCCAGCTGAGTTTACTCGTGCATATTCTAAAGACCTCCAAGTCCCTTTATTTGTTGCTGAATTATTAGCTCAGCGTCAAATCAATACCAGAGATGAAGCCGTTTCTTTTTTCAAACCAAAACTAACTCAGTTACATCAACCCTTTGAAATGCTCCATATGCAGGCTGCAGTTGACAGGCTACATATGGCCATTGAGTTGCAACAAAAAGTAGTTTTGTACGGAGACTACGACGTCGATGGCACCACAGCAGTGGCACTCATGCACGAGCAACTGGAAAAGCTAGGCCTCTATTGTGATTATTACATCCCTGATCGCTACAAAGAAGGCTATGGTGTTAGTGAAGCAGGAATCAATTGGGCAATCGAAAATGAAGTTCAATTGCTCATTACCCTTGATTGCGGAATCAAAGCACATACGCAATTACAAAGGGCGGCTGATACCGGCATTGACATCATCGTTTGTGATCATCATCAACCTGAAAACGTTCTGCCACCAGGGATCATTCTCAATCCTAAACAAAAAAGCTGTCCTTATCCGTACAAAGAACTTTGCGGTTGTGGTGTTGCCTTCAAATTGCTGCAGGCTTATTATCAAAAATACGAGCACGATCTATCAGCCTTATACCAAAGTCTTGATTTAGTAGCATTAGCAATTGGCGCAGACATCGTCGAGATACTCGGAGAAAACAGAATACTTTGTGCTGCAGGTCTGCAACAAATCAATTCGCAACCCCGCAAAGCCTTTCAAATCTTACTCGAACTTGCCAAAAAGTCATTTCCGCTGACGCTTCGAGACCTCGTATTTGTCTTGGCTCCTCGTATCAACGCAGCGGGCAGAATAGCTTCTGGCGCAAGAGCTGTTGCCTGGATGCTGAGCAATGACGAGCAGCAACTAGAGGTCTTAGCCAAAGAAATTGATCAAGATAACGCATATCGCCGCACCTTGGACCAACAAATCACTGAAGAAGCGCTGTCCCAGCTCGAAAATGACCCACAACATAGCAAGCGCTTTGCAAACATTGTGCATGATCCAAATTGGCACAAGGGTGTAGTCGGAATAGTAGCCTCAAGAATTATAGAACAGCATTATAAACCAACCATTGTTCTAACGGAAGCAAATGGCGTTTTAAGCGGTTCTGCACGTTGCATGCCGCCGCTTGACCTTTATGCTTTACTGGATACCTGCAGTGCACATTTAACGCAGTTTGGTGGGCATCAGTTTGCCGCAGGGCTCAGTCTTTTACCAGAAAATCTAACTGCTTTTCAAGCTGCATTTGAAGCAGCGGTAGCGTTTGAACTCAATGGGCAACCTTTGCAACGACTACTACACATCGATTCATTACTTGAGTTTAAAGACCTCGGAACCAATTCGTTTGTTCATTTTCCTCGAATTTTAAAAATCCTAGATGCCTTTGAGCCATGTGGCCCTGGCAATTTACATGGCACATTCTTGGCCAAGAATTGTGTAGTACTCGAACACCGCGTCTTGAAAGATGCACATCTCAAATTAAAAGTGACCCAAGATGCTTATCCTGTTCAATTAGATGCCATTGGATTTAATTTAGCGTCCTATGACCAAGATCTCACACCAGGTATCTACATCGATCTCGTTTTTCAAATTACCGCCAATACTTTTCAGAACCGAACTACACTTCAATTGTTAATCAAAGACCTTCATGTTGTAGAATAGTCAACAGATTGGTTAATTTTACAACATGTTTACAGGAATCATTGAACAAATTGGCACTGTTGTGTCAATTGAAAAAGAGGCAGGAAATATACATTTTACAATTGCCTCTGATTTATCTTCAGCTTTGAAAATAGATCAAAGTATTGCCCACAATGGTTGTTGCTTGACTGTTGTTGCCCAAAATGAGCACAATCATGTCGTTACAGCAATCCATGAAACCTTGCTCAAAACCAATTTAGGAACTTGGCAAGAAGGCAGCAAAGTAAATTTAGAGCGCTGTATGCAATTGGGTGGCAGGCTCGACGGACACATGGTACAAGGCCATGTCGATTGTGTAGGCGTTTGCACTGAAGTCACAGACGAAAATGGTTCATGGCGTTACACCTTTACGCATCCTACAGAGTTTGTAACGGTCGAAAAAGGATCAATTACAGTCAATGGCACAAGCCTAACTGTTGTCAACTCTCAGAAGGGCCAATTTTCTGTTTGTATCATCCCTTATACTTTTGAGCACACCAATTTCCATCAATTGCAGGTTGGCCACGTAGTCAATTTAGAGTTTGACATCATAGGAAAGTATGTAGCACGTTACCTGAGCTTACAACAAGCTTAAGGAAAAATAAAAGCAAACAACAAGGGCGGCCCGCAGGGCCGCCCTTGTTGTTTCTAGTTGAAATGTATTAATTACGAGTTGGTGCAGCTGGCTTTGGTGCTGTGCCGCCTTGTCCGTTACCTGTTGTTGCTGGTGCTGGATCCTTGATGCCTAGTGCTTTTTTCGCAGTGGCGTCATTAGGATCAACTTTTAATATTTCCTCGAAATAAAATTTAGCTTTTACTAAGTCTTTTTCTGGAGATTTTGAATAGTAATCAGCAACATAGCGCAAAGATTCTAACGCAAATGTTTTTTTAGATGCAGCCTGACGGTCTTCTGGCTTGATGATTTCTGTGACTTTTAAATAAAATGGGAAAGCCATCCATTTTTCATTATTGGTGTCCATTTTATAATTACATCTTGCACGGTAGATATAGGCAGGAACATAAGTTGAGTCCATTTTAATCAAGCCCTGGAAAATACTGTCGGCAGTTTTGTAATCGTTTCTACCGCTGTAAATCGCTTTTCCTAGATCGTATTCTTCTTGGGGGAGCAGTTTACCATTCATGACCCTGCGTTTTTCATAAGCCAAAATGGTCTTTTCGTACATTTTGTTTTTGTTGTACATTTTAATGAGCTCAGTAGAAAGTTCTTTCGCCGCTGTTTCACTAAGCGCAGATGCACGCTCAAATTCAGAGATCGCTAAAGTGTCTTGCCCTTTCTTTTGATAAATTGTACCACGAAGCTTGTAGTCTTGGAAACTGATTTTTTCTTGTGGAACAATAGCGAAGAAGCGATCTGAAGCTGCAATTGCTTTGTCAAGTGCTAAAGAGTCGGTGGTATTTTCACTGTAAGCAAAGGCATACATCCGCTCAGTGTAGAAGTTCTTGAGGCCATTGCTGCTCAAATAATCGAGCTGTTGCAATAGGGTAACATATTCTTTGGCACCAAAAAGTGCGTTTGCATAACGGTATCTAGATTCAAGGTTATTATTGAGTTCGAGGTATTTTTCCCAGTTCTCAATCGCTTTTTTATTTTTACCAAACATCATGAATAGCTCAGCATTGAGACGATATGCAGGAGCATACGTAGGGTCAATGGTTTTTGCTTCATTGTACATTTTGTTGGCTTCATCCTCATTTTTTGCTCTTTGATAAATCAGGGCTTTACGCACAATACCACGCGGAGATTTCGGATTGATCACGAGCACTTGGTTGTATGCTTTCAAGGCCTCAGAAGCATCTGAAGAGTTGCGTGCGTAAAGTGCATCTCCTTTTAAGAGATAGTTGTCTTCGTTTTTAGGATCTTTGACAATAGCTTCTTCGAGTAGAATTAAAGCTTCGTCGAGGTTTTTGTTAGGGGCTTCAATATAAATTTCAGCAATACCGCGAATGGCCTCTGCTTTTTTTAGTTTATCTTTTTTAACGAGTAAAAGTGCTTTTGCAAATTCAGCTTTTGCTTCAGTAGTTTTACCTTCTAACCAGTATACACGACCTTGACCTACTAAAGGTAGCGCACGTAATTTATCGACTTCAAAACCCTTACGCCACATCATTTTTGCAGAGTCAAGTTCTTCCATTTCAAAATAGCAGTCTCCGTAATAAAAATAGTTGTCGCCGTTGATTGGGTCAGCAGCTACTAATTTTTTAAATTCGTTAATTGCCTCGCGATAGCGTTCATTTTCAGTTTTATAAATTGCTGATTGCAACGTTTGTCCAAAGCTTAATCCGGAGATTAAAAGGGAGCTAAATAGCAAAATGCTTCTCATGGTTTCTTAATTTAAATCTTTCAATTTGCGGCCAAAAATAACCTAGTTTTTTCGGATACAAAAATTGTGCCCGATATTATTTTATTAATATTTTACTGCAATACTAGACGAACAGGTGTCAGTGCGGGTACTAATTCTGATTTTTGGATGATCAATTGCCCTTTGTCGTCTTTTTTCATGAACAAGACGAATCCGGTATTTAAGCCAGATCTTCTGCCTTTGTTGATCATCCAGATATCGCGAATGAGCGGATATTCTTTGGTGTAAATGAAGCCTGCATAAGGCTTACATGCTGCTTCGGGGTCATCGGTATATACATCGGCAATGCGCAAACCATCTAGAAAGTTAAGTGCTTCTGGATCATCTTGATCTGAAACCCAGTTGAGGCCAATTATGCCTATGGAGTTAGGATGAGTTTTTACGTAATTGATGACTTCCTCATTTGAATTGACAGCTGAAACGCGTTTGGCTAAATTTTGAATTTGTAACATGTTGACCATGTAATTGAAATTGGCCGAACCGCGTTGATCAAATACGATATGTTCAATAGTTTTTCCAGAGGGTAATTTAGCTTGATCAGAAGATAAAAGTGCCTTGATTTGCGCAACGCTGAGTAAGGTGTCAGTCATGGAAGGGTGCAAAATGAGTGTAACGGCATCTGTGGCTACTTTATCGCTGCGGTACGAAACATTTTTACTTTTGAGGTATTGTTTTTCTTGGTCGTTGAGGTCTCTGGAGATAACTATGGTTTTGGTCTTATTGGCATAGAAATTTGCAATGAGTTGGTCTTCTGGACCATAAACCCCTTTGATTGTTGCTTTTGGGTATTGGCTCATGAAAGTTTCAATACAGGTCCTAAAAAGAGGTTTGAACGACTCTTCAACCTGAATGGTAGTTTTACCACGTCCATGCGCATCTTTTTGATAGACAAAAGGATTGTTGTTGTTGTCGCAGGCAAATAACACGACCAGCAGACCCAAAAAAATAAATTTAGTTTTCATCTTGCCCGGTTTTATATTGATTTTTAAATCCGTTGTAAACTCTAATTCCTCTGTAGGCGGCATAACCAATAAAAACACCTACCAAAATATTGCGTCGCCATGCCTCCATAGGAAAAAGATCTGAGCTTACAAGTAAACCTGCAAAACCGAGGCAAAGAACGACGACAAGGATTCCTAAAAAATGTTGGATATACTGCATAATGGGAGAAAAAAAATCCCCATCGAAATGGGGATTTAAGTTAGATATTATGGATCTACTGGGCGTCAAAGACAACCGGTATGCGTACCCAAAGACGCACTGCACGACCGGCATTTTTTGCTGGAACCCATTTGGGCATTTTGTTGACGACATTGAGGGCTTCTTTGTTACAAGCCGGACATTCTACAATCGGACGTTCAACGGTTGCATTGGAGATGCGACCATCTTTCTCGACTACAAAACGAACGGTAACTTTTCCTTTGACATCAATTTCGTATGCTTCTTCAGGGAAAACCAAGTTTTCTTGAATGAACAAGGCTAGTTTATCATAACCTCCAGGGAATTCGGCATCTTCTTCAGCTACATCAACTACTTCTTCAGGAGCAGTGTTTGGAGTATCTTGAAGAGCAGGGCCGTCTTCGGTGATATTGATTTCCCAACTGTCTTCACCATCGTTGGTTTCAGTCGAAATGGCAATGTTCTCGAGTTGTTGCTGAGTTGGCATTTCATCTTCTACCGGATCATCTTCTGCCACTGGCGCAATAAATGCTTGTGTAGCAGTCATTGGTGGTGGTGGAGTTTCTGGTGGTGGTGGTGGCGGTGGCACATCTTCCTTCGGAGGCGCAATAGTGAAGTTTTTTTCACTGATTTTAGGTTTCGCAACTTCTTCTTTGGGAAGGTTTTTGATAATGAGGTTGGCCACAAAGCCTAGTGCAGCAAGAGCTACCAAACCTGCCATGATGAGACTCATGCGTTTGTTGTAGCCAGAGCGCAATACGTAGGCTCCGTATTCGCGGTTACGGTGTGCAAAAACAGCTTCGTTTCTGTTCACTGAAGTGATGGCTTCCCAGTTCTTATTGACATAGAAATCAAAAAGAGAGAATCCTGTGACAAGTGCGACGATTACATATATGACTGTCATGACCTTAGTTTTTTTGTTTTAACAAATCTTTCTCTGCAGGCGATAGGTCTGTTGGTGCAATGACACCTACGTTAGCTATCTTGAGTTCGTCAACTAAGTCAATGAAGCTTTTACAAAGCGCTTTATCGTCGGTTTTGATCAAAACTTTAACAGCTTCCGGATCCACTGTGAGTTTATCAACTAACCTTGTAAAGGTGCTATCTGCAATTTGCTTTTTGTCGAGCTTTTGTTGAAGAATCGCCTTATTAACAATAACGTATTCGTTCCAAGAAGCTAACAATTTTCTGACACTATTTTCACCAGATCCAAAATTTGCTTCCTGAAGATCAGTAGGGCCGTTTGGTCCGGGCTTAGATTTAGGGTAAAATTCACCACGATAGTAGTAAACTTTATCGTCAGCTAAAATAAAAGTAGCTGCGTTGTTGACTTTCGGTGCTTTCACCGTACTAGGGTCTTTGATCTTTGCGGGGTAATTCAGGGGCATGACCTTTGGCTTACTAAAAGTTGAGGTCAAGACAAAGAAAGTCAAAAGAAGGAAGGCAAGGTCAACCATTGGTGTCATGTCGACACGCGTAGAACCTTTTTTCGCTCTTTTTTTACCTTTGCCGTGGCCGCCGCCGCCGCTTTCTGCGATTTCTGCCATGTGT
Organism: Flavobacteriales bacterium; assembly: GCA_046073985.1. GTDB lineage: Bacteria > Bacteroidota > Bacteroidia > Flavobacteriales_D > Crocinitomicaceae > UBA952. The sequence goes on along the minus strand of JBJTNI010000018.1, from coordinate 3,621 downwards.
TGTTAATTAACCGGAATTGCTTCCGCAGAGGTTACAAAATTTAAATTATTCAAATTCAATTCTCTGAATACATCAATCACTACAGCAGCATCTTTGTAGCGCGTTTTTGAATCGACTCTAAGGATGAATTTGGGCTTGAAGTCTTCCATTTTTGGCTCACCACCTTTTTGCTTCGCTTCTTCAAAAGCTGTACGGCCGGTGTTGGCAGCTGCAGAGGCAGCGAAAGAAATCCAGTCTAGTAATTCATTGCGAGTAGAGTCTGTCGGGATCCCTTTAGTTGGGAACGACGCACGCTTAGCTGCTTCAGTACTCATGTATGCAGGAAGTTCTTGCATGGTACAACCAAAAGTTGACATGAATGAAAATTCCTCAACTTGCTCTTCGTTCAAAGAAACTTTGTATTTGCCGAGCATGTTGGTTAGCATTTCTTTTCGGGCTTCTGCATTTGACAGATTAAAGAACGCGCGTCCGTCGCGATCAAGGGTTACCATGATGACATTTTCAGGAATGATTTTGTCACTGATACTTGATGGCGTTTCAACGGTTACTGGCTCTGCTGTGCGAAATGAAGCCGTCAACATAAAGAAGGTTACAAGCAAGAACGCCAAGTCCACCATAGGCGTCATGTCTATGGATGGAGTCCCTTTGGGCATTTTAATTTTTGGCATTGCTTGAGTTTTTACTTATGAGTAAACGATTAATTGTTGGCAGCGTAGTCTTGAACAATCGTGAAGCTAGCTTCATCGATGCTGTAGGTCATGGCGTCAATCTTCGTAGAGAAGAAGTTGAACATGATGATCGCGATTGTAGAACCGGTAATACCAAATGCTGTGTTGATCAAGGCTTCAGAGATACCAGTAGAAAGTTCTGCTGTATCAGGCGCACCTTGTGACATCGCAGCAAATGAACGGATCATACCAAGTACGGTACCGATCAAACCGATAAGGGTAGCGATAGATGCTGTTGTAGAAAGAACTGGTAAGTTTTTAGAAAGCATAGGCAATTCAAGTGCGGTAGCTTCTTCAAGTTCCTTTTTCAAAGACTCCAATTTTTGTTCTTTATCCATGTGGCTGTCTTTAGCCATCAATTGGTACTTAATTAAACCTGCACGAACAACATTAGCAAGCGATCCTTTTTGAGTATCACAAGCTTCGATCGCACCTGCGTAGTTTTTAGCAGCCATTAATTCTTTGATGTTTTCAATGAATTTGTTGGCTTTACCTTTTCCGTTAGCTAACATAAGAGTTACCAAACGCTCAATTGAGAAAATTAAAATGATGATGTTGATCGCTACAAGACCTGGTACGATGAAACCACCTTTGTAGATTACTCCGAGTAGGTTGCCTTCTACAGGCTCATTTTCTGGGTTGCGATCCACGAAGTTTCCTGGGTCACCGAAAATGTATTTGTAAATCATGATACCGGCGATCAAAGAAAGTGCAATAGCCAGAAAAGCAATGATCGCAGAGAACCCACCGGCTGTTTTTTGTTTTTTGTCCATAATGATAGTTTTTAATTTTTCATTTTTACAATTGAACGCCAAATATAAAAAAACTTTGTGCCCTTGCCAAAAGGAATTGGGCATCATTTCACAACTATAACGATTAATTATTGTCTTTCTAACACAAAGCCCTACAATTTAAGCCTTTTATTGCAATATTAGGTATGTAGCAACCTGAATTCTTAATATAGATTTAACATCAGGTTTTGGCTCAAATATTAAATAAAAAAGCCCCTGCAAAAGAGGGGCTTTATATTTCCGTGAGGTCTCAAGCAGATTCGAACTGCTGTAGACGGTTTTGCAGACCGGTGCCTAACCGCTCGGCCATGAGACCTTGGGGATGCAAAGATAAGGAATTTTACAGTTTCAAAAAAGCATCCGTTACAACTTGATGAGTTTTTTTGAAAGAAGTTTGCCATTCAAACGTGCAGAAATGTAATAAACACCGTTTGGAAGTTCACTTTGGTTTGTGTTTTGAAAAATAGCATTGAATTGTATTTGTACTTGCGTTGCGCCTTCATCAAATGCAATTTTACCCATTAGCTTTCCATAGGCATCATACAGATAAACGAGGTCTTGGGCGCCGAGGCTTGAAGGAAATTGCAGCGTTATTTGATCGGCAAAAGGATTCGGGTAGGCAACGATTGTGCTTTGATCCTTTGCTAAAAGTTCGGGTACTGAAAGTGCCGAAAGGACTTCAAGGTCATAGTTTTCATCACCTGGTAGGTAAGGTAGGTAATGAAAGTAGGTTAAAAACATTTCATCGGTGGTATTGAAACCGCTGTAAACTGTTTGAGGTGGATTATTTGGGTTGTTCGGGTTATTTGCGGTGTTATCGTAGGTACCTTCACTTTTAAGTTTGTAGCCTGTTGGAACTTTTTGGAGGTGTTTAAAGAAATAGAAATCTTGCCACATGAAATCCCATTTCGGCACATTGACAAATTTGATGGTATCTGCACCAGCTTTGTAGGCATAGGCTTTGATGTTGGTGCCCAATAAGTGCATGTGAGGAAAAACAGAAAGCACAGAAAAGTTTGAAGGCAACGTAGCATTCCCTGCCGCAGGAAAAAAAGCATTGAGTTGGGTTACTTGATTGGCGGGCAAACTGAAATTGTAGTCTGCTAATAGCGGGCCAGCATTTATTTGGCGCACGTTAGTAGTGCCTACAGGATAAAAATGTAAAATAACTTTTGTTGAGTCAAATTGTCCGTAAGAGCCCATTGGATAATGCATGGCAAAGTATATCGAGGACCCAGGCCCAATATCTAGCCCAAGTTTCAATGGATCTGAAGAAGGCAGAATCATGGGTGTGGCACCAGGAGTATAGCCGGTAATGAGTTTGGTAGTGCCATTATTTGGGCTGGCACAATTACCACCAATGGTATCTGTTGCTTCAGCACTATTAGGATCTAGGTAAACCAAGCAATGATGAACAATTTCTCGGTTACCCGGAACCACCTCAACTGCTTTTATAATGCGATTTTGCGTCAGGTTAGTCGGAATATTGAAGCAAACGTAATCATCGTGAGTGGTAGCTTTAGACATGTAGGTCGGTATCTGAACTTGGAGATCACCGTTGCCTAAAAAAGTGGTAGAGCTGTATACAGGTGGAGGTGGTGTTTGACTTGCATTGCCTTCTGGTGCGCCGTTATTGAGCCAGTTCAAAATAGTTGTCTTTTCTGAATTGGAGAGTGCACGATTATGCTGATATTGTTGGTAGTTGTTGTCTGGGGGCCACGGTGGCATTTCGCCGGTGTTCACGCATTGGTATACCGCAGCGGCCAAAGGGCTTACTTCAGCGTGGGTCATTAGTGAAAACGGAGCCGCCCCACCGGGATGATGACAGGCCGTACATTTATTGTAGAAAATTTGAGCCACCTCGCCACTCCATGTTTGCGCCTGGAGATTGGTGAAACAAGAAAGAAACAAGAGCGGGAGGAGTAATATTTTAGATTTCATGAGCGGAGTTTGAAGTAAAATTACGATAAAAAAATAGTTGAAAATCATCCCAAAAGAATCAAAAGAATCAAAAGAATCAAAAGAATCAAAAGAATCAAAAGAATCAAAAGAATCAAAAGAATCAAAAGAATCAAAAGAATCAAAAGAATCAAAAGAATCAA
>JBJTNI010000017.1:0-51153 GCA_046073985.1 Flavobacteriales bacterium | reverse complement strand
CATTCGGTCGCTCAAAATTAACTTTGACAATAGATTTTTTTTGAAAATGTTGTCTAAATAGTTAACTTTGAAAAAGCGAAGAGAAATTATAATTTTTAAAAGCTACTTTTTTGATTTTTACAATCAACAACCTGAGTACGTAAAGTTAAAAATTGAGTGGACTATACAATTGATTCGTGAACTTGAAAGAATTCCTAAGCGGTTTTTTAAACATGTTGAATCTACTAAAGGAATCTACGAAATCCGTGTAGAGGCAGAAAGTAATACTTTTCGTATTTTCTGTTTTTTTGATGTTGGAAATATTATTGTTTTGGGAAATGCCTATCAAAAAAAGCCAAATAAACTTTCAAAAAGGGAAATAATACGAGCAATAAAAATACAGGAGGAATACAAATATGAAAGGCAATCCTAACACCACAACTTTTGATCAATTACTTGATGAAAAATATGGGCAAGTTGGTTCTTCAAACAGAACTGCTTGGGAACAACAATTTGAAGCATTTAAAATTGGAGTACTCATTGAAGAAGCAAGGAAAAAACAAGGACTCACACAAGAGGAGCTAGCTCAAAAATGCGGGACAAATAAATCTTATATTTCACGTATTGAAAACAACGCTTCAGATATTAGGCTTTCAACTCTGATGAAAATTATCCAAGTGGGCCTTGGAGGACAACTAAAACTCACGCTTCAAATTTAAATGGATCTCTTTCATGCCACTCTGTCAGCAAAAAACGCGTGGCATAATCCTTGACTTCATGAAGGCATGAGACCTGAGCCCAATTTTGAATATAGCCTCAAGCCTGCCATGCTGCCGGCACTACTTGTGTTGATTGTGATGTGGTTGGCCTATTGGGCAGACTTCCTTTTTACTTCTGATTTTCAGCGTTACGGACTCGAGGCCATGAGTATTCGCGGTTTGCGTGGCATTTTCTTTATGCCCTGGATTCATGCCCACAGCGATATCAAGCATATCCTCAATAATAGCTTGCCTACCTTTCTTTTAATGACCTTATTATTTTACTCGTACAAGGCGGTTGCTTGGCGTGTATTTCTATTTTCCTGGTTTTTTACCGGACTTGGTTTGTGGTTTATCGGAGGCACAAATGGCGCCATTCATATTGGCATGAGTGGCATTATTTATGCGTTGGCGGGATTTTTATTTACCTCGGGCGTACTTCGTAAGTATTTACCGCTACAAGCCTTGTCATTGTTCATTGTTTTCCTATACGGCTCCATGATATGGGGTATCTTTCCGACACAACCACGCGTTTCGTGGCAAGGACACTTAGCAGGTTTATGCGTCGGGATAATCTTAGCGTTTATCTATCGGAAACAAGGTCCTCAGCGCCCAAAATATCAATATGAAATTGAAAAAGAGCTGGGCATTGAGCCACCCGATTTTGAAGGTGACCTTCGCCGTGCGCTAGAAGCTGAGCAAGCAGCGCTAGAAGCCCAGCAACAAGCAGCCCAACAAGAATTGGAGAAAGAACAGTCTTTAGAACACGAGAACCAAAAGCCCGTGGTGGTTGTTTACCAATACAAAAAGAACGACTAATTTTAGGCCGTGGAAGATTTGATCAGAAATAAAGTCAAAGAAAGTGGTTTGGTGCAGCTAGACCTCGCTGATTACAAACCTAAAATGTCATTGGTCGGCCTCGACCTTTCTGCACAACTTTGGCAGGGTTTGGTACTCAAGGAAAAAGATTTTCGAGACTGGATCAAAACACACAATTGGGCTTCGTATCGAGGTAAAGCAGTTTATATTTATTGTAGCACCGACGCGATTATTCCAACATGGGCTTATATGTTAGTGAGCTCTGCCTTACAAAAAGAAAATGTATATAGTCAAGTTGGCTCAGAATTAGAATTGGCTAAAGCCCTCATTCAAGAAGAAATTTGCGGTATTGCTATTGAAGCTATACAAGACCAACGAATTATTATTAAAGGTTGTGCTGATATCCAAGACCCTGCGTTTGCGATGTCTTATTTAGTGCGCTTCTTGCAACCATATGTCAAAACCATCATGTACGGCGAGCCCTGCAGCACGGTACCAATCTATAAAAAATGATCAAAGCATGGCTCCATGCGGCGCGGCTCAGAACGCTACCGCTTTCTCTTTCAGGAATTATTGTCGGAACAGGCCTGGCGGCTGTTTTGGATGCCTATAACGGACAAATATTTGCATTTGCTCTGCTCACAACAATAGGTTTTCAAGTGCTTTCTAACTTTGCCAACGACCTCGGTGATAGCCAAAAAGGAACAGACAACGCTCAGCGTGTAGGCCCAGCCCGAGCCATACAAAGTGGGCAGCTCACCGCTCGTCAAATGAAAATTGGCATGTGGTTAGTTGGTATTTTCTCTCTTTTGAGTGCTTTTTATTTGATCAAACTAAGCATTCCGAATTTATCGACCACGGCTATATATACGTACGTCATTCTCGCCATTCTATGTATTGCTGCAGCTATTACTTATACTGTCGGAAAAAACGCCTATGGTTATCGCGGCCTTGGCGACATCATGGTGTTTATTTTCTTTGGTCTTGTGAGTGTAATTGGCGTATTTATGCTTTTTGGAGAAGCTTTTGAATGGATTGTATTGTTTCCGGCCATCAGTATTGGCCTTTGGAGCACCGCTGTTTTGAACCTCAATAACCTCAGAGACATCGAAAATGATAGCCGCATGAATAAACGCACGATGGTCGTGAAGCTCGGTTTCCAGAAAGCCAAGTTTTACCATGTATTTTTGATCAGTTTTGGCATGGCCACTTGGTTTTTTACTGTTTATCTGCTTGCCATTAGCGCCATGAATTATTGGCTATTCATCTCTTTATTACCCTCTGTTGGCTTTGCACTTCATTTACGAAATGTGGTGCAAAATACCGAGCCTGCAAGGCTGGACCCAGAATTGAAGAAAGTCGCATTATTGACATTCTTTTCAAGTATCCTTTTTGCAATTTTACTTAACTTTGCCCCGCATTAAATCAACACACATGAACATTCTTGTTTGTATTTCAAAAGCCCCAGACACCACGTCAAAAATTGCCTTCACAAATGGCGATACCCAATTTGACGAAAATGGTGTTCAGTATATTGTCAACCCCTATGACGAATGGTACGCCCTTGTGCGTGCACTCGAGCTCAAAGAAGCACAAGGCGGTAACGTAACCATCATTACCGTCGGTAGTGCCGCCGACGACGCCGTTATTCGCAAAGCTTTAGCCATTGGTGCAGACGACGCCGTGCGCATTGACGCGCCTGCCACAGACGCTTATTTTACAGCCATGCAAATTGCTGAATACGCCAAAGGCAAAGGTTTTGAGCTCATATTAACAGGTAAAGAAACCATTGACTACAACGGCTCACAAGTTGCCGGTATGCTTGCCGAAGCCCTTGAACTCCCTTTTATTTCAGTTGCAACAAAACTAGATGTTGCAGGTTCTACTGTGAAAGCAGAGCGCGAAATCGTGGGTGGTGTTCAGGAAGTTGAAGTGAATACGCCAGTGGTTGTTAGCTGCGCCAAAGGCATGGCCGAACAACGCATTCCGAATATGCGCGGCATTATGGCAGCACGCACCAAACCTCTTACAGTTGTTGCCCCTGCTGCACTTGACGAACTCACGTCTTATGCCAGCTATAGCATGCCAGCTGCTAAATCATCAGTCAAACTCATCGATCCAAATAACCTCGACGAACTCGTTACCTTATTGCACAACGAAGCTAAAGTCATCTAAGCCGTACATTATGAATCTCGTATACATCAATTCAGCCAATGGTTTATCTAAAGCAGCTTTAGAAACCGTTACATATGCTAAAAAATTAGGTGCAGAAGTCGCTGTTGTGACTAACGGAAATGCAGATGCTTCGCTCTTGGCTTCGCTAGGAAATTACGGGGCTTCTGTGGTATTACAAGACGCCAACGTAGATGGTCAAGACCCCGGTCAATTAGTTAAATTAGTTGCTGCCGCTGCTCAAAAAGTAGGTGCCAACACCATTATTTTTTCTCATGACCTTATCGGGAAAGCTGTAGCACCACGTTTGTCAGTACGTCTCAAAGCTGGTCTTGTAGCTGGTGCAGTTGCGCTTCCTGAAGGCAACGGAAACGTGAAGGTCAATGTATTTTCAGGAAAAGCCTTTGGTTATGTCGCTGTGAAAACAGCTACACGTATCATTTCGCTTTTACCAAATAGTATTCAGCCTGAAACCAATAGTACTTCTTGTGCTGTAGAAGCATTTGATGCACAAGCTGGCAACAGCGCCATCAAAGTTTTAGCGACAAAAAAACCTGAAGGAGCTATTCCATTACCTGAGGCAGAACTTGTAGTAAGTGCTGGTCGTGGCTTGAAAGGCCCTGAAAATTGGGGAATTGTTGAAGACCTCGCTAGCGCACTTGGTGCGGCCACAGCTTGTTCGCGCCCTGTTGCCGATATCGGGTGGAGACCTCACCACGAACACGTTGGACAAACAGGTGTTGCCATCCGTCCGAACCTTTACATCGCTGCCGGAATTTCTGGTGCCATTCAACACCTTGCAGGTGTCAACGGCTCAAAAGTAATTGTAGTGATCAATACGGACGCCGAAGCACCTTTCTTCAAAGCTGCAGACTACGGAATTGTCGGCGATGCTTTTGAAGTTTTACCTAGATTTACAGAAGCTGTTAAGAAATTCAAAGCAGCTCAACACTAAGTTTTCGTTCACTAAAAAACGCCTGTTGCAAAAAATCAGCCTCGAAATTTCGGGTATCGCTTATAGCCAAACACAATCTGGCTCTTATGTCCTGACACTCAAAGAAGTAGATGGTCAACGAAAATTGCCCATTGTAATCGGAGGTTTTGAAGCACAAGCAATTGCCGTTGAGCTCGAGAACATGGTGCCATCAAGGCCACTAACCCATGATTTATTCCGTGCTTTTGCACAATCTTTTGGGGTGAGCGTCAAAGAAATCCTGATCTACCGTTTCAGAGAAGGTGTATTTTATTCGAAACTTATTTGTGAACAAAACGGACTCATTACCGAACTAGATTCTCGTACTTCAGACGCCATTGCAATTGCAGTTCGCTTCAAGGCGCCAATGCTGACGCTCAACAGTATTCTTGACGAAGTGAGTGGCACTCCACAAAGTGCCCTTGAAGAAGCGTATGGTTTTGAAGAGGAAAATGATATCTTTGAAGATGACTCCAATGCACCCAACGAGTGGGACATCTATGCTACTGAAGAGCTAGAGCAACAACTCCAAGAGGCATTGGAAAACGAAGATTATGAATTAGCCTCAAAAATCCGTGATGAACTCAATCGCCGCCATTAAAACCCGACTTACAGCCCTCAGTTTTTTTCAATTTTTTGTTTGGGGAGCATGGCTTACTACAATAGGCACTTACTGTACCGAAGGTAAAGGCTGGACCTTTCCTCAATTTGGTGCCATTTTCTCAACGCTTGCGTTGTCTTCCATTTTAATGCCTTCACTCATTGGAATTGTCGCCGACAAATGGATGCGTGCCGAAAGACTTTACGGTATTTTACACCTGACATACGGTGCATTTATGCTGCTCATTCCAAACATAGCAGCACTTCAACAAACTTTTCCAGCCCTGCATCAAATGGCCGAGTACGAGCTATTGTATTGGATTGTCTTTGGAGGTATGTTGGCTTATATGCCTTCCATTTCACTTTCTAATTCGGTATCCTATCGTATCTTGAAAATGAACAACCTCGATGTCCAGAAAGATTTTCCTCCAATTCGAGTTTGGGGCACCATAGGTTTTATAGCCGCCATGTGGCTCACTAATCTAAGCGGGAGTAAAGCAAGTTCGTTTCAATTTTATATTGCTGCAACTGGTGCCATTGCATTGGGCATTTATGCTTTTACCTTACCCGCTTGTGCACCCCAAGGCAAATCCTCAGAGCAAAAATCGTTGTTCTCGCAATTGGGCCTCGATGCTTTTAAGTTATTTGCAGACTACCGCATGGCCCTTTTCTTTGTGTTCTCCATTTTATTGGGTGCCGCCTTGCAACTTTCAAATATGTATGGCGATGCCTATTTGAGTAGCTTCCCAAAAGGAACACTCGTGGAAAAATATTCAACCATCATTTATTCTATTTCTCAGGTTTCTGAAACGATTTTTATCCTGACGATACCCTTCTTCTTGAAGCGCTTTGGCATTAAAAACGTGATGCTTTTTGCACTTTTTGCCTGGGTTTTGCGCTACGGATTTTTTGCCTTCGGCGACGCAACTTACGGGCTACCACTCATAGTTCTCAGTTGCATTGTCTACGGAATGGCCTTCGATTTCTTCTTGATTTCAGGCTCCATGTTTGTTGAATCAAATACCGAAAGCAGCATACGCTCAAGTGCGCAGGGCTTATTTATCATGATGACAAACGGCTTTGGAGCCTATATCGGTACTGTTGCAAGTAGCTTTTTAATTGGGAAATATTACGTGCTGCCTAATGGTCAAACCAACTGGCACGGAGCCTGGTTACTTTTCGCGGGCTATGCCCTTGTGGTTGCTGTATTATTTTTGCTTTTATTTAGAGAAAAGCGTCAGGCGACCGCTTAAATTAGTCCCGAACAAACTTATACCCCACCCCTCGAATCGAATGGAAGTGATGTGGTGTTTTTGGATTGGGTTCGAATAATTTTCGAAAGGTTAGGATGTAGTTGTCTATGGTGCGGGCAGTTGGTATTTGCTCAGCACCCCAAAGACGATCTAAGATTTCTTGCCTCGAAACGACTTTTCCTTCTTTTTCATGGAATAATTCGAGTAACTGAATTTCTCGTTTAGTGAAGGTGTGCAGGATGTTTTGTTGAGGGTCTCGCACTTCAAAAGTGGAGAAATTAACCAATTTGTTGTTGATTTGAAGTGTGTTTGCTATTTCTTGTTGGACAGACCCATTGAGTAATATTTGAACTTTCAATAAAAGCTCTTCTAAATCAAATGGTTTGACCAAATAATCGTTGGCGCCTAACTTTAGGCCTGCAACTCTGTCGGCAGTTGTGCCTTTTGCAGAGAGAAATAAAACAGGTACATGACTGTGCTGACGAATGGTCCGACAAAGATCAAAACCCGAAACATGGGGCAACATGACATCTAGGATAATGAGGTCGAAATGAAATATTTTTTCAAAAACTTGTTGGGCAACCTGACCATCCGAAAACGCTTGTACAGTATAGCCTTCTAATTCGAGGTTAAGGCTGATCATATCGCGCAAGCTTTGTTCGTCCTCTACGATGCAAATTCTGTGCATGGATTGTTGAAATGAAAATGTTATTTTTGGTTGAAATTACAACAAACTATCAAACTATGCACAAAATTCTACGCCTCTCTTTACTCCTTTTAACGCTCAATTTCGGTGTTTGGGCGCAAAGTAACTTAGCTGTCGCAACGCGCTTTGAAATCGGAAAAAATGTTCCGGTTAAACAATTGAACGCACCTAACCTAACACAGCTAGCACAAGAAGACGAATTGCGCGACAAACAAGGTGTATTGTACCGCATCGGAGTTGCCTTACCAAGTCATATTTCTTTGAATAATTCTGGCGTTTGGACCACATTACCAGACGGTTCTAAGCAATGGCAACTTATTGTTGAAACAAACGGCGCCGAGGCTTTGAGTTATCTCTTTGAAAAATTTGCCTTACACGGCGCATCCACCTTGCGCATCCAAAACTTGCAAGGTCAAGATGCACATCCTGTGCTGACTAGCAAAGACGTCGAGGTTCACGGTATGGCCAATGCAGCTTTGTGTCCGGGTTCTGTTCATGTTTTAACACTCACCGAACCTGCTTATACCACTCCATCCGAAATCTATATCGATCGCGTGATGTACAATTACCGCTCTACTGGCATCAATACCTCTGAAAAAATTAACGAATCGGATCCATGCGAAGTAAATATCAACTGTAGCCCAGTTGGTGACCCATGGCAAGATGAAAAACGAGGCGTTGCTCGTATTTATGTGGTTGAAGGGAACCAAGCTGGTTGGTGTTCGGGTTCTTTAGTAAACAACACTGCCCAAGACTGTAAACCTTACTTTTTAACAGCACTTCATTGTGGCGTTAGTGCGACGGCGGCCAACATGAATCAATGGAAATTTTATTTCCGCTATGAAGCCCCAACTTGTACAAATCCAACCAGTGTCGGAACATTGGCCAGCAACTTTGTTACGGGTTGTTTGCGCATTGCAGATGCTGCTGATGGCGGAGGCAACTCAGGATCTGACTTCTTATTAGTGAAGCTTGGGAATAACAACAACGAAGCGACGGTCATCAACAACCTGAAGTCTGCGAATATCAATGCCTATTGGAACGGTTGGAATGCAAACAGCACAGCAACTACAGGAGGCGCTAGCATTCATCATCCGGCCGGTGACATCAAAAAGATTTCTACTTTCTCTGGCAATACAGTCTCTACACAATGGGGTTCTGCAACAGGCTCGCATTGGAGGGTAGTCTGGACAGCCAATACAAACGGGCACGGTGTCACAGAAGGAGGTTCTTCTGGGTCGCCACTTTTTGATAACGCTGGCGGCAATATCATTGGAACGTTAACAGGTGGTGGTTCCTATTGCACCTCGCAATCGGCCCCAGACCAATATGGAAAAATGGCTTTTCACTGGACAAACAATGGCACGACGGCTGCTGAGCAGCTCAAGCCTTGGCTAGATCCAGCCAACACAAACCTGCTCGTTTTTGCTGGTTCAAATGACCCATGCACACCAAGTACGCCAGTAGCACCAGTGGCCAATTTCTCGGCATCGGCAACAAATGTGACACCCGGTACAACAATTAGCTTTACAGACCTTTCCACAGGTATCCCGACAAGTTGGGCTTGGGCAGTGAGCCCTTCAACTGGCTGGAGCTTTGCCAGTGGAAGTTCAGCAAATTCACAAAACCCACAAATTACCTTCAATAATGTGGGTCAATATACCATCAGCCTCACAGCGACAAATGCACAGGGCAGTGACATCGAGACCAAAAATAATTATATTGTAGTTGCAGCCATGACTGGCCCTTGTACTGCAAGCGGTGTATGTGATGAATACATCAATAATGTAAACTTCAATACCATTAACAACACCTCAGCCTGTGGAAACAATGGTTATTCTGACTTTACAAATAACACCACCTCATTGGCACAAGGAAATACTTACACCCTAACGATTACGCCTGCTATTGTCAACAACACAACAGCAAATGCCTACACCAACGATGAAATTGCTGCTTGGATTGACTTCAACAACGACTTTGACTTCAATGATGCTGGCGAACAAGTTGCGTACGTTCTAGTAGCTACAGGCTGGACAAACACCTTTAACGTGACGATTCCATTGAATAGTGTCACAGGCCAAGTGCGCATGCGCGTCAGAATTTCGTATCAGCCAGATGGCGCTATTAACCCTTGTGGTACCTCCACTTACGGAGAAACCGAAGATTATGTTGTGAATTTGACCTCTGGTGCTGGTATGGTTGAAAATCCGCTAGCAGTGGTTCAAGTCTACCCGAACCCTGCCCAAGATCTATTATTTATCGATTTGAAAGACCTAGAAAATGTTTCTTCAATTGAAATTTTAGATTTGCAAGGGAAACAAGTTCAAACCCTTTCAAAAATTCAGAAAGGAATCAACACCATTGAAATTGAAAACTTCAGAGCCGGAATGTACCAAGTTAGGATTTCGCAAAATGGTTATCAAACAACACAACGCTTGATCAAACAGTAAGTGTATCAAGCTGTTTAAAATAAATCGCGGCCCGCTCTAAGTGGGCCGCTTTTTTTTCTGGCGAAATTCGGTTCCAATTAGCTACCATCTGAGCCGTTCGCATATTCTTACGCAAGAATACTTGATGTTTATCGACAAAATGCCAAAACAAGGCATCAAATAGTTCTGCATCAGGAGTTGTAAACTTCAGCCCTTGTTTTTTCAAGTAATTGGAACTTGAAAAATAGGGTTTTGTGGTCATGAGGCCTCCGTCTGCAAACTGACTCATGCCATATACATTTGGCACCATGACCCAATCATAGGCGTCCATGAATTGTTCCATGAAGAATTGATAAACCGAGTCAGGATGGAACTCAGAAAGAAAAAAGAAATTACCGAGCAACATCAGTCTTTCAATATGGTGAGCATAGGCATGCTGCTCAATTTTCTGACCCACCTCATGAAATAAATTGTTTGTTTTAAGTTGTTCCCAACACAATTTTCGTTGATGATCCATGAAATTTTTAGTGCGCTGCTCGACACCAACACGCTCGTAAACCAAGCGCACGAACTCGCGCCATCCGATGATTTGACGGATAAACCCTTCAGCACTTTCAATGGATACCTTATTATTTTCATATGCCGACACAACACGCGCTACCACCTCGTGAGGGGTAAGAAGACCCGCATTGATAGCCGTTGATAAATTCGAGTGGTAAACATATGTGGTTTGGTTGGTAAACGCATCTTGATATGGGCCAAAATCTTGAAGGCAGTGATCAATAAAAAAGTCCAGTGCTTGCTTGGCTTCGGCATGTGTAACTGGGTAGGCTGTTAATGATGGGTCTCCGGGATTTTCAGGAAATTCTTGGGCAATTTCTTGTTCGGCGCTTATTGACCAGCTGCTTTGATATAAAGGAAATACAGGCAAAGTAAGGCCTTTGGGTAAGGCTTTTCTGTTTTCGGAATCAAAACTCCAGCGACCTCCTTCCGGAGAACCGTCAGACGCTAAAAGAATGCCGAGCTGAAGCCTTTGTTTTTTATAAAAATCTGCTAAAAAATACTTTTTTGCTGTGAGCGGAACGAGGCGCTCATTGGATTGTCTCGAATTGAAAAATCCTGGGTTTTCGTAAAAATGAATAGCTACATTGTATTTTTGCGCATAGCGCTTCAAGCGTCTTTCTAATAAATAATCTACAGGGTCATAGCAATAAGCAGCAGCTTGCCTCGAACTCAATTCTTGGAATATGCTTTCGAGTGCAGCGCTTGAATGCTGCCAATATTTTACAATTGTGTTTTCATTCCGCAGTTTTTCTGCGTAGTAATTCATAGATGCTCGGTGAAATGCCAATTTCTTTTGATGAAAATGATACTGTTTGAAATACAAATTGTCTTCCGTTAACCAGACCTCCGTTACCTCCGCAATCTGAGGTACAAACTCGAATAGCTGATTAGGGAAAATTAAAAATATAGCTGTGCTCATGCATCTCTAACACCTCAAGATTAGCTTTGTTTGAAGCCTTTAAAAAGTGCTTGGATTAAGTTTACAATTTCTTCACATGAGCGCTATTGCTCAGTAATTTTGTACTGTTAAAAAGTAAAAAAAGAACATGGATAAAGTTTCATATGTAGGCAATGCCGATGTTTCAGCCATCGATCATCTTTACAAGCAATACAAACAAGATCCTTCTAGCGTTGACCTCGGTTGGGCTAAATTTTTTGAGGGCTTCGAATTTGCCCAAACGAATTACGAGTCTTCCGGAGAAATTCCTGAAAATTTTGTCAAAGAGTTTAAGGTGATTAATCTTATAAATGGTTACCGTACGCGTGGGCACTTGTTCACCAAAACAAACCCTGTTCGTGATCGCCGCAAACACACACCAGACCTAGCCATAGAGCATTTTGGGCTCACAGAACAAGACCTCAATGAAGTATTTCAGGCCGGAGAGCAAATTGGAATTGGCGCTGCTAAACTTTCAGATATCATTGCCCACCTTGAATTGACCTATTGCCAATCTATTGGGATTGAATACATGTACATGCGTGACCCCGAAAGAATCGATTGGTTTCGCAATAAAATTGAATTGAATAACCGCCCGGTTTTCGACCCAAAACGCAAAATAAAAATCTACGAAAAACTCAATCAAGCAACTGGTTTTGAAGGATTTCTAGGCAAGAAATTTGTGGGGCAAAAACGTTTCTCTATTGAAGGAGGTGAAGGCCTTATCCCTGCCCTTGACACGCTTGTCAATAAAGGAGCAGCGCTTGGAGTAGAGTATTTTGTAATGGGGATGGCGCATCGAGGTCGACTCAATACTTTGGCAAATATTTTTGAGAAGCGTCCGCGCGACATCTTTTCTGAATTCGAAGGAAAAGAGTTTGATTTTGAAACAACCTTTGACGGAGACGTCAAATACCACCAAGGTTTTACCTCGCACATTGAATTAGAAGGCGGTAAAAAAATTGGCCTAACACTTGCACCAAACCCTTCACACTTAGAGGCCGTCAATACGGTTGTTGAAGGTATAGCTAGGGCCAAAATAGACCACGTTTATCAAACCGAAGATAAAGTGTGCCCGGTACTCATTCATGGTGATGCTGCAGTAGCGGGTCAAGGAATTGTATACGAGACCATTCAGATGGCTGGCCTAGACGGATACCGCACAGGTGGGACCATTCATATTGTTGTCAACAATCAAGTTGGCTTTACCACAAACTACCTCGACGGCCGCACTTCTACCTATTGCACCGACGTTGCCAAAACAACGCTTTGCCCAGTATTTCATGTCAACAGCGACGACATCGAGGCAATTGTTACCACCATCGAAATTGCAATGGAATATCGCCAAGCATTTAGCCGAGATATCTTCATCGATTTACTTTGCTACCGTAAATATGGTCACAATGAAGGTGATGAGCCAAAGTTTACTCAACCGAAACTTTACAACATCATTGCCAAACACCCAAATCCTAGAGAAATTTACCTAGAGCAATTGCAACGCGAGGGTATTTTAAATGCCGAAGAAGCCAAGCAATTTGAACAGCGTTATCAAGCATTTTTAGAAGACGAATACGAACATTCCAGAAAACACGAAAAGGCATTGGTCTATGACTTCTTGAGCCTTACCTGGGAGAACTATCGCCACGGAAATGAAGCCGACTTCAAAGTTTCGCCAGAAACAGGAGTTACCAAGAAAGAACTGCTAGCACTCGGAAAAAAATTGGCAACCCTTCCTGATGGCAAAAAATACTTCCGAAAAATTGCTAAAATTTTTGAAGACCGCTTGGCAGCCATCGAAAACGACAAACTCGATTGGGGAAGCGCTGAAATGCTTGCCTATGCTACCCTACTCAACGAAGGTCATGGCGTGCGCATTTCCGGTCAAGATGTCGAACGCGGAACTTTTTCACATCGCCACGCAGTAGTTAAAACCGAAGATACCGAAGAAGAAGTACTGACACTAAATATGTTGCAAGATAAACAAGGCACGTTTAGCATCTATAATTCTTTGCTCTCTGAATACGGAGTGTTGGGCTTTGAATACGGTTATTCTTTAGCGAATCCATCGGGCCTCACCATTTGGGAGGCACAATTTGGAGACTTCTTCAATGGTGCACAAATTATGGTGGACCAATTTATTTCTGCCGGCGAAGACAAATGGGCTACACAAACAGGCCTCGTTATGTTATTGCCTCATGGCTATGAAGGACAAGGCGCTGAGCACTCGAGTGGACGCATGGAACGCTTTTTACAGCAATGTGCCGACCTCAATATGCAGATTGTCAATACCTCTACCCCGGCCAATCATTTCCACTTATTGCGTCGTCAAATCAAACGCGATTTTCGCAAACCTTTGGTCGTGTTCTCACCAAAAATGTTGTTGCGCTACCCAGACGCGACTTCAAGCCTAGATGAAATGGCAAAAGGTCGCTTCCAAGAAGTACTCGATGATCCAAGTGCAACTGCAAAAACGGTAGATACTGTCGTGCTCTGCAGCGGAAAATTCTATTACGAAATGAAAGTCAAGGCTGCCGAGTTGGGCGTCAAAAACATGGCTTTTGTACGCGTTGAGCAATTGTATCCGTTACCAACTGCACAAATTGATGCCATTCTTGCTAAATACAAAGCAAAAAATATCATTTGGGCACAAGAAGAACCTGCCAACATGGGCGCCTGGACCCACATGGCCATGAATTTGCGTCATATTCCACTGATTGGTATTTGCCGTCCGGCAAGTGCTGCTTCTGCAGAAGGATCCAAAAAACTGCACGAAATTCGTCTTAAAAAATTGTTTAACGACCTCTTTGCCTACGCGAAGTAAGGCTAAAAAAGTAAGCTTATGTCACTATTAGAAATGAAAGTTCCAAGTCCGGGAGAGTCCATCTCGGAAGTTGAAATCGCAACATGGTTGGTTGCCGATGGCGATTACGTTGAAAAAGATCAGGCCATTGCCGAAGTAGATTCAGACAAAGCAACCCTTGAGTTGCCTGCTGAGGAAAGCGGAATTATTACATTAAAAGCTGCAGAAGGTGATGTAGTCAAGGTGGGCCAAGTGGTTTGCCTTATTGACACCAGTGCAGCGCGCCCTGCGGGCGCGCCAGCCGCCGAAGCACCAGCAGCCACAGAAGTAAAAGCAAGCCCTTCACCGGCTACGGCTGCTGCACCTGCAACACCAAACCCTGACCCAATTAAGCCAGCAAGTTATGCTGCAGGAAGTGCTTCACCAGCCGCTGCTAAAATCATCAAAGAAAACAACGTCAATCCTGCTGCAGTAAAGGCAACAGGAAAAGACGGCCGCATCACCAAACAAGATGTCATTGCTGCAATGTCTGCCGGATTCTCTCAAGAAGCTGCGCAAGGATGGGGCGGAACCCGCGAGCAAAGCCGCGAAAAAATGTCGATGCTGCGTCGTAAAATTGCTGAGCGTTTGGTTTCTGTGAAAAACGAAACGGCAATGCTCACTACTTTTAACGAAGTCGACATGAAACCAATCATGGATGTGCGCGCCAAATACAAAGATGCCTTCTCTAAACACCATGAAGTCAATCTGGGCTTTATGTCATTTTTTACTAAAGCGGTTACAGAAGCGTTGAAATTGTTCCCGGCCGTGAACGCACAAATCGATGGCAATGAAATGATTTTCCACGATTACGCCGATATTGGCATTGCCGTATCTTCTCCAAAAGGCCTGATGGTCCCTGTAGTTCGCAACGCCGAACAAATGAGCTTGGCTGAAATCGAACGTGAAATC
The DNA here is from genome assembly GCA_046073985.1 of Flavobacteriales bacterium. Lineage (GTDB taxonomy): Bacteria > Bacteroidota > Bacteroidia > Flavobacteriales_D > Crocinitomicaceae > UBA952. The sequence goes on along the minus strand of JBJTNI010000017.1, from coordinate 36,209 downwards.
AAGCGCTTGGCCATCAAAGCCCGCGACGGAAAAATTACACCAGAAGACATGACTGGTGGTACATTTACAATTACCAATGGTGGTGTTTTTGGCTCTATGCTTTCTACACCGATCATTAATCCGCCACAATCTGCCATTTTGGGGATGCACAACGTTGTTGAAAGACCTGTTGCTATCAATGGCAAAGTAGAAATTCGTCCGATCATGTATGTCGCGTTGTCCTATGACCACCGCATCATTGACGGTAAAGAATCTGTAGGTTTCTTAGTAAAAGTCAAAGAGATGCTCGAGAACCCAGAGCGAATGATCTTTGGCGCCAAGGATCCAATGGAAGTCTTGCTCGGTTTATAAGCCTCTAAATATCATTTTGAAAAGCGCTCCTCGGGGCGCTTTTTTCGTTCTGAGCTTTGGTTTGCTTTTCGTATATTTGCCTTTCTGAATAATATATATGTCAAAGATCAGGAAACAAGATGCCCTCGACTACCATGCTGGTGGTAGACCCGGAAAAATCGAAGTCGTACCGACAAAACCCTATGCTTCCCAAAGAGACCTCTCCTTGGCTTACTCTCCAGGAGTAGCCGAGCCTTGTTTGCGCATTGCCGAAAACAAAGCAGATGTCTATAAATATACTGCCAAACAAAACCTAGTTGCCGTTATCTCTAACGGAACAGCTGTTTTAGGATTGGGCGATATCGGACCTGAGGCCTCCAAGCCAGTTATGGAAGGAAAAGGATTGCTCTTCAAGATTTTTGCCGATATCGATGTATTTGACATTGAAGTCGATGCCAAAGATCCTGAACTTTTTATCCAAACGGTCAAAGCCATTGCCCCTACTTTTGGAGGTATCAACCTCGAAGATATCAAAGCTCCAGAAGCTTTTGAAATTGAGCGCAGGCTCAAAGAAGAGCTCGATATTCCAATCATGCACGATGACCAACACGGTACAGCTATCATTAGCTCTGCCGCTTTGATCAACGCGCTTGAGTTAGCTGGTAAAAAAATCGAAAAAGTCAAGATTGTCGTTTCAGGTGCAGGGGCTTCTGCCCTTTCTTGTGCCAAGCTCTATCACCGTTTGGGCGTCAAGCTTGAAAACATATTTATGTTTGACTCCAAAGGGCTTATTCATGCAAACAGAAAAGACCTCGATGACACTAAAAAATTATTTGCTGTCCACAAAAAAGACATCGAATTTGCAGCAGCGTTCAAAGGCGCTGACGTATTTTTAGGCTTATCACGTGCAGGATTAGTCGCCAAAGAAATGATTGCTGCCATGGCCAAAGACCCTATCGTATTTGCCTTAGCCAATCCTGAACCAGAAATTTCTTACAAAGAAGCGACCTCTGTACGCAAAGATATCATCATGGCTACTGGCCGCTCTGACCACCCTAATCAAGTCAACAACGTACTTGGTTTCCCTTTTATTTTTAGAGGCGCCCTCGATGTAAGAGCCACTGCCATCAATGAAGAAATGAAATTGGCAGCTGTTAAAGCTATTGCGGCGCTTGCCAAGGAAACCATTCCAGAAGAAGTCATCGAAGCATACGGCGGCAAAAACATTTCATTTGGCCGTGAGCAAATTATCCCAAAACCCCTTGATCCACGCTTGATTTACTATGTTGCACCTGCTGTTGCACGTGCTGCAATGGAATCTGGTGTGGCACAAGAGCCTATTACCGACTGGGAAGAATACGAGAATCAACTCAAAAGTCGTTTGGGCCTCGATAACAAACTTCACCGCAATATCACCACCAAAGCTCAGGGCAATCCGAAAACAGTCGTGTTCCCTGAAGGCGACAACATCAAAATTCTGAAAGCCGCTCAACAAGCCTATGACGAAGGTGTGGCCATCCCGATTCTTTTGGGGCGCAAGCAAAAAATCCTGGATCTCATGAATGAATACAGCATCGAGATTCCAGATGTGCAGATCATCGACTGTAAATCCGATGAAGAAGAAGCGCGTCGCATTCAGTATGGTACTGAGTTTTTTGACAAACGCAAGCGCAAAGGAATCACCGAATACGAAGCCATCTCATTGATGCGCGAACGCAACTACTTTGGTGCCATGATGCTTAATTTAGGTGAAGCAGATGCCATGGTAACTGGTCTTACGCGTAGTTATCGCTCCGTTTTACGCCCTGCTATCAGTACAATTGGTTTGCAAAAAGACATCAAAACCATTGCCGGGATGTACATCCTAAATACTAAAAAAGGCCCGCTTTTCCTTGCAGACACAACAGTCAACCTGAACCCAAGCGCTGAGCAAATCGCTGAAATCACAGTCAATGTTGCCAAATTCATACGCCGCTTGAAAGTGACGCCACGCATTGCGCTCTTGAGTTATTCCAACTTCGGATCTTCGCCAGGTCAAGACCCTGAAAAAATGTCTAAAGCAGTAAAAATCTTGCACGAGACGCAACCCAACCTTATTGTAGATGGCGAAATGCAGGCCAACTTTGCACTCAGTCCAGAGCTCATGAACGAAAAATTCCCGTTCTCGACTTTAGCAAACAAAGAGGTGAACACCCTGATTTTCCCCAATTTATCTGCCGGAAATATTGCCTACAAATTGTTGCAACAAACTAATGAACTCGAGCCAATTGGCCCAATTTTATTAGGTTTACGTAAGTCATTACACGTTTTACAACTCGGCGCAAGTGTCAGAGAAATTCTCAGCATGATTAAAATAGCGGTTATTGACGCTCAAGGACAAGAAAAATGATTTCAAGACTCAACGGCAGACTCATTGAAAAAAACCCAACGGACCTCCTCATCGAGTGTGCAGGGGTTGGTTATGAAGTGAAAATTTCACTCAATACCTTTTCTGTGTTGCCTGATCAAGAAGCCATTGTGATCTACACCAAGCAAATCATCCGTGAAGACGCCCATACTTTGTATGGTTTTGCCAGCAAAGAAGAGCGCGAAATGTTTACCCACCTGATCAGTGTATCCGGAATTGGCCCAAATACAGCAATCATCATGCTGTCATCCATGACCCCCGATGAAATTGCACAAGCTATTGTCTCGGAAGATGTTGCTCGTATTCAAAAAGTAAAAGGAATCGGAACCAAAACAGCACAACGTGTCATCATTGACCTCAAAGGAAAAGTTGCCAAAATGGAGCTCGGCACCGAGAATATTTTCAGTTCGAACAATAGAAATCGATTTGATGCGTTAAATGCACTGGTTTCGCTCGGTTTTGATAAAAAATCAGCCGAGAAAGTATTGGATAAAACCGATACTGGCACCCAAACAGTAGAAGAATTGATCAAAGAAGCGCTAAGACAACTATAACCGTGCAAATTAAAATTAGGCCTCTATATTTAGTATTCTGCCTTGGCATTTTGTTAGGGTACGGCGGCATGAATCAAGCTTTTGCCCAAACGCCGACATTGCCGTTTCCAATCACCAACCCTCTTAATCCTTTTCAAAACTTACCTCAAAGTTTTGACTTAGGTGACCCCACCAAACTCAATCAAACAATTGTTTACGACCCAGAAACCGGAACCTTTGTGTTCCGAGATATGATCGGGAAAGAAACCTACTTCAGAGCGCCTCAAGCCATGACGCTCGAAGAATATTTAGCGTACCAAGAGAAGAAGAGCTTCTCGCTTGACTGGAAAGAAATTGTAGCTGAAGAAACAGCTGAAAACAGGACCTTTGAATTGCCTATAAAAATTGGATCAAAGGCATTCGAAAGCTTTTTTGGGTCTGATCAAATTACGATTACACCCGGTGGAAACCTAGAGTTGTCGCTCGGAGCCAATCATTCAAGAGTAGACAACCCTATTTTGCCAATGCGCCAAAGAAATATTACGCGCTTTGATTTCAACCAAAACATCAACATGGACATTACCGGACAAATCGGTACAAACATGAAGGTGAACATGAAATACAACACGCGTGCTAATTTTGACTTTGAAAATATTTCTAAACTCGAACGCACCGGAAAGGAAGACGACATCTTACAAAAGATTGCGTTAGGCCAAGTCAGTCTTGAATTACCAACAACACTCATTCCAAGTTCTCAGACGCTATTCGGTTTCAAAACACAATTGAAATTTGGGCGCTCTACCGTTGATTTCATTTTAGCACAATCCAAAGGGAAACGCACCGAAATCAATGTCACAGGAAAAGCTCAGGTTCAGAAATTTGAAATCACAGCAGATAACTACGAGGCAAACCGCCACTACTTCTTGAATCTATACCACCAACAGCACTACGATACCGCGATGTCCACACTGCCTGTTGTCAATTCCACTACTTTTATTACGCGTATAGAAGTTTGGGTAACCAATCGCAGCAGCATCACTGAAAATACACGCAACATTGTGGCATTTTCTGACTTAGGAGAAGCTAAACCAACAAACTGTCAAGGAAATCCAGGTTCGTTTGCTACCCAAGAACTACCAGACAACGAGGCCAATGGTCTTTACAACTGGGCTGCAAATCAACCACTTATCCGAGGTTTTTCTAATGCTGTCATTGCCTTGAGTTCACAGGTCAATGCGCCAGGGCCTTTTAACCAAGCCGTGGACTACGAAAAAGTTGAAAATGCGCGCAAGCTCAATGAAAACGAGTTCACTTACAACGCACTATTAGGCTACATTTCTTTGAATACTGCCCTCAACAACGACGAAGTTTTAGCCGTTGCCTACGAATATACCTACCGCGGACAAACCTATCAAGTCGGAGAATTTTCTACTGACGGAACAAATGGGCAAGAAGCCCTTGTTTTGAAATTGATCAAGCCAACCATCACGAACCCCAAAAACAAAATTTGGGACCTCATGATGAAAAACGTGTATTCGATTGGCGCCTACCAAGTAGATCAACTTGGTTTCAAGATAGACATCTACTACAATAACCGCGAAACATCAGTTCTGCAACCTTTCTTACCTTTTGACGGCATTGACAAAAAACAAATAGTCACGCTCCTAGATATGGACAAAATCAATCAAAACAACCAACCATTTTCTGATGGTGTTTTCGATTTTGCACCGTTCAATGTAGTCGGAAATAAAATTGATAACGGAGGGACAATCAACCGCAAAAACGGGCGTATTTTCTTTACTACTGTAGAACCATTTGGTAAAACACTTGCCGAAAAACTAACCGAAGCGGGTGTACCTGCACTATATGTCAACCAACTCTCTTTTACCGAACTTTACGATTCCACAAAAACAGCTGCTCAACAAATCCCGAGCAAGAACCGCTTCGTATTTAAAGGTGAATTCCAGTCTTCCATTTCTTCAGAAATTCCATTGAATGTCATGAACATTCCTCAAGGAGCTGTTGTAGTAACTGCCGGCGGGATGCGCTTAGTTGAAGGGGTTGATTACACCGTCGATTACGCTTTCAGCCGCGTTAAAATTTTAAATACTGGCGTTCTCGAATCCAATACTCCGATTAAAATTTCGATAGAATCCAATTCAGTATTTGGTTTCCAAGCGCGCTCTATGATGGGTGGTAGATACCAATACAGACTCAACGAAAATTTCAAAGTTGGCGCTACTTGGCTGCGCATGATGGAGCGCCCAGTTACCCAAAAGGTAGACTTTGGCTCAGAACCATTCAAGAACAATGTGCTTGGCGCTGATTTCGCATTCCGCACAAATGTACCAGCCCTCACAAAACTTATTGATTTATTGCCCGTTATCTCTACAAACACGATGTCGACGCTTTCGATGTCAGCAGAGGTAGCCACCCTCAGACCAGGCCAGCCGCGTGCCATAAACAAAGAAGGAACATCGTATATCGATGACTTTGAAGCATCTCAAAGTGCCATAGACCTCAAAGGCATGTCTGCTTGGCGCTTGGCTTCCGTACCACAAGGTCAGCCTGATCTGTTCCCTGAAGCGGCCAAAAAAGACCTCAGTGCACGCTACAAAAGTTCCAAAATTGCTTGGTACACCATTGACCCTGTCTTTTACCAAAGCAATCAGCTCACTCCAGCTCATATCAAGCAAAACCCAACCATGCTATACGACAGTCGCATGCGCTTGATTCAAATGACAGATATCTTCCCGAATCTGCAATTGCAATATGGCTCCATCACAAACATCAACGTTTTCGACCTCGCCTACTATCCATCTGAGCGCGGCATGTACAATTTTGACACCACCGCAATCGTTGATTCTTTAGGACGCTTTAACAATCCAGAAGACCGCTGGGGAGGTGTAATGCGCGGGCTCTCTACCAATGACTTCGAATTGGCAAATATTGAATTCATTCAATTCTGGTTACTAGATCCTTTCAATGAAGATGCCGAAAACGAAAACCCGAATTCACCGATGTCAGGCGGTGATCTCTATTTCAATTTAGGTAATATTTCAGAAGACATCTTACCCGACTCAAGAAAAAGCTTTGAACATGGCTTGCCAGCCAACGACGACCCTGTTCTACTCGATAACATCGATACAACTTTATGGAGCCGTGTATCTACCCAGCAAGTGGTGGTCAATGCCTTCGCCAATGAGCCAGCTGCGCGCATCAAGCAAGATGTAGGTCTTGATGGCTGGAACAACCTCGATGAAAAACTAAGCTATTCAGCTTACATCAACTGGATTCAAAACAACAACACCCTTAGCCCAGCTGCCAAAGCTAAAATGATGGCCGACCCATCTACCGATGACTACAATTACTACCTCGACGACGTCTATGACACTCAAGAGCTCAATATCTTAGAGCGCTATAAACGTTACAACGGCATGCAAGGGAACTCTCCTACAACCGAGATGTCCGATACAGCCAATGCCAATGGCTACCCTACCATTGCGTCTAATTTCCCGGATATTGAAGACATCAACCAAGACAACAATTTGTCTGAATCTGAAGCTTATTTCCAATACCGCGTAAGCCTCAGACCAAACGATCTTCAGAATGTAGGGTCTAACTACATTACAAATAAACAAGTTTATCAAAACGGAAACAAAACAGAAACTTGGTATCAGTTTAAAGTTCCTATCCGCGAATTTGAAAAACGCGTCAACGGAATCCAAGATTTCAGGTCTATTCGCTTCATGCGCATCTTCATGAAAGGCTTTGACGAACCTGTAGTTTTGCGCTTCGCTAGATTAGAACTTGTGCGTGGCGAATGGCGTCGTTATTTCCAAGACCTCACCCAACCCGGCTTAAGTGTTCAGACAGATCCAAACCTCACCAGTTTCAACATTGCCGCTTTGAACATCGAGGAAAACGCACAACGCCAGCCTATCAATTACGTAGTGCCACCTGGCATTACAAGAGAAATTGACCCATCTCAGGTTTACCAGCGTCAAATGAACGAGCAATCATTGGTGCTCGAGGTATGTAACTTACAAGATGGCGATGCCCGTGCTGCTTATCGCAATGTTCAGTTTGATGTGCGTACCTACAAAAAGCTCAAAATGTTTGTGCATGCCGAGTCCGTTGTCGAGAACCAACTCAAAGACAACGAGATGACCGTCTTTGTCCGCTTAGGAACCGATTTCGTAGATAACTACTATGAATATGAAATGCCGATGAAAGTAACGGACTGGAACACTACCAATCCAGACCTCATTTGGCCCGAAGCAAACAATATTGAAATCGTATTTGATCGACTCCTCGACTTAAAAATGGAGCGCAATACCAAACTAGAACAAGGGGTGCCCGGTGTTTCAAGCATTGTTGAATACGAAAAAATAGACCCAAATAATGCCAACAACCGCATCAAAGTGAAGGGTAGTCCTAATTTACAAGGGATTAAAACGATCATGATCGGGGTGCGAAATCCTTCGAAATCGGATCCAGACAACACTTGGGGGCCCGATAACGGCGATGCCGAATGCGCCAATATTTGGATCAATGAAATGCGCCTGACCGATTTCGTAAGTGACGGCGGCTCTGCAGCCGTTGGCCAAATGCAATTGCAGTTGGCAGATTTCGCTACGGTCCAGGCAGCTGGCAACTATTCTGGCATCAACTGGGGGGCGGTAGATAGCCGAGTTCAAGATCGCCAAAGAAACCAAAAAATGGGTGCAGACATCAGCACAACCATGCAATTAGGCCAATTTTTTGGTAAACAAGCGCGCGTTTCATTGCCATTCTATTATGGATACTCTATTGGTGTAATCAACCCTGAATACGACCCATTCAATCCAGATATCAAATTATCTAATTACGACTTAGCAACTCGCCGTGAACGCATGCGTTTAGGACAAGATTTCACAGAGCGACGCAGCTACAACTTTACCAATGTCCGCAAAGAAGCAAAAGCTGGTACCAAGCCTCAATTCTGGAGCTTATCCAATTGGTCAGCAACTTATGCTTTTGCCGAAAACATCAAACGAGATTTCAATATCAAATCTGACATGACCCGCACCTGGACTGGTGCACTCAACTACAATTATACTTTTGCTGGTAAACCATGGGAGCCATTTAAAAAATGGGAGCCAGCTCAGAAAAATCCTTGGTTAAAAGGTCTCAAGGACTTCAATTTGTATTACTTGCCTAAGAACATCACCTTTACCAACGATTACTCGCGCATCTACAACGAAAGACAAGTGCGCAATATCATTGTGCCAGACTACAACTTTGACCCGATTTATCTCAAACGCTTTGACTGGAACCGAAATTACCAAGTTGGGTACGATGTTACCAAAGCACTCAAAACGACCTTTACGGCTACCAATCGTTCCATTTTTGAAGAAGGAAACAACGGTGTAGACCGCCAAACGAATCCTGAAGGATACCGAGAATTCATGGATACCATTCGTTCTCAAATGAGCACCTTTGGACGCACCATGGACTACACCCACAATTATTCCATCAGTTATACCCTGCCATTTGATAAACTACCAGTAACCTCCTGGTTGTCATCTAATGTCAAGTATGCCGGAACCTATAATTGGCAACGCGCCCCTCTCGGGCAAGCTGAGTTTGGAAATATCATCCAAAATACGCGCTCGATAAACATGACGGCGCAAGGTAACCTCGTTACATTATATAACAAAGTACCTTATTTCAAACGCGTGCTTGCCGATGGCAAAGGCCCCAAAACAAATGTCAATGCCAAACAAGGACCAGACGCACAAGGTCCGAAAGGTCCTCCGGCTAAAAAGCCAGAATTCAAACCTAAAAAGCCACTAGAGGAAATGACAGAAAAAGAACGTGCACAGTATGACCGACAACTGGCTCGTTTTGAACGCAAGCAAGCGCGAATTGAAGAACTCAAATTAAAAGAAAAAGAACCTGTAAACCCAATTGTTGGTACGATAGTGCGCATGCTGCTTACGGTGCGTAATATTTCAGGAACCTACAATCTATCTGACGGAACTATGCTTCCTGGCTTCAACCAAGAGTCTAGTGTCTTGGGAATGAATGCACAAACACTTGGCTTATCGCCATTTGTTTTCGGACAGCAGGCCTACGACATTTTCGGACGTGAAACAGGCTATCATGTAGGTGAATTTGCCCGCGATAACAACTGGTTGGTTCAGAACGAAAACCTGAACAAACAATTCATGACCAACCACACAGCCAACCTACAATTAAAAGCAACCCTAGAACCACTCAAAGACCTCAATATAAACCTCAATGCATCTAGAAACTACAGCACCCAAGCTGGGGAGTTTTTCAGATGGAACCCTGGTACTTCAATCTTTGAAAGTCAAAGCAGATTTGAAAGCAGCACCCTCACTTATACAACTATCTCTTGGGGTACCGCATTTGCTAAAATGGACAGCTCATTCCGCTCTCCTATTTTCCAACAAATGATCAATAATAGCCAACAGGTTTCACAGTTGATCGGTGCCTCCAATTCAAATGCAAGTTCTTTGCCAAATGGTTTTTATGATGGCTATTCGGCTACGCAGCAAGAGGTCGTTATCGGATCTTTCCTTACTGCTTATACCAATTCACCGATCAATTCAAAATCGATCAATCCACGCAGCAACATGCCGTTACCAAACTGGACAATCAACTATTCTGGTCTCACCAAATTTGAATTCACAAAAGACGTCGTCAAGTCCTTTAAATTGAACCACGGCTATTCTTCTTCAGTGTCGGTGAATGGGATGCAAACCAATCTCAACGCCTCACTTGATGGCGCTGGCATGCCAAACGCGCGTGACCTCAACAACAACTTTATTGCACCAATGCAGGTTCAAAACATCACCATTTCTGAGCGATTTTCTCCTTTAATTGGAATGCTAGCTACTTGGAATATCCTCGGTAAAAACATCACCACTAATTTTGAATACAAAAAAGACCGTCAAGCAACGCTTTCGCTCAATAACAATCAGGTGACTGAAACACTTGGTCAAGAAATTGTCATTGGAACTGTAGTTAACGTGCCGAAATTAAAACTTGTTCGCAGCATTGACGCCAGCGACTTACTGATCAATGTCAATTTCTCGTTCCGTGACAACGCCACCGTTATTCGCAAGGTTGTTGAAAATACCAATATGGCAACAGCAGGTCAAAAAACAGTAAGCTTCAAACTAGATGCCAACTACAAACTCAACGAATACCTAAGTGCTATTTTCTATTACGAGCAATTTATCAATACCCCAAAGGTTTCTTTGAGCTATCCTACAGGCAATCTCAAAACTGGTATTACCTTGCGCTTTGACCTCAATGGTCTCAAATAAATGACAATGGTTAGAACCGCTACTCCTGCAGATGTCCCTGCTATTTTCAAACTAATCCAGGATTTAGCTAAATACGAACGCGCCCCAGAACAAGTGGTCAATACACCAGAACAACTTGAAATCGATCTATTCGCAGATCGTATTTGTGAGGCACTAGTAGCAAGCAATGACGAAAATCAAATTGTTGGTTTTGCACTCTTCTATACCTCCTATTCTACTTGGAAAGGACGTTGTTTGTACCTCGAAGATTTTTATGTCACCGAGAACGAAAGAAAACAGGGTTACGGACAAGCATTATTTGATGCTGTTGTTGCGATTGCCAAACAAAGAGGTGTCAAACGCATGGATTGGCAAGTCCTTGAATGGAATCATACAGCGCTGAATTTCTACAGACGGAACCATGCCACTTTAGATCCGGAATGGATCAATGGCCGATTATTTTTTGAATAAGCGTATTCCAATTTTCAAATATTCATAAAAATTGGGTTAATATTCAATCAATCCGAGATGTTGTTCATTTGACACTTAGTGTGTCGAATATTCCTATTAAGTTTATTATTGAAATAAGGAGAGAAACAGGTTACTTCTTGTGTGTAGCAGTTGACGTACTGCTTGGAGAGGCAGTTTCATTTTCTAGTTTGATAAGAGTTTAATAGTTTTTGTCGACGTCCGAAAGGAATATACACAAGAGGTTCCTGTCCTTATTACTTCTACTGCACCACTCAGACATTTTTTGTCTACTACTAGGAAAAGGGCTACTTGTTAGCCCTTTTTTTCTTGCACCGCATACAGCAGCGGCCTGCTAGGGCTAGCGTCATTACAAAAGTTTGCCATTTGCAATTCTAAAATATACTCGCCGTCAGCAATTGCCGAATCCACAAAAATCAATTCTGTAATAGTTCTGTCTTTTCGCGGTTGTTGCGGGTAGTTCCAAAATGCATGATGAAATGCCAAGACCCCAGCATCTTCCTCTCTGTCCACCGATGGTGTATCTACTAGAAAATGTTTGGTTTCCAACTGATCAAGTAAATCCACAATGCCTTTATCAAAATAACAAGGATTCGTTCCGGAGTAATTGGCATGTTTTTTATCTAAATCATTTGGCAGTGTTCTGATAATGATTGCTTCTGTAAAAGCAGTTGCCAAAAGGGCTTCTAATTGATCGGCATAGATTACGCGGTCACCGTTTTCTAAAATTCGAGGTGCAACACTTATTATACTTGCCTTGTAAAAAAAGTTTTGAAATACTTCGTTTACAGGATACGGCTCATGGCTAATGTGGCCATAAGATTCTGTATGAGTAGCGTGTCCGTGTGGGTTGAAGAAGATGTCTTTAAAGTTAACGGCACCACCTTCCAAAACGCTTCCAATAAATCCGTTAGCCCTAACAGGCTCTATGCGTGGAGCAGCAACATACCAAGCTTTCGGATTGGTGTCGTCGCCGGTCAAAGGCAAGGATAAATCAAGCGGGAATGCTGTGTCAATAAAATGCTGGTTGTCTAGGTAAAAAATCATAGAGTAAAAATAGTGCTTTTCGTATCTTTGCGCCTATGGAAGCACAAAAAGACCGCCTAAAAGACCTCATTTCGCACTCAAAAGAATACGGATTCATTTTTCCATCCTCTGAAATTTACGATGGCTTGGCCGCCACCTATGACTACGGTCAGTTAGGTGCTGAACTCAAAAACAACATCAAAACTTATTGGTGGAAAGCAATGGTCCAAATGCACGAAAACATTGTAGGCCTTGATTCAGCCATCTTTATGCATCCAACAACTTGGAAGGCCTCCGGTCATGTCGATGCTTTTAACGATCCTTTGATCGATAACAAAGACTCAAAAAAGCGCTACCGTGCCGATGTCTTGCTCGAAGATCACATTGAAAAAATTCGTCAAAAGATTGAAAAGGAAGTCGAAAAAGGCCAAAAGAAATTTGGGGAAGCTTTTGATGCTGCTCAGTTCAGAGCAACCAATCCGAACGTACTCAGAAATGTCGAAAAAATAGAAAGCATTGAAACGCGCATGAAGTCAGCGCTTGAAGCCAACGACCTCGAAGCCGTTCAACAACTCATCATCGACCTCGAAATTGTCTGCCCTATTTCTGGTTCCAAAAACTGGACAGAAGTACGCCAGTTCAATCTCATGTTTTCCACCGAACTAGGTTCAGTAGCCGGCGATGCCAGCACTATTTACCTACGTCCAGAAACTGCTCAAGGTATTTTCGTTAACTTCCTGAACGTGCAAAAATCTGGCCGAATGAAAATCCCTTTTGGAATTGCCCAAATTGGAAAGGCCTTTCGCAACGAGATAGTCGCACGTCAGTTCATTTTCAGAATGCGCGAATTCGAACAAATGGAAATGCAGTTTTTTGTACGACCTGGCGAAGAAATGAAATGGTATGAATACTGGAAAGCTGCTCGTACCAAATGGCATCAAAATTTGGGTCTTGGTGAAAGCCTTTACCGTTTCCATGACCACCTCAAACTGGCTCACTATGCAAATGCGGCATGTGACATCGAATATCAATTTCCAATGGGCTTCAAAGAACTTGAAGGCATCCATTCACGCACAGACTTTGACCTCAAACAACACGAGCAATATTCCGGTAAAAAACTACAGTTTTTCGATCCTGAACTAAATCAAAGTTACGTTCCATATGTAGTAGAAACTTCAGTTGGTCTTGACCGCATGTTCTTGGCTGTATTGAGTGCCGCCTACCAAGAAGAACAACTTCCGGATGGTTCGGATCGCGTGGTTTTGAAAATACCAGCGGTGTTGGCTCCGTACAAAGCAGCTATTCTTCCTTTGATCAAAAAAGATGGTTTGCCTGAAAAAGCGCGTGAAATTATGGCTGGGCTTCAACTAGAATACAGCTTACAATACGATGAAAAAGATTCTATCGGAAAACGCTATCGTCGTCAAGATGCCATCGGAACACCCTACTCTATTACTGTAGACCACCAAACACTTGAAGACAACACCGTTACAATCCGTGACCGCGATACAATGGAACAACAACGTGTTGCTGTTGCTGATCTCGAGCAAATCCTTGCGCAAAAGGCGAGCTGGAAAAGCATCCTGAACGCTTTGCGCGTTCATTAATTCATGTGGCGCTTTCTAATTTTTGTTTTTGTCTTTGCTGCCAAAGCACAATTGATTGAAAATCAAAATGGGCAAGCATTTACCAATGTCCCGTTTTTTAATGCGAATATTATTGCGCAATTAAAAATTCAGTCAATTGAAGGATTTTACACCTACAAAAGTGCTGAAAGTTCGTTCAAACAAAGTCTAGATTGGTGCCGTTACCGTTTCGATGAAAATGGTCAGCTCATTGAACACCTAGAAGTTTTGCAAAAAGGCAAACAAAAAGACAGTACGTTGCATCAATTTGCTTATCATCCTAATGGTCAGCTATCGGTGCACCGTTACCCAGCCTACGGTGGTGCCATCTCAGAACACTATCAGTACGATACTTTGGAGCGGCTCATCAGTATTTCATATTACCGTGACCAATTCAAAGAAAACCTACTTAACAACCCTGCGGCAGTACTCATGAGGCAAGAAACCTTGATGTATCATCAAAACCAAGTACAAAACTACACGCAATACAACCAATATAAACTACCCTTCATGGACGTGAGTTTGATTTTCAATCAGGATGGTTACTTGCTCGAACGAGAACAATATTACCGGATGAATCAGCAAAGTCAAAAAGAGCTATTTCGCTATAATGAAAAAGGATTATTGACTGAAAAATCTCTGCAAACAGAAACCTCTCAAGTGGCTGATACTTGGCATTACCGCTACGACCAGTGGGGAAATATCATTGAGATACTGAACAGCAAGAACAAACAAGTAATCAACGAATTACAAATCGTTTATGATTACAAAACGGGGTATTTAGGGTCGGTTATTTTTAAAGATTTGAAAAGCAATCAACTTAAAATTATTCGCTTTACCAAATACACTTCTTTTCATAGATGATTTGTTAAATATTTCTTAATCGCCTAATTTCAAATACTTTTGGCATCAAATTAGCCTGCATTGACGAAAATTCAGCTTATGAAAAAATATTACACCCTTCTGTTCTTGCTGTTTAGCACTTCGCTTTATTATGCTCAAAAAGTCAATTACGAAAGTTCCAAATGGTTTTGGGGTTTCAATATTGGTTCTACTTGGAGTAGTACTGATCTGAAAGATGATAACTATAATGGTTTCGGTCTTACACTTGGCCGCTCTTTCAATTACGATTACGGACGAGCAGTCTCTTTTGACATTCGTGGTCGATTTTTGGCCGGGCAATGGTATGGCCAAGGTGCTGACTATACCACTCTAGGCAACAATGTAAATCCAGCCCTACAATCATACTTGGTTGGAAACCAAAATTATGTGCATAATTTCAGGACCGATGCCCGAGAACTCGACCTCGAATTGGTCTTACACGCCGGAAAATTGCGAGAGCGCACTGGCTTTGACCCATACATTTTTGGAGGACTTGGCCTTACTTGGCAACAAAATTGGACTGATGCCCTTGATACTTCCGGACTTATCTATGACTACAATGCAATGGCTGCTGCTGGCCCGCTGACAGAACAGCTACCGGGAGTTTTAGATAACATGTATGAAACACGCCTAGACGGGCTCTCGAATAATGCTTGGCAAGTCAATTGGATGCCGAGTTTAGGTTTTGGTTTGGCATATCACATGGGGCGCTTCAGCATAGGATTGGAGCACAAAACGACGTTTACCATGTCAGATAGCTTTGACGGGTTACAAGATCAAACAACGCGCCTCAAAAACGATTGGTATCATTATACCTCAGCCATCGTTCAGATCCATTTCAAACAAAGAAATCCTCAACCAAAACCTGTAAGAGAAAACCCAAGACCTAATCCTGTACCAAATACAGCGCCAAACAACCAATCAAATTCGAACCCATGCCCAACTCCAGAGGTTCAGTCGTTTTTTCCACCGCAAAATGCAGTGACTTCTTCGACAATTAAAATTGAGTTTACCGTTGCCTTTATCAATGGTGCCCAAGATCTAATGCTACTCAATAGCTTTAATCAATCCATTCCCTTTAATTACAACTCGTATTCTTCCCGAGTTGAAGCGCTTGTCAATCTGAATCCTGGCATCAATAATTTCACTTTACGTGCAACCACTCCTTGCGGTACAGATCAACAGACCATTCAAATCAACCGTGAAAATTGCCAAAGACCTGCCATTCAAATCGTGAATAACACGGTGAACAATACAGTTACTCAGGCTGCGTACAATTTCACGGCAACTATAACAGGTCAAGTGAATAGCAACCAAATTCAACTGATCCACAATGGAATGTCTGTTCTTGGATTTAATTTCAATAGCACAAATGGTCAACTCCAACGCCAAATCAATTTGTCACCTGGTAGCAATATCATTCGCGTTGAAGCGAATAATGCGTGTGGAAATGCTGCTGAACAAATTTCAATAACTTATCAAAATTGCGTTGCCCCGGTAATTACTATTTTGTCTCCTGTGATGAACAGCACGGTTCAAAGTTCTGCCCTGCGTCTCAGAGCCAATTTAGCGAACGTTAGCAATCGTGCTTTGATCAAATTATTGGTCAATGGCAATGAAGTCACTTCTTTTACATTTAACAACGTCAATGGCCTACTTGAATATAGCGGGCAACTCAATGTCGGCATCAACAATTTCACTTTAACCGCAGCCAATGATTGTGGTACCGATAACGAAACCTTTACTGTCAACTTTGATGCTTGTAAAAAACCGACACTTTCTTTGAATGCATCCATGCCGGTTAATAACACAACTGTGTCCAACGCTGCTTTTAATTTATTGGCACAAAGTACTTTCTTAAATCAAAACCAAATCACCTTGAACTTCAATGGTATAGGTTCACAACCCTTTACTTTTCAAAATGGCAACATTGCCGCTTCTCTGAATTTAAAACCAGGATTAAACACCATTCTTTTGCAAGGTAAAAATGATTGCGACCGCACAAGTCTTAACCTAAATATCAATTACGTTCCAAGCGCCCCTCCATGCGATCCGCCACAAGTGATTTACAACATGGTGCCGACGGGCAGTACCGTCAACAATCCAGTATTTACCTACTATGCTACTGTGGTCAATTACACTGCAACTTCAAATATCATATTGTCTATCAATGGAACGGTATTAAGCGGCTATAGCAATGTGAACGGAAGTTTAGCAGCAGAGCTTGGCCTCATCGAAGGAAATAACCAAATTTCAATCACCGTCACTAATGAATGTGGTACTTTCACCAACACCTATTACGTTACTTATGTCAATGATGGTACAGAAGGTGGGCAACGAAAACCTGGTACTACCCCAACAAAACCGGTTAGCCCAAAACCTAAACCGGCGACTACAACGGTAAAACCTGCAACAACACCGTCAAAACCAGCGGCCACGACAACAAAACCAGTTGCTCCAAAAACTGGAGCCGGAACTCAGAAGTCTGACACCTTAAAAACGCCACCAAGCCCGGCAACAAGCCCAGAAAAAACCAAAGAAATAAAAACAGAAAAAGGAGGAGGTCGCTAGACCTCCTTTTTTGTGCTTGAATACTTGGGTCTCTGCTCAAATCTTCCTATATTCGCAATCTTAAAATCGCATACAAATGGCAATTATCGGTAAAATTCGCGCCAAATCTGGCCTTCTCGTCGCAATGATCGGACTCGCATTATTGGCGTTTATCCTCAACGACTATCAAAGTTTATTCGGAATTGGTGAAGGAGATTACGGCATTGGCTTGGTCTACGGAGACAAAGTAGATGTCGCATCTTACAGCATCGCTAGTTCTAAATTCCAAGAGCAAGAAAGAAATCAAGCCATGCAAAACGGCAAAGAATTCACTGAAACCGACATGGAAGCATCTAGCGATAAAGCTTGGAATTTCATGGTCGATTCAACCATTTTGAGCAAAGAATACGAAAAACTCGGTATAGCAGTCACTGACCGTGAACTAGATGCCTACTGGATGGCAAAGGATGGTTTTGGTGTTCTTGCTGACCTCAACCAATTTTTCACAGACTCACTTACCGGCGTTCAAACACCCCAATCAATCGAGGCTGGCCGTGCAAAACTTGGCGCTACCCTTAACAAACTCAAAACGTCTAAGGATGCGCAAAGCGTGGAACAATGGAATGGTTTCAAAGCCTACCACACAGACCGTCGTAAAACTGAAAAGTATTTTGGTCTCGTTAAACAAGGTGTTTTTGTCACTGACCTCGAAGCTCAAGATCAATACCTAGCAAACAACGAAAAGAAAACCATTTCTTTTGTTGTTCGTCGTTACACAGAAATTAGTGATGCAGATATCAAAGTTACTGAGGCAGAAGTCAAAGCTTACTACGACGAGCATAAATCTGACAAAAAATATTTGGTGCGTAACCCAAGCCGCGATGTCAAAATGTTCGATGTAAACATTCGTCCGTCAAAGGCCGACTCTACTGTGTTCGCTAATAAAATGAACTTACTTCGCGCTGGTTTTTCAGCAAGCACCAACGACTCAGCTTTCATTGTAAAAAATAGCGAAACTCCTGTTTACTTTAGTGACAAACGCGCCACTGCCGTTCCGGAAGGTCACCCAAAAGCAGATCGTTACCAAAACTATCCAAGAAGTCTTGACACCGTTTTCAAAACAGCTGCACTTGGGCAACTTGTAGGCCCATATGCTTCTAAAGAAAAAATGGTGCTTTCAAAAGTCATCGGATTTACTCCGGCAAGCTTAAAGGCACGTCATATCTTAATCTCAACAGCTAATTCTACTGATGCTAAGGTATTGGCTGCAAAAAAGAAGACAGCAGATAGCTTGGTTAAGATCCTTAATAAAACCAACTGGGATGCCATAACCGCAAAGCATTCCGAAGATCCAGGATCCAAAGATAAAGGTGGTCTTTACGAAGATTTCCTCGAGGGTGATATGGTGAAAGAATTCGGTGCCTATTGTGCCACGGCTCCTATTGGCAAAATTGGTGTAGTTAAAACGGACTTCGGTTATCACATCATCGAAGTGCTTGAGCGCTCTGCCGAGAAATTCCCACTTCTTGCTTCTGTCAACCTTACATTCAAGCCTTCTGAAGAAACAGTTGCAAATATGGAGAGTGAAGTAAACGGCATTCTTTTGAAACTAGATCGTCAAATTTCCAAAGAAGAAGATCCTTTCAAAAAAGCTGCTTTGTTCGATACAATTGTTACACGTGCTTCTTATGCGCCTCGCGTGATTCAAATTGAAGACAACGCGCCTAAAGTTTATGGTTTCACAACCACAATGGCACGCGATCGCATCTTAGAAATGGCCTACGCTGAAGATGCCGCTGTAGGTTCCATGACACTTTCACCAATCCGTGACAAAGACAAGTATGTCATTGCAATGGTCAGTGCTTTACGACCTGAAGGTGAGCCATTATTTGAAAACGTACGCGCCCAAATGGAACGCGAATTGATTCAAGAGAAAAAAGCAAAACGCTTCATGAATCAAATGGCCGGCAAATCGCTTCAAGCAATTTCCAAAAAATTCAATTCGCCAGTCATAGACGCTGAAATTACATTCGGAAATCCACAAATTTCTAACGCTGGCTACGAGCCAACAATCGTTGGTAATTTGTTCTCTGGTGCGATTAAAAAAGGTCAGCGCACGCTTCCACTTAAAGGAGAGAGCGGTGTTTATGTCATTCAAATCAAACGCGTGACCAAAGCTCCTGCTACTAACAATTACCAAGCTGAACGCGACCAACTTTTACAAGGTCTTATGGGTCAGGTTGAAGGTCAAGCAATGGGCGGTTTACGCAAAAAAGCTGCTGTTGTTGACAACCGTAAGCTTTCTGAACTTGGCGTGCGTTTGTAATTAAAAACCATGACCAAAGCCGAAATTCGCAAAAGCTATAAAGCAAAGCGAGCTCAGCTCACACCTTTTGAACTTTCTAAAATCTCAGCACAAGTGCAAGCACTTGTGCTGGATTCTTTTCAGTTCCCATCCAAATTTGTCAGTTTGTTTTTGCCTATTGAAAGTCAAAAAGAAATCTCGACTTACGGGCTGTTAGAAGATATCTTATTAAAAGGCGGCCACCCCATATTGTCTAAAGCCAACTTCGAAGACCACAGCCTCACACTTTTTCATTACGAAGAACCTCGTCAACTTGAAATATCAGCTTTTGGTATCCCTGAACCAAAATACGGGCGAACACTCCTGCCCTCTAAACTAGACTTCGTTTTTGTACCACTACTTGCCATAGATTCTCAAGGGCACAGAGTTGGTTACGGTAAAGGATTTTACGACAGATTACTCAAGCAATGCAAACCAGACTGCCAATTCATCGGACTGCATCTTTTCGATGAATTCGTTGAAATTTCTGACGTAAGCGAACACGACATTCCGTTACATTACTGTTTTACCCCTGGCGGAATTTATGATTTCAGAAAGTAAACACCAAGGCAAATTTCATTTACTCGCCATCTTATTGATTCCGGTAAATATGGTGGCTATCTTTTTGATGCCAAAAAGATTTTGGTGGCTTTCGCTGCTCATTTTTGCAGCATCTGCGTTGCTTACTTTTTTGGTTTTGCGGAAGAAGACTTCTTCACAATAACACCATCTGCTTCAATATTAAGCTCAATTTTGGGTGTGGTAATTTGATCGATTTCTGCCTGACTTGCCTTTGCATCTTCTAAAAAATGCTTCTGCATCGCTACAGAAATGGTGTCAAGATAAGGTGTGCCATGAAAATAGGCAATAGATCCAGCCTCCGTTGCCGGCGGAATAAGGAAGTGATCTTTGAAGCGAATACGAATGAGATCTCCGTTAGAAGGCTTGACGTTTACCCAACAGCCTGCGCTTTGGCAAACCGCTACCAATGGAGCTTTGAAGGTATAAGCTTGATCTGTTGGATTTGCCTTGAAACGCGTTAGCATTTCGTCAAGTGTTAGGGCTTGAGTGGTATCGACACTAACTGGACCGTAAGATTTATAGGCTATTGATGATGATTTACAACTTGTAAGCGCTAAGGCAGTAAGGCCAATAGCAAAAAGTATTCGTTTCATTTAAATGTTTATTATTGAAGGTAATTTTCAAAAAAAGTTCCTAAATCGTAGCTTTTGTTTTCTACTTGGACCGCCACTATTTGATTTGCGGATAGGAAACGTAAAATTACTCGGCGAGAAAAAGTGTCGTTGGTAATCATGTGGAAAGTAGCTAAATGTGATTTTTCATCGAACTCTACTGTAAACATGTTCGTGTAGTACTTTGCGTACATAGCTACGTTGTCTGCCGTCACTTCAGCAGGAAGTGTAAGTTGGATATGGCCACTTACCACCCCGCCTTTGAGCTCAGCGACATTTTTTGCAGAGGCACTGAGTGTTTTTTGTCCAAGGACAAGTAAATTCAGACAAAGTGCGATAAATAAGAATGCTACTTTTTTCATAAGAGTCATTTTACATACAATGTTATAAAACTACGAAATAATTCAATAAATTGCCAACGTGTCAGATTTAATCCGCAAATATCAAGATTTATTTCCCGAGGCCGGATGCGATGAAGCTGGGCGTGGATGCCTGGCTGGGCCTGTTGTAGCGGCTGCGGTTATTTTAGACCCTGCAAACCCCATAGCAGCCTTAAACGATTCCAAACAACTAAGTGCAAAAAAGCGCCTTGCCTTACGAGAGGAAATTATTCAAAAAGCGCTGGCTTATGCGATCGGAATTGTTGATCATCATGAAATTGATCAAATCAATATTTTAAATGCAAGTATACTGGCCATGCACAAAGCCCTAGACCAGCTTGCATTAAAGCCGGCTTTTATTCTTGTGGATGGCAATCGCTTTAAACCCTATCAAGAAGTGCCTTATGCCTGTATGGTCAAAGGTGATGCGCGTTTTGCAGCGATTGCGGCGGCAAGTATTTTGGCCAAAACCGAAAGGGACCACATCATGAGTAAACTACATGAGGCTTTTCCAGTTTATGATTGGGAAAAAAATCAAGGTTATCCAACTTTAGCTCATAGAAAAGCAATCGCGCAATACGGTGTTTCACCATTCCATCGGCTTACATTTCAATTATTAGCGCCAAATCAGCAATTAGACCTATTTGAGTAAACAAATCAATGTTGATTAGATTCCAAGAGCAAGTGCAAAGGTGCTGCTGACCGAATTAACTTTGAAAAAAAAGTACACATGCGTCAACGCCTTGTCCTCTTGATCATCAGCAGCCTCGCCTTTATTTGGGTTTTGTTTGCATCCTATGACATACTCTCCAACGAAACGCTTACAGACTTTCGCAGTTATTTTAGCGCAAAAGACAAAAAAGTTTGGATCATCAGAGAAGCCAGTGAATTTGAGTGGGACAAAGAAGGAGTTCAAACTACTGAACTCAATCAAAATTTATATTATTCGGTTACAAGGGCCGCAAAATATCCTGTCACTATCTTTTTTAGTGCCACAAGGACGCTTTTTTTGATTGAAAAGAAAGGAAACTGGAATACCAAAGAAGTAAGGCAACTTTTTGAAAACGGCCTTTTTCCGCTGCAATTAGGCAAGCTGAAAACTTTTGAATTTGGTAAGTTGCATGGGCAATTCAACAAGAATCAACTCCTCATCTATGAAGGTGAACTGGATCAGCCAATCAATCATCAATTACAACTGAATACTAAATCATCATACTCCTGGATTACATGGCAAAACAATATAGCTCACGTAACGGATACTTACGTTAAAGCGCAACTGCGTTATCGTTATGAAAAATACCGAAATACGTCTAAAAGGCTTAAAAAAGTAGACGACTACGCCATTTTTGCTGAAGCCATACCAGACTTTCTCAACAGTTATTATTTCTATGAAAAAAACTATGCGGCTCAGCTAGACCCATCCTTTGAAAAAACACCGTGGTACCGCTGTATGAAAACAGGTTTTGTTCATCTTAAAAAAGATAGTTCTAGCCTACTTGTTTTTGACTTCAATGAAAATGCAAATCCATTATTGATGCTCAATGAAGCGTTGGGCAAAGAAGAATTGAACGAAGAAACGCAGGCTTATGAAAATCTGCAGGTTAGTAAACTCATTGAAAGCAAGAAAAATACTTGGCACGTCGGCACTTTTGGTACTTATGCTTTTGCGAGCACAGATAAAGCACTTTTTGACCAGGCCTTGGCTGCTGCAAAACTCAACCAAACAATTGCTCAAGACACCACTAAAATGGTTCGTTTCTACGAAAATATGCCTAAAAAGGTCAGTGCGAGGTGGGTAGATGCGCGAATGAAAAAAACCCTCACGCTACTTGGAAAAGATGTCGTGATTACAAGCTATCTGAGACTCAACGAGCAATTGGAAAATGACCAAGATAAAATCCGCGATTATTTTGTCATGAATCCGGGTTCAAGAGTACTCAACTTTGCTAGTTTTTCAGAACGCGGCAACGTGATTTTACAGACAGAAAACCAAAAATTAGTTGGCTATATAAACGGCCTTAGAAAATGGGAAAAACCATTAAATGGCGAAGTCAAAAATATTTATGCGTTAGCTCAACTCGAACAGTTAATTGTAGTTCAATTTGCACACGAAGCACAACTTTACGACAAATCTGGTAGGCTTGTTTACAGACTTACACACGAAGCAGGCACAGAAATTGGTGCTTACGATATCAATGGGAAAAAAGAATTTCTTTGTGCTAATGGCAGTGCTAACTTGCAATTGATCAATGAAAATGGGGCAACAATCAAGCAATTTGCCATTGGCGGCCAACTCAAAGATTTTGCGGTGTACAAGCAAAATGGCAAGCCTCAGGTAAGTATATTAACGGACAAACAATTCACAACGATTGATCTTGCCAAAAGAAAAATCAATTCGAAACAAACTGTAGATAGCACCTATGTTTTGGCAAAAACTTCATCGAGTGTTGCAGCTCTTCAAGTCAAAAAGAACCAGGTAATTCTCTTATTACAAGGCGCTAAAAAACAATTCCAAGTGCCAAACGGCGTTCAATTCATGGCCGCATACAAACAGGGTGCAAATACAATATGCCTGTTCAATAGAAATGCAGCCGTTTATGCTTTTGATCAATTAGGAAATCGCTTATGGGAAAAAACCTTGCCACTCAAAGAATTGAGCAAATGCCAACTCTATCAATATTCAAATGGCCAAAGTTGCTTGGTATTTTTAGATGCTATAGGCAACCAAATCCACCTTCTTGACGACTTAGGAAGAGATCTTGATCGACAAGATCGCCACGGAGAAGAACAAATAGCCATTACTCGTTTTGGTTCGAATGCATATTCAATCACAACTTATTTAGGAACATATCTCATTCAATATACGAAACAATGAAAAAACTACTTTTAGCCTTTTTACTTTTCAATGTGCTGCTGGGTCAGGCTCAGAACTACCTGGGCAATATTACTAGTAATTACGCAGGTGCACTAGGCAACCAACTAAACCCTGCAAGTTTCGTAGACGGCCGTGTCAAATTTGATCTCACACTGCCTGCTGTCAATTTATTTACGTATCAAAATTTTGGATACTTCGATGCCAACGCCATGAGAACAGAACAAGGAAACGGCGGTTACTGGTGGAAAAAATCATTTACAGATACAGCGATATTAAATGCCTGGGTTTATCCGTCATCAACTTTTATTGACCGTTTTATTGTGCACAATTATAATGCACAAAGCACTGGAACACTTGGTGCCAATATCAACTTAAATCTCGATCTATTTAATTTAGCTTTTCATATTGGTGAAAAAAGATCAATTGGCTTGAATGCCAGGATGCGATCCATCACCAATGTCGATAACATGAACCCAAAACTTGCCGTTCTATCTGAAGAAGGCCTTGAATATCCAGCGCTCTGGAATCAAGTAATCGATGAAGAATTGATCAACGTAAACCACATGACTTGGGCCGAAATTGGCTTCAATTACAGTCAAGTACTCATTGACAACAAAGAACACTTTCTAAAAATCGGAGTCACTCCAAAGTTGCTTTTAGGTTTTGCAAGTGCCTATGTGCATTCACAAGATTTCACATACAACCTTGTCAATGAAGATACTTCTCAATTATTATCAGGAACTTTCGACTACGGATATTCAAAAGAAGTTGGTGACTTCATCACAGCAGGAATCAATGGAGATATCAATAGTAACAACATCAACAACTACCTCAAACCGGGCTCAAAAGGATTTGGACTTGACATCGGTGCCATTTATGAATGGCGACCAAACTATGCCAAATACAAATATGACATGGATGGTAAAACAGACCTTTGGATGCGCCAAGAAACCAAATACAAGGCGCGTGTTGGTTTGTCAATTGTTGATATGGGAGGGCTAAGGTTTACAAAAGGTGGACTAAGCCGAAATTTTGTTGTAAATACCAGCAATTTATTTGACCTTCATACTTTTGAGAGTGCAACAGATTTAGCTTCTTTCGACGGCATCATCGACTCATTAATTACTGCCTCAAGTGCCAACGGCACACAAGATTGGGTGGCTCTTCAAGCTCCTTCAGAAACTTATCGCATGCGCACGCCTACTGCGCTCAGTTTGCAAGCAGATTATCATGTTTGGAAATACTTCTACGTGAACGCAACAGCCATGCTGAACATGATTCCTAAGAATAAAGACACCAAAGTCCATACTGCAACTCAATTGAGCCTTACTCCGAGTTTTGATAGCCCTTATTTTGGTTTATATGTACCGTTCGTTTACAACCAATACAGTGGCTTTAAATATGGTTTAGCTACTAGAATTGGCCCACTGATCTTAGGATTGAATGACATGAACTTGATTCGTGCAAAAAATGAAATCAGTGGTATCGATTTTTATGCAGGGTTGCGTTTACCAATTTTATACCACCGTGTCAAAGACAAAGACAAGGATAAAGTCTCTGACAGATTGGACGAATGTAAAAACGTCCCGGGCACCTGGGCTTTCTTGGGTTGTCCAGATACAGACGGCGACGGCATTCCGGATTCAGAAGATGCGTGTGTCGATGTCAAAGGCTTGAAAGAATTTAAGGGTTGTCCAGATACCGATGGTGACAAAATCATTGACAGTGAAGATGCATGCCCAACAGTTGCAGGCCTCAAAGAATTCAAAGGTTGCCCAGATACCGATGGTGATAAAATCATTGATAGCGAAGATGCCTGCCCTACAATCGCGGGTATAGCAGCCATGAAAGGTTGCCCAGATAAAGATGGCGATGGCGTCACGGATGCAGAAGATGCTTGCCCGGATAACGCTGGCCCGAAAGAAAATCAAGGGTGCCCAGATAAAGATGCTGACGGCTTGTTTGATTTCATAGATCAGTGTCCGGAAGTTGCTGGGCCTAAAGAAAATCAAGGTTGTCCGTGGCCTGATACCGACGCTGACGGACTATTAGACAAAGACGACGAATGTCCTAACCTAGCTGGGCCAAAAGCAAACAAAGGTTGCCCTTACAAAGATTCAGATAAAGATGGTTTGCTCGACAAAGATGACGACTGTCCGAACACACCTGGGCCTAAAGCCAACAAAGGTTGTCCGGTCATTGAACAAGAGGTCATTGAGGTCCTAAAAACAGCCTTTGATAATCTAGAATTTGAAACAAATAAGGATGTCATTTTTGAAAGTTCAAAACCTTCGTTAAACGAACTTGCCGAAGTTTTGAAAAAGAAAACAACTTGGAAACTTCAAATTTCTGGGCACACTGATAACGTGGGTGATGACAACCTCAATATGGTGCTTTCTAAAAAACGCGCCGAAGCATTGAAAGCCTATTTAGTATCACAAGGCATTGACCCATCTAGATTGATTACGCAATATTTTGGCGAAACCAAACCTATTGCTACGAATGATACACCTGAAGGTCGTCAGAAAAACAGACGTGTTGAGATGAAAATTGTCTTCGAATAAAAACAGTCTCAATACAGCTCAAAATACAAGGAAGAGGGCGGCTAGTAGCCGCCCTCTTTATGTTAACCCTATGTTAAGTTTCGTTAGGCGCTAATTAACGCTTTGTTAATATTAGATTAATGTACTCATCAAGATACTAGCAGACCTTTGCAGTACTAATTATAACGTACAGCAATGAAGCTATTTATCTCAATCCTAGGAAGTTTATTTTCAATTTTCTTGACCTCAATTGCCTTTGGTCAAAATGGTACCATTTCAGGAAAAGTTCTCGATGAAGAGCAAAAAATCATCAAAGAATTTACGGTCAAATTATCAACGTCTATCAAAGCATCTTTGGATCTAGAAAATGGGGCTTTCGCGTTTGCAAATGTACCTGCTGGAACTTATACAATAGAAGTAAAGGCTCCAGGATTTGAAACTTTCGTAAGTGAAGCAATTATAGTTACAAATGGGCAAGATTCTCCAATCATTGTTGGTTTAAAAACCAAAGCTCAAACAACCAAAGATATCCGTGTCAACGGTACCAGAGTTGATAAAAACAAAGGGGATATTGAAGTTACAAAAATGCAGATCAACCAGGCGGGTGTGGTCGATGGCATGAATAAAAACACCATCGTCAAAAACCCAGACTCGAGGGTTTCGCAAGTTTTTAAAAGAGTGAGTGGCGCTTCAGTTCAAGATAACAAGTTTGTCGTTGTCAGAGGTCTTAGTGACCGCTATAACTTTGCCCTGATCAACGGTGCTTCTTTACCAAGTACAGAAAGTGACCGCAAAGCTTTCTCATTTGATATCTTCCCATCCAATTCATTGGAAAACCTTTTCATCATGAAAAGTGCTACCCCAGACCTTCCAGGCGAATTTGCAGGTGGTGTCATTGATATCAGAACTGTAGAGCCGCGCTCAGAGTCTTTTCAAAACCTACAAATCGGATTTGGATACAATGCTCTTGCCACTTTAAAGGACTTCAAAACCTATACAGGAAGTGCTACAGACATCCTAGGTTTTGGAAATCAATTCAGAGCCATTCCAGATGGCTTACCAAGCACTGCTGAGTTCAATGCGTTAACTGCACAGCAAAAAGCCGACTTTGCCAAACTTATCCCCTCAAATTGGGCCACTAACAACACTACTGCGCTTCCAAATGGCAGCTTGCAATACAGTGTTGGCAATAAACTCAAACTCAATGACAAAAAAAGCCTTAGCTATGTTTTTGCCTACTCCTATTCAAATAGCAATAATTTCAATTTAGTGACCAGACGTGAATTTGAAGAACAAGCTACAGGCGTTGTTACCAAAAACGAGCTCAAAGACTCTTCATTTACAAAGTCCATTCTCAATACAGCATTGCTCAATCTCAAGTATGATTTAGGTAAAAGAGCTGAATTACAACTCAAGACAATGTACACGGTTTCCTCTGATGACAAAGTGAATACGCGTCAGGGTAAGCGCGACATGGACATTGAATCTATGTACAACGAGCGCTCAACAAATATTTGGTACACTCAAAATAATTTACTGACCACCCAGTTGATCGGAAAACACAATTGGAAAGACGACTGGAAATTTAACTGGACAGCAGGTTATAGCAATGTCAAAAGAGACATCCCCTTCTTGCGTCGCATGGTTTACCAACAAGTAGACACCACGCTACCTTATTTTGCTGTGGTTCAAAATAACGACATCACTACCTTAGGTGCTGGCAACATGTTTTGGTCTACAATGACCGAAAATATCGCTAGTGCTCGCTATGATTTCTCAAAACAATTTGGTGGCGATGATTCCAAAAACTACATCAAATTTGGTGGTTTACACCAATACAGAGGCAGAGATTTTGCTGCACGCAACCTCGGTTTTTCGAAATATGACCCAGCTGGTTCTTCTTCTTTCAATGGTAACCTTTTATTATTGCCCGCAGAGCAAATCTTTGCAGCCGAAAATCTTGGTTTAATGGCCGATGGTCAAGGTGGTTTCAAACTAGAAGAAGGAACAAACGTAGATGACAGCTATGATGCTTCATCTAACTTACATGCAGCCTATGCCATGGTAGACACACGAATTTTCAGTAAACTTCGTGTAGTTACTGGTGTAAGAGCTGAATCGTATCAACAAAAATTCCATTATGTTGAATTTGGTTCAAATGCCGATAAATACCTTGACACAACAGTTATTGACTTACTGCCCTCTATTAACCTTACCTACAAATTCACAGAGCGTTTTCAATGGAGAGCTAGTGCGGCACGTACGGTTAGTCGCCCAGAATTCCGAGAATTAGCACCATTTACTTTCTATAACTTCTTGAACGATAACTTGGCTTCAGGTAACCCACAATTGAAGCGTGCAACGATCAATAACTATGATACCCGCCTTGAATATTACCCAGGAAAAGGGCAAATCATTAGCGTTTCTGGTTTTTACAAAACGTTCGAAAATCCGATCGAATTGCTCTTGAGAACAGGAACTTCAGGCCAACCAGAATTATACTACAACAATATCGCCAAAGCCAATAGCTATGGTGCCGAACTAGAATACCGCATGAATTTAGGTTGGATGAACCGCACAGATTCGAATTCAATATTTTCTAGAACTACATTTTATACCAATGCCTCTTACATTCGTTCGGCTGCTGACCTCAGTGCATTTGCTGGTTTAGAAGAATATCCGGGTTCAACAAGACCACTACAAGGTCAATCCCCGTACATCTTGAACATTGGTTTATTCTATGAAAGTCAAAAAGACCTCGTTGTGAACTTCTCTTACAACTATGTAGGTCAACGTATAGCCATTGCTGGTAGTATTCAAGAACCTAGTGTTTGGGAAAATGGTCGTCACGTTCTCGATTTACAAATCGGGAAAACGTGGAAAGATAAATACGAACTCAAACTGAATTGTGCTGACCTTTTGGCACAAGACCTTGTTTTCTTCCAAGATATCAATAAAAACAAACGTTACGACAAAGGAGTTGATAGCGCTTGGCAAGAAATTACTTTCGGACAAACCATCACATTAAATTTCAAATACAAGTTCTAAAAACACAATGTTAAGTAATTGCACATTTTACTTAACACAGATTTAAAGAACATTTAAGTATCCTATAACTTGAAGCCTTCTCTTTCGCAGGAACTTTGTACAGTAAAAAAAATTAAAAAGATGAAAAAGATTTACAATTTAATGACTGCCCTTTGCATTGGCGCCTCTGCCTTTGCTCAGGATGCTTTCTGGACACCAACTACCTACCGTGGTGCGTTTCCTGTAACTGACAACACCCCTGCTACTGACTGGACTTCAGGCTGGGCGAATTTTGATCCAGAAAACACTGCTTATCCTGCGACAATTACAACTGTTTCAGCTGACATTACCGCCAATACTACTTGGAGTGGTGTCGTGAAATTGGTTAACAAAATTTACGTTAAAAACAATGCAACCCTTACAATTGCACCTGGTACCATTATCCGTGGAGATAAATTAACCCAAGGTTCTTTGATCATTACACGTGGTGCCAAAATTATTGCTGATGGTACTGCTGCTAACCCAATTATCTTTACTTCCAACGAAGCTGTTGGTGCACGTAACGAAGGTGACTGGGGAGGTTTGGTATTGTTAGGTTTGGCTAAAAACAACCAGCCTGGTGGTGTTGCAAACATCGAAGGTATCGTACCAACAACTGATACTCAGTTCGGTGGTAACTATGACAACGATTATTCAGGTATTCTTCGCTATGTTCGCATTGAGTTTGCGGGTATCGCTCTTGAGCCAAACAAAGAAATCAATGGGGTGACTTTTGGTTCTGTTGGTAGCCAAACAATCGTTGATTATGTACAAGTTTCTTTCTCTGGTGACGACTCTTTTGAGTGGTTTGGTGGAACTGTAAACTGTAAACACCTAATCGCGTATCGTGGACTTGATGACGATTTTGACACTGACTTCGGTTACCGCGGTAAAGTTCAATTTGCCTTATCTATCCGTGACAAGGACCTCTCAGATGCCGCTGGTGATTCAAATTGCTTCGAATCTGATAACGACGCTGCTGGTTCTACGGCTCAGCCAAAAACAGCTCCAATTTTTTCTAATGTTACTATCGTTGGTCCAAAAGGAAACGGAACCACTGCTTTACCTGTTGGCGAGAAATTTGAAAAAGCATTCCGCTTGAGAAGAAATACGGCAACCTCGGTATTTAACTCTTTAGTTACAGGTTGGGAAAAAGGTCTTTCTATCGAGGGTACAGCAGTTGTAAATAACGTAAATGGTGATACACTTGTATTTGGTCACAATAGCTTAACCAACTTTGCACCAAATACTAATACAATCTTCAACGCAGGAACTTCTGGTGGCGCAGCATCTACTGCAGCATTCTACACTTCTTTCATGGGTCCAGATGGTAACGATACGACATTGACACTTGCTCAAGTAAACTGGGTTAATTTATTCCCTGCTTTAGGCACAACTCCAGATGCTCGCTTAGCCGCTGGTTCTGCAGCTGCAACCACAGCGAACTTTATGAATGCTAAATTCTATTCAGTAGCGATGCCAGTTGTTGCAACAACATCTTACACTTATTGCCAAGGTGCAACTGCAACTGCATTAACAGCTACTGCACTTACTGCAAATACGTTACGTTGGTATACACAAGCTACTGGTGGTACATACACCACAACAGCTCCAGTACCAAGCACAACCACACCTGGAACTTACACTTACTACGTTTCTCAGGCTAACGCCGGAAATGATGAAAGTATGCGCGCTGCAATTACAGTTACTGTAAATGCTTTACCAGCAACTCCAGTTATTACAGCAAGTGGATCTACCTCTTTCTGTACAGGTGGTTCTGTTGATTTAACTTCAAGTGCAGCATCTGGCAATGTATGGTCTACAAACGCTACTACAGCTACAATTACAGTAACTACAACCGGAAACTATTCAGTAACTGTTACTGATGCAAATGGTTGTTCAAGTGTTTCAACTCCTATTTCTGTGAACGTTTCTAACGCTCCAGCACCTACTATCAGCGCATCTAGCACACAAGCGTGTTCTGGTGATGTCGTAACGGTTACTTCATCAGCTGCTGATTCATATTTATGGTCTACTGGTGACACCACACAAACTATCCAAGTTTCAGCAACTGCTGCAGTCTATGTAACTGTAACTAACGCAAACGCTTGTGACGGTGTTGGTCAATCAGCGACTACAAACATCACCTTCACAGCTACGCCTTCAGCTGCTGGTTCTTTCACATCAGCAGGTAACGTTGTTACATTTGCTAATACTTCTACGGGTGCTACATCTTACTCTTGGGATTTCGGTGATTTCACCAACTCATCTGCAACCGCTCCTGCACATGCTTATGCTGCAAATGGTGCTTACACAGCTGTACTAACTGCCATCAACGGTAACTGTACAGATACTGTAGCATTTGAAATCTCTATCGAGGTTGGAGTTGACGAATACAACAGCATGAGTTTCGAAGTTTACCCTAACCCAGCTAACGAGCAAGTTTTGGTAGCTTTTGAAAATAATTCAACTGTTATTTTAAATGTGCTTGACGCAACAGGTCGTTTGGTTTACAATCAAACAATCAATGCAACAGGTGCTCAGGTAATTCCGGTAAGTGTTTCTGAACTTGCTTCTGGAAGCTACACCGTACAAATTTTAGCTGATAATCAAGTAGGCGTTAAACGCTTAATGATTCGCAAATAATTAATGCCACTTTAACGAGGGGGCTTAGGCCCCCTCTTTTTTTACCCTCTCATTCAAACACGATGGAAAACACAAAAGGACATACCATACTGATCGTTGATGACGAACCAGATATCTTAGAGTTTTTGTCGTATAACGTACGCAAAGAAGGTTACAAAGTATTTACTGCAAGTAATGGCATGGAAGCTTTGCGCTTAGTGCAACAAATCAATCCTTCTTTGATTCTATTAGATGTCATGATGCCAAAAATGGATGGCATTGAAACTTGTCAGGTCATCAGAAAGGACCTCAATATGGTTCAGCCAATTATTGCCTTTTTAACCGCGCGTACTGAAGACTACGCACAAATTGCAGGTTTTGAAGCGGGTGCCGATGACTATATCAACAAACCCATCAGACCAAGATTACTGATCAGTAAAATTGAATCTTTATTGAGAAGAACAAAAAACAAAGATGCGCAAGAAGGTTCAGACAAAATAACCATTGACCGCGATCGTTTTGTCGTGGAGGTCGATGGTAAAGAATTACAATTACCAAAAAAAGAATTTGAATTACTCGAACTTTTGGCTTCAAGACCAGGTAAAGTATTCAACCGAGATCAAATTCTTGCTGTTGTATGGGGAAATGATACAATCGTAGGTGAAAGAACAATTGATGTTCATATCAGAAAATTGCGTGAAAAACTCGGAGATGCGTATATTCGTACTATTAAAGGAGTCGGATATACATTCAACGAAAAGTGAGCAGATCAAGACCAAGTTTTTTAATTCTGAGTGGTAGTGTACTATTTTACATCTTAAGTTTTCTATTCACTCTTTTAGTTCACTTACAGTTTGTCACTCTGAGTGCCACACTCCTGTTTTTAATCCCGTTAGTTAGCGGGATTTTTGCGTATACGATCTTTTATTACATCATCAAGCGCTTTTTACAATTTCGCATGAGCTTGATTTACCGCAGCATTCAAAATGATGACAATGCCGCACTTCAAGAAAAAAACATAGATGAGCTTGTTGCACAAGGAGAAAAAGATGTCAAAGAATGGAAGCAACAACGCAACCTTGAAATTGAAAAGCTTCAAGAGCAAGCAGCATTCAGAAAAGAATTTTTAGGTAACCTCGCACATGAACTGAAAACACCGGTGTTTTCCATTCAAGGCTACATTGATTCGTTGCTTGACGGCGGAATGGACGATCCAGCCGTACTCAAAACATTTCTCGAGCGTGCATCGAAGTCTACCGAGC
This sequence comes from Flavobacteriales bacterium, assembly GCA_046073985.1. Taxonomy (GTDB): domain Bacteria; phylum Bacteroidota; class Bacteroidia; order Flavobacteriales_D; family Crocinitomicaceae; genus UBA952. The sequence continues at coordinate 2,760 of JBJTNI010000017.1, read as the reverse complement.
GCATGACCCATATCTTAGATGATCTCGATCAATTAACCAAACTAGAACTAGAACGCATTCCGCTCGACCTTCGCAGTTTTGATATACTCGATTTAATCAGAGAGTCCTTTGAATCGTTGGAGCTTTTTGCCAAAGAAAAACACTTCCGACTCCGCTTAGAAACATCTAACCCATTTTGCTATGTAGTTGCGGATCGCAACAAGATTTCCCAGGTTTTAATCAATCTGTTCAACAATGCAATTGCTTATGGCAATGAAAATGGTGAGCTAGTTGTCAGCGTTGTTGAAATTGAAGAAACTTACAATATTCAAATCAAAGACAACGGCCCTGGTATTGAACCTCAGCATATACCAAGGTTATTTGAAAGGTTTTACCGCGTAGAAAAAAGTCGAAACCGCAATGAAGGTGGCTCTGGACTTGGATTGGCAATTGTCAAGCACATCGTAGAATCACATGGCCAACAAATAAGAGTCACGAGCCAAGTAGGACAAGGAACCACTTTTAATTTTTCTTTAGAAAAAAGTAAAGCATCTGGACCAGTAAGTTCAAGAGGCATTCCATTAAAATGACATCCGAAATACAGATTTTTAGTCTCAAACAAGTTGCCCTTTCTATCGAAAAAACGATTGCAAGCAGGTACCATCAAAACTATTGGGTCAAAGCTGAAATTCATAAGCTCAATAAATACCCAAGTGGGCATGCCTTTCCTGAACTAGTTGAAAAAGAAGATGGAAAAATAGTTGCGCAAATGAATGGCAGCATTTGGAAACAAAATCTGCAGCGCATTGAAAAACTTTTCATTGATCAGGTACAAGAGCCTCTCAAGGACGGCATTCAAGTACTGATGCTCGTTAAGGTCAGTTTTAATCCTACTTTTGGGCTGAGCCTACAAATTCAAGACATAGACCCCGCATTTACGCTAGGTCAACTGCAAAAAGAAAAAGATATTACGCTCAAAAAGCTCAAAGCGGAAGGCTTATTGCAAGCCAATCAACTGCTAGCGTATCCGCTCATTGCCAAACGCATTGCCATCATTTCAGCTGCCACAAGTAAAGGTCTTTCCGATTTTTACCAAGTCTTAGACCAAAATAATTTTGGTTATACGTTTCAAACCACTCTTTTTGAAGCCTATGTACAAGGCGACATTGCGGTAGATTCAATCCTTGACGCGCTCGGGCAAATTGAACTTCAGAAAAATCAATTTGATATTGTGGTTATTGTCAGAGGTGGAGGTGCAGAAGTAGGTCTTACTTGTTACAACAACTACGATCTCTGTAAAAACATAGCCCTCTTTCCTTTGCCGATCATAACTGGAATAGGACATTCTACCAACTTAACGGTAGCAGAGTTGATTGCACACGCAGCAGCCATTACACCTACCCAACTTGCCGAAATGCTGATAGGGCAATTTAGGGATTTTGAGTTGCGCATTGAAAGACTTAGCCAAGGGGTCGTGAAAAATGCTCAGCTTCAAATTCAACGCAATCGTGAAAAAATTAGCCAGGCCATTCAGCAATTAGTTTGGGTCAAGAGCAAGTATTTTCAAATCCAGCAAACCAACCTGCTGCATCTTGAACAAAAAATTGCTTTGCTAGACCCAATCCATATTTTGAAAAGAGGTTACACCATCACAACTGCAAATGGTAAACTCATTAAAAATGCCAACTCTTTGAAAGTAGGTCAAACTCTCACGATACAGACCGATAAATCTATTATTGATGCAACAATTACTTCAGTCGAAGAAAGTTGATTTAATGCGTAGAAGTCATGTTGGCGGGCACACATATGATGAAATCAGCACGGCCCAAATGCTCTTTATCTAATTTCGAGATGTTTTCCTGACTCACGGTACTGATTGTTAGAATTCGTGTTTGCGGTGCCTCTTGCAATATATACCACATGATTCCTTGATAAAAATCTGAATGATAAGCCCCATTGAAATGCAAATGAACTGTTTTAGAGTTGCGCCATGGATTATGCAGTATAAAATGTGCCATTGTAGCATCTTTTATGGCCTGTGCCTCGACCATGCGCCAACCCGCTGCTGGCCCCATGTGTGCGCCCATTTGCTTCATAGCTTGGTATTGACTTAATGTGGTATCAAAAGCAAAATTCAATGGCGCCATTTGATTTTGAATACTTTCGGGCAATGTATCTAGTGCTTGGCGACCTTTTTTAAACAAAAGACTCGCGTATTTTCTTTGGATATTACTGGCAATACAACTTAGGTGCTTGCTTTTGGCAAATTCAATGAGTGGTGCATAATCAGTATCGTAATTAGGCCAAAGTCTGAGTGTATCTTTGAGCTGTTCCTCTTTGATGTCGCCGTTCAAATAGGCACTCAAAATGAGTTGCTGATCTTGTTCAAACATTTCGAAACCAAGTTGTAAATTTTCATGATGCATTTGATACATACTTTGGGTCAGTTCCAATTGTAACCAATGGGCAATCGGATTGTCGTGAAACTCACCAAACAAGACGAGGTCAACGTCAGCCGCTTTTGAACTCATCGTTTTAAATGAAACCTCCTTCCCCCTTGCATTATAGATTTTATAAGCTGGAAGGTCTTGTGCTATCAGAACCTGAGAAATGATTGCGATAAATAAGAATGAAAGGTATTTCATATTTGCATTGTTATAAATGTGAAGTTATAGAATGTTTTGATTCTTTTGATTCTTTTGATTCTTTTGATTCTTTTGATTCTTTTGATTCTTTTGGGATGATTTTCAACTATTTTTTTATCGTAATTTTACTTCAAAC
>JBJTNI010000016.1:0-56148 GCA_046073985.1 Flavobacteriales bacterium | reverse complement strand
ATCATGTTTGCGGGTTTTCATCAACCAAATGCTTCCAACTTTGACAACTTTTCCGGAAGAATTGGGCCAGACGGCATACTCATACAGGAAAACACCCAGTTGGACAATTCTGGCATCATCACAAATAATAGGGTGTGTCAGGCGCAATACTTAGAACAACAGCAAAATTGTATTTTTGGCTTTCAGACCATCAATAGCTCCACTTTTCAAGATACCTTTGATTTGATAGTCTGCTATGTAGACCCTTATTTTGGTTATTGGATCCCTACTATGCCATATACCGTAATTTTAAATGAAGGGCTAGATCAAATCAACCAAATTAGAGCGACTGCTGATGGTGGCTATGTTGCTGTCGGGACCAACGCAAATGTGGTTGACAACCAAAACGCATTAAATGGAGGCTCCAATATTTTTGTACTGAAAATTGATTTATTGGGTGGAGGTGAAATACTTACAGATACTGTGTTTACGCTCAATCAGTTAGTAAGTGTTAATGGTGCTGGGCCAGAAGCACAAGAATTTAAAGTATATCCTAATCCAACAACGGGTGCTTGTCAGATATCAACGCCTTCTAATGAAACATTTCTGGCGCACTTGTATGATCAGCAAGGAGCGTGTTTGCAAATTTTTGAAATGCAACACCAATTTGAAATCGACCTCGGTTGGTTAACAGCAGGTATCTATTTCCTAGAAGTCAATGGCTCCTTTGTCAAGGTATTGAAACAATAGGCTAGGCCTTCGCTCTTCTCGACTTTTCTTTCATGAGTAAACCTAGTTCACGACTAGTTTGCCCAGCAACTGAAGTGTTTTCATCTGCTCGTCTGAGTAAATAGGGCAGTACTTCATTGACAGGGCCAAATGGGACGTATTTGGCAACTTGATAACCGGCATCGGATAAATTGTAAGAAATATGATCAGACATCCCAAGCAGCTGTGCAAAATAAAATTGTGGGTCTTGTGCTTCAATGTCGGCCTTGTTTAACAGTGTGGTTAAGTGCATCGAACTTTCTTCGTTGTGGGTGCCGGCACAAATTGAAAACACATCTTTATGAGTTACAAGAAATTCAAGAGCAGCATTGTAATCATTGTCTGTGCTAGCTTTGTCAGGTTGAATAGGAGAGGGGTAGCCTAATTGTAAGGCCCGAGCACGTTCTTTTTCCATATAGGCGCCGCGCACCAATTTTACCCCATAGAAAATACTATCTTTTTTGGCGCGTTTATATTCTGCTTTTAAATAAGTAAGTCTGTCGTGGCGATACATCTGAATGGTATTGTAGACAATACATTTAGATTGATTGTATTTACACATCATGTCGTAGGTCCATTGATCAATGGCCGTCTGGATCCAGGTTTCTTCGGCATCAATGAATAAACGTGTTTGATACTGAGCTGCTGCCGCACAAATGCGATCAATGCGATCAATAATTGCAGCAATCCCTCGGGTTTGTTCTTCTGTGTAAGCTTTGAAATCCTCGCCTTTGCGCTGTGCACGTATGCGACTTGATTCTAATTCAATCAAATGATGTTGACCAATACCTGTTACTTTAAATACGGCGAATGGTATGCGTTTGTCGGTTGCCGATTTTTCAATAGTTTGAATGATGATTTGTGTCGTTTGTTCGAAATCTTCTTCTTGGGTTTTGCCTTCAACGGAATAATCCAAGATTGTACCGATGCCGAAGGAGTTTAGACTTTCAATGGCTGTATCGCATTCTTGAATAGTTTCTCCGCCGCAAAATTGCTTGAATATTGTTTTTTTGATCAGGCCCTGAATGGGAAGTTTTAGGCGCAGTGCCAAAGGGGTAAAAACCTTAGCTAGTTTTACCAACCGAGGCCAACCTATGATCTTAAAAAGTAAGTAGGCACGTTGAAGATCTTGTTTATTTTTGGATCGAAATGCAATTTCCGTGTTGTCGAAAGATATCATGGTTCAAAAATACTTGGTTTTTGCTCTTCTTGCATTCTCCGAACTTTATTTATTTTTACACTATGGCATCCCAACAATTTAAAGGCAAGCAGGTCACACTTGATTTTGGTCCGCTCGGAGCAACTTCATTCTCAAACAAACTCGATGCCTACGTGGGGCAAAAAATTCTCCTCTTAGTTGACGAAAACACCCAACAACACTGTTTGGATTACTTGCTTACTAGTTTTGAGCAATTGGCGCAAGCTGAAGTACTCGTGATTCCACCAGGTGAAGAAAGTAAATCCATAGAATTGATGGTGCAACTTTGGGATCTTTTACTAAGCTATGAAGTCACTAAAAAGGATTTGCTCGTTTGTTTGGGTGGAGGGGTCGTGACCGATATTGGCGGTTTTTTGGCCAGTACCTACAAGCGTGGTTTAGATGTCATCATGATTCCGACGACACTACTTGGAATGGTTGATGCGGCAATTGGCGGTAAAAATGGCATTGATTTTCAAGGTGTAAAAAATGTCATAGGTTGTACAAAACAGCCTCAACACATTTTTATAGATTCAGCCTTTTTAGTAACCTTACCGCAAGAAGAGCTGCGCTCAGGATGGGCAGAATGTATTAAGCACGCACTGATCAACGGTCCAGAACTTTGGAGTCAGGTCAGGCAAACCTCTGCCAATATTGATTGGAAAAACTTTCAAATTGAGGCCACACTTTTCTGGGATTTGATATTTACGAAAATTCAAATTGTGGAACAAGATCCTCTTGAACAAGACCTTCGAAAAGTCCTGAATCTTGGCCATACCATTGGGCATGCGCTTGAAGCACATCAACTGCAAAACAATGCGCTTATATCTCATGGGCATGCGGTGGCGTGGGGTCTGGTCATAGAATCTATGGTTGCCCTGCAACAAGGAACTTTGAATAAACACCTGCTCGATGAATTAATCGAAGTTGTAACGTCAAATTTTACAGCCCTAGATTGGGATCAAATGGATGTTAATGTGCTTTCGAAGTATCTAAATCAGGATAAAAAAAATCATGGTGCTCAGTGGCGTTTCATTGCTTTAGAAAAAGCTGGTGAGTACAAATTAGATGCGGTGATGGAAAGCAAAGCACTTGCAGAGACGCTCCTGAACTTGCAATCAATGAAATAAGTGCTGGATATTTCCTGTAAATAACTTGACGGCAATAGCCATCAAGATAATGCCAAATATTTTGCGAATGATCCCGATTCCGCCTTTGCCCAACCAAGCACCAATTTTACCCGATAATTTCAAAACGACATAAACCAACGCTACATTGATTACAATGGCAATGATGATATTAATGTCCGCATATGCAGCTCGCATGGACATCAGGGTTGTCATGGTGCCTGCACCGGCAATAAGCGGAAATGCAATCGGGACAATTGAGGCTGTTTCTGGTTCGTCATCTTTGTAGAGCGTGATGCCAAGGATCATTTCAATGGCAATGAAAAAGATCAATATGGAACCTGCTACTGCAAAGGAATAGACATCTATGCCAATGAGGCCAAGGATTTGATCGCCAATGAATAAAAAGACAATCATGATAAGCAAAGCTACTACACTAGCTTTCTCTGATTCGATGTGTCCTACTTTTTGGCGCAGGTTGATAATAATCGGAATGCTTCCGATGATATCAATGACAGCAAAAAGCACCATGCTAGCAGTAGCAATTTCTTTGAGGTTGATGAGGTTTAAAAAGCCCATGTGATTTTTTTTTACAAAGTTAAGAGAATCACATAGAGTATTGTTCAAAAAAAAAGGCCTCCGAAGAGGCCTTTTCATTGACAAGTTAGTTGGAAGCACCAACTTGAAAATGGCTTATTTAACGATGGTCATTTCGTCAACGAGGTGCTTTGCACCTGCATATTTGTCTACAATAAATAAGACATAGCGAATGTCGACATTGATCGTTTTTTGAAGTTTGTTGTCGAAAATAACATCTCCGGCCATTGCCTCAATGTTGCCATCGAACGCCAGACCAATGAGTTCTCCTTTGCCATTCAAAACTGGTGAGCCAGAGTTGCCACCTGTGATGTCATTATTGGTAAGGAAGTTAACAGGCATGTAGCCCGCCTTATCGGCATAAGGACCAAAGTCTTTCTTAGCGTTGAGTTCAATGAGGCGCTGTGGTAAATCAAACTCTTCATCATTTGGCTTGTATTTATTGATGGTGCCTTGTAGGGTTGTATAGTTATTGATTTTAGCGTCGTTGCGTTTGTCTGCAGGAAGGGCACTTACTTTACCATAGGTGAGGCGCAAAGTGCTGTTTGCATCTGGGTAAAGTATGGTGCTCAAACCAGACTCGCGAAGACCAGCCACTAACAAACGGTACGCTTTGTTGTATTCATCTGTCAGGCGCACAAGCTCTTCAGAACGTTTGCTGAGGTGTTTGATAATATTACTTGAAAGTACGAAGAACGGGTCGTTTTCTATCATACCAGCATTCGGAATTTCTAAGAAGGCGTAAAGTCTGTTTTTAGCAGCGAACAATGAAACAGCGTACATTGCACGAATTTCAGTATCCACAGAACCATCGGCATACATCGCTTGAATGCCAGGCTCAAGCTCGTAATTTGCTTTTGCTGCATAAAGATTCAGGCCATTGATCAAGATGTCAATTTCAGCCGGGCCATAAATGTTGGCAAAGAAATCGTCAATAGCTGCTTTGAGTTCGTCTTTCATGGCTGCTCGCTCAGAGGCGCTTGCTTTTGCATATGCCATGAGTTGTGCACCTAAACCTCTTGAAATTGCTGCATACTCAGATCCTCTGAAGAGAATTTGTAAGTAGTTGTCATGGCGTGCTTTGTCGTTGGTTGCAGCATAATAAGCGTTAATATTTTTAACGACATCACCATAGGTAGCTTTGTTTTTTGGAAGATTAGCCCAAGCGTCAAATTTGGCTTCATTTTTTGCTTTTGATGCAGCGGTTTGGAATTTAGTAAGCGCGTCAATCATTCCTTGGCGATTTTTCCAGTAGTTGGCGATGCGCGCATATTTAGAAGCGTAATTGAGGCGAACACCCGCATCTTTGTCCATGTAAACTTTCATGGCGTCCATGGCAGTTTTAGAGGCCTCGACCCAAGCTGGATAGGCGTATTTTACATTTTGATCAATTCCACCAGCAGGTAACCAACGGTTGGTGCGTCCTGGATAACCCATGATCATGGCGAAATCACCTTCTTTGACGCCTTTAAGGTTGATAGGTAAATGGTGTTTTGGATGTAAAGGCACGTTAGATGTAGCGTAATCTGCTGGATTGCCGTTGGCATCTGCATAAACTCTAAACATGGAGAAATCACCGGTGTGGCGTGGCCATTCCCAGTTGTCGGTGTCGCCACCGAATTTACCAATGCTGTTAGGAGGTGTACCTACCAAACGAACATCTTTGTAATCTTGATAAACAAAGTAATAAAATTCATTGCCTTGAAAGAAAGAACGCACATTCACGACGTATTTTCCGCCTTCGCTGTTTTCTTTTTCTATGAGGGCAATTTCTTCGCGGATTACTTTTTCGCGCTCTGTTTCTGTCATATTATTAGAGACTTTGGCAAGCACTCTTTTGGTACAGTCATCCATGCGTACAAAGAAGCGTACATACAAAGATTTTGGTTTGAGTTCTTGCGTTTTGTCTGCTGCCCAAAAGCCATTTGTAAGGTAATCGTGTTCTGGGGTAGAGAGCTCTGCAATGGCATCGTAACCACAGTGGTGATTAGTAAGTAAGAGCCCATCTTTGGAAATGAGTTCGGCTGTACAACCGCCGTTGAATTGAACCACAGCATCTTTCAAGCTTGAATGATTGATACTGTAGATTTCTTCTGAGGTCAATTGAAGCCCCATTTTTTGCATATCGCGGTGATTCAGGCGGTCGATAAACATTAAAAACCACATTCCTTCGTCCGCTCTGACGAAAATACCAACGAATAAAGCGATGGCAAGTGAAATTCTTTTAAGTTGTTTCATGATTTATTTTTTGTTTGGCGAAGATACATAAAGTTTTTTCTTCATTCTACTCAAACTTTCAGGTAAGATGCCAAGGTAAGATGCAATCTGATGCTGCGCAACCAATTGTTCTATTCCTGGGTGTCTTTGCAGTAGTTCTTTGTAGCGTTCTTCAGCATGTGCTGAAATGGTCAGTAAAAATCTTTTTTGCAAAACTGCAAGTGTTCTTTGTGCCATGATTCTGAACAAGCGCTCCAATGACGGAACTTTGACGTACATTTCTTCTATGTCCTCTTTGGAAACCTCTAAAATGTAACTTTCTTCCAGGGCTTGCACACTCAGTGTTGCTGCTTCATTGAAATGAAAGCCTGCCAAATCGCCGACCCACCAATCAGCAAAAGCAAAATACATGACATGTTCGTTGCCTTTTGGGTCTGTATAAAAAACACGAAGTGCACCGCCAACAACAAAGCCCTGTTGAAAATTAATACTGCCTGTTTTAACAAAAAAGTCCTTTTTGGCAAGTTTACGCAAATGAAATTTTTTGCGAATCACTTCCGCTTCTTGCTCGTTGATTGATACGCGGTCTGTGATGTATTGAATGAGTTTTTGGTGGGCTAAAGAAAGATCCATAGTCAGTTAGTGCTTTGGTAAATGACGAATGCGCCATTCTGTTGGATGTAAGTTATTGAAGCGTTGACCAAGTTGTTTGACCATCGCAATGCGTTCTCCTTTGTAGGTAATCAAATAATGTCCCGCCGGGAGATCGCACATTTGGCTTTCACCATGTAAAATCTGTAATGCTTGCTCGCGTTCGACCTCAAATTTTGGAAGTTCCCAATTCAAATCTAAGGTGTAAACCATGTCGTAAGCTGGCGCCCAAGATTTTTTAAATAGCTGAGCTATATGAATGCCTTTTTTAAGCCACTTGAGTGCTGGAAGTTGTTCGAAAAAATGATGCGCAAACTGAGTGGTTGCAAATAGTTGCTCATTTTCTGTCCAGAACTCGTGCGCTAAATTTGCTGTTAATGGCAGTGTTTTTGAGATTTGATCGCCCTGACGCTGGTCTTGTTTTTGCTGTTGATTGGTTGGCTTTGCTTTTGTTTTTCCTTTTGTTTTTTCGGGACTCTTTTTCTGAAGAATTGCGATGTAGAAACCTTCACTTTGAATTTGTCCTGGAAAAAAATAGTTTCCGATGCTTTCTCGGTCTGCTTGCATCCCTTCAAAACGAGTTGGTTGCAACACTTGTGCGTCATGGAACTCCATGAAATTTTTTAATAAAGCTTCGTTTTCTTGTGGGTTAAAGGTGCAAGTCGAGTAGATGAGAAAACCATTTTCTTTGATCAAAGGCCAAGTATTCTCAAGAATATCCTCTTGTCGCAGTGCACAATTTGCTGCGGCTGCGGTTGTCCATTCGGCACGCGCGGCTACATCTTTTCTAAACATACCTTCTCCAGAACACGGGGCATCTACTACTAATACATCAATTTTTGCCTGAAGCACACCGAGCTCTTCGGGGCTTTGGTTGCAAACAAACGTATTTGAATAACCCCATTTGGAGAGATTTTCTGCTAAAATATATGCCCTTGACCGAATAATTTCATTGGCAATTAAAATACCTCGCTGTTTCAAAAATGCAGCAATGAGTGTGCTTTTTCCGCCTGGCGCAGCACTTAAATCTAGTATAACAGGATCTTCTGGAAGTTTCAGTGCTGAAAGGGCCTGAATTAAAAACATAGACCCAGCTTCTTGTGGATAGTATGACCCCGCATGAAAAAATGGATCGTAGGTAAAACTTGGGCGTTCGGAAAGGTAAAAGCCATCTTGGTTCCAAGCAACGCGTTGGTCAAGTTGTAATTGTTGTTTTCTTCTTGGGTGTAGGCGTACCGAAGTTGGGGCTTGTGTATCTAAAGCCGCCAACAGTTGAGGTGGGTAAAAGGCATCTTGTTGGATGCGCTTCACAAAATCGATGGGCAATGAGCTCATGGGCAAATTTAGGTCTTTTTGTACAGATTTACTTGAAGTATTTGCTCCGAATGATGATGGGCCAACACCCTGCGGTCAAGTTTGACGCTCGGAATGAGTATTAATTTTTCTTGATCAAATAAACCCCAGATTTTGTCTCTGAGTGGGCCAGGAATTTTATGCTCTTTTAAAATTTCAAAAGCGCTTTTCTTTCCTTTCATCCCGACCGGATACATTACATCGCTTATATCTAAAGTTCTTAAATATAATTCGCCGCTCAATAGTGTAGCATCCAAATAGATTTCATTTAAATCAAAGAAGCTTGGCAACTTTTTGGTTTGTTTTTGCTCAAAATAATAAGGACAAGGGGCGTGAGGCTTCAATTCACGTTGTAAAAGCCAAAGTGCATGATTAAAAATAAGCAGCGCACTTGGCTCTCTGTCCACCGCTTTCCAGGTGAGCTTTTTGCCATTTTCTGAATGAAAGAGCTCGGGAATCCGTTGGATAATTTGTACCGGTACATTAAAAGTTTTAAATAACTCAATAAACTGATAAACAGATAATAAAGATAATTCTTTTAAAGTGATACTTCCGTTTGTATTTAAGTTCTGAATGGCAATATTTAGTGTTTTTTGTTGATTTCTTATTTCAGATTGGAATATTGCTTGAAGTTGTAAGACTGAGTCTTTGAGGTTTGGTAGATGTTCAGTGAGCTCTGGTAAAAATTGATTTCTCCAAACATTGCGTCTGTACTTCGTGCTCTGGTTGCTTTGATCTTCGCGCCATTCGAGCTTGCATGCTTCGGCAGCATCTAGCAACTCGGTTTTTGAAAAACACAAAAATGGCCGCAATAAATTTTTAAAAATCGTTGGCATTCCAGCCAAACCTTTCATGCCGGCCCCACGGGCAAGCTGTAGCCAAAAAGTCTCATTCTGATCATCAGCATGATGGGCTGTGCAAATAATGCTATTCGGAATAATAGCGCTGACTTGTTCAAAATAGGTGTAGCGTATATTTCTGGCTTTTGCTTGTAAATTGGAGCTTTGGAGATCAATTTGTTGGGCATCGGTTACCCGATAAAGGTGCAAGGGTATTTGATTCGTGGCGCAATAATCCTCAATGAGTTTGGCGTCTTGTTCGCTTTCTTGTTGGCGCAATCTGTAATTGATGTGTACTGCCTGAACAGGAGCGCCTATTTGATGAAGTAAATGCAGTAAGAGCATAGAATCGAGGCCGCCACTTACAGCTACTAAATAAGCAGAGGCAGGGTGTGCTTTGACGTGCTGATCAAGGCTTTTACGAATGGTATCAAGACTGGAGCCCATAAATCAGTTTATTGGCTTTGAGAAGGCATTCTTGGTATTCTTTTTCGGCTTCAGCTTCAATTGTAATGGCGCTGCCAACGGCACAAGACAAATACTTGTTTTTTCTGTTGTAAATTAAACTGCGAATGACCACGTTGAAATCAAAATCACCGTTGGGTTCAATCAGACCAATGCTTCCAGAATACAAGCCTCTTTTGAAGTCTTCGATGTCTTCGATGTGTTGCATGGCCGAAATTTTGGGTGCTCCGGTCATGCTGCCCATTGGAAAACTACAGCGTAAAATGTCTGTAAAACTTACCGTTGGTTTGAGTTGACAACTGATTTTTGAAATCATTTGATGGACTGTTTCAAACGTATAAATTTCGCAGAGTTCTTCCACCTTGACACTTGCTTTTTGGGCCAATTGAGATAAATCGTTGCGCACTAAATCAACAATCATGATGTTTTCTGATCTTTCCTTGGGGTCGTTTTGGAGTTTAATGGCCAAAGCTTTGTCTACCATTGGATTTAGAGACCTCGGTGCTGTGCCTTTGATGGGTTCTGAACGAAGGGTTTGCCCAGCTTTCATGAGAAACCGCTCGGGGCTCGCACAAAATATGAAATGATCGGGTGTTTCTACATATGCAGCATGTGGTGCTTTGGTCAAGTCATTGAGTTTTGAAAAGAGTGCTACAGGATGCTTTATGTGGGTGTTTTCTGCGAAAAATTCTTGGCAATAATTCATTTCGTAGATGTCGCCTTGTTGGAGTGCCTCTTTGATCGCATTGAAACGTTCAAAGTAAGTTTCTTTCGTGGTTTTGGCTTTAAATTTGGCTTCAAATTTTACCTCTATGTTGTTTAATTGGTTCCAGAAAGTGGTGGCCAATTTTTGACTTTCGACGGTTTCTTGACCTGCTATTAATGTCAATTGATCGCCTAATTTATACATTACCTCAGGCACCCAAAAATGGAAATACGGATAGGAGAGTTGGTCTTCGTTTAAAGAATCAAGTGGTTCAAAATGATTCTTTAGATCATAGCTAAGTGTTCCAAACAAATAATGGCCGCCATTGGCGTCTATAAATGCTTGTAAATTTGTTAAATCGTCCGGATTTTCACTTTTTATTTCTCGTTGCACACCGATGCCTAAAATTGGACCAAGCCGGTGTTTGGGTAAATAAAAAATGTTAGGTTCCATAAGATCAAAATTAACAACTATTCGTCACAAACATTTGTATCCATATATTGTTGTTTAAGAGTTACCTTTGCAGCGCTCTTACGTATTCAGTTTTGTTTGTACTTATGTTTCGATTTCTCTTTTTTTCATTTCTTTTTGTTTCGCTCAGCACTTTTGCTCAAAAGAAGCCCACACTCAGTGGCTACATCACGGATCAAAGAAACGGCGAGGCCTTAGGTACTGCCAAAGTTTTTGTTCAGGAACTCAAAACTGGTTCTGCCGTCAATTCATATGGTTTTTACAGTCTCACTATTCCACCAGGAACCTACAACATTGAATTTCGTGCCGACGGTTATCAAACCCAAACCTTTGTTATTGCACTCCAGGAATCTCAAACAAAAAATATTGAGCTCGATATGGTAGTGCAAGAAACCAAAGACATTCGCGTCAGTGGCAAGCGTTCTGAAAACGTCACCTCAACAAAACTGGGCCAGATGGAGCTTAAAATGGACCAAGTAAAAACCTTGCCTGCTTTCATGGGTGAGGTAGATGTGGTCAAAACCTTGCAACTGCTTCCGGGTGTATCGTCTGTTTCAGAAGGTGGGCAGGGGTTTTATGTACGCGGTGGTGGTCCTGACCAAAATTTGGTGCTTCTCGATGAAGGTGTGGTGTATAACGCAGCGCATCTTTTTGGATTCTTTTCAGTTTTTAACGCAGATGCCATCAATAGTGTCAATCTGATCAAAGGCGGAATGCCTGCAAATTTTGGAGGGCGCCTGTCTTCAGTGCTTGAGGTCAACATGAACGAAGGAAATTTGAAGCAAATTAAGGTGAAGGGTGGAATAGGTGCAATTTCCTCAAGATTAACAGTCGAAGGGCCAATCAAAAAAGACAAAGGTTCATTTATTGTTTCTGCTAGAAGAACCTATATTGATCTGATCATGAAAGCAGCCATTCCCGACTCATCTCCTTTTGCGGGGTCAGGCTATTTTTTCTATGACCTCAATGCAAAGCTCAATTACAAACTCACAGACAAAGACCGCATTTATTTAAGTGGCTACTACGGAAAAGATATCTTTTCATTCAAAGATCAAAATGGTGGCTTCAAAGTTGAGATGCCTTGGGGTAACGGTATTGCGGCTTTGCGCTGGAATCACTTATTTACAAGCAAATTATTTTTGAACACCACTTTGACATACTCCGATTATAATTTTGAGTTTGCCTCCACTCAAGATGAATTTAGAGTTGCTTTGACTTCTGGCATCAAAGATTATACAGCTAAGGTGGATTTCTCTTATTTTCCGAATCCTAAACATAGGGTTAAATTTGGTGCAGCATATATCTATCATGACTTCACGCCTCAAGGTCTTTCTGCTCAAGATGACACCATTACGTTCAATACCGGAACAATCCAACACCTTTATTCACATGAAACAGGTGTTTATGCACTAGATGAATTTGATTTAAATGATGCTTGGCGTTTCAACGTAGGCTTGCGCTACAGTTCATTTGCGCATGTTGGTCCTTTTGATCGCTATGTGAAAGGTGATGGCATTTCGACTTCAGATACCGTTATTAAATACGATCGAAACGACGTTATTGCGTTTTACCAAGGACTAGAACCACGTTTTGCGGTTCGCTATTTACTTCCTGATAACAGTTCTATCAAAGCGGGTTATGCCTACAATTACCAATATGTACACCTTGTAACATTAAGCGCGGTTTCACTACCTACAGATATCTGGTTTCCAACTACAGACTTAGCCAAACCAGAAAAAGGATTTCAGACCTCTATTGGTTATTTTAAAAACTTTGACAAAGATCGCTACGAAGCATCCGTTGAGGTCTATTACAAAGGCATGAAAAACCTCATTGAATTCAAGGAAGGAGCACTTCCCGGAGACAACATCAATGACAACACCGACAATTTACTGGTCTACGGAGAAGGTTGGGCCTATGGAGCTGAATTTTTCTTGAAAAAAGCTCAAGGAGCATTTACGGGTTGGATCGGTTATACCTGGGCCAAAACCGAACGTCGTTTCCCTGATATCAACGAAGGCGATGTATACCCTGCTAAATACGATCGCCGCCACGACCTTACGCTCGTTGGATCTTATAAACTCAACGACACCTGGACTTTCAGCGCTAGTTTCATTTATGCCACCGGTAATACACTCACTTTACCTGCAAGCTGGTATGTACAAGACCAAAATTTACTTTTCCAATATGGTCCAAGAAACTCTACCCGCATGGCGCCGTACCATCGTCTTGATTTAAGTGCAACCCGCTATGGCAAGAAGTTCAAAACCAAAACAGATCCAGCAACTGGTTTGGATATCCAAGTTAAAAAAGCTTATCAAAGCAATTGGTCATTTTCTATTTACAACGTCTACAACCGCATGAATCCGTTCTTTTTATATGTTGACAACGACGGTGACTTCATGTCCGGAGATTTCTCTCTAAAAATCAAACAAGTTTCTTTATTTCCAATTATACCAAGTGCCACATGGAATTTCGAATTTTAAAATATACCAGTCTACTCTTTATTGCGGTCCTTTTGAGTGCTTCCTGTACCAAAGAAGTACAGATTGATTTACCGGGCTATAAAGAGCAATTAGTGGTGGATGGGCGCATTGAAACCGGTTTACCAGCAATCGTTTTGCTTTCCAAAACGAGTAATGTATATTCCACTACCAATTTTGAATCGTATTTAAATAGTTTTGTCGATGATGCGGTTGTACTGCTTTCAGACGGCACCAATACTGATACCCTCACAAAAATTTGTACCGATGACCTTCCGCCTGGTTTAGAAGATGTAGCAGCAGGAATTTTTGGTATTCCGGCTGCACAATTGAGTAGCCTGCATCTTTGTGCCTACATTTCATTGGGCATGATCGGCGAGGTGGGTAAAACCTACACACTTGAAATCAAGCACAACGGCAAAACTTATAGCTCAAGCTCCAAAATTGCCCAACCAGTTGCACTAGATTCGCTCTACTGGAAACCAGAGGGTAATTTTACAGATCGTGGTTTTTCTTGGGCTCAGTTATCGGACCCTATAGCAACCACCGATGCCTACTGTTGGGAGGTGAAATACTTAACAGATGCTACTTTTTCCAAAACATTTAACCCTTATTTTAATGATAAATTTTTCAATGGATTAACGTTTGAGTTTGGTTATGAAAATCCAATGAGTTTTCAGGATACCACCAGTAATAATCCGTACAGAGGGTTTTTTAAAATTGGTGACACAATTGTTGTGAAGTTGTCAAAGATTGGATCGAAAGAATACAACTATTTTGAAAAAAAATACAATCAGATGTACTCTGGCGGAAGCCCATTTGCAGTCCCAACCAACATTCCTACCAACATTTCCGGAGGTGCCCTAGGGATATGGGCGGCTTATTCGCCTTGGACAGATACCCTGATTTGTCAGTAAATCAAAAGGCCGTTGGGTTCTATTTAAATGTAAAGTTTCGCTGAATTAAATAGGCAACAACTACCATTGCGGCACTCGATAAAATATTTGCAATACTTGGGAAGAATCCGAAGCCTTCAATAAATGTTTTGAGCAGTAAATAGTTGCCAATCCAAGTCAATACGGCGCTCATGCTATAGCGGATAAATTGAGTTGCAGATCCTAAATTACTTTCGGTAAAAACAACAAATTTGTTCAATAAAAATCCGAGTAAGAAAGCCAAGACAAAGCATAGCATTGAACTCAGTGTGTAGGCTGATACAATGTAATGGAGCTCTCCTAAGTCAAATTGAAAAATCCTTTTGGCAAATAAGTATTGATAAAATAAAAAAAACAGTAGCCAACTCAGCACCAGATTTCCGCCTCCACAAGCAGCATAATAGTAGGTTTGTTTGTCAAAAAACCGCTTGAACAATGGGTAAAAAAGATCGAGTATGCTGCGAATTAAATGTGCCATAGTGTTTCATATCCAGTATGCTTGCGCAAATTAAACACATTTGACTGATCAAAATACAAATATTGTCCTCTGATGCCTGTTAAAACTCCTTCAACTTTAGGCGTTTTGTCCAAGGATATAGCCTGAATCTTTTCTGGGTATTGCAACACAGGATAATTGAAGTGCCAAATTTCGTCGTCATCGGTCCAGTATTGGGTGAGGTCTTGAGGTAGCAATTCTTCGAGTTCCCATTTTTCGGCGCTGAGGTCTGGTAAAATACTTGGTTCAACATTGCGCAACATTTGTTGCCAATTGGTTTTGTCCGTGAAGTGTTCTTTCAATGCTACTTCAATGGTGCCTGCTAAAAACCGGTTTGGTGTTTCGGCTAAAATAATAGCAGCATTGGCACCTTGGTCAATCCAACGCGTGGGCATTTGGGTCTTTCGGGTAATGCCAACTTTAACTTGTTGCGTGAGTGCTAGATAGACCAGATGCGGTTGGTTGTGATGTCGTTGCTCAAATTCGGGGTCTCGGCCAAGTCCGAGGTGTGCTTGGCACAGCTCTGGTCTTAAAATACAAGGGCTAGCTGCGCCAGCTGTGGAAAAACAAGTGAAGCAAAAACCTTCTCCAAATGTTTTATTGATCTTTTTGTGACATTCTTGACAAAATATTTGCCCAGTGAATTCAATACTGATATGCTTGCCAATAAGCTGGTTTATTTCAATTTTCTCTGTCTCGTAATTCAAAAAGTATTGAACAGTTGGCCCGAAGGCTGAACCCATTTTATGGAGCAATACCTTCATTATTCGGGCAAGATATTCATTTTGTCTGCAAAATGATAGCAGTAGTCGCGGAGGTCTTCTGAGATCAAATGCTCTCCTGTGGCTTTTTCAAATGTATCAGCTAAGGTCAGCAAAGTTTGGTGAAAAAATTGTTTCATTTCTTCTATGGTCATGTCTTTGGTCCAAAGATCTATTTTCATGGTGTTTTTTTCCTTGGGATCCCAAATTGAAAGTAAAAAAGCAGCAGCCTCGGCATCTTTAATTTGTCCGTCACTTGCTGACCATAGCATGCGCAAGGGTAAGAGATTTTCATTCAGACCAACTTGGATACTGATTTCTGAGGTTTTTGAGATTTGCTCGCTCATTTTGGTACTTGGTATTTTTGTAAAATTCGGTTATACGGTGTATTGATCAATTCTTCAATACTTGGTTGTTGCGCATCTAGGTATTGTTTGACTATTTGATAGCCAAGAAAGCGCCCCATGCGATCAGGGCTTTCTTGAGGTAAGCCAATAGAGTAGGGGCCTTCGTCCAAAAGATTCATGTTTAACTCTAGGTCTGTTTTGAATAATAATTGTTGCTCTACAAGGTATTCCCAGAATTTAGACTCTGAGGCGAGCGCCCATTCATAGGCTTTGGTTTCATATCTTAATTTGGTCGCAATAGTTTGTTCTGGAAGTAAAATATCGAGAATGGCTAAAATTTTTCCCCAACGGATCATTTCACTTGCAAAGTTTTCGTCGGTTTCTTTCAAAATATTGGTACTGAGCCATACTGCAATAGCATCTGTTGAAGCGTATTTTGGAACTAATCCATTTTTGATCCAGCGGTAGAATTGTTGTTCGGGAAGCATCTTGATAATCGGGTGCTGTGGCCCGAGGTAACGCTCTTGACCAATGACAATAGTTTGTTTAGAACAATAAGCACTGGCTGCAAACTGAGTGTAAGCAAAGTAGAGTTGTTTGGGTCTTGACAAGGCTGGGGCTAAAACCTTGAGTCTTTTGAACGCATTGCTAATTTCGAAAGAAACGTTGCTGCGCCAGTGTTGCATTGTATCTAAAGCATTAAAAACTTGCGCATTAAACGGATTATTCGTGTTGGTTTTGAAGGCTTTGAACAATACAGAGTCTGGTTTCAGGGGGATATCAAGCGCATAACTGAAACAGAATTCAATGGCTTCGAAGTCTTGTTTATAAAGAGCAGCGACATATTGGCTTAATTTTTGCTCGGATTTTGAGCGCAACGCGGAGTCAAGATTGAGTTGTTTTAACTCATTGGGCAGCGTTTCGATGGTGACTTCATAGGGGTCTTGCTGGCATGCAAAAACTAAGCAGAGTAGAGCAAGTAGACCAAGGCCTCGTATCATGAATATTATTATTTTTGTTCAAAATTAACATTAATCAGACAACATGAAATCAATACAGCTGCAACACTTGTTTTTTTGCTTTTTATTCGGAGCCTCAACATATCAATCATTCGGTCAAGCTATTGCTGAAAAAAAGCTCCAAGGTGGTCTTACGGGTTCTGTTGGCTTCAATTATCTCAAAATGGGGACTTCCCTGCTCGAGGCGCAACCAGGGCTTAGTACTTCAGTTGGTGTAAATTTCATCAAAGCAACCAAAGAATCGCAAAACATCGCCTTTTTAGGAGGTGTTGAATTCAATCTAGAACGCTTCAATTACAAAGTAACAGGTCAAGATGTATTTTATCGCTATACAGATCAGGCCATTAAAATGAAGTCAGAGACAATTGCCGCAGACAAATATTACCGCCTTACAGAACGCACTTACAAACCACTTTATTTAGGTTTGCCAATTGGCATGGCTTTCAGAACTGATTTTATCGGCGATTACCGCGGTGTGGTTAAGTTTGGTTTGCAAAATAGATTTTTACTTTCAAACACCGTCGACGACATCGGTTTTTCTTCAACCACTACATCTGAAATCGGCGATTACCAAGAAAATGTTGGCATGAGTGCTAAAAAAGACTTGTTCTTTTACAACGCTGGCTTATTCATCAATCTGGGTGCCGAATGGAATTTTTCGGGTTCAACTTGTTTGCTTGTTGAATTGGGTTATCAGTATGGCTTTATGCCTTTGCACCTTACTTCTAAAGAGCAAAATTACACTTTGTTTACAGTTGATAATCTTGGCGCGCCTACGTATTTTCGCAACCAGGCAATCATGAATCAGGCCAATCTGAAATTCACCTTATTATTCTAATATGCAAGTAGTTGCCGCACATATAACTAATTGGCTGAAGTCTTATCAATCAAAAGCTCAGGCCAAAGGTTTTGTAGTTGGTGTTTCGGGTGGTATCGATTCTGCACTGACCGCAACCTTATGTGCACTGACCGGTTCTAAAACCATTTTGGTCAATATGCCTATCCGTCAAACCCAGGCTGAATTGAATCGAGCACTTGAGCAAATGAACACGCTCAAAAACAACTACAACAACGTAGTTTTGCAAGAAATTGATCTTACCCCAAGTTTCAATGTCTTGGAGGCAACTCTTGGTCTAGACCCAGCTCAACACCACCTCTCCTTAGCCAATACGCGTGCTCGTCTGCGCATGACCACCCTTTATGCACTCGCTCAAGCAAACGGATGTTTGGTGGCGGGTACAGGTAATAAAGTCGAAGATTTTGGCGTTGGTTTTTATACCAAATATGGCGACGGCGGTGTTGATATTAGCCCAATTGCAGATTTATACAAAACAGAAGTATTCAAATTAGCAAAAGAACTGCAGGTGGTTCAATGCATCCTTGATGCCAAGCCAACAGATGGGCTTTGGGAGGATGGTCGCTCAGATGAAGATCAAATCGGCGCTACTTACCCTGAATTAGAATGGGCAATGCAACACGACGGCAGCACTGAGGGGCTTACACCTCGACAACTTGAGGTCCTTCACATTTACACACGTTTGAATCAAGCAAATCAGCATAAGATGCAGCCAATTCCTGTCTGTGCTATCCCATTGGAACTCAAAGCAACATTAAAATGAGGATAATTATTTCCTTGCTCTTTATAGTTGCTATTTGTTGGCCTAATTGGTCTCAAAAAATGGTAATCAGAGCTCAGCATGAATTGCAGCAACATAATTACGGACGCGCTTATTCCTTACTTCATGAGGCAAAGGCCAAACACCCTCTTGCGGCTAATTATATCCTTTCAACTTACTATCTAAGCAATTTTGCATGGAATGCTGACAGTGCTTTTTTTTATTATCAGCAGACTCAAAATGGTTACAGCTCGCTTACTGAAAAACAAAAAAAGGCACTCAAAGAGCAAATTGAGTTGTCTGATTCCTCTTTAGCTGCAATTTTTCATGCTTTAGCCAACAAAGAGTTTGCGCAATTGAAAAACAGTTTGTCTCTTGAAAAAACAGAGCAGTTCCGAAACCGTTACAGCGCAATTGCTCCAATATATGAGCAAGCAACTTTACTCAGAGATTCTTTGGCATATGCAAATGCATTGGCTTTGAATCAATCCGATGCTTTCTTCAATTTTATATTACGCTATCCAGATGCTATACAAATTGCTGAAGCTCAATTGAAATATGAAGAACTTTATTACTTAGAACAAACCTCGGCAAATAATGAAAATTTATTGGCGCAATTCATTTTAAATAATCCAAATCACCGATATATTAATCAGGCATGGTTGCGCCTATACGAGCTCACTAAATCAGAAGGATCACTTGAGGCTTACACTCATTTTGCACGTCGATACCCTAATTCTCCAAATGTCGAGGAGGCCTGGAGAGAAGTTTACAAGCTTTACATGCAGGAATATAGTGTTGAGCGTCTAGCATCATTTAAAAAAGATTATCCAGATTATCCAGATATAAAAACACTCGAGAGCGATGGCGCTTTGCTATTAACGGTGCTCTATCCTTGGCTCGAAAATGGAAAATACGGGTACATCGATCAAGATGGGAAATTGCGAATTGCCTGTAGCTACGATGAAGCAAGTGCTTTTTACGATGGTGCTGCAATTGTAGCAAGTAATGGCAAAATAGGGCTTATCAATAAGAAAAACGAAATCTTAGCTCCTTTTCAGTACGACGAAATTTTTGATCCACAACAGCGTACTTTTATCGCCAAAAATGGGGAGGTCTATGGTGTGTTAAATCATTTAGGAAAGCTAGTTATTGCTGCTCGTTACAAGGATATTCAACGTTTGGAAAATGGGGCCTTAATGTTGGAAGATAGTTTAGGTTTTTACTTATCTCGGGCTGACGGAGTGCTTTTCAATACGCAGCCGATGGTTTACGAAGAAGTCGAGCAGTATATCGAAAGTCAAAAAGTAAATGCGCCTGAAGTAATAACCCCCATTCTTTCGGAACCTAATTTACCCGTCATTTTTATTAAAAATGGTAAAAAGGGGCTAAAATTGAATGGAAAAGAAATAGTTGCTGCGTCTTTTGAGGATATCTTACCTTTTCAAGCGGCAGTGGCCATAGCGAAGAAAAAAGGAAAATATGGCCTAATCGATGCAAACGGAAAAACAATTTTAAATTTTGATTATTCGTCCATTCGCTACCTTTCAGGTTTAGGTTTTTTAGTGGAGCAAAACGGCTTATTAGGTATTTACGAAATAAACAAAGGTTTCACGATTCCTATTGCTTTTGAAGCAATCAAACCCTTTGAAAAAACATACTTGCTTGTTTCAAATGCAGGCAAAGATGGTTTATTGACACTCGCCGGAAAGCAAGTTCTTGAAACTAAATATCAACGTATTTCGCGTTTTGATACCGAGACTTTATTTTTGGTTCAAGAAGAAAAAATTTCTTATTTCCTCGAAAAGGAAAACCGTTTGATAGAAAGAATTCCATGAGTTGGCAACTAAAATCTGAACATTACCTGAAGGCATTCATCGTTGTGGCGAGTGTTTATATGGGAGTGTTTATTTATTTGGAACTCACAACAGTTGTTAAAGAAGACCTGATTCAAGGTGAAGAACTTTATGAAGTGCAACTAGAACAACTCGACGAAGCAGAAAAACAAGAGTTGCGTGAAGAAATGAATGTCCAGCAAGCGCAAGAGTTGAAGAGTATTGCGCGTGATATGAACGATACACGACCTTCGTCCGAACAAGATTGGTCAACTCAAGAAGCAGGGCAGGGGCAAGCAAATCCGGCGCAAAGTGCACATGATTTTGAAGCGCAAGTTTTTGCCGAAACAGGAGGAGAGGCTGCCCGAGCTCAAATCAAACAACAGAGCCAAGCTCGAATTCAGCAACTCAAGCAACAAGGTCAGTCTACCGCTACTCCAACCACTGCTTCCAACGCCAGTCCGAATCAATATGCCGGTGCTGTTATGGTCGATTTCAGTGTAACGGGCCGTTTAGCCTATGATCACAATACTTGGTACGTCCGAAATCCAGGCTATACTTGTGGCTTTAATGCTGCAGGTACGGTTTACATTGAGGTAGAGGTTGCTCATTCAGGTCGTGTAACAGCTGCCCAATATGTCGCAACAAAAAGCACAAATGCAAGTCCTTGCATGATAGAGCAGGCGCTGAAATACGCCAAAATGTCTCGCTTTACAGATGGTGCATCAATTGCAAAAGGCTATATCAGGTATCGATTTGAGGCACAATAAAAATTTCACTAGAGCCACTTTTAGTGAACAAAATTCAACTGACGAAATATTAAGCAATAACTTGATGAGATATTAAATATTTAATTATATTTGATCCAAAGTTTGTTGTCTATGTATATCGCTCAGAATCTCAAAAATATCCGGAAAAGAAAAGGCTTGTCCCAAGAGGAAATGGCTCAGAAACTCAAGCTGAATCGTTCGACTTATAGCGGTTACGAAAATGAAGTAGCTCAACCCAACCTAGAGTTACTTCTGCTCATTGCCCAATCAGAGCATTTACCCCTTGAATCTATGCTCACCACAGATCTTTCCAAATTAACCAATGCCGAGTACGAAGCGCTTTGCAGTTCCTGGAAACAAGGAGCCACAGGTCAAAACCTTAGGGTGCTGACCACCATCGTCAACGAAGACAACGAAGATACCATCGAACTGATTCCTGAAAAAGTAAGAGCTGGCTACACAGCAGGTTATTCAGATCCAAGCTATCTGCAAGAATTACCTACACTCAGGTTGCCTTTTCTTTCCAAAGATCGAAAATACAGGGCTTTTCCAATAGCCGGTGATTCAATGCCGCCTGTAGTGCATGGCTCTTATGTTGTCGGGGAGTTTGTTCAAGATTGGATTGGTTTGCCGTCTTCAGTGCCATGTGTTGTCGTTACCAAAGATGACGGCATTGTCTTTAAATATTTACATAACCATCTCAAAGACAAGCAATCATTTACCTTAGCCTCTACTAATCCTTTATATGCACCCTATGACGTTCATGTTTCAGAAGTGCTAGAAATTTGGCGTTTTGTTTCCTACATTTCCAAAGAATTACCAGATGTTCAGCTCGATCACGCGAGCATTGGTGCAGGTCTTAGAAATATCCAAGAAGAGCTACAAAAAGCATTGCAACTCCGTAAATAGTACGACAACCTTGTAATTACTCGCACTGCAAAGCTTTCTCAATCCGTTGTTTCTGCCTATCTTTGCATTTCAATTTTTTATCTATGACCATCGATGTTTCTTTTCCGGATGGCAACGTTCGTAAGTATGACGCCGGAACTACTGCATTACAAATCGCTCAATCCATTTCAGAAGGCTTGGCAAGAAATGTACTTGCTGCCAAAGTAAATGATACAGTACAAGATGCTACTTTGCCTCTTCATGCATCATGTAGTCTTCAATTGCTCACCTGGAATGACCTCGAAGGTAAGTCTACCATGTGGCACTCTTCAGCCCACCTCATGGCCGAAGCTCTTGAGTTTTATTACCCAGGTATTAAATTGGCAATTGGCCCTCCTGTGACCAACGGCTTTTACTATGATGTTGACCTCATGGAGCACAGCATCTCGGAGAAAGACCTCGAAAAGATCGAAGAAAAAATGAAAGAATTGGCCCGCCAAAAAAATCCTTTCATTCGTCAAGAAATTTCAAAGGCCGAGGCCATTGCTTATTTCGAAGAAAAGCAAGACCCTTACAAACTCGAGTTGCTCTCTGAGCTCCAAGATGGCACTATTACTTTTTACACGCAAGGTAACTTCACAGACCTTTGCCGAGGCCCACATATTCCAGATACCGGTTTTATCAAAGCTGTCAAACTCACTGCTATTGCGGGTGCATATTGGCGTGGCGACGAAAAAAACAAACAGCTTACCCGCATCTACGGAATTACTTTTCCGAAGCAAGCAGAGCTCACAGAATACCTCGAGCGTGTTGAAGAAGCAAAGCGCCGCGATCACCGCAAACTTGGTAAAGAGCTTGAGCTTTTCACTTTTAGTCAAAAAGTAGGGCAGGGCTTACCTTTGTGGTTGCCTAAAGGTGCGGCACTCCGCGAGCGCCTCGAAAACTTTTTGAAAAAAGCACAGCGCAAAGCGGGTTACCAACAAGTCATTACCCCGCACATAGGCAACAAAGAGCTCTATGTTACTTCTGGGCACTACGAAAAATATGGTGCCGATTCTTTTCAACCGATTCGCACCCCAGATCCAAACGAAGAGTTCTATCTCAAGCCGATGAACTGCCCGCACCACTGCGAAATTTTTAAAAGCAAACCACGATCTTATAAAGATCTTCCGGCTCGTTTTGCCGAATTTGGTACCGTCTACCGCTATGAGCAATCTGGCGAATTACATGGCCTTACTCGTGTTCGTGGTTTTACCCAAGATGACGCACATATCTTCTGTACACAAGAACAAGTAAAAGAAGAATTTAAAAACGTTATTGACATCGTTTTATATGTGCTCAAGACTTTGAAATTTGAAAATTTCAAGGCTCAAATCTCACTCCGAGACAAAGAAAACCGTGCTAAATACATCGGTTCCGATGAAAATTGGCAAAAAGCAGAGCAAGCCATCATTGATGCTGCCGCTGAAAAAAACTTACCAACTGTTGTAGAATACGGAGAAGCGGCATTCTATGGCCCTAAGTTAGATTTCATGGTGCAAGATGCCCTCGGACGAGAATGGCAATTAGGTACCATCCAAGTAGACTACAACTTACCGGAACGTTTTGAACTTGAATACATCGGAGCGGACAATCAAAAGCATCGACCAGTCATGATTCACCGTGCGCCGTTCGGTTCAATGGAAAGATTCGTTGCCGTTTTGCTCGAGCATTGTGCCGGAGATTTCCCATTGTGGTTGTCTACAGAACAATTTATTGTCTTGCCAATCTCCGAGAAATACAACGACTACGCAGAAAAAGTTTTAGAATTCCTAAATAATTCCGATATTCGCGGACTTATTGACGACCGCAACGAGAAAATCGGAAAGAAAATTCGCGATGCAGAACTCAAAAAAGTACCTTTTATGCTCATTGTTGGCGAAAAAGAAGCCGAAACCGAAGCAGTCTCTGTCAGACAGCGCGGCGTAGGTGATCACGGCAGCATGAACCTGGACAACTTTGCGGCTTTGATCCAGGAAGCAATTGCCGCAGAATTGGCTTAAGTTGAACTGAAATACTGAATGAGAAGAAACTCAAAACCGTTTGTAAAAAGAGAAGAGGCTGCTCAGCACCGCATCAATGATAAAATTTTTGCGTCTGAAATCCGCCTTGTGAATGATGGTGAAGAACCTCAAGTAATGAGCGTTGCCAAAGCAATTGCTCTTGCCGAAGAACAAGAACTTGACCTCGTTGAGATTTCTCCGAATGCCAATCCACCTGTTTGTAAAATCATGGACTACAAAAAGTTCATTTACAACCAGAAGCGCAAGCAAAAAGAATTAAAAGCAAAGCAGAGCAAAGTAATTTTGAAAGAAATTCGTTTTGGTCCCAACACCGATGATCACGACTTCGCTTTCAAATTAGCGCACGCTAAAAAGTTCCTAGAAGAAGGCAGCAAGGTGAAGGCCTATGTTTTCTTTAAAGGACGCACCATCGTGTTCAAAGACAGAGGAGAGATACTATTGCTCAAATTTGCCCAAGAACTCGCAGATTTAGGGGCCGTAGAACAACTCCCTAAACTAGAAGGTAAAAAAATGATCTTAATGATCAACCCGAAAAAGAAATAAGAAGCTGATATATAAGTTTAACACAAAAAAAAGGAAGTCAAATGCCTAAAATGAAAACAAAATCCAGTGCAAAGAAGCGATTCACCATCACTGGAAGTGGCAAAATCAAGCGCAAGCACGCCTTCAAAAGTCACATCCTTACCAAAAAAGCTACAAAACGTAAGCGCAATCTTACGCATGCAGGTTTGGTACACGATGCAGACCTTTCGAATGTTAAGTTGCAATTGTGCATGAAATAGTCACTTAACGGTTATTAAATTGTAGAACCCGGTACCGAGTCCCTAAGTCTTCATCCGAAGCACTCTTTGCCAAAAAATTTAAAATTATGCCAAGATCAGTAAATCACGTTGCATCAAGAGCTCGCAGAAAGAACTTGATGAAATTAGCCAAAGGATACTTTGGTCGTCGTAAAAATGTCTGGACAGTTGCAAAAAACGCCATTGAAAAAGGTTTAGTTTATGCATACTCTGGACGCAAGCAAAAGAAAAGAAATTTCCGTTCACTATGGATTACCCGTATCAACGCTGGCGCACGCCAACACGGTATGAGCTATTCACAGTTCATGGGAGCCGTACACAAAAGTGGCATCGAACTCAATCGCAAAGTACTTGCTGATTTAGCCATGAACCACCCTGATGCTTTCAAAGCAATCATCGAGACGGTAAAAAAATAAGTTTGCAAACTATATCAGCTTAAAGCCATTAGTCTCGGATTAATGGCTTTTTTTATTTTAATTTTTGGCATCACAAAATAATAAACTGCTTTTCACGTTCCTTAGCCATGGCATACAAATACATTTTGCCTTTATTGTTTTTACTTAGCGCCTGCGTTAAGAATAACCCCGATCCGTCTTGGCTCAAAGTAGAAGCCTGGACACTTGAGGCTAATCCAAGTTTGAATGGCGAGGAAGGTGAGCTGACGCACAATATCACAGATGCATGGGTTTATATTGATGACAAACTCATAGGAGTATTTGAAGTGCCTTTCAAAATACCAATATTGAAGGATGGCCCCTGTAATATTCGCATATATCCGACGATCAAAATCAATGGTGTGAACGCCACCAAAATGAAAAATGAGCACTTGGTACCCTATGAAGTCAATGAGACGCTCATCAAAAATCAGACGCTTACTTTGAATCCAGTGACGCATTACAAAGATGGCCTCAGTTTTTGGGTAGAAGATTTTGAAGACATCAATATCAAACTAACTGATGACCCCAATACTTCTTCTGCGCATCTCAATTTGGCTAACGATTCTTTGAAATGGTTCAATGGTAATTACTATGCGAAGGTTAATCTTACTGCCCAAGATTCTATGTGGATTGCCTATACCAATCAAGATCAACAACTCTCAATTCCCAAAGGCAAGCAAGCAGTTTTAGAAATCGATTACTGTAATTCCGTTGATTTTACACATTACCTTTTGTTTGTGAATAGCAATGGCACTAATGAAAATATCATGCGTACCATGAGACAAAGTCCTCTAAACGCTTTACGTTGGAAGAAAATATACATACTTCTGAGCGAAGTCATTGGTTATGGACCCAACAATACCAATTACATTCAGGCTTTCAAGGCATTTTACGATAGTGCCCTGAGCAATAATTTGATCCTAATTGATAATATCAAAGTCGTCTATTTTCCGTGAAAGATCGCTTTTGGATAGCAAGTTTGGTACTCATTGATTACATCAGTGCAGCTATTGCTTGGGCAATTTTTTTCTATCTCAGACAAGTCTACATCGAGCTGCACGACTTTCATCCGGACCGCAATTTTTTAGTCGGAACCTTTTTATTGCCAATTTTTTGGCTGTGCTTTTACCTCTTGCAAGGAACTTACCACGATGTGCGTAGGTTATTTCGCATGAAGGTCTTGATCATGAGTTTGGGTGCCACCTTTTTTGGGACCATCGTTTTGTTTTTTACCCTTTTGCTCGATGACCAAATCCAGACGTATCAGAGTTACTATCAATTGACCAGCTGGTTGTTTGCCATACATTTGTCTTTGCTCGTTTTTTTCCGTTTGATTTTTACCACGATTCTGATCGGTTACATTCGTGCTGCAGGGCATGGCTTCAGAACGCTGATTGTGGGTGGAAATGAGAAAGCGCTGGAAATATTTCATGAATTGAATGCAAGCCCGAATATGATCAATTATTTTGTTGGTTTCATTCAAGTCAACGGACGAGATAATTTACTCACGGGCCTATTACCACATTTAGGTAAAACCCCTGAAATTGAACAAGTTTTGGAAACCCAAAAGGTGGAAGAAGTGATCATTGCTGTAGAAAGTTCAGATCACGACCGCTTAAAGGATATTATTTCAAGAATTGACAATGGTAAAATCCGCATCAAGGTATTGCCAGATATGTACACTATTCTTGCAGGTTCAGTCGAAATGACCAACATTTATGGCGCTTTGTTGATAGAGATTAATCCGGATGTCATGCCTTATTGGCAGCGGGCCATCAAACGTCTCATGGATTTATTGCTCTCTTTTTTAGCCTTGATTGCTCTTATTCCTTTTTTTATTTTCTCCGCAATTGCTGTGAAACTTTCGTCCCCAGGCCCAATTTTTTTCTTACAAGATAGGGTGGGTCTCAATGGTAAAAATTTTAAAATCATCAAGTTCAGGACAATGTATGTCAATGCTGAACAAGCAGGCCCGCAACTTTCTAGCGAAGGCGACCCGCGCATTACTCCGATTGGTCGCTTCATGAGAAAAACCAGACTCGACGAATTTCCACAATTTTTAAATGTTTTATTAGGTCAAATGTCTTTGGTTGGTCCTCGACCAGAAAGACAATTTTACATCGATCAAATTGTTCAGGTTGAGCCGCAATATATCCACCTAACTCGGGTGAGGCCAGGTATTACATCTTGGGGGCAAGTCAAATTTGGGTATGCAGAAAATGTAGACCAAATGCTTCAGCGGATGAAGTTTGATCTCATTTATCTCAAAAATCGCAGTTTGGCATTGGATATCAAGATTATGTTTTATACCGTGATCATCGTTTTCAAAGCGCAAGGAAAGTAATCTTTGTTAGATTCACGAATAATGTGTATCTTTGCACCCTTAATTAACTAATTTATTAATCTGGGTTTCGTACCCTAAACTGTAAAGTACAATGGCAACACGCATTCGTCTACAAAGACACGGTAAAAAAGGCAAACCATTTTTTCATTTGGTAGCAGCTGATAGCCGTGCAAAACGCGATGGTAAATTCATCGAAAAACTCGGAACTTATAACCCAACAGCTAACCCAGCAGTTATCAACATCGATTTCGATGCAACTCTTGCTTGGGTTCAGCATGGTGCCGAAATGTCAGACACAGCTCGTGCTATTCTATCTTACAAAGGTGTTTTGTACAAAAATCACTTACTCAACGGAGTGAAAAAAGGTGCATTAACAGCTGAGCAAGTAGAAGAGCGTTTCAACAAATGGTTGGCTGACAAAGAAGCAAAAATCGACAACAAAATTTCTGGTCTTGCTAAAAGCGCTGAAAAAGCGAAAGCAGATCGTTTAGCTGCAGAAGCTGCTACAAATGCTGCCAAAGCTGCAGCTGTAGAAGCAAAAAACACACCAGCAGTTGAAGAAGTTGCTGAAGAAGTAGTAGCTGAAGAAGCTCCTGCAACTGAAGAAGTAGTGGCTGAAGAGGCTCCTGCAACTGAAGAAGTAGTGGCTGAAGAGGCTCCTGCAACCGAAGAAGTAGTAGCTGAAGAGGCTCCTGCAACTGAAGAAGTAGTAGCTGAGGAAGCTCCTGCAACCGAAGAAGCTCCTGCTGCTGAAGAGGCATCAGAAGAAGCAGCTGCTGAATAAGCATATGCAACTACAAGATTGCTATTATTTAGGTCTTATTGCGAAACTTCACGGATTCAAAGGTGAAGTTTCGCTGTTTTTAGACGTTACAGATCCAAGTGCATATGTTGGTTTAGATGCCTTGTTTCTGGATATCAATGGCCAACTTACGCCATTTTTCATCGAGGGCTTTAAGCTCAAAAACAAAGGATTTGCGGCCGTCAAATTTGAGGGCGTAGATACCGAAGAAGCAGCCAAACGCTTGCTGAAGAAAAAAGCCTACCTACCGCTAGAGGTTCTTCCAGAATTAGATCAAGATTCCTTTTATGATCACGAAATCATTGGTTATCAAGTGATTGACGCGCAAAAAGGTCCAATAGGAGTTGTTCAAGATGTCATTGACATGACTGCTAATCCATTGTTACAATTAGATTGCAACGGAACTGAAATCTTGGTGCCTATTTTTGAAGGCCTCATTGAAAAAGTAGATCGCAAAAAAAAGGAGCTCTTTATCAAAGCTCCTGAAGGATTAATCGATTTGTATATCGGTTAGTGCAAATTAGTAAGTCGCTTAGTGCAATAACCCCATTGCAATTTTCATTCTGATTACCTTTTTAGCGGCAGCATCTACTTGCGCTTTAAAAGCTGGGTCTTTGCGATAATGCTGCAAAATTTCTGAATGCGCTTTTTTAGCATCTACAGGCATCAGGACGATATCACAACCAGCCGCTACTGCTTTGTATGCACATTCTGGTACTGCTACCACACCGCCCATGTTCATGGCGTCAGTAACTACTAGGCCTTTGAATCCCATTTCATTTTTGAGCAAGTCGGTAACAATTGTTTTTGAACAGGTTGCTGGTAAACCATTTGTTTGGTATTTTGCATTGTTTTGAACAGCAATGTGGGCTACCATAATCGAAAGCACACCTTGCGCAATCAGCGGTGGGTAATTTTGAATTTCTTTTAATTCACCGTCGATCATTTGTAACGATTTGTGCGTGTCGCCAGAAACCAAACCATGTCCAGGGAAGTGTTTGGCAGTAGCAATGATGCCTAATTTTTGGGTTTCCTCGATGAAAGCTCCTGACCAAGGAATAATGTTCGCTGGGACAGCTCCAAAACTTCTGAAACCTACTGTTGAATTTGGTGACATATCGACAACAGGCGAGAAGTTATAGTTAATACCAATAGCATTCAGATCTTTGGAGATGACTTGTGCACAATTGCGAACTTCTTCAATGGATTGCATTTCGTTGGCTTTTTTCACGGGTGTTGAACCCATGATTTTGCGATTTACTAAGCTTGGCTCGGCGTCGGCACTATATAAAAATGGCAGGTTGCCATATTGCTTGTTTTGGCTTTCAAAATCTTTGATCCAAGATTGAAATCCGTCTTTGGTACCATTGAGCATTAATACACCACCAATGATGCGATTTTTAATGTGTTGATCAATGGTAGTTTTTTCTTGACCCAAACGTCCTACAGCGGGCATGATGAGTTGCGCTACTATGGCGGTGTCGTCGAGTGATGCAAAAACTTTGTCTACAGCAGCATCTAGGTCTTTGTTCTCTTTGAGGAAATCTTGGAGTTCAAATTGTGTTTGAACATGAATGACTTCAGGTTTTTTAACTTCTGTTTTAGGTGCTTGTGCACAACTATTAAAGAGCAAACCAATGCTCAAAATACTTAATAATGTTAATTTCATAGTTCAAAGATAAAAGTTTACAACTAATTGAGACCTTCAAACGACTTAAACGAAACGATATTTATGCAACGCTTCTTCCTTTTTATTCTTTTATTCGCTGCTGGCAGTGGCTCATGGGTTCAGGCTCAAAATTTCTATAACCGCGATACCATTCAAAAGATAGAAATCTTCTTTTCTTTTTCAAATTGGGATGCACAACTAGATGCCAATGAAGCAACAGAGACCTACATATACGCCGACTCCGTTCGCATCAATGGCTACAGTTTTGATTCCTGTGGGGTCCGTTACAAGGGCAATAGTTCATACAATGCAAACAATCAAAAAAATCCTTTACACATTGAATTAAATACCATTAAAGGCAATCAAGATTATCAGGGCATTACCGATATCAAACTCTCTAACTGCTATAAAGATCCTTCCATGATCCGTGAAATCTTGTCTTATCAAATTCTTGAAAATTACATGGACTGTCCGGGTTCTAATTTCGCAAGGGTTTATATCAATGGACAATACCGTGGTGTGTATACCAATAATCAGTCCATCAATGACGACTTCAATCAAGCACACTATTATCATTCAGATGATACCTATTTCAAGTGTAATCCGGTAGGAGGAGCGGGCCCCGGTGGTGGCACCAGTCCGGACCTCAAATATTTAGGAGCAGATAGCAGTTTGTATTTCAATGGCTATGAATTGCAATCCAATTTCGGTTGGAATCGTTTGGTGGCACTTTGTAATACCTTAAACAATGACTTTCAAAATATCGAAAGCACTTTGGATATTGACCGAGCAATTTGGATGCTGGCATTCAATAATGTCTTAGTAAATCTTGACTCATACAATGGTGCTTTTAGGCAAAATTATTACATCTCTTGGGATAAAAACGGTCGTTTTGTTCCTACAGTATGGGATGTAAACATGAGTTTTGGAGGTTTTCCGGGCGGAACAGGAGGAGGGGCTTTCACGCCATCGTCGCTAGATCCATTTTCAAATTCAACCTCAGCAAATCATCCTTTGATCAAGCAAATCATGGCCACTCCATTGTACAAGCGCATGTACATGGCGCATGTTCGCACAATGGTGCAAGAAATGTTCGCTTCTGGCCAATACGAAACTTGGGCGCAAAACCTCATGACCCTCGCAGATTCTTCGATTCAAGCAGACCCATATAAATTTTACACTTACACCCAATTTCTCAATAGTCTCACAACGGCTGTTACAGGTGGTGGACCTGGAGGAGGTGGAAGTATTCCTGGCATCAAAGCACTCATGGATGCACGCTCCCAGTTTTTTAGTACAAATGCGGCTTATTTATTACAGGCACCGGTCATTAATAGCCACGGAGCTTCAAGCTCTCCTTTACTTTATGGGGGATCAACCACATTAACAGCAAGTGTCAGTAACGAAACAACAGTTTATTTAGGCTACAGAACAGACCACACACTCAAATTCAATCGGATTCAGATGTACGACGATGGTGCTCATAATGATGGTGCAGCCAATGACCACCTTTATGGAATAGATGTTCCGATCGATGGTTTAGTTTTTGAATATTATATTTATGCAGACAACAATAATGCTGGTTTGTTTTCACCAGCAAGGGCTGAGCATGAATTTCATTCTTTGGCGGTTACATTTCCAGCACCTGCAATTGGTTCTGTTTTGATCAATGAAATATTAGCTGCAAATACAGCTACGAATCTCGATCCGAACGGACAGGCCGAAGACTGGATCGAATTGATCAACACGACTAGCTCACCAATTGATTTGGCTGGGTTTTACCTTTCTGATGATGCCCTCAATTTATTGGAGTGGCCGATTCCTGCAGGAACTATCATTCCGGCCAATGGCTATTTGCTCGTATGGGCAGACAAGGATACTACAGAGCAAGGTTTGCATTGCAACTTCAAATTAGGAAGTTCAGGTGATTACGTTTATTTGTCTCATGGTTTCAATGTACATGATCAAATTAGTTTTGGAGTACAAACACCAGATGTGGCTTACGCGCGCTGCCCAGATGCTGGCTTGAACTTTGCTCAGGTCACTCCAACTCCGTTGGCAAATAATAACTGCCAAGCTGGTACGCTAGAATTATATATGCAAGTCCAAGTAGCACCTAATCCATTTAGCGAGCTTTTGCAAGTCAATAACAATGAATCCGATATAACGATGCAAATTCAAGATATGAATGGCCGCTTGCTTCTGAGTCAGCAATTGGCTTTGGGCACACAGCAAATCAATACAAGCAGTTGGGCCAATGGCATTTACGTAGTGACGCTGACACAAGGTACGCGCTCACAAACCATGAAGTTTGTCAAGTATTAAATCAAATAGCAAATCAATTCAATAAAAAAGGCTCCGAATTTCGGAGCCTTTTTTTAATGTTTCTCGTGGTGTTCTTTGCCACCTTGTTCAATTCTTTCTTGACGTTCTTCTTTGAGCTCTTTTTTCATTTGCTCAAATTGCGCGACAGTGAGCACATTTTTAAGCATTTCTATGCGTGCCTCATTGTTTGATCGAATGATGTCTTTTTTCTGCTCTTCTGAAAAATCACTGTTGAGAATACCTTGATTTTTTTGGGCAATGCCAAGGTTGATGGTATAAACTTGTTCTTTTTGTGCTTCGGAAAGTTGTAATTCAGCGGCCATTTTTTCAGTTAGAAATTTGGCGCGGTCTTCAGGGTTTTTCTCATCTTTTAGGTTTTTAGAGCCTGTTTGAGCGAAAGACAATGAACTTAATAAAATGCCGAAGGTTACTAGAAGCGTTTTTTTCATGACTGTTTGATTTATTGGATAAGCGAATTTACGTAAAATAGTTAACTTAGTGTATCCATGCAAATTGTCAAAGAAACACAAGCTCTCAGACGTCAATTCGAGCAACAAGTTGCTTCATTGCCTGAACTTGATTTTTTCTCTCAAATTTGGGTACAAGATGTCTTGCATCCAAAATGGTGTTATATGTTGGATGAGCAGTCCAATATTTGTTTAAGAATTCCAAATTCCAAAAAATGGGGGCTCAGTGCTTACTTGCAACCCTTGTTCATCAGGTCACTTCATGTATTTTCAGTTGCTCAATCAAAAGCGTTGGTTCACTTGCTTGAGCAAAAGATGCTCTTACATCTTAATTTAAATCTGTCTGTCACTCACCAAACCAAGACTGGCATTTTTCAAAAGTTAACCTGGAATGGTGGAATATCTGAAATTCGCAATGGTTATTCAGAAAATATCCGAAGAAATTTAAAAAAAGCGAAAGGACTAGAAATTCAAGCAATATCCTACCAGAATTTTCAATCATTTTTTGTGTCGCAAAAGGGAGAAAACCTTGGAAACCTGACATCCCAGGCATGGCAAAGGCTTGAAAAATTAGTGGGAGTAGCCCAAACTAAAGATGCGGTATTCTGTGTAGGCGCCTATTCACAAGGTCAATTACTGGCAGCAGCTTTGTTTTTTAAATGGCAAGGTCAATTGTATTTCATGAAAGGAACCCTCAGCGAAGCCGGCAAAAAAGTGAGTGCTTTGATTTTTTTAATGGATGCCGTGCTTGAAACATATGCCGAAACCCACAAAGCCATTGATTTCATAGGTTCAAATCAAGAGAGTATAGCAGCGTTTTACCGTAAGTTCGGGGCGAAGGACTACCATTATAGTGTTGTTAAAGGAAGAATTCCGTTGGTTTGAAACTTTGATCTTTCGAGTAATAAAAAAGAGCCTTCTTGAGGATGCTATTCCAACCTTGAATCTTTATCGGAATAATAATTCATCTAGAAATAACCAAGTTGGGTAACCCGGTGCCAAATGCCAAGATGGAAGTTTACCCGGATTGGAAATCGTATATTTAAGGGCTTTGTACTTTAATTGTTTGTCGTTAGCTAAGGCAATTAAAACTTGATCTTTAAATGGATTTTTGTCGGTAGGTGCCGCTGCGGGTAAAGCCTGCTGCGCAATGATAAAATAGTCGGTGCCATTTATACTTCCTTCGACAGTGATTTTTCCAGGGGCAAAGATCCATGCTTTTTGATCGCGAATAAATGATACCCCGACCTCCTTGACCAATTTTGCTTGCTCAAAAGCTATGAAAGCCACGACATCTTGGTCATAGTAACCCTGATAATCACCTGTTCTGAATTCATTGCCACCAATTAAACCGTCTATCAGTGCATCTTTTCCAGAAGCAGTGTATTGGTTGGAATAGCTGCTCTTTAAATTCAAAGTGACATTCGGGTCTTTTTTGATGAATGATGAAGAAACGGATGAACTCCAGTAATTTAATCCTTGTCTTTTGGTGATGTAATCTTTGTAGCCAGCTTTAATGGAGATATTGGTATTCTTAGCTATGTAGAAAGGTTGTTTGTAAGCTTGCCATTTTTGACCATCGAGTTGATAATAGAGTAGGGTTTCCATTTGTTTTTCCAACCCTTTGATGCGCACAACATCTAACTCAATGAGTAGCGAATCAGAGAAGACGCGTTGTTCGGTTTTGATAAATGGCACTGGTGCAAAAAAGGCTGGCACCTCAAGTTGATCTTGGATGGCAACAAATGAACCAGGTGTGGCACTCATTTCGAATACTAAAAGACCACCTTTCATCAATTCTTCATGACTGATTTGCAAATGTTCAAGTGTTTTGCCATTCCAACTTACCGCTTTGATGTATTTATTTTCAGGAGTTTGGTTATT
Organism: Flavobacteriales bacterium; assembly: GCA_046073985.1. Classification (GTDB taxonomy): domain Bacteria; phylum Bacteroidota; class Bacteroidia; order Flavobacteriales_D; family Crocinitomicaceae; genus UBA952. The sequence continues at coordinate 21,836 of JBJTNI010000016.1, read as the reverse complement.
ACACTTGAGTTGTATCGAACGCCCATTTTCTAATTTGATTTTGGCTGTTGCTACAAGCGGTCTGCCAAGTTGATAAACTGGATTGCCAGGGCTCACGGCATAAAGTCCAAGGGCGCTCATGACGTACCAGGCACTCATTTGGCCACAATCTTCATTCCCTGACAACCCATCAGGTTGATTGTGGTACATTTCTTTCAGAATCCGATCTGCATAATATTGGGTTTTGTATGGGGCATTGGTAAAATTGTACAAATAGGCCATATGATGAGATGGTTCATTTCCATGTGCATATTGTCCTATTAGGCCTGTGATATCTGCTTGTTCGCGGCCAGAAAGTTTCATGTTCGTAGTAAAAAGACGGTCTAGCCAAAGTTCTAAAGAGTCGGGGCCACCTATTAAATTAGAAAGTAACGGAATATTTTGTGGCGCATATAAAGAATATTGCCATGAATTGGCTTCAGTGTAATTGAAATTGACTTCAGAAGGGTCAAAGGGTCCATACCATTGTGCGGCTCTTCTTGCGCGCATGAATTTGGTGTTCGGATCATATAAATTGACAAAATTGGCGCTGCGCTTTTCAAATTCAAGTGCGGTGGCTTTTTGTCCTAGAGCCTGAGCCATTTGCGAGATGCAAAAATCATCGTAGGCATATTCTAATGTACGAGAAACAGATTCGGGTTCATCGGCAGAACTGATGTAGCCGTTTTGAGCGTAGGCTAATTTCCCAAATTCATTGGCTTTAGCTGTGCTTACCATGGCTTTAAGTGCTTTATTAGCATCGAAATCTCGGATGCCTTTCATGTATGCATCTGTAATGACACTTACACTATGATAGCCAATCATGCATTCGGTTTCGCAGGCCGCAAGTTCCCAAACAGGGAGGTCACCGCCTTCGTCATATTGTCTGAGGAAAGTCCTGATAAATGCACCCGTTCTCTTTTGATCAATGAGCGTAAACATTGGATGATTTGCTCGGTAAGTATCCCAAATTGAGAAAACAGTGTATTGCTGATCGTTGAGATCCTTGAGCTGGTGAATTTTTTGATCGCGTCCGCGGTAACGCCCGTCTACATCGTTCATTAAATTTGGGGCCACCATCGCATGATACAAAGCACTGTAAAAAATACGGCTCGTTTCAGCGTCAGCTTGAATTTCAATTTTGCCAAGTTCTTTTGACCACTTGTTCACATTTTCACTATAAACCTGATTCAAGGAAAAGTGCGGTATTTCTGCCTGTAGGTTCGTTTTTGCGCCAGCCTGATCTACGTGAGACATGCCTGCTTTGATCAGTAATTCTTTCGTATCTGAAGGAAATTCTAAAAGTAGCTTGAGTTGACCATCTTGTTTTTTGAGTTCATAACTTAAGAATGGAATCGAGGTGGTCAGGTGAAAATAAAAATGTTGTTGGTTGGCCCAAGCCTCAGAAATACGAAAACCATTGATATTTTGACTGTCGATTACGGCAATATTTCCGTCCAGAAGTTTGTCGCGGTAATTGAGATCGAGGAGGATGTATTTTTTATCGGAAGCATTCAAAAATGTGTATTGATGAATTCCTGCTCTTTCAGTACAAGAGAGATTGACACGGATATTTTCATCCTCAAGTAAAACTTCATAGAAACCTAAGGTTGCCACTTCGTTTTCGTGGCTAAAGCGTGAACCATAGCCTGCTGGGTCTTCAAATTTTCCTTTCCATTTGGCTTGGCCACTCTGTGGTACAACGAGTAGGTCACTGTAGTCCGGAACACCTGTTCCGCTTAAGTGCGTATGACTAAATCCATAAATAACAGAATCTGAATAGTGGTAGCCTCCACAACCATCCCAGCCATCAAAACGCGTATCTGGGCTCAGTTGCATCATGCCGAATGGCGCGCAAACACCAGGGAAAGTATGTCCGTGTCCACCGGTTCCTATTAGGGGGTTGACCAGCATCACGGCTGGTAGGGATTTTGTACCTCTACTTGGCGCATCAAATGCATTTTGAGCTTTGTCACTGGCTTTTTGTAGCACCGAAACCTGCGCAATACTTTGGAATGCAACTAGAATGGATAAAATGAGCTTGAATTTTTTCATGAATGAAATTTTCGCTTATTGAGTTGACTAAAGACACTAATTTTTTTACCGAAATAATCCCAAATGATTAGGCCATGGTAGTGATGTCTGTGTTTTTGAGTGTTTTGTCTGAGCCTGTAAAAATGACCAAAATGACGATAAAGCGCCATGTGTGCCAAAAATACTTGCCAAGTCAAAATAGGCTTTCCTTTGAACAGGAACTGAATAGCTGCAATGCCATCGAGCGCCATTCGTATAAATAGTTTGGCAAAAAGAAAGCGACGTTGGTTTTTGACGATCATCCAAAGACTATTTCTGAAATTTAAAAAGAGTTTTCTCGGACTGTCATAGGCCAGCGTGCCGCCACCTAAATGGTAAACTTGAGAACTTGGAATACAATAGTGTTTTTTTCCGATGTTGCTCAAGCGCAGACAAAGATCAATTTCTTCCATGTGTGCAAAAAATGCAGCGTCAAATCCTTGGACCTCAAAGAAGTCTTTGGCCCGAATGAGCATGGCTGCTCCGGAAACCCAAGTTACCTCTTGAATGCTATCGTATTGGCCTCGGTCTTGTTCAATTTTGTCAAAAAGTCGACCTCGACAAAATGGAAAATAAAAGGCATCTAAATAACCACCTGCTGCACCAGCATGTTCAAAATGTGTTGGTGTTCGATCCGACAAAATTTTGGGTTGAACAGCCGCAGCTATTGGATTTTCTTTTAAAAAATCGAGTAGAGGAGTATCCCAATTGGGGCTTAAACGAACATCACTATTGAGGATGAAAAAGTTGTCGTAGTGGCCATTTAATTTCGCTAAGCCTGCGTTATAGCCACCGGCAAAGCCATAATTTTCATCGAGTTGAATCAGTTGAATGTTAGGAAAATCTTTTTGAATAAAAGCCACCGATGTATCAGTTGAAGCGTTGTCTACGACAATGATATCCCAGTTTGGGCTATTGGCAACAATGCTTGGAAGGTAAGTTTGAAGGTGCTCAACACCGTTGTAGTTCAAAATGACGATGGCGTTGTGCATCGGGCTAATATTGACGGTAAAAATCGGCTGAATTACCACCGAAATGTTTGACATTCATCATGTTAGGGTCATCTACAGTTCCATTGATTGTATTGCGTCGGTTCAAAGCCTGTTGCCAGGCCGGATTTTTGAGCTCACCAATCATGTCCGAGTGCAATAAACGGTGATTGTTTGTGATCAGGTCTGGGTTGTAAAACACAAAGCGTTTGTTGCTGTAAATACCGATTTTGTCGTAGGTCCAGATTTCGTAGGGGTATTCGCTCGGTGATGATTCTTTGACAACCACGCTGTTGGGTTGACCGTATTTCAAGTAAACGCGTCCGCGATCGGTCTCGAAGCCTTCCATGTAATTATTGGCGTAATATTTTTCAACCGAACGGACTTGCTCGCGGTATTGTATCCATTTTTCGTAGCCTTTGCTGCCTGAAGTTTGAAACCAAAATGCCTGAAGGTGTTTGCGCATGGCCACGGTGTCTTTGGATTTCAATACATCGATGATGGTTCTGATTTCACCCGGTTTTGCAATAGGAATGAGGCTTTCAAAATAAAAGGCAATGCTATCAGTATGGATCGATGCTTGAAAGGAGGGGTCGAGCAACATGGAGGCGAAATCGAAAGCGGTTTCGATGTCGTTATTGCGCTCAAATTCATAGGTTTGAGCTGCTTTCTGCTGATTAGTAAGGTCAGTGGCAGTGAGTTGAAGTTGGTAAGATCCAGTGGGTAAGTCAGAAAGATTGATTTCTTGTAAAATGGGAATGACGGTTTCTGCGCGTAAGGTATCTTTGCGTTGCAGTAGGGCAAAATTTAGGTTTGATTTGGCATCAACCACTTTGCGTTCTAAAATGATGTCTCCGTTTGCGCCGTATAATTCGGTATAAAATGGCAGTGCGCTCATGTCCTGATTGAAATAATTTGAGAGCAACGGAAGCATATAGTAACCGGACTTCACAAATCTCGAATCTTCTTCAGATTTAAAAGCTAAATCGACAATTTCTACGCTCGAAAAAGCGAGTTGTTGATCAAGTGCTACGATCTCAACTGGTATCACGCCTTTAATACTACTCTTAGGACGGTTTAAATCTTCGAGATAAACATCAAGGAAATAGGTACCTGGTTTGACGGACGTTCTGAGGATTTCAATAAAGTTATTTTGAGATGAATCAGTGGAGATAGGGGAGTCGAGGGTGTATAAGTCTTTGAATACGATTTGTTGCGTGCTGTCTTTTAGTTTGATATCGACTAATACGGTTGCTTTTGAACCTCCAACACAAGGCTGAAACTGAACGGTGTATCCTGCAAATTCTATGTATATTTCAAGGTAAGAACCAGCACCCGGTGCATGAAATTGCTTGGTGTCGAGGTAGGCTTTTAGTTGTGTTTGTGAAACGCATTGAACTGCAAACGCAAACCACATAACGAGTAGCAATATTGACTTCATGCTCCTAAAATTACGACAATTGCGTTAATCTTCAATGTTGAGCCTGATTTTCTGACTCAATTGGCGGTTGTAGGTTTCGAGCAAATATTTCAAATAGTTATCGGTGCATTTGGAGATGCACTTAGTGTAGTGCTTGATGCGGTGCTCGATATGGTCTTGGAGGAGTTGTTGAAGACTCAGAGCATGGTCGAGGTCTTGGGCAGATGCTTCTATTGCTTCGTAGTGGTTGGCTATAGAAAGATCAATGGCATCTTTGCCTTTCAAGCCTTTGTCAATACAAGCGATGTAGCAATCTTTGATCGAAAATGCTTCGAGGATATCGGTACGAACCAATTTGTCGAAACCTTTTGGATATTCGTACTCGACTTCAAATTCCATGTCCTCTAATTCCGAAATTCTGGATTCTAGGAAACGATCCGGAAAGCGAAAAGCATCTTGCCAATTGATGTAGTCTTGCCAATAGCCAAAGCGCCTTACATTGTTTCCGAGGTCAATGATTTTAAACTGAGATTTATTAGGGATGCGTCTGGAACCGCGGCCAATCATTTGATGATAAAGGGTCAGCGAACGCGTGGCGCGGTTAATGATTATAGTTTGAACGGATGGTTCGTCAAAGCCTGTTGTCAGGATGCCTACAGAAGTAAGAATGGCTCCGGGGGTTTCTTTGAACCAACGAATGACATCCTTGCGGTCTTTGTCCGAGAAAGTAGAATCGAGATGCCTGATGTTATATTTGAGTTTTTTAAACGATTCTTCAACGCGTCTGGAGGTCTCTATTCCGGCGTTAAAGATGAGGGTTTTTTCTCCTAGAGCGACTTCTTCATAGGCAAATATAAGTTTCTCTTGCATGAAGTAGTTGGAGTAAAGCAGGTCACTTGAACTCACGGTGAAATCGCCATTTGAACCTATTTTGAGGCCATGTAAATTGACATCATAAGAGTAGGTTTCGGCATCTGATAAATAACCATCGGCAATCAGATTAGAAATAGATTCTCCTACCAATAGCTTGTTGTAATGGTCTTTAAGTGGAAGGTTTCGGTTGCTGCTGAGTGGTGTAGCAGTAACACCTAAAATATTGGCGTCTTCGTAAAATTGGAAGATTTTTCGAAAGCTGTTGTAGTGGGCTTCGTCGACAATAACCAAACCTACGTTTTCTATGAATTGATCGTTTTCGTTGAGGCGATTATTGAGTGTCTCGACCATCGCAATATAACAAGTATATTCGTTTTGGTCTTCAAGTGTTTTAACTTCGGAATTGATGACTTTGTTTGGAACCTGTATGGCTGATAACTGCTTAGAGGTTTGTATCGAAAGTTCAATGCGATGGGTCAAGATGAGCACTTTTTTACCCCATTTTTCGATGTATTGTTTGGCAATAGCCGAAAAGATGACGGTTTTTCCGCCTCCGGTAGGAAGCTGATAGAGTAAGTTAAAGTTGTTACCGTTTTTGTCGAGTTCGTCAAGAACTTGCGAAACAGTTTTCTCTTGAAAAGGGTAAAGTTTTTTGGCTTCGTATAAATCGATGTCTAGCATTGGCGAATGGGAAGTTTGCAAAAATACAGCCTTTTCCCTGATAATGCTAATTCAAAGTTACGATTTCGTAAAATGTTGCAACAAGATACCGGTAGCAACCCCAACATTCAAAGATTCGGCTTGTCCAATCCGAGGTATGGTAATTTGATTCACAAGCAGTTCGGTAATTTCAGGGCTAATACCTCGACCTTCATTTCCTAGAACAAGTAATTTCAAATCATTTGGAGCAACACCTTCAAATGCTGCGCCAGTCATAAATGCTCCGAAGGCATTTGAGCTATATTTTTCAATGAGCGGCGCTAATTCTTGATAATGTATTTGTACCCTGAATGCTGAAATCATGGTGCTGTGAATGACTTTTGCATTGAGAAAATCTACCGTATTGGGCGAGCAAAAAATATGTCGAATGCCATACCAATCAGCAGTCCGAATGATACTACCCAAGTTTCCGGGGTCTTGGATTTGATCGAGCAGCAGTGCTTGACCGGTGCCGTCCCAAGCTTGAGTGCGTGGATAGCGGATCACCGCATTAATTTTTTTAGCAGTTTTAAGCTGGGTGATTTTTTGAAGATCGTTGTTTGAAGCCAGAAAAGTAGGAGCCGCTGGGTAACTCCAAGCTTCGGAAATGCTTTGATCAATAACGAGTAGCTCAATTAAATCTGGAAAATATTGCAAAAGATCTTTAATGAGTGTTTCGCCTTCTAAATAGAGGCATTGAGCTGCATCTCTGTTTTTTTTGAGTTGCAAACTTTTAATGAATTTGATCTTTTGTTGACTCAGCTTTTCCAAGTGAATATTAGTTACTTTTGTACTTATGCAATTGCGCTCAAATTTACGATTATTTGCTTTGCTGTCAGTGTTTGCCGTTCTGGCAAGTTGTAGCTTGTCTAAGCATGTACCACCGGGTAACTATTTGCTGCACAAGACCAACATCGCCATAGCCAATCCATTGACCACCAAACTCGATCGCTACGAGCTTTCTCAAGTGCTGCGGCAGCAACCTAATGCACGTTTTTTCGGACTGCCTTGGAAACTCTGGCTCTACAACAGCCTTGACTCTGCAACAGTGGCAAACAAAAAAATCAAACGGCTCGATCGATTTGAGAAAAAACTCTCTATTAAAAAAGAGAAGGTAAATAAAATCAACACCAAACGCAATCAAAAAGCATTCTTAAAAGGGCGTTCAGATTACCGCTTCAAAGCCTTGCCTGACAGCACCTTCAAGCAAGTCATTTGGGCCGAAAAACTCAAATACAAATTTGGGCAAAAACCAGTTGTTTTGGATACCTTATTACATCTCAAAAGCAAAGAACAATTAGCTCGCTATTTAATAAAAAAAGGATACTATTATGCCAGCGTAACTGCGTCAATCAAGTACAATCAAAACAAAAGATTTGCTCAAACAACGTACATCATTGATGAAGGCCCCCAATATATCATTGATTCTGTCACCTATGTCGGACCTCGTTTACTGCGTGACCTCCATCTCAAATTGATTCGAAAAAATTACGAGCCACTAGGAGAACATCCATTACTTGGCAAGGCATTTGACCTTGACTACCTCGAGGCCTACCGTGAAAAAGTAGCCAAATTCATGCGCGATGAAAGTATCTATAAATTCAATGGAACAAGTATTGAATTTTTGGCAGACACCAACCGTCAAAAAATGACCGTTCATCTCACAATGCGCTTTGAAGACCGCCTTGTGCCAGCTATTCAAAACCCTGATAGCCTCATAAGAGTGCCTTACAGGTCTACAAAAATCAATAAAGTTTATTTCCATTTAGCTGATTCTGCATTTATGCAAACAAGTTTCATAGCGGAAGCCAAGTCCATGGGGCGTAGCATCTATGACTCCTTACAACCGCAATATTTAAATACTTTGGAATCTTTGCTTTATCAAGAATTAGATTACACCAAAAAACAAGCACAAGACCTCAAAGTTCCGTTTGGCACCAAAAGTGACTGGCGCACCATGACGCTTACGTTCAATGGCACCGCACCTTGGATCAAGCCAAATGTTTTGGAAATGCAAAACTACCTTGAGCAGAATAACACTTACAAAGAATACTACCTCGATCGTTCTTATCGTTCTTTGGTGCAGTTGGGGGTTTTTAGTTCTGTAAAACCCTTCATTGAAGAGCTACCAGGTACCAACTTATTGAACGTTCATTATTACCTCGAACCTGCAAAGAAGCAGTCTTGGGCTTTTGACCCACGCTTCACTTCTAGCTTTGGTTTACTTGGTGCAGCTGCCTCATTGAACTATACCAACAAAAATATTTTTCGTGGTGCCGAACGCCTTACGTTTTCAGTAGGAGGGGGCTTTGAGTCTCAACCTCCTGTTTTTGATGCCAATGCTGGCGATCAAATTGTCAATTCTGGCCGTACTTTCAACACCTTTGAGATTGGCCCAAGTATCAAGCTGGACCTCCCAGGTTTATTTCCTAGCCCTGTGACACTTCTTGGCAAAAGACAAAAACCCAGAACCTTGATCAGTACTGCCATGAATTTTGAAAAACGCAATATTTTTGACAGACGCGTTTTTCAGCTCAACTATTCTTGGAAGTTTTTAGTAGGTAAAACACAAGTTTTTCAATTGGGTCTGCCGGGTGCTTCAGTCATTAAATATGTCAGTATCCAAAAGTCAGCAGCTTTTGAGGCGCAGTTGCAACAGGTCAATGACCTTTTCTTATCGAATGCCTACAGCAATCAATTTATTTGGCAAGATTTCAAGTTTTCTTTTGAGTACAATAACAAGGAAAAAGATGAAAAAGTAGGCAAGAAAAGATTGTTTAGGGGTAATTTGTATTTCAACTCAAGTCTTGATGCTGCCGGAAACTTACTTTATGCATTTCGTTCAAACCAAGACACATTGGCTGGTTCTTATTTACTCGGAAAACAGCCTTATTCTCAGTTTGTCCGGATGGATAATCAACTGATCGCATCACATCGCCTGACAAAAGGGAGCTCATGGCACTTGCGCCTGAATGCAGGAGCAGGAATACCATATCTCAATTCAAAAACCGCCATGCCCTATGACTACAGTTTTTTTGGCGGTGGGTCAAATGACAACAGAGGTTGGAGGGCCAGAGCATTAGGCCCGGGTGCTTATAAGTATCACCTTGATACCTCGCGTCTGGCTACTCAAATTGGTGACATCCGTTTTGGTGGGTCTTTTGAATACCGTTTCAATATGGGCTCTACATTCAAAGGTGCTTTGTTCACAGATTTCGGAAATATCTGGACTTACCGTTCGGATGCGTCGCGTGTTGGTAGTCAGTTTGGTTGGTCTACTTTTGTGCCGCAAATTGCTATTTCTTCCGGTCTTGGTCTGCGTATGGATCTAGATTACTTTATTTTGCGTCTCGATGTTGGTTTTCCGGTTTACGATCCGGCCTTTGCCGATGGTGCCCGCTGGGTTTTCCAAGATTTCAAAGACAGATCCACGTATTACCAAGAAGGTATGGATCATTTCAACATGACACTAGACCAAGTAAAGGCCATCATGCCGAGGCCATTTTTGCCAAACTATTTGAATTTTGGTATCGGTTATCCATTCTAATGACTTATGAAAAAACTGTCGCTTCTTTCACCGTTGTTATTGGTTCTTTTTGCTTGTATGAAAGGGCAAAAGGTCGATTTAATCATTCATAATGCAACAATCCATTGCCTTGACGAAGCCAATACAGAAGCTGACGCTATGGCGATCAAAGATGGGCTCATCGTCGAAGTTGGGCCTGAAAGACAAATTTTAAATAAATACCGCTCAGATGAAACGCTCGATGCCCAAGGAAAAGAGGTGTATCCGGGTTTTACTGATGCGCATGGCCATATGCTCATGTATGCCAAGCAATTACTCGGTGTTGATTTACGTGGTGTCCGTTCTGTACAAGAAATGATACATCGTTGCGAGCAATATAGAGCCACACATACGGGCCTACGCATGTTGGTTGGTCGAGGCTGGGATCAAAGCTTGTGGGCTGGTCAAGAAATGCCCGATAATACAGCGCTCAGCCGTTTATTTCCAGATATTCCTGTCTGCCTTTACCGCATTGATGGTCATGCCGCTTTGGTCAATGATTATTTGTTGCGCAAAAGTAAAGCGATCGACCAACTTGGCTATTTACATGGTGGAGAATTTGGTTTTGTGAAGGTTAATATGGAAGGGAATATATCATTTCCAAGAAATTTAAATTTACCCTCTGATTCAAATTTTGGTCAAAAAGTTATACTACAAACCTACAAGCCTTCAGGACTTTTGATTGACAACGCCATGAATTTGGTGCAACCATATATACCTGATTATTCCAAAAAAGAATACTTCAAGGCGCTTTTACAAGTGCAAGAAGAGTTGTTACAGTACGGAATTACTGGTGTGCACGAAGCCGGAATAGATTACAAGCACATCGAATGGTTCAAAACTTTAATGGCAAAGAACCAGTTGAAACTCAACGTTTATGCCATGCTCATGGATAGTCCACAAAATAGAAACTTTGCTAGAAAAAATGGCCCATATCGTTACAAGAATCTCAGCATCAGAAGTTTTAAATGTTTTGCTGATGGGGCTTTGGGCTCTAGGGGTGCGCTGCTCAAGGCGCCTTATCACGATCATCCGGAAGGCAGAGGGCTTTTGCTCACTGAAATTCAGCGTATCCAAGACTTAGCTCAGTTCTGTTTAGCACAAGGTTATCAAATGAATACGCACGGTATCGGTGATTCTGCAAATGCCTTGATCCTCGATATTTATGCTGGAGTTTTCAAAAGAAAACCAGATCACCGTTTTCGCATCGAACACGCGCAAGTCATTGACCCTAATGATTTTCAAAAATTTGCAAATTATGCTGTATTTCCGTCTGTACAGCCCACCCATGCTGTTTCGGATGCAGACTGGGCAGAAGCTCGCCTTGGAAAAGCGCGCATGCAAGGTGCTTATGCCTACAAAACTTTACTCAATCAATTTGGTATGGTTGCCCTTGGTACTGATTTTCCGGTGGAGCAAACCAATCCGTTTCTGACCATTCAAGCAGCTGTGAATCATAAAGCCAATGAGTCACTTACGCTAGAAGAAGTATTCAAGGGCATGACCATTTGGGCTGCATTTGCAGCGTTTCAAGAAAAAGAACTTGGAAGTCTTGAAAAGGGTAAGCAGGCCACTTTTGCCATTTTTGAAAATCCGGTCACCGCAGATCTTGGTCAGGCTCAAAATTATGCTTGGCGAACTTTTATCAAAGGCCAGTGTGTATTCAAATTAGAGGCGCTGTAGCCCTTTAATCCTAACTATTAATCCATCAAACATCCCTTTATGCGTTTCATTTATCTTTTATTGTTTTTGAGTAGTATCAAGATGCTAGGCTATGCTCAAAAAGCACAACTAGATTCCTTGAACCAAATCTACTTAAATCAAATACTCGATAATTGGCATCAGGCGGCCCGAACAGCAGATTTTGAAAGTTACTTTGCATGGACTAACACTGATTTCGTTTTTTTAGGAACTGCCCCAAGTGAGCGCTGGACAAAACCCGAGTTTATGGCTTTTTGTAAACCTTACTTTGATAAGGGAAAAGCCTGGGATTTCAAACCATCTAACAGACATTGGCATTTTGCAGCTAATGGTCAAGTAGCTTATTTTGATGAGGATTTAGATACTTGGATGGAAGGCTGTAGAGGGAGTGGCATCTTTGTTTTGGAAAAAGGTGAATGGAAAATTGCTTACTACAACCTGACAGTCCTGATCGAAAACGAAAAAATCAAACCTTTCATTGAACTGCGTCAAAAGAAAAATTAAATGTTTGTAGCCGACAACCGCGTAAGCAGCGCAAAATCCTATTTTTTTGAGCAACTATCCGATGCATTTACAAATAGCGAATGCAAATCAATGTGGACTACCGTATTGCGTGTTTATTTTGGTTGGTCTTCTAGTGATATCTTACTCAAAAGCGATGAAAGGTTCTCTGAATCTGATCTATTGCGCATTCGGTCTGTTGTCAAACGCTTGCAAGCCAACGAGCCTTTTCAATATATCATTGGGGAGGTGTATTTTGCCGATGTGCTACTTAAAATCGATGCAAGGGCATTGATTCCAAGACCTGAAACCGAAGAATTAGTGGCGCTTGTTCAAAAACAGGGTCTGAAGTTTGGTTCCATCATTGATTTTTGTACAGGTAGTGGCTGTATCGCTTTGGCGCTCAAAAAGTATTACCCAACAGCTCATGTGAGCGCGCTAGATTTATCGCAAGGAGCTATTGAATTAGCTATAGAAAATGCAAAACTCAACAAACTTGAGCTACAAGCAATGGTTCAGGATATTTTTACTTGGAAAAGTCCAGAACAATTTGATTTAATCGTGAGTAATCCGCCATATATTCCCCAACAAGAGGCTGCTCAGATGCAGCAAAATGTATTGGCACACGAACCACATATGGCCTTGTTTGTCGAAGACCAAACCCCGCTTATCTTTTATGAAAGACTGGCTCAACTCGCTGTTTCAAATCTGCAAACCAACGGAATAATGGCCTTGGAGGTGCATGAAAATCTTGCACAACAAACACTTCATTTGTTTGAGGCTGATTTGTTCAAAAGAAGAGAAATTCATTGCGATTTACAAGGCAAAGAACGCATGATTCTTGTTCAAAAAGCGTAACTTTAACTGATGGAATTGCAAGCAATACAAGCTAAAATCTCCCAATTAAGTGCTCAGCTACATGCGCACAATCATGCCTACTATGTGCTCAATGCTCCTCAAATTTCTGATTATGAGTTTGATATGCTCCTCAAAGAACTTGAGGCTTTAGAGCAGCAATATCCAGCACTCACAGACCCAAACAGCCCAACCAAGCGTGTAGGCGGCGATCTCACCAAAAAATTTGAAGCAAAAGCCCATCGTTTTCCGATGTTGTCTTTATCCAATAGTTATTCTGAGCAAGAAATCATCGATTGGGCCGAGCGTTGTCAAAAAATCTTAGGTGAAGCTTCTGAGTTTGTATGTGAACTCAAATACGATGGTGTTGCCATTGGTATTCAATACAAAAACGGAAAGCTTGAACAAGCACTTACACGAGGCGATGGCCAAATGGGCGAAGACGTCACAAATAACGTGCGCACGATCCGCACTGTTCCTTTGCAATTAAACCCAGAGGCTCCTCAAGATTTTGAAATTCGCGGAGAAATCTTCATGCCGCAGCAGCAATTTGAGGCCCTCAATTCCCAAAGAGCTGCCCAAGGTGAGCCGCTTTTTGCAAATCCTAGAAATACAGCCTCCGGCACACTCAAATTACTAGATTCACGCGAGGTTGCTAAACGAGGTCTTGATTGTTATTTATACGGCGTATACAGCCCCGATACTGCCACAGCTGGGCATTTCGAAGCTGTTATGTTGGCTAAAAATTGGGGTTTCAAAGTACCCGATCAGCGCTTGCGCATGATTGAAAAAACCAATAGCATCCAAGGTATCATGGATTTCATCCAATTCTGGGAAACAAAGCGTACCGAACTCCCTTTCGATATAGATGGCGTTGTGCTCAAGGTAAATTCTTATGTGCAGCAGGAGCAACTCGGCATGACCGCCAAATCACCGCGATGGGCAATTGCCTATAAATTCAAAACACAGCAAGTAGAAACCTTGTTAGAGTCTGTCAGTTATCAGGTTGGCAGAACCGGTGCGATAACACCAGTTGCCAATTTGAAGCCTGTACAGTTGGGCGGTACTACTGTCAAGCGTGCTTCTTTGCACAATGCAGATCAAATTGAAAAACTCGATTTGTGCGACGGCGATACCGTTCAGGTTGAGAAAGGAGGGGAGATTATCCCTAAAATAGTAGGCGTCAATCTGCATTTAAGAAAGTCAGAAAAACGCATTTTATTTATTGAACATTGCCCGGAATGTGGCAACTTACTGACACGTCAAGATGGTGAGGCACAACATTATTGCACCAACGATCAAAGTTGTCCGCCACAGGTCACTGGCAAAATATTACATTTCATCAGTCGTAAGGCACTCAACATCGATGGTTTAGGTGAAGAAACAGTTGAATTAATGTATTTCAACAAAATGATTAAGAGCCCTTTAGATCTTTATTATTTGACGTTCGATCAACTCCTGACACTCGATAGAATGGCAGAAAAATCTGCCAATAATTTGTTGCAATCGATTGCTGCTTCAAAGCAAATTCCGTTTGAACGCGTTTTGTTTGGTTTAGGGATTCGCTTTGTTGGTGAAACCGTTGCCAAAAAACTAGCAGCCGCTTTTTCAAACATAGATGCTTTGCGAAATGCTAATCTTGAAGCATTGCTAGAAGTCGATGAAATTGGTGAAAAAATTGCCCAATCCATTTTGTCCTATTTTAGTTTTTCTGAGAATTTAGTGCTCATCGAAGGCCTGCAAGCCGTGGGGCTGCAATTCAAAAGTGAAGAAAAGTTATTGCATTCCAATATTTTGGAGCAAAAAATTTGCGTCATTTCAGGTACTTTTGAAACCTTTAGCCGTGACGAACTCAAAGACCTCATCGAGTTAAATGGGGGTAAATTGGGTTCTTCTATTTCGGCAAAAACCACTTATTTAATCGCCGGAGCAAATATGGGGCCTTCTAAATTGCAAAAAGCTACAGACTTAGGTGTAACTTTGTTGTCTGAAAATGAATTTATAAAATTGATTTCACAGTGAGTAATTTAAGTATTTGGAAGCAAACCAAGCGCATCGCTATTGTCTGGGACTACACAGACGATCTTCAAATGCGCACCTTTGTGAAGGCCATTGATCAATTTTTGCAACTCAATCAGTTCGCACATGCATTGATCATTGTCAATATCCCCAAATACCTCGACAAGAAAAACTTGCCACCTCACTTCTTGATTTATTACAACTCACCCGCAGATTTCTCTTTTTTTGGAAAACTCAAAGATATACAGCTAGAGACCGAACTACAAAAAGCTTACGACCTCTTGATCTGGAATGCCCACCTCGATTCAAAAATATTTCCTCTTTTGGAACAAACGAGCATTCAACGTAAAGTTTTGCTCAATGCCCAAAATACCAAATTCGATCTGCAAATCGATACAGCTCAAACTGAGCCTCAGGCTCAACTCCAATACATTCAACAAACCTTAGAAAGAATCGCTCAATGAAAACATTTAAAGGCTCAGGCGTTGCATTAGTTACGCCATTTCATACCGACGGAAGTATTGATCTTGCTGCATTAAAAGCATTAGTATCTCTACAAATTCAAGGCGGAACCGATTTTTTAGTTGTTCAAGGTACTACCGGTGAATCTCCAACCTTAAGTCAAGACGAAAAGCGTTTGATCCTCGATACAGTCCTTGAACACAATAATGGCCAACTTCCGGTAGTTTACGGAGTAGGAGGCAATAACACATTGGGTCTTGAGGCTTTGCTCAAAAACGTACCAAGTGGCGTCGATGGTATTTTATCTGTTTCGCCTTACTACAATAAGCCCATTCAAAAAGGAATTGTTGCGCATTTCAAGATGGTAGCGTCTTTCACTGATTTACCCATTATCCTTTATAATGTCCCTGGCCGTACAGGTTCTAACATGAGTCCTGAAACCACCCTTGAACTTGCAGAAATTTCAAATGTGGTAGCTGTCAAGGAAGCCTCTGGTAATATGGAGCAAATCATGGACATTATTCGTCAAAGAAAACCTGAATTTGGTGTGCTTTCCGGTGACGACAATCTGACTATGCCACTCATCGCAGCAGGTGCAGATGGTGTAATTTCTGTTGTAGCAAATGCATTTCCTGAGCGTTTTTCTCAAATGGTCCATGCATCGATGTCCGGAAATCTTGAACTAGCCAAGCAGGCACACTACGATCTCTTTAGTGTCACAAAAATGTTCTTTGAAGAAGGTAACCCAGGTGGGGTAAAGGTGGCTTTGGCTGCTCGTGGCCTCATGCAAGAAACCATGCGCCTTCCGTTGTATCCGGTTTCTGAAAACCTCCGAACCCGAATCCAAACAGAAACCACTCGTTTGTTAAAGGCTTAGTAATGAAAAGGTTAATTCAAGGTTTTATCCTTGGAATCGCACTTTGGTTTTTCTTTTTAGCCTGTGAAAATACTGCTGAAAAACAAAATAGTAATATTCAAGAAAAAGTTGAGGAAGAAAGTAAGACTTACAAGCCTAAAAAGGATCAAAAAATAACTAACCTTCCTGCTCAGCTAGTCGATGTTCAATCAATCAACCCTGACATTCAAATTGATTTGAAATACCGCACAACTGATAACTTTCTTAAACAACGCCTTTATTTTTCCATCGATCGCGCTTACTTACAACAAGATGTCGCAACGCGTTTAGCTAAGGTTCAGCATGCCCTAACGAAGCTCAAGCCAGGTTATCATCTTTTGATATTTGATGCGCTTCGTCCGGTTTCAGTTCAAGAAAAAATGTGGAAGGCGCTTGATACGATCGTTCCTGTTGAGCGCGCCAAATTTGTCTCTAACCCGAAAAATAGAAGTCTGCATAATTTTGGTGCAGCTGTGGATCTCAGTATTTCCGATGAAAATGGCAAATTGCTAGACATGGGTGCTGGTTTTGACGACATCAGAAAAATCGCATACCCTTGTCTTGAAGATTCATTTGCCAGGGCAGGGCAGCTTACTACGCAACAACTTTCAAATAGGTTATTGCTCAGGAAACTCATGCAAAGCCAAGGTTTTAGACAATTGCCAACCGAGTGGTGGCACTACAATGCCTGTAGTAGAACCGAGGCCAAGCAAAAATATCAAGTAGTACTTCAAGAGCCCTGAACAATTTCTTTTTTTTGCTTTACTTTGTTCTGTATTCATTCAATCAAAATAACGTTATGAAATCAATTTTACTGTCAATATTGGGTTTATTTATTGGTGCCATCACCAATGGTCTGATCGTTCAACTCGGAACCAAATTAATTGCAGCACCTGCGGGTCATGACCTTAGTACTGAAAAAGGCTTGGTTGAAGCAATGCCGCATATGCAACCTATTCATTTTTTATTTCCGTTTTTGGCTCATGCCATCGGATCTTTCATCGGGGCATTTTTTGTGAGTAAAATGAAAGTAGAACGGAGCCTTATTCATGCAATGGCCATCGGTTTTGCTTTTTTAGCAGGCGGAGTCATGATGGTAATCAGTTTGCCAGCCACGCCACTTTGGTTCATTTTAGCAGATTTGCTATTAGCCTACTTACCAATGGCTTATTTAGGTTACCGCCTAGGGCAAAAATAAGTTACTCAATTGGACCTGGCTTGAATATTTGCTGAGTAGGTCTTTGGTACGGGATAAAATATTTGAAATCAAGGCCGAAACCAGACGCATTGACAGGTCCAGCTGCTGCTTGCTTAAAGTTGACATATTGATACCTTGATAAGAAGGTAAATGCTGGTTGTAATTGGATAAAAGCGGTGCCCCCTAAGTAAAAGACCCCTGCTTTTTTATCGCGCCATTCAAAACCTGCACTTGCGCGTAGATCAAAACCGAGCTTATCATTGATATCAACTAAACCAACTTGTCTAAATTCGTGTTTGTCATAAGGGTTCACATATGATGCTACGCTACTTGGCTTGTACAATATGCTTGCACCCAGTGCAGCATTGGCATAGAATTGCTTTGAAAGTTGAATTGCAATGAGTCCTTGAATCGGAACCTCAAATTGCACAAAACGAAGCCTTTGATCTACACTAATTGCACTATCGGTGCGAGTAGCATTGATTTGATAATTGCGTTGATTGTAGTAGAGTCCTGTTTCAATTGAAATGAGATTGCTCAGGCCGTAACGGACAATACCCCCAAATGTATAGCCCCCTTGAGGTTGGATATCTGCTTTTAAAACACTATCCGAAAAACTTTGCAGACCAGATTGCATTTGCTGCATTGGCAAAATAGTGCGGTATTGAAAGCCAAAGAAATTGGGTTGCCCGAGTTTGTTGTAGGCCTGGGCCCAGAGCAGTTGGGGCAATAAGAACAATGCTATAAATAATAGGCGCATGTGCAAAGAAACGAAAAAACAAGCTAGGTGTGGTGGCTTATTCGTTGACCCAAGTGCAATTGTACTCTAGTGGTCTGCGATGTTGGTTCTCGGGCCACTCAATTGCTGGGTAACCTATGTAAAACAAGCCCAAGCATTTGTCTTTCTCGGTGAGGCCTAAAAATTGATTCATTTCATTGCTGTAAATTAATTTTGGTGTCGCCCAAAACCCACCTAAGCCATAGGCCGTACAGCTGATGTGCAAATTTTGAATGGCGCAAGCCACAGCCTCAATTTCTTCGATTTCTGGAATTTTTTCAGTTTCCTGACGCTTCATGCTGATTGCAATTACCACTGAAGATAGCAGAGGTCTGCGCAGCATTTTAGCGAGCTTAGCGTCGTCTTGCTGTGCTGGTGGTGTTAGTTTTAAATAGGTTTCACCTAAAAAAGTACTGAGTTTTTGGCGCCCGTTCTCTGTAAAAACATGAAAGCGCCACGGTTGTGTGTTGCCATGTGTAGGTGCCCATTGGGCGTTATTCAATAGCAACTCAATTTGCTCTTTATGGACCTTTCTGTCAGAAAATTGTTCTGGGTAAATGGTGCGTCTGGACCTGATCAGTTCGTTGATTTCAGAAAGATTGAAGCGCATAAAATTAATTTTATTGCAAAATTAGGATTTACTACCTTAGGTGAATCATTTCTTGGTCTTAAATTCCTGTTATCCCGTGAAGAAAATTGCAGCATTTTTTGTTTTCATCCTGAGTTTGAACTTTTCCCACAGTCAAAAACCTACTGCGGGTTATGCGTCTAAAATCAGTGGAGAGGACATTACGTATTTTTCTCCGTTTCGAAGTTTTGCAAATGAGGCACTACTAACGCGCTGTGACGGTAAATCTCCAATAATGTGGCAAGCTCAACAAGCAACAGTGGTGAATGGCATTGCGCAATTTAAATTTTTGATCGGTTTTTCATCAGGTACAAGTGCTGAAGATCGTTTGTTTGATGTTTACCTCAACGATAGCTTACTTTTCACGTTCAAAACACAAAAGCGTTGGTCGGAACGTCAAAATTTTCAGTTTGCCAGTAATTATGCACCGCAAGGTCATTACCGTTTCACGATGCTTGAGAAGGATATCAACAAAGATATCTTTGGTTTTTTTGAACTGGAATTGCCTTATGCCCATCAAGGTCAAACTGCCAATTTTAAAATTATTGGGCGGGACATGCAAAGTCGCGATTGGCTGATGGTCTTTAAGTACCAAGAAAAATTTGAATTTTTAGCCACTGCAAGTTGTCTTGTATTGCGCAAAGAACAACTTCGGCCTTTGAATTTCGAATGTGTCATCCCAGATGGCATTGATAGCTTGGTGCTTGACTCTCCGTTTTTTCATTACGGCAAACGCCTCAGAACGGGTTATCAGACAATGAGCATTTCTGCTTATCCTAAAGATTTCACTGGAAAAGATGCTTTGCAAATTTTCTTGTATCAAAATGGCAAACTACAAGAATCCAAAGATTATACATTTCACATCCTGCCAACCAAAGACCTTGAATTCCATATCATTCACCATTCACACAACGATATTGGGTATTCACATTTACAAACTGAGGTAGCCAAAATTCAGACTGAAAATATCCGCGCTGCATTGCGCTGGATTGCGAAAGGTGGGATTGAAAGTGTGCAGCCCGTTTGGCATATAGAATCGTTATGGGCGGTAGAGAATTTTATGGGTCAGGCCAATTCAGCAGAAATAGAAGCATTTATTGCAGCGGTCAAAAAAGGGCAATTGGTGCTCTCAGCTAATTATGCCAATTGTCTCACTGGCCTGATGCGACCAGAAGAAATGACGTGGCTGATGGCCTACGCAAAGGAACTCGAAGAAACCTACGGAATACATATTTCAAATGCCATGGTTACCGACATTCCAGGACAAGCTTATGCGGCTTTTGAAGCCTATACTCAACAACAGATTCCTTATCTTTCTTTAGGGCCAAATTATGTGCAAAACTTACCGGACCATGGCGACCGCGTTGGTGGAGTAATCAATGAAACCGGTGACAAACCTTTTCTGTGGAAAGCAAAATCAGATTCAAGCCAGTCTTTATTTGTTTGGACAGCAGGGAAGGGCTATTCTTATTTTCATAATATTCCTGCTGGGCAACAATTTTTTGAATGGGAAAAGCGCATTTCAAGTTACATGGAAACCTTACAAGATTATCCATATCAAATGGTGCAATTGCGATACACGAAAAATGCAGACAACGGCCCAGTAGATACGCTACTTTGTAAATTTGTTGCCGATTGGAATCAAAAATACAGTTCGCCACAATTAGTAATTGCCAACATTGACACCTTGTTTGCCGAGTTTTTGAGCATGTATCAAGCTGATATTCCCAAGGTTACGGGTGAAATTAGCCCATATTGGGAAGATGGTGCTTATTCGACTGCAGCAGAAGAAATCCAGATGCGTCGCTTGGTTAAAGAAGTCATTGATTTTGAAGATCAATTAAATTCGGACCAAAAACAACAATATGAAGCCGGACTTCGCGAAATCCACCGCAATCTTGTTTTATTTCATGAGCACACATGGGGGGCTTGGTGCAGTATATCAGCGCCTGACACATATTTCACCACCGAACAATGGCGCATCAAAAAAGCCTTTTTAGATTCAGCGCAGGCGCAGTATTTCCGTTTGGTAAATGAAGTTGGAGTAAAAGAAAGTGCCAAAAATCGCGAAACTAGTAAGCGCTCTTCGCTTTGGAATCTGAGTTATCAATGGGATGATACCTCTTCGGGAATCAAATCACTTAAATTTGATGAAAATGAATTGCTACAGCAAGATTCACCAGGACTTGGCGCTTGTATTTATAGTTTGGGCATAGCTCCACAGCGCAATGAAATTTTAGCTGTTCAACGCAACGATGCAAAAAAAGCAATTCAAACCATTGAGCATCCAAACTTGAACATTTCGGTACAATTCCAGCCAACAGCCCTTTCAAACGAATTCATTTTACATTATTCCATCGATAAAAAAGCCATTCGTGAAAAAGAGGCCTTGCATATTTGTTTGCCTTTTGACTTAAAAAAACCCACATTAAGCTATGGAGAACAAACCCTCATCTCCTATAACCTCGATCAATTGCAGGGCTCGAACAAGGAATTTATTTGTGTTCCGGATCATTTAGTTATAGAAAACACCGAATGGCGCATCACAATATTCACCCCTGACTGCAACCTCATTGAACTGGGTGCCCCAATTGACGAAACCCAACAAAAAGGAGCCAAGGTTTGGAAGCGCAGCCCACAGAATCCCTCACCACTCTATTTGTATGTATTCAATAACTACTGGCACACCAACTATAAAGCCGATCAAGCAGGTTCCTTTGAATTTGATATCAGGATTCGGGTAGAGGAGAGGTAATAAACGAGTATATGTTTCTAATTGGTTCGATATTGGTGTATATTTACACCAATAAACAATAAATCATGAAAAGACAAAGTATTTCTTTTACGGAGCCTAATGACGAATGGCTTAAAAGTCAAATTGACAATAAAGAATATTCAAGTAAAAGTGAACTGGTAAATGATCTTATTCGTCAGGCAAGAAATCAGCAACAGCAAATTGACCTCATTCGAATGAAGTTAGACCGTGCTGAAAAATTAGGGTTTACGTCAGATTCACAATCAGAAATTTTGAAGCAAGCCAAAAGTTTGCTAAATGGGTGATTACAAATTAAGCAATGTTGCCAAAGAGGATTTGATCCGAATTCATCATTATGGCGTGCATCAATTTGGAATGAAACAAGCTGACAAATATTTTAACTCCTT